>NZ_JBGUHR010000027.1:0-2715 GCF_045112255.1 Fibrobacter sp.
TAACCGCAAGTGCATAAAACAGAAACGGGGGACACCCCCGTACCCCCGAACCGAGAAAGGAAAAAGACCGGACAAGACACTCACAACGGCACTGCTGCCACAACAAAAAGCCCTCGGAGCCTGAACGCTTCGGGGGCTTTGTCTAACACACTATACTTATCATCTGATAAGCTCGTGTGTGTTCCGTGTAGTTTTGTAATATTATATTACCTACATCCTGCATCAGAGGGCGGAGGCGGCATCTGGGAAAGCGAGCGACCACGGAAGCATATCCGGCGGAAGCAGGTCAATGCAGGGCGGTTCCTCGGTGGTCACGCTGTAACTCTTACCGTCTGGATGTGCAAGCTTCCAGGCTGTAAGCTCTTTGATGTACCGATAGACATTTTGGCGTGCCATGCTCAGACCGGCGGCAATGTCAGAAATAGTTGCCTTGCTCCTGCACGCAAGGTAAAGCAAAATTCTATAATGCGGCGCACCGAGCCGGATACGAGAGAGCGCATCTACATAGTCAGTATCAATTACTATCTTTTTGTTGGACATTTTATCACTCCTTGTGTTTTTTTATTTGTTTTTTATTTATGGTTATTGCAAGATTTGCAAAAATATGGTATAGTAAAAAGGACATCAGCGAAAGCACCGCTGATGTCCAGAAAAAGCGGAAAGAGTTTGCGGCTCTGTTCCACCATCAACTATAATTATAACACGGATTCAACAACATGTCAATTTTGTTTTGCTTGCAAGACAATATTTCCTGCTTTTCTTTCATTATCAGGTATCCTTCAGACAGCGTTGTAGGGTTGTGTTACACTTATCATAGAACAGCCGCCGTTTTCTCTCTCTTTCTGCCTTGTAGAAGAAAACGGAGGTTGTTTTTTTATGTGTTTTATTAAATTTGACAAAAAGCTACTGAAAACCGGACTTTCACCGCGTGCGATGATCCTTTACGCTCTGATCAGCAACAGGATAGGCATATCAAAGCAAAACGGATGGTGCGACAGCTTCGGAACGTATTGTTATTATACAATGGAATCCATAGCAGAAGAAATGTGTATAGATAAACGTCAGGCTCGCCGCCTGATCTCAGAGTTGGAAGCCGCCGAACTGATACTCAGACAGCGGCAGTCAGGCAACAGAACCAAGCCTTTCAAAATTTACATTGCACCTATAAACGAGGAGACAAAAATGTCCTCTCACGAGGGGACAAAAATGTCCTCTCACGAGGGGACAAAAATGTCCCCCAAATCAGAAGAGTATAATAATAAGAGTATAGAATCTTCTTCTTCTGTTGATGAGCTGATCAGCTCCGCCGAAGCTCAGACCGAAAAGAGCCTGAGCGAAGAAGGAAAGAAGAAAATAAGAAACGCTATCGCAAAGAACAAAGAGAAGATCGGAAACCTGCAAGCCTATGTCAGACGGTGTGTAATAAATACAGCCGTCCTTGATACATTGGAACCAGAGCCGGAAGGCTATGCGCCAACGTATGATATAGCGGAGTACGAGAGCCAGAGCATAACGGATTTTATGCACAGCGGCGAGGAGTCAGAGCCGCAAACGCAGAAAACCGAGAATTTGACCATACCTGACCAAAAGCTATAAAAATATGCAATTTTTGACACGATTTTTGCAGGAAAGCCGCTGAAAACGGCGCAAAAATACAGAAAATTTGTTTGTTTGTGCATTGTGACTACAATTCTATAAGTATCATTTTTAACGCTCGGTTATATTGATACTTATAACGATGTCACAAAATCCGCATTCAGTCGCATTTTTAATACTTGAAACAGAGTTATTTTGATACGGTGGCAAAAACTCGAACTGTAAGAGGCTTTCCAAACTTCAAGCTTTATTGGCTGTCGGCGGAGCTCAAGACGCTAACGCGGACGCACCGCCGCCGAAATCAAGCTTTTATCCTAACCGAAAGTTCCAGTGCGTAACCGTCCGCTCCCGGCGGCGGAGCTCAAGACGCTAACGCGGACGCACCGCCGGCGGTCGCTGCTTTTATCGTAACCTCAGGTTTCCGCCGCCCGTCTCTCCCCCCGCTTCCGCCCGCGCTTCCAACGCCGCTGTCCCGTCGGGCTCCTGGGGGGGCATCGTCGGGCGGAAGTAATCAAAACTGGAAGTTAGTCTGTAGCCGTCCGCCCCCCGGCCGCCGCCCCGCCTGTCGCTTGCGAATGACGCGGGGGCCGGGCGCAAATAGCGGGTGTGCTAATCATTGCGCCCGGCTCCCGCTTCTCAAAACCTGCCTTTTGTCCCATCGGGCCCCCTACCCGAAAGAACAAAAGGCGGCTTTTGAGACATTCGCCGCGCTCGGGCAGGGGCGGCGGCTCGGGGGGCTACTTCATAGTACCTGTAAGTGAATTGTTGTATGCCCTACTTTATCGGCAAGCCCACCGGCAGAGCGCCTAAGCGCGGCGCACTGCCTGCCGCATAGTGACCACAAGTTCATGATCGTGTGTGCTACTGTATCGGCAAACAATCCGCCACACCGCCAGAGACCGGACAAGACGGTCACTGTCGGAGTGGCTGTTGCGTTGGTGACCGCAAGTGCATAAAACAGAAACGGGGGACACCCCCGTACCCCCGAACAGAAAGAAAGGAAAAAGACCGGACAAGACACTCACAGCGGCACTGCAGCCACGTTGGTAACCGCAAGTGCATAAAACAGAAACGGGGGACACCCCCGTACCCCCGAACCGAGAAAGGAAAAAGACCGGA
>NZ_JBGUHR010000028.1:0-45592 GCF_045112255.1 Fibrobacter sp.
GGCTCGGTCCCATCGTCGAGACGGTGTGGGGCGTTCTGCTCCTCGCACTGAGCGGCGTCCTGATTTTTATCGGTGCCTAGCTTCCCGTAAAAAGAAAGTCCGTCTGTGTTGGAGACGGACTTCTTTTTTTATCAATTTGGGTTTAATGTTTTATTTCGCTCCAGGCGCATTCGCTTGCAGGCGGAATATATCGGTTGTCGTAGTAAGCTGCGCAACCCGTGGGATTTGGTGCCTTTTCGCATGTTGTATCGCGAATTTCAACAAGCTTGTCATAGACGTCCCTATTTTTAACGGATCTGAATAGCAGTGAGTTCTGAAGGCATTCAAAACAGCATAATCTGTCATAGACATGCATTGTCTTTTCGATTTTCTCAATAATCTTCGTATCTCCAGTAGCAGAGAAATAGGCCCAGTGTGCATCGATATCTTCACCTTCGCATGTGACTGAGTCCATGAAAAATTCATTACTTTGAATAAACTTGCTTATGCTTTGTTTTGCAGGAAATCCTGTTGGGAAGACTCGCTGAAAATCTTTCTGATCTTTTTCATCGAGGTGAGACATAATCCAGTTCTCATCAAGGTAATTGCGGTTCTTTAAACTTATCAGGTTAATTAGAGTAGGGTAGTAAACTTTTGCGTTTTCCACATTGAGCGTATTAGCTCTAATTATGGCTACGATAAGTTCGTTTGTGTATTCGGGTTTCATCCTGTAGGCTTCACCGGTGAACAGATCTACTGAATCGGCTAGGGCTGGGCTTAAATCATCCCGCTTGAAATTTTCATTTATTTTGGGCTTGAAAAATGCACAGCTTGATAGGACTAGAATGGTTAGAATAAATGATATAAATAGTTTCTTTGTCATAAATAATCTCTAGTTTGGTTACAATATACATAAAAGTCCGTCTGTGTTGGAGACGGACTTCTTTTTTTAGGATACTTTATTGTTCGTTATTTTTTTGCCTTCTTTACAAGCTTTGTTTTAACCGGGGTGATTTTAATGCCTTCGGGAATAAGCTTTGCGATTGCTTTTGCAACTTGCTGTTGGCCTTTATCGATTGCTGTAAGGTATTTGACAATCGCCTTGGAAATGTTATTGCAGAATTTTTCAGGAATATTTTCTTGAAGCTTTTCAAGTGTATTGGCTTTTGCGTTTTTGAAATTGCCTGGAATTTGTGCATTGAAACCGGCTATCTCGACAGCTTGTTGTATTGTGAATCGGTTTTCTTGGACGGCTAATGCATAATTTCCTGCATAGAGGCTTGCTGCGGAAGCGACTTCATGGATGTTGCTGAACCAAGGCCCAATAGGTCCATTAGGGCCAATTGGATGTCTCCTCCAGGGAGTTCCGCATGGCCATGGTTCAAAATCGTCATAGTATCCGCTTGGTATATAACTAGTTATTATGCCATGTCCTATTGCTTGTCTGACAATATTGGTGGCTTCGAAGTCTTTATTCGGAGTGAGTTCAATACCATCGGGAATAAGCTTTTGGGCTTCCTTGATAATTTCATTCTGCCCTTTTTCGATTGCCTCTAAGTAACTGATTATAGCCTTGGCAACGTTGTTGCTAATTTTTGCAGGAATGTTTTCTCTTAGTTTTGCAATAGGATTTATTTTTGAAATCCTGAAGTTGGCAGCAATGCTTGCTTCCAGGCCTGCATTGTGGATAATATCCAGTATTACATCGCCATTTTGCAAAAAGACTTTTGGGAGTCTTACTGAATAATCTTTTACCTCAGCGATGAGTTCACTGACGTGATGGGGCCATGGTATTGGAAATCGCCACCAGGGTGTTCCACAAGGCCATGGTTCGTATGTGTCTTTTTTTGTTGAATAACAAGCAGCTATAGCTGTTACTGCTATTTTATTGAATAATATGTGGATTTCAGATTCTTGAATTGTTGCTGTAGAATCTTTTTCATTTGTTTTGTTAGCCATTTTTTTTTCTCCTTAGGGAATATATATAAGTGTATATATTAAGAAGATGAAAAAGGATTAACGTAAAGTATTTTATACAAATTTGAATTTTTAGTACAAAAAAAACGGAATTCGTTCTGAATTCCGTTCATTTATTTATTTTAATTTGGTTTAAACTCTTCCGAAGCGGCGTGTCTTGCGGAATGGCTTGTCGCCAAAACTGCGTTCGTCTCGGTCTTTGTGGAAGGGCTTGTCTTCGAACTTGCCGGGTTTGCGGTCGGCGAATTGGCGCTCACGGCGGGCCTTGCGGTTCTCGAACGGCTTGTCACCAAAGCTGCGTTCACCACGGTCTTTGCGGAATCCACCACGGCGTTCATCGTCTCGGAAGCCTCCCTTGCGGTCGCGATGGAAACTGCGGCGTTCTTCGCGGCTGGCATGCGGTCTCGTTCCCGGTGCAGGACCCTCGGGCGGTTCGTCGGTCATTACGCGGAAGCGGGCGTCGTTGCCGCGGATGGTCATTTCAGAGAGAATGTCGAGAACGTCTTGCGGGAGCGTGTTCGGAAGTTCAACGGTGCTGAACTTGTCAAAGAGCTTGATGCGGCCGATGTTGCTGCTGTTGATGTTTGCTTCGCCGGCAATTGCACCTACGATGTCGCGCGGAGTGACGTGGTCAATGCGGCCAACGCCGAGGTAGTAGCGCAAGAAACCTTCTTCGACGCCGTTCAGGCCTTCCTTGCGTTCTTTGCGCATACGCTTTTGTTCTTCGCTGTTGAGGCCGAAATCTTCGCCATTGCCGAGGAAGTCTCTGCCGCTGCGGACCTTTTCGCGACGTTCCTTCGGCGCTTCGAGCGGCGGAAGGTTCGGGAAGAGCGGCTGCTTTTTCTGGTACATCTTGATGACTGCGGCAGCGATGTCTTCGGCGGTCATTTCGTTGACGGTACCGTCTTCGAGGGCTACGCCGTCCTTCATGTTGCAGCCTTCTGCGGCGAGTGCGTGGACGAGTTCCTTGAACTGGTCGAGTTCACCGTAGCTTACGACGCTCTTGACTTTAGCCTTGAAAGTTTCGACGCGTTTTTTGCTGATCTGTTCGGAAGTCGGCATTTCCATCACATCAATCGGCTGGCGCGTTGCCTTTTCGATGGTCTTGAGCATGCGCTTTTCGCGCGGCGTGATGAACAAGATGGCGTTACCGCTGCGGCCTGCACGACCTGTACGGCCAATGCGGTGCACGTAGGATTCCGTGTCGTACGGAATGTCGTAGTTCACAACGAGCGAAATGCGGTCTACGTCAATGCCTCTTGCGGCGACATCTGTTGCGACGACGATATCGAGCTTGCCCATCTTGAGACGGTTGATGGTGCGTTCGCGCATGGACTGGGCGAGGTCGCCGTTGAGCGGTGCCACATTGAATCCGCGGCTTTCGAGTTTTTCGGCCACTTCGGTGGTGTTCTGCTTGGTGCGTACGAAAATAAGCACTCCGTCAAATTCTTCACCTTCGAGGACGCGGGCGAGCGCTTCGATCTTGTGTTCGTTTTTCACGAGCAAGTAGCGCTGGCAAATGTTTTCGACCGTGGTCGTCTTGCCTTCGATGCGGGCTTCTTCGTATTCGCCCAGGTGCTGGTCGATAATCTTTTTCACGCTGTCCGGCATGGTGGCGCTAAAGAGGGCGCGCTGGGCATCGGCGGGGATTTCCTTGAGGATGGTCTCCACGTCTTCCATAAAGCCCATGTCGAGCATTTCATCTGCTTCGTCCAGGACAATGGCCTTGACAGCTCCAAGCGAAATAGAACCGCGCTTGATATGGTCAATCAAACGGCCCGGGGTAGCGACAACAACGCTTGCCTTGCGCTTGAGGGCGCGCAACTGGATAGCGATGTCCTGACCGCCATAGACCGGAACAACGGTCACGTTCTGCATCTTGACGGCGTATTGCTGGATGGCATCCGAAACCTGGATGGCGAGTTCGCGTGTCGGCGTGAGCACGAGCATGGACGTTTCGCGTCCGTTGAAGTTGATGCGCGAAAGGAGCGGAAGCGAGAATGCTGCTGTCTTGCCGGTACCGGTCTGTGCTGTACCGAGAAGGTTTGCTCCTTGCAAAAGGGCCGGGATGGCCTTAGCCTGGATAGGCGAAGGCGTTTCGTAACCGGCGAGTTTGACTGCTTCGAGAACTTCCGGAGAGAGGCCGAGATCGTCGAATGTCACCAAAGATTCGTCGCCGACATCTTCTGCGTCTGTGGAGTCTTCATTTAAGGTTGCTGGGGTAGTTGCGGCGACTGTTGCGCCTTCTGCCTCAGCGGGCTTTTCCTGTTCGCTTGTCTCTTCATCATCGTCGATAAATTCGACTTTTTCGCCTTTCTTGATCTTGGAGTTTGCGCCGGATTCCAGAACTTCGCCGTTATCATCAACGACGATGCCGTCTGGATTTGTTGCAAAGAATGCGGCTTCATCAGCCTGGTCTTCGTCTGCTCCGCCTGCGATGGCGTTCAAGAACGCGTCCGCTTCGAGCTGCAATTTGGAGTTGTCGTTATTTTCCGGAACGTCGATTTCCGGGCCGCAAGAAAGATCTTCTGCCATAAGTCACCTTCGGGATCCGTAAACTTCATCTGCAGCACATGCCGCGTCATCACTTTGCTCAAAATGAGCATTCAATAAGCCCCGAAGTGCACTCGCACTTATAAACCTGAAGTCTGTTGGGTCCCCTTAATTTTGCGCCAAATGTAGAAAATAAAGGCTTGAAATCAAAGGTTTTTGAAAACGCTGGTGATGAAGTAATAAAAAAGAATGTTGCGGCTGTGCCGGAAATTTTCATAGACAGTTTAAATGAATTATACTATATTATGCAAACCTCGGAGAGATGCCAGAGTGGTCGAATGGGCCGGTCTCGAAATCCGGAGTCTGTCACAGGACCGAGGGTTCGAATCCCTCTCTCTCCTTTGAAACGAAAAGCGAAGCCGAAAGGCTTCGCTTTTTGTTTCAAGTGAAAAAATGGTGGATGAGAACCCTCGCAGAGGGTTCGATTGACCGCGCGAGAGCGAAGCGAACACAGCGCGGTCAAGGATTACGGCCTCCGGCCGTAACCCGGAGGGCGGCGAACGAAACGAAGTGAGTTCGGCGTCCAATCCCTCTCTCTCCTAGAGAGAGGGTGAAAGGGCTAGCGAAATGAAAAGAGCTAGTTGTCCCATCCCTCTCTCTCCTCCCTCAAATTGGTAATAATTTCCCTAAAATGGTAGTTTTTAGCATTTTTCTGGTCTAAAAATGAATTTTTGTAATAAAAATGTATTCTTTTGCGAAAATTATATTATATTTATTTACGTGAACGTATCAGAGGGGAGCTTTGATTTGTTTGCAATGGGTGCAAACGCTATTTAGCTTTTAAAAGAAATAAACAGCATAATAAGGAACCGTGAATACGGTTTTGGTGTATTTGGAGTTTATTCAAAAGTCTCTCATTCCAACTCGTAAAATACTGTCGCCCTCCAATCGAGGGCGACTTCCCGTTTTGCAAGTTTGGAACTAGTGCTTTGGCGTATGAGAAAGGATCGGCTTGATTGCCGGTCCTTTTTTATACCCTGTGATGCGGTTGGCTTGTGGGTACAAAAAAAGAACCAGCTTTTCAGCTGGTTCCTTTATACCCCCAAGCGGTTTCGAACCGCTGTTGCGGGAATGAAAATCCCGAGTCCTGGGCCACTAGACGATAGGGGCGTTTTGTGTGCGCCAAATATAGATGTTTATAGGAAATTGTCAAGGGTTTTTGTTTGAATTTTTTATTTTTTCTTCCGTGATTCTGAAAAAACGGCTAAAAAAGATACTTTGGCGAGGCATTTTTCGCTTTTTGCCTGTGGCTTTGCTTGCGAGTGCTGCCGATGCGGCCTTGCTTTGGGGTGTCCGCTCTTTCATGGAAATTCTCCAGGGCGAGGCGATTTTCTCACTTGTGCAGTGGCTTGTGCTGATGGTTGTTCTCACAGCGCTTCGCTTTGCCTTTTTTGCCTGGAAAATGAATATTTCCGAAAAATGGCTTTTCGGCGCTGGCTCTCTTGTGATGGCGTGGTTCCTGCATGCGCTCCGTTCTCTTTCGCCGCGGGTGTTCCATACGCCGGAAGGCGAAATGAAAGTCGAGGCTGCATACGAATCTGCTGTTGTTCTGCAATCGAATGGTGGCGTGTTTTTTCAGGCGGTCCAGGCGGTTCTTCAGCTGTTGGTCTTTTTGCCGGTGCTGTTTTACATATCCTGGCCGCTTACGTTGTTCCTCTTTGTTGTCGTTGTTCCGCTTGTGAGCTGGATGCAGCGCAGTCTGCATAAGATGGGGCCTGCCGAAGAAAACATTTTGACGGAGCGGTCGAGTTTTCGCAATTCGCTTTATCTTGCGCGAAAACTTTTTCGTCGCTGGAGTTCTGGCTTTGAACGTAGCGACGTCTCGAACGATTTGGTGTCTCAAGTGCGCGTGCTCCGTGATGACGGGGTGGCGGTATCCCTTCGCAAAGGCGTCCTTTCGCTTGTCGCGGAATCGGTCTCGGTCCTGGCGATGGTCTTTGTGCTTGCCTTTTGTGCGCTCCTGATTTCGAAGGGGTGGATGGACGGCACGGGGCTTGTGCTTTACTGCTCGGCGGTTCTCCTTTGTTATAAACCCGTGAAGGAGTGTGCCCGCGTGATGCCGCAGGCAAGGTCTGCGATGAGTGCGCTTCGCGTTTTGGAAAAGTTCGAAGCATTGCCTTCGAAAAAATCGGACTCCAGTTCGGTAGAAAAACTGTTCTCTACGGACTTGGATTGCTTACAGATTAAGCATGGCGATTTTTCTTACGAGGGTGCTTTTGCTACGCTTTTCAGCAATTTTTCGCTATGCTGGTGTACGAAAAAGCCGGTGCTTGTACGCGGACGCAATGGTGTTGGCAAATCGACTTTGTTACGCTTGATTGCAGGGCTTGAAGAATGGGATTACGGGAAAATTTCATGTTCCATTCCTTTGAAAAATAATGTGTTCTTTGTAGCCCAGGATTTGGAATTGCCTCCACTTCATTTGTTGAAAAAACTTTTAGCACAAGCGAAATTTGAGGCTGTTGCCGAATTTGCCCGCGCGGCCCGAGTGAATCAGATCATTGCTAAAGAGGGAATGTCGGGAGGTGAACGTGCGCGCGTGGCTTTGGCGTGGGCGCTTGCTTCGGATTGCTCGGTGGTCTTGCTGGATGAACCGTTTGCATCTGTGGCACTTGCTGACCGCGAATTGCTTTTGAGTGCATTCCTCGACACGGCGGAACTGCTCCATAAATGGGTTGTCCTCGTCAGCCATGATGTTCTTTCCCGCGAACAGGAACAAAGGTTTAATGTTGTGGAGATGGGAGATGCCTGATACAGAAAATAAATTTTCTGCGTTTCTGTATCGCTTTCGCGGATACATCCTGGGGGTGATCGCTGTAATTCTTGTATGTGCGCCTCCGGGCAATGAACCCACCGCCCCCCTAATTGCTGTTCTTCTATACATTTTGAGTGCTTTTTTACGAGTGCAGACTCGCCGGTTTATCGGCGAACATACTCGCGGCTACGAACATCAGGCGGACGCGCTTGTGACTTGCGGTCCGTACTCTCGCGTGAGGCATCCGCTTTACATTTCCAATACTGGTTTTGCTCTTGGAATTGCAATTTTTCATTTGGGTTTTTCTCTTTGGATTTTGCCGCTTATGCTTGTCGTGATTGCTTTCGAGATGGCGCTTTCGCGAATCGAGGATCGTTTCCTGGAACGGAAATTTGGCGATGTATGGCGCTTATGGGCGAGCGAAACTCCTGCGTTCTTTCCGCGTTTGAAAGCTTCGCATGGCGACTGTGCTGAAAAATTGCGGATGCTTCCTTTGCAAAGGACCTTCTGGCAGGCTTTTTTTGCGGATTCTTCCACTTGGCTGTGGCTCTTGTTTTGTAATTTATTACTGGTCGTAAGAAAAGTGGTGGTTTTCTATGTTTAAGGTTTTTGACATTGCGCGAGAGGCTTTAGGATCTGTAGCCAAAGTTGCTGCAAAAGTACCTGTTATAGAAAATAAGTACCATGTGAAATCGCGCCTGCGTGGTCCGTGGCCCAAGGGGCCGTTTCTTTGGATGCATGGCGCAAGTCTTGGCGAATGTAAGATGCTTTTGAATTTGGCGAAATTCCTCCAGGAGGATTTGCCGAATTGCCCGCGTCTTTTGGTGACGACGCAGAAAGTTGAAGTGGTTTCGTTTATCAAAGAATCGGGAGTGGATGTGACTGCGCACATTGCGCCTGTCGATGCTCCTGCAACGATGATGTCCTTTGTTTCGTCGGTCAAGCCGCTTGGGCTTATTCTTGCCGAAAATGAACTGTGGCCGGGGTATCTCTCCTCGATGCTGCGAATTTCGACTCGGCCGCCTGTGGCTGTTGTTTCGGGACGTTTCCATCATGCTGTTCCTGGAATGGACTATGCGGCGATTGGCTTTGTCAGCATGCAGACCGGGTCGGACTTGTCGCGCTTCTTCAGCGTTTCTGCGCGCTCGAACAGCTCGCGGATGATGATTGGCGGCGACTGGAAGCTTTTGCCTTGGGTCCGTTCGGGCAAGGTCGTTTTGCCTCCTGAAAATCCGACGGTCGATACGGTCTTTGTCTCGATGCACATCCAGGAAATGCCGAGTCTTGGTCGCATGATTTTGTCTTCGATCAAGCGCGGTGAATCCGTGGTGCTTATGCCGCGTCGCTTGTCGGAAGTGGATGAATTCCGTAAGGCGCTTTGCGGACTTGGGGTATCGGTTGTTGACTGGCCCTTGGTGCAGAGTGGCTCAGTCTCGATGGTTCTCGAGTTTGGCAAGACGAAAGATGTGTTTGCTGTTTCTAGATCGGCGGTTGTTGGCGGGTCGTTTGCACGTGGGCTTGGTGTTCATGATTTTTGGGAGCCGCTTCAAAGCGGTCTTGCGACTTGTGTAGGGCCTTATGCCGCAGGGCAGGAAGAGACTGTGATGACGCTTGTTCGTGAAGGCGTCCTTGCGCAGTTACGCTCGGCTGAGGACTTTTCTCAGCGCAATAAGCCGGAATCCCGTTTGGTGCAAACATTTCTTGCTCATGAAAGTGCTAAAATTAGTGACTCGTATCAGCAGTTGCTGGAATTTTTGAAAAACTTGTTAAAGTAGATTAGGTGAATTATGAAAAAAATCGTTCTGGCTACGCCCCGTGGATTCTGTGCTGGTGTTGACCGTGCAATCCATGTTGTCGAAAAGGCTATCGAAAAATTTGGTACGCCGATTTATGTGCGCCATGAAATTGTTCATAACAAGTTTGTTGTTGAAACGCTTAAGGACAAGGGCGTTGTCTTTGTCGATGAGCTGGATCAAGTGCCGGAAGGATCCGTGGTGATTTTCTCGGCACATGGCGTTGCAGAGCGTATTTATGAAGAGGCTAAAGCCCGTAATTTGCAGGTGCTTGATGCGAGCTGCCCGCTGGTGCTCAAGGTCCATTTCAGCGCTAAGCGGCATTACAACGCCGGCCGCCATATCATCTTGATTGGGCATGCCGGGCATGCCGAGGTCGAAGGTACGCTTGGACAGCTTCCGGAAGGCGCGATTACGCTTATCAGGAACGAGAAAGATGCGGAAACGGTTGATGTGCCTGCCGACAAGGAACTGGCCTACATCACGCAGACGACGCTTTCTGTGGCGGAAACGCGAAAGATTATCGAAGCGCTCAAGCGCCGCTTCCCGAATATCATCGGGCCGGATGCGGGTGATCTTTGCTATGCGACGGGGAACCGCCAGGCGGCAGTTCTCGAGCTGTGCTCCGAGGTGGACATGCTTTTGGTTGTCGGCGCCAAGAATTCCTCGAATTCGTCCCGCTTGATGGAGCTTGGGCTTGAACAGGGCCTCCCGAGCCACTTGATTGCGGACGTCAACGACCTTGATCCGGCGTGGTTTGATGGCATTGACACGGTTGGGCTGTCTAGCGGTGCGAGCGCACCGGAGGTGCTGGTCCAGGGCGTTGTCGATTGGCTGAAAGAAAAATTTGGCCCGATAGAAGTTGAAAATCTTGTAAAATTAGTGGAAAATACGAAGTTTAACTTGCCAAAAGCATTGCAAGATTAACTTTAGCCTTGACAGTTTTGAAATTTTTAGCTAAAATTGGTGCCTGTAAAAACAACGGAGTTTTAATATGAGCCGCATTTGTGAAGTCACCGGCAAAGCCGGTCTCGTGGGCAACATGGTTTCCCACTCTAACCGTAAGAAGTTGATGAAGCAGCTTCCGAACCTCCAGAAGAAGCGCTTCTACATTCCTGAAGAAGATCGCTGGGTGACGCTCCGCGTTAGCGCTGCTGGTCTCCGCACGATCAACAAGCTTGGCATCCAGGCTGTTGCTCAGGAACTCGGAATCTAATTTCTTAGATTGAAAGTTTGACGAAAGCCGCTATGCTCTGCATGGCGGTCTTTTGTGTATTTTGTTGAAACAAAAAGCTCGCCTACTAGCGAGCTTTTTAGTTCCGAGTTCTGAGTTACTAGTTACTGAGGCTGCTTCGCAGCAGTTATCAGTTCAAATCGCTAGTAACTACTAACTATTAACTAGTAACTGCGCCGAAGGCGCTCTACTTCCTGATGAACTGCGGGATGCCTTTGTATTTGGCCATGGCCTGCATGATGCTGCCCATTTCCCATTCCTTTTCCTTGAGGCGGCGGCGGAGCAGTGCTACGAACACTTCCATGAGCATTTCGCAGTCGTACACGGAACGGTGCATCTTTTCTTCGTCGATGGTCATCGAGATTTCACCGCGCTTCATGAACATGTTTGCCATGAAGCCGAGCTTGTGGTTTGCAAGTTCCGGCATGATGGTCTTGGAAATGGCGAGGCTATCGACGACGGGGTTACCCGGCGTGAACTGCGGGTTCTGTTCGTAGGCGGTGCGCAAGAAGCTGGCGTCGAAGTTTGCGTTGTGGGCAAGCAGGATGGATCCCGGGCCGCAGAATGCGGTGAACTGCTTGAGCGCTTCGCCGACTGGCGGTGCATTCTCGACCATCTTGTCGGTGATGTGGTTCACGTTCGTTGCTTCGGCGGGGATGAGCATGTTGGGCTTTACGAGCGTGTCAAATTCCGAGATGAGCTTTGGCACGACGCGTCCGTTTTTCACCTCTACAGTGAACTTTACGGCGCCAATTTCAATGATTTCGTCTTTGCGGTTGACAAGACCAGTCGTTTCTAAGTCGAATGCGACAAATTTTGGAGGTAATGCGATCACGGCTGTGTTTCCTTATTTTGAATATTTTCGGGCAAAAGATACTTAATTTCGATGTCAATAGCTGTCAAAGGGAGCGGAATAATGAAATTATCCCATCCGTTTAGGCGAAAATGCTTGCCATACTTGATGCAAAAAAGCCAAAGGGGGCGGCCGCTTGCCTTGGAAAGCCATAGAGATCCCGGTTTTACCTGAAGGGCGGGGCCGTGCGGACCATCGAGCGCCATGCCGACAAAACGGTCGTTTTTAAGCGATTTTAGCAGATGGCGGACGTTTGTGGCCCCGTGCGTGTCGGAACCGCGGGTGACTTCGTAATGGAGCTGCTTGGCCGCCTGGGCGAAAAATTCGCCGTCGCTTGATTCTGAGACGAGGATGTGGACGTTCTTGTCCTTGAAGGCGGCGGTGCTTGCGAGCAGGTCCTTGTGCCAGAGTCCAAGGATCCCCGGGCGGAAGTCGTCGGGAACGCGCAGGCGGATGCGGAGGCTCCTCATCCAGAGGGCGCCGAGCGTGGCGAGCAATTTTGTCTTCAATTGGGTGAAATTCACGGCTAAAAATTAAAAAATTTCACTTTTTTTGCGCGGACCCCTTGTAAGGGCGTCTTAAAATACTTATATTGCGTCTGCAATTATGGCGACGTACCCAAGTTGGTAAGGGGCGAGTCTGCAAAACTCTTATTCGGCGGTTCGAGTCCGCCCGTTGCCTCTCAAAAGACCTTTCGTGAAAGCGGAAGGTCTTTTTGTTTTCTCGAGGATTGCGGGAGGCGAGAATCGCGCAATCCATAAAAAAGCCCGCGCACTTGTTGTGGCGGGTTAATCTCTCGTCTGTAGCCGCGTAGCGGCGTTCTTTCGTCTTTGGACATTCGCTTCGCTTTTGTCCCAACCATTCGGCTCGAACATGCCCAACTTTGTTGGTCGCGTCACTCGCCTTGTGTGGTTGTCGTCTATTCTGCTGGCGGAAGCGGATTCTTGCGGGGACGGCCACGGGGGCGCTTGACCGGCATTTCTGCTGCGGCTTCCGGGTGAAGTGCCTTGTTCTTTGCCATGAGCGCTTCGCGGATTTTCTTTGCGCGTTCTTCGATGCGCTGGCGGGCGAGGTCGGCTGCAGACACGATGACGGTCTTCGGCTTGTCGCCTGGCTTTGCGCCGAACGAGCCTTTGAGGACGCGGCCTGAGGGCGGTTTGGGCGGTTCCGAGATGACGCTCGTGAGCACTCGCTTGGGCGCTGATGCGGGAACTGTCTTTTCGATAATCTTCTTGACTTCGGCGTCTTCGGCCTTCGGTGCGGCGTTCTTTGCGATTTTCTTCAGGATGCTGTTGATTTCGGCGTCGTTTTCTGCTTCACGCTGCTTTGCGCTTTCGGGCTTGATGTACTTGGCCACGAGCGAATTGAACTTGGCGTTTTCGCTTTGCTCTTTGTGCTTTTGGCGCTCGCGCTTGGACGGGCGCTTGGCCCCGTTGTGCTTTTTACCGATAAATTTTTTCTTTTTGCTTTCCGAGTTGCGAATGATTTCTTCGTCGGAAAGACCACGCAGTTCGGGCGGAACTTCAGTGACTTGAAGAGCCTCTTTTCTAGTGGAATCAGTCATGATTTCTGGGTCTTTAAGCGGTTTTTAGCTTTGTCAAGTTTTTTTTTGCACTTTTTTTGCAAAAAATCTGAGAAAAATTTAAAAAAATTTGAAAAAAATGCTTGTCAAGGTCTAGAAAAAAAATTCTTTATGGACTATTTTTGGTGTACATGCTTCGGTTTACACAAGAAATATCTCTCGCTCTGCGCTCTATCGCTAATGAAGAAGAGTCGCATGAAATGTCTAAGAAGGCTAGGGAGCAATTTGAATTTCTCGGAATCAGATTGGTTCCCCGTCGTGAAGTCACGTACCCGATTTTCGACAAGTACCCGCCAAAGGACGGGGACGAACTCGTATCGAGGGTTGAGGACATGTGGGCGCAGCCGTATAGGGAATTCCAGTACGCGGCTTGTGACTACCTGTTCCGCCATCGCGTTCTTCTCGGTGGCCAGCACCTGAATTTTTTGAAAAAGCTCATTAAGACCAGAGCTTGGCGTGACACTGTCGATACCCTCGCTTCTTGCGTTTTGGGTGATTTGGCGCTACGTCTTCCGGCTCTGCGCACAAAGATTGCTTCCTGGATCCGCGACCCGAACATCTGGGTCCGTCGCAGTGCGATTATCTTCCAGGTGCAGTACAAGGACCGCACCGACTGGCCGCTTTTGCGTCAGTTCTGCCTCACTTGTGCCAAGGACGACGACTACTACATTCGCAACGGCATTGGTCGCGCGCTTTCTGAATATGCACGCATCAATCCGACTGAAGTCCGCCGCTTTGTCCAGGACAATGCGTTTGCGGAACAGACTGCCCAGGAAATCCTGCGCCTCATCTAGTTCGGTTGTGGATCGCGCGAAGCCTCGGCTTTTAAAGACTCTCGAAAGGGGGTCTTTTTTATTTGCCTTTCTTTTCGGCTTTTGACTTTTCCTTTAGCGGAAAGCTGAAACGGCCCTGAAGGACGCAGCCTTTTGCCCCTGGGTCGCATTCCTGTTTGCGTTTCTCGCAAAATGTCTCGTTGAGGTATTTGCATTCCCAACTCATAAGAATCTCCTTCTTGAAAGAGGTGGTTGTGCTTGCGGCACTTTTATTAATCTAAACAAAAAGAGGGCAAATAAGCCTATAATTTTGAGCTGAAAATAGTCCAGGATGGCTGCGCTTCTCGCCTTAATCAAAGTTTAATGAACGGCGGTAGGGCGTGAAGCCTGCGTTTTTGATGAATGTTTCGGCCTGCTCGATGGTCGTGAGGCCGTGGTTTTTAAGCACGTTCTCTTCAATGACGATGCTGTTGATGTCATCGGCGCCGGCATGCAGCCCGAGTTCACCGAGCGAAAGTCCCATGCCGAGGAGCGAAACTTCGATGTGCGGGACGTTGTCGAGGTACAGGCGGCTGAGTCCGAGCAATTTGAGGTATTCGTCGCCGCGCACATGGCGGATCGGGAACTTGTCTGTCTGCGGCTGGAACGTCCACACGACAAAGCTCTTGAAACCGCCTGCGATGTCCTGCGTTTTACGGACGTATTCGAGGTGTTCGATGACTTCTTCGGCGGTTTCGGCACTGCCGATGACGATGTTTGCGCTGCCGGGGAGGCCCTTCTTGTGGCAGGCGGCAAGCGTATCGCACCATTGCTGTGCCGGGAGTTTTTTCGGGCTTAAGATTTGACGCATGCGGTCGGAGAGAATCTCGGCGCCTGCGCCCGGGACGGAACTGAGGCCTGCATCCTTGAAAATGTCGAGCAATTCGTCAAGCGTTATGTTGTTGAATTCCGCAATGCGGACAAGTTCAACTGGCGAGAACCCGCGCACCTTGACGCCCAATTCCTGCGTGAGCATCTTGAGAACGTCGGTGTAGTAAGAAAGTGGGATTTCCTTGTTGACGCCACCTTGCAGAAAGATCTGGTCGGCGCCCTTGGCTTTTGCCTCAAGCGTTTTTTGGCGGATTTCGTCCAAACTCAAGACGTACGCTTCGGGGTGTCTTGCTGCTCGGCAAAAACTGCAAAAGCTGCAAGTCACTTCGCACACGTTCGTGTAATTCACGATGCGGAATGCGGTATAGCCCACGCGGTTTCCGGGGAGCTTCGCTTGGCGTACGGTATCGGCCGCCTCGACGACTTCTGTCCAGGGAATGTTCTTCAAGATTTCGAGACCTTCCGCCGGCGTGAGGCGTTCTTGGGCAATTGCTTTATTTAACAAGGAATTCATCGCTGAAAAAATAGCAAAGTTGTTTATGGATTAATTGTCCACGAAACAACTATTGCGGCTTGTGATTTGGCTTACTGACGAGGATATATTACAGATGGGTTTAGTTAGGTAGAACACTGGTGTGTTCATGCTTGGTTTTGTGGAACCACGCAGTTGCGTGGCATATCTCCTTGCGTGTATCAAATCAGTTTGGAGGACTTGTCCTTTCGGGATGAAGAGTTAGGAATGATACAACAGGAGAACAGGTATGAAACACCTCAGTTTAAAGTGTGCAGCAATGGCGCTTGCTTTTGCTGCATCTGCACAGGCTTTTACCGTTACGGGTAAGGTCAACGATGAAAGCGGCAAGGCTATCGAAAAAGCTTCCGTAGAACTTCTTAAAAACGCACTCAAGACAACGACTGATTCCAAGGGCGAATTCAAGCTTTTCAAGGAAGAGGCCAATCCCGGTGATTCCTTGATTGGCATCCATTCCGTTCGTCCGAGACTCGGCTACGTGAGCGTGATGAACGGCGTTCTGTCTTATTCCCAGAGCACCAATGAACCGGTGCGCATCCAGGTTTTTGACGCTGTGGGTTCCCGCGTCTTGAACGAGACTGTTTATGGCACGGGTACTCTTGACATGCAGTCTGTCGTGAAATCTCAGGGTTCATATTTTGCCCGCGTGAGCGTCGGTAGCGCAAAGAGCAATTTCCGCTTTGCATCCAATGGCAATTACGGGGTTTCGTTTGGCGAAGCTGTAGCTCGTGGTCTCAAGAAAGAAGAAGCCGGCGATAGCCTCCGCGTGATTGCAACGGATTATGACACGCTTACGGTTGCGCTCAGTAACTTGGATACAAACGTTACGCTCAAGCTCAAAAAGACGGTCAAACAGCCGGAATACGCTTACGGTTGGGGCCTCAAGAACGATCCGGTGCCGACGCGTGGTTGCGGCAAGGATACAAAGCTCGACTACAAGTATCGTGGTGACAAGCCGTATATCGAATTCAAGTGGAGCAAGGGAACGCGTACCGTGCGTATTGACATCCCGAAGAACTACGACAAGAACAAACCGTACAAACTCATTTTCGGTATGCAGTGCATGGGCGGCTGGGCCGGTGGTGTGCAGGATGAAGGCTATTATGGCCTGAAACCGCTTGATACGGAAAATACGGCAATCTTTGTTGCTCCGGAAGGCAATGGAAATCAGGCCCCGTGGGATCAGAACGACTACATTCTCTTCGATGAACTTTTGGCTATGCTCGAAGGTAACTTCTGCATTGACTCTTCTCGCGTATTCTCGACAGGCTTCAGCTACGGCTCTATGTTCTCTAACGGTCTTTCCTGGAACCACCAGGACGTGCTCCGTGCTGTTGCCGTGTACGAAACAGCTGAACGCAACATTTGGCTCCCGCAGCGCAAGCAGATGGGCATTGGCTGGATGGGGGTGCTCGGCTTGCAGGACAACCTCTGCACTCCGGTCATGGGCCGCGCTGCTCGCGATATCATCTTGGAACTCAACTCCGAAGGTGGCAAGGCCAAGAATGAAAAGGCTCAGGAATACGGTGGCAACGGTCCGCACGTGTGCTATGACTACACGACTGTCGAAGAACGCTTCCCGGTTCGCTGGTGCACACAGAATGGCGGCCATATCTGGGACCACAAGGATCCGGGTTCGAACCAGTCCTGGGTACCGAAGACCACTTGGGATTTCTTCAATAAGTTCTAGTATTTAAGATTCTTTCCTCCTCACAAAGCTCCCGGTTTCGGCCGGGAGTTTTTGCGTAGGAGAAAAATTTGCCGTCTCGTTTGGCTTTTTCTATCTTTGGGCGCATGGAATTCAAGCGCTTTGAAGCTCTGATCGAGATGTTTCCGCAGGTGCAAATTTTCAGCACCGAGGGCGAAGATCTTGACCGAGTCATTACTCATTTTTTAAATCAACGTGAAAATGTCTCCACGATGTCGGAGGCTATGCAACGTAAAATCCAGCAGGCGTTGGCCCCGTTCTTCCAGCAGCGTTTTATCAGCTTGCATGATGCGGAAGCACCGTTGGTGCGAAACCTGCTTTTGGACAAGAAGTTCTTTTTGCAGACGGACCGCTACATTGATGATATGGCGTGGCCGTTGACCGACCCGGATAAGCTTGGCGAGGCGTTGAACATTGCAGACCTTGCCGAAGGGATTCTCGACCGCAAGCTGTTGAGCCTCTCGAACGGCGAACTGCGCCGAGTGCTCTTGGCTCGTATGTGGATGGAAAAACCGGAATGGGTTTATTTCAATGACTTGTTTGGCGGGCTCGATCCGGAGTACCGTGCTCATTTGGCGGGCTGCGTGGCTGACCTCGCGAAACGTCCGGGCTTGAAAGTCGTGGTGCGCCTCGCTCGTGAAGATGAACTGCTTCCGGAAATTCCGGCATTCGTTTATGCAGACAAGACGTTCACGCAGTACGCTGGCGAACTCCCGAAAGCCGCCGCAACCCCGAAGTTCAAAAAAGCCGAACTCAAGGATTACGAGATTGTTGATCTTAGACGAGAGACGAAAGACGAGAGACGAGAGGGCGCGAAGGGCAATAACAGTGTCATCCTGAGCGGAGCGAAGGATCCAGTCAATTCTAGTGCAGAGATTCTTTTTGACTTGAAGCATGTTAACGTTCGCTTTGGTGATACGGATGTGCTGAAGAATTTGAACTGGACGGTTCGCAAGGGTGAACATTGGGCGGTGATGGGCGAGAATGGTGCTGGCAAGAGCACTCTCCTCGGCATGCTTACCGCTGACCATCCGCAGATTTACAACAACGACATTACGCTTCTCGGGGAACGCCCGGGGCATGGCCTCAACATCTGGGATCACAAGGCAAAACTCGGGTTCTTCTCGCCGGAAATGGCGCTTCAGTACCGCGAAGACTTGAGCCTCTTGGATGTCCTTTGCACTGGATTCACGCCGAACCTCTGCCGCGCCGAGAACATCACGTGGGAAGAAAAGGCGAAGGCCCGCGAATGGCTTACGTACTTGGGCTTTGAAGATACGTCAATTTCTATCCGCAAGGTTTCGCCGATTGACAAGCGCTTGGTGCTGATGGCCCGTGCCGCCATTCGCCCGCCGAAAGTGCTGTTGCTCGACGAACCGACGCAAGGTCTCAAGGGCGAGTATCGCGAAAAGCTATTCCACCTGTTGCAACTGCTTTCAACGGAGACAACGCTCATCTTGGTCAGCCATTACGAAGAAGAATGGCCGCCTTGCATGACGCACCTCCTTAGAATGCCGAAATTCTCGCTGAACTAGACGAACTCTAAAAGGTCCCGAAATGAATTTCTTATTCGTTGCTCTCGGCGGTGCTCTCGGTAGCGTACTTCGCTACTTCCTTTCGCTTGTGATTCCGAAGGTCGCCGGATTTCCGTGGCCGACCTTTGTCGCAAACGTCCTGGGCTGCCTATGCATCGGAATTTTTTCGGGACTCTTCCTCAAGTGCGATGGCCTCTCGCCAAACCTCAAGCTCTTTTTGGTGACGGGCTTTTGCGGAGGCTTTACGACGTTCAGCACTTTCGCCAATGAAAACCTGGCGCTTTTGCAAAGCGGAAAATTCGGAATGTTCATAGCCTACGCACTCGCCAGTTTTGTACTTGGTGTTGCCGCCTGTTTTGCCGGACTTTACCTCATGGGTTACAATCGGTGAAACTAATGACTATTGACTAATAACCAATAGTCAATCACTTTGTTAAAAAAAGTAAATGTGCATACGCTCCGATAACTTTTGATGTATTTTCTTTTAACACTGACTTATGTTGGTTGTAAAAAAGAAAACAAGTTATATCTATCAGGAGTTAATAATGGCAAAAACTGCAAAAAAAGTTTTGCTTCTGTGTGGCGATTTTACCGAAGATTACGAAACGATGGTCCCGTTCCAGTCGATGTCCATGTTGGGTTACCAGGTGGATGCTGTGTGCCCTGACAAGAAGGCGGGCGAAACGGTTGCTACTGCAATCCATGATTTCTTGGGCGAGCAGACTTACGCTGAATCCCGTGGGCACAACTTTACCCTCACGGCAGACTTTGATGCTGTGCAGGTAAAGGATTACGAAGGCTTGTTCATTACGGGTGGCCGCGCTCCGGAATATATTCGCTTGAATGAACGCGTACTCAAAATCGTGAAGGAATTTTTCAAGGCTAAAAAGCCGGTGGCCGCCATTTGCCATGGTCCGCAGGTCCTTGCTGCAGCCGGCGTCTTGAAAGGCTATAAGGCTACGGCTTACCCTGCCGTTGGCCCGGATATCACTCTTGCTGGTGGTAAGTATGTGGCTGTGAACGTAGACGAAGCTGTGGTGGACCGCAACTTGGTTACGGCTCCGGCATGGCCTGGCGATACGGCTATTGTCCGTGAGTTCGTAAAGCTCATGGGTGCAAAAATCAAGATTTAATATTTGCACAATTTTGCATTTTTAAGTCTCTTAAAAAACTAGCTCTCTTCAAAAAGACATATACTTCGGTATCTGTCTTTTTTCTTTCTGGGTCCTTTAATGGGTGAAAAATCTAGCTGTAAAAAGTCCTGGATCTTTTGCGTTGCCCAGGATTGATGGACTGCGATTTGTTAAATTAAAACAAAAACTTTTTTTACCCCATACCTCAAAGCGAGCTTGCTAGCGACCCCATAGTCCAAAGGCTCGTAGAGCCGAGCTGTAAAAATGCAATTGAATGAGCAAAATATTTTAAGTGCCTTGCGCGCGGTCCAGGATCCGGACTTGCACAAGAATATTGTAGAACTAAACTTTGTTCAGAACCTGAAAATTGAAGGCACGAAGGTTTCCTTTGATTTGCGCCTCACGACTCCGGCATGCCCGATTCGCGACCGCTTCAAGGACCAGTGCATCACCATCGTGAAAAGCCTTGGTGCAACTGAAGTCGAAGTGACGCTCACTTCTTCGCAGGGCCGCGTGGGCGAAGACAATTCTGCTGCAAAGGCTCCGCAGAACTCGCACATTGGCGAGGTGGCGCATGTGGTTGCTGTGGCAAGTGGCAAGGGCGGTGTTGGCAAATCGACTGTGACGGCGAACCTTGCTATGGCGCTCAGCCTTTCTGGTGCTCGCGTGGGTATTCTCGATGCTGACATTTACGGCCCCTCTATGGGCCTCATGTTCGGGATCGATAAGGCGCCTGAAGTTTTCGAAGACAATACGATTGCGCCTGTCGAGGCGAAAGGTGGCATCAGCATCGTCTCGATGTGCATGTTTGCGGACTCCGACAAGGCGACCATCTGGCGTGGACCGATGGTCTCGCAGATGATCCAGCACTTCATCCATCATGTGCGCTGGGGCAAACTCGACTACCTCCTCGTGGACTTTCCTCCAGGAACGGGCGACATCCAGCTTACGCTCACGCAGAATTGCCCGATGGCAGGTGCGGTCGTCGTGACGACTCCGCAGCAGGTGGCTCTCGCTGACTGCCAGAAGGGAATTGCCATGTTCGATAACGTGGGCGTCCCGGTGATTGGTATTGTCGAGAACATGAGCTACTTCATTTGCGATGAGTGCGGCAAGCACCACAACATTTTCCCTGCCGGTGGCGGTCAGAAGATTGCCGAAAAGTGGGGTGTGCCGCTTATCGGTAAGGTCCCGATGGAACCTGCTGTTGCAGATTGCGGTGACTGTGGCACTCCGGCCGTGCTCCGCTACCCGAACTCCGAATCGGCGAAGGTCTTTATGGATGCCGCCGAAAAGATGGTCCGTACGCTTTCCGTGTTTGAATCCGAAGGCGATGGAGTCCTCAAAAACTTTAATTACGATTTCGAACAGCTGCCCGTGGAGGAAGTATGATCCAGCCAAAGAAAGTATTCAGGACAAAAGAGGGCAAGCTCGGTTTTGAATGGAATGATGGCAGTCGAGGCGCCTGCGATGCCCGTACGCTCCGCTTAGCTTGTCCGTGCGCACTTTGTGTGGACGAACATACAGGCGAAAAACTCCTCGATGAATCGACTGTTCCCTTGGATGTAACGCTTGAACACATCCAGTCGATTGGTCGTTATGCCGTGGGGCTATCTTTTAGCGATGGTCATCGTTCGGGAATTTACCCATACGATAAACTTAAGGAATTGACGAAATCCGCATAATAAACCATATTTGAAAGAGTCTAAGACAGTTTGTCCAAGGCAAAAGGTGTTGTTTTATGAGTGATTTTAACGAAGCTCTTTATTTTCGTGACTTGAATAGGTATCCTACGCTGACTCCGCAGGAGGAATCGGCGCTGTTGAAAATTATCAAGAACGGTGAAACCGAAGAAATTCGAAAGTCTGCCTTGCAGCGCCTTATCCGTGGCAACTTGCGATTTGTGGTGAGTGTCGCCCGCAAGTACCAGGGTCGCGGTCTTTCGCTTTTGGACCTCATCAATGAAGGTAACCTCGGTCTTTTCAAGGCGGCTAAGCGCTTTGACATGGACAAGGACGTGAAGTTCATCAGCTACGCCGTGTGGTGGATCCGTCAGTCTATCCAGAAGGCTTTGTTCGAACAGGTGGGCGCAGTCCGCATTCCGCCTAACAAGCTTGCCTTGGTGAACCGTTTCAAGCGCGCCTTGATGCAGAACGGCGGTGACTACGACAAGACCATCTCGATGGAAGAATTTGCCCCGTACGAACGCGATATCGTCGAAGTCATGGAAAAGATTGTCGATATCTCGCTCGACGCTCCGATTGGCGATGATGCCGGTGTCTCGAGCGCTGATTCCGTGAGTACGCTTATGGACGTGCTCGGCAGCGATGGCAACCAGGACGAGGACATGGAACGCGAAGAGCGCAAGAAGCTCATCCAGGAAACGCTTTCTTCACTCCCGCAGCGCGAAGAAGAAATCCTTCGCATGTTCTACGGCCTCGATACGGTCGAAGATACGACGCTCAAGGACATCGGCGAAGACCTCAAACTCAGCCGTGAACGCGTCCGCCAGATCAAGAACAAGACTTTGCGTCGCTTGCAGAAGAGCAAGGAACATAAAGAAAAATTGGCCGACTTCCTGGAAATCTAATTGGAACTCTAATGTCGAATCCTTCATCTGCGCCTCGTACTGCCGCGTACCTCTTTCTGATTTTTTTCTTTGGGGCGCTGCTTGCGTATGGCGGATTCAAGCTTTACAATAAGTACGGACCGTCGAAGACGGTCGTAGGGGAAATCCCGTTTGGGCTTGAGGCGGGCACTTCTGTGTTGAATGGCGATGCCCCGAATTTCAAGGCCGATGTCGAAAGTCTCCCGGTGCAGGCTCAGGCCGAATTCCGCCGTGCAGGCGAACTCTCGCGCAGCGGGGCGACCAAGGCTGCTTACGAAATTTACGATGCGCTTGTGCTCCTTTACCCGAATGTAGATGCTGCGGTCTGGGGCGAAGTCAATACTTTATTCCATATGGACTCCGTGTCGGAGTCGATGCGTGACCGCGCTGAACTCTTGATTGGGCGCCTCATGGCGCGTTACCCGAATACGGGCATCAGCTTTTACCTGGACAGCCGCAAGTCGCTCCTTGCGGGGAATTTGACGGTTGCCGTTGAACTTGCGAAGATGGCTAGCTCACGTGCTCCGTCCATTTATGAAATCAGACTTTGGTACGCAGAACTCCTGCACAAAAATTCCAATTTGCGGGACGCCGCAAATGAATGCCGGGCGGCAATTAGCCTTTCTGCGGGTGACTCGCAGCGCGCGTTTGAACTTTTGGCGAAAGTCTACCATGACGACGGAATTCTGGACAGTGCTGCGCTCGTCGTCGATTACGCCTTGACGCAGTTCCCGCTTTCTTCGGAACTGATGCTTTTGCGTGGTTACTTGGCCGAATACAATGGCAAGTTTGATGTTGCCGAAAAGACGTACCAGCGCATTCTCGCGTTCCGCCCGGATTTCGAAAAGGCTCGTCGCGCGATGGCGACGATTGGCGAAAAGACGGCGCCTGGCAAGAACGGCCATTATGCAGGCTCCTCCCGAGACCGTGCCCAGGTGGCATGCGACATCCTTGCACCGCTGGTCGAACGTTATCCTGAAAACTTGCCGCTCCGTGAAGCCATGGGCATTGCCTATACCAAGGCCCACATGTTTGACATGGCCCGCCGTGAGTTCAACTACATCCTCAAGAACGACCCGGATTACCCGGATATCAAGTCTCGTCTGAATGAACTCGAACAAGTGCGCAAGGCTGCCATCGAGGAATACAACAACGGTCTTACGGCAAACCTGAACCGCGCTGTGGATAGCCTCCGCGAATCCATGATGCCCGAACGCAAACACGACTTCTCGACAAAACTGGGCCATTATCTTGTTCGCTACGGAGCTTCTTCGCAGGAATTCTTTAAGAAGTATTCCGCCTCTAATTTTAAACAAGTGAAACGATTTGTCTGGCAAGAATCTTTCTATGAAAATCCCTACCATCACACCTATACGGTCGTCTTTGATTCGTTGAACCGCTTTAAGGAAGTCCATGTGGTCGTTTTTGATTCCGCTTCGAATTCGAACCATCTTGGTGTGGCGCCTGAGATCTTTACGCGTCTTCTCAAGCAAAATTCCAGAATTTCCGGCATTAGCAACAATACTGGCGAAACGGACTGTGGTGATGGCGTTGTCATGGATGCTGCCGTCTGGGAAACCCGCGATAACTTCGAAATCCTGGCCCGAATCGTCGGAAAGCCTGCCGAAGTGCGCATGGTTCGCCTCGATCGCAATAGATTGCCCCCGTCAGGCATGAAACTTTGCGATTATCTGCCGCTTCTTATGGAATTTTAGCTCGCAAATATCTATTTTATAGCTATATGTTCCGTGGTCGTTTTTTTGCTTTAATCGTTTTCGCTGCATTGTTGGATGGTTGCACGTGCTGTGCCTATTTGAATCACATGTTCAATGCAGAACGGCTTTATGACGAAGCGACCGAATTGCGTACGGCGCGTCTGGACAGCGTTCCTGACGAGACCCAGTCTTATCCCGGAAGCGAAGAATCGCAAAAGTACGAAAAGGTGATTGAAAAGGGTTCCCGTGTACTGGAACGTTTCCCCAAAAACAAGAAGCGCACTGCCGAAGCCGTCTTCCTCATCGCAGAGTCTTACAGGCACAAGGCCGACTGGCCGAAGGCTATAACCAAGTACGACGAATACGAACGCTACTTTGCCGATAACGATTCCATGCGCGCCGTGGAATACCAGCGAGCTTACTGCCTCTACCGCAACCAGGAATTCAATATCAGCCGTTTTGCGCTGGAACCAGTCGTTGCTGACAAGAACCACCCTTATTATTTCCAGGGACTCAATCTTCTCTCGCTTTTGGACGAAAAATCCGAAGCCCCGGAACAGGCCATTGCTGCCCTTGAAGCCGTGCTTGCCGATACGAGCGGAACCCCGTACATGAAGGGCAAGGCGCATTTCCGCTTGGCCGGTCTTTACTACAAGATGGAAAACTGGGACAAGGCCCACTTGCACTATAATGCCAAGGAAATCGAAAACCTGAACGATCGCGAACGCCAGACGGCGGGCGAGCAGTCGGCGGAATGCCTTGTAAATCTGAAGGAATATCTCAAGGCGGCAGATGAATTCAAGAAACTTTATAAAACAGAAGCTTACGAAAGACAGCGTCCGCTTTATTTAGTGCGCATTGGTGAAACGACGCTTTTGGCCGGCCGCAATGCCGATGCTTACGTGATTTTCAATAAGGTCAATTCGGAATACCCAAAGACGGAACATGCTGCCCGTAGCTATTTTAACATGGGCGATTACGAACAGTCCAAGACCTTGAATTATGAATTGGCCATGTCTTATTACGACAGCAGCTATATCGCAAGGGCAATCAGTGATTATGGCCAAAAGTCCCGTGATCGCCGCAATGCCTTGAAACGCCTGGTCTCGATGCGTGAAAAAAACAACGAGATCCTCCAAAGCAAGGATACGATCCCTGACATGAAATCGTTCTTTAGCAATGAATTCATGATCGCGGAATTGTTTTTGCTCAAGCTTTCTGAAGCGGACAGCGCTGTTGCCAGACTCACGAACGTAATCGAGAAGTCTGATGATACGGCAAGCGTCATGCGCGCTGCGTATGCGAGGGCTTTTATCTATGACGAATTCTTGCACGACCCTGACACGGCTGAAGATCTTTACAAGGAAATCATCGAAAAATTCCCGAATACGGAATACGCGAAGCAGGCGCAGGCGAATCTTGGCATGCGTGTCACGATGAAAACTCGTGAAGACGAAGCCCGTGACCGTTACATGGTTGCTGAAAGTCTGTGGACTGTGGCATCTGAAATTCCGGTAAGCAAGATGGATCAAGTGGATTCCGCTTACGCGACGGCCTTTAACGCTTTTGATGGCGTTTATAAGGACTACCCGCAGACGCAGTCGGGTATTCAGGCTCTTTACATGAAGGCCATTTATTTCCAGATGACGCCGGAACGCATTGATAGCGCCGTTGCTATTTATCGTAATTTACGTGATAATCATGGCCAGACGACCTGGGGAAAACGTGCCGCCTATGTACTGAACACGCGCCTGACAACGTCGGACGATGATATTGCAAGGCTCCGCAAACGTACTGCGCAGAATATTGAAAATATCGATAAAAAATCGGCCAAGTATTATGAGGAGCTGAAGGCGAAGCCTGAAGAAAAGAAGGCCGACATCATCAGCAAGGAAGACGAAATCCTCGAAAATACGTACAATAGCATGTACGACTTTGAGTAGGTCTATGCGTTCCCGTTTTTTGTTGGTTGTAGTTCTCGGCGTCTTGCTGGCTTGTTCGGGATGCGCGGGGTCTACACATCGCAAGGGTTATACCCGCGTTACGAAATCGTCTCGTGTTCAGAAAAAGGCTGAAATAGGCTATACCTTTACGGGAGATGCAAGTTATTACGGTAAGGGGTTTGATGGCAAGAAAACTGCAAGTGGTGAAATTTTTGACCGCAATGCCATGACTTGTGCGCATCGATCGCTTCCATTCGGGACAAAGCTCAAGGTTGTGCGCGTAAAGACGGGTGCTTCTGTCGTTGTACGCGTGAATGATCGCGGACCGTATGCGAAAAGGCGAGTGCTCGATTTGAGCGAAGCTGCGGGCAAAGTGCTTGGACTTGATAAAGCTGGCCATGCCGAAGTCAAAGCCGTTGTTGTAGAATAAATTTCAAAAAAGTTGAGCGACTTTGTAAAATGTCAGCTTCTGACATGTTGTGATTCTATATTAGTGCTCGTAAAGACACTAAACACCAAAAGGTGAATATATGAATCGCAAAGTAGTTAAAGTGAATAAGCATGTAGTCGAAATTCCGGAGCAGTCTCCGTGGGATTCCGGCTTTTCCATTTTCAAGCGCCGCATTGGGGAACTGATGCAGTTGAGTGGTAACGATGATAGCGTCATTGATGACGATGACTTGATCCCGTATTACCGCATGGGCGAAAGCGAAACATTTGTGCTCTCCGCCCTCGGCTGCTCCGTGTGCTAAAAACGCGGCAAACGCCGCGTCTATAGTCATCCTCCGTCAGGAGGAACCATACAGAACACAGTTCAGTCATCCTCCGCTAGGAGGATCCATACAGAATTCTGTCGCGGTTATCTATTCATTGGATGGATTAATGCAGAATCTCGTCGCTGTCATCCTCCGCTAGGAGGATCCATACAGTTTGTATTAAATTTTCAAAAAGAGTGTGTATGAAAAAGGGGTATGCATATATTTTATTCAGCCATCGTAAAGGAACATTGTATGTAGGCGTGACTTCTGATTTGAAAAAACGTGTGTCCGAACATAAAGAAAAGGAAAAACCTGGATTTACCGAAAAATATGGTGTTGATAAATTAGGTTATTACGAAGAATATCCTTCGATAAGGGAAGCGATAGAACGAGAAAAGAAATTAAAACATCTTTATCGTTCAGAAAAGTTGAAATTGATTGAGTCAAGCAATCCTAATTGGAAGGATTTGTTTTATAATCTGTTTTAGCTCAATATAAACATTATGGATTCTCCTTCGGAGAATGACGTATTTGCAAACATCCTTGAAGCAACTGGCAAGTGCCGCAGCTGCGGAAGGATCCATGCAGAATTCTGTCGCAGTAATCTACTCATCGGATAGATCCATACGGAATCTCGTCACTGTCATCCTCCGCTAGGAGGATCCATACAATTTTATTTTGCTTTGTAACTCACGAAGCGGACGTTGTTGCAGAAGTCCTTGTGGATTCCCGTGAATTCCAACCACGGATACTTCTCGGCTTCGGCCTTGAGCATTTCGCCTTGTTCCGACCCGATTTCGAGCAAAATAGATGCGCCCGGCTTGAGCTTGCCTTCGGTCTGCTGTAAAAGCTTGCGGACAAGGTCAAGACCGTCTGCGCCGCCGAACAAGGCAAGTGCTGGGTCGTACTTCGCAACTTCGGGCTGGAGCTTGTCTTTTTCGCTGTCGGGAATGTAGGGGAGGTTTGCGATTAGGCAGTCGATTTTAGGCAGGTCCGCTGAGGCTGCCGAAGCGCCGGTGGCGTTTGCGATAACGTCTGCGGTGACGGCATTCAGCAGGTCGCCCTGTGCGAAAGTCAAAGTGCTTGTCGGGGATGTCGCGCTTGCCGAAGCTTCTGCCGCGGAATTTGTGCTTTGTTCGCTGGCACTACCTGCGAGGTCGTTTGCTTCTGCATTTGTACGTGCTAGGGCAAGTGCGTCCTCGGAAACGTCTGTGGCCAAGACTTTGGCGCCTGCAATTTCTTTAGCGCAAGCGATCGAGATGGCGCCTGTGCCTGTGCCGATTTCGACGATGAACGGTTTTTCGATGCCCTTGAGGCAGTCAGCAGCCATGTCCACGAGCGATTCCGTTTCCGGGCGCGGGATAAGCGCACGGCGGTCACACTTGATAATGAATCCGCGGAAGCTTGTGTCGCCAATGATGTGCTGCAGCGGCTCACGCGTTGCACGGCGTGCAACCATCGTGCGAAGCACGTCCAGCTCCGCTGGCGTGAGCGGCTTTTCGAAGTTCAGGTACAAGTCCATGCGGTTCTTCATCTTGAGACCGTAGCTGATGATGTACTCGGCGTCGAGACGAGCATCAGGAATGCCCTTCTTTTCAAAGAAGACCTTGGTGCGGTTCAAAATTTCAAGAACGGTCATCTGCGGCTGTGGCATGGAACTTTCCTTATGGACGATGCGTTGTCCGTTGTTCGTCATGGCGGGCTTCGACCCGCCATCTATTAAGCGTTGAACTTTCCGAGCTTTTCCTGGGCGTTTGCCATCTGGAGACCGTTGATGATTTCATCAAGATCGCCTGTGACAACCTTGTCCAGGTTGTAAACGGTGAGGCCAATGCGGTGGTCCGTCACGCGGTTCTGCGGATAGTTGTAAGTACGGATCTTGGCAGAGCGGTCGCCGGTACCCACGAGAGCCTTACGGTTTGCCGCTTCTTCCTTTTCCTTCTTCGCAATGACGGCGTCAAGAATCTTGGATCGCAACATTTCCATGGCATGGAGTCTGTTCTGCAACTGGCTACGTTCCGTCTGGCAGCTCACGACCACGCCCGTCGGGATATGCGTCAAACGCACGGCGGAGTCCGTCTTGTTGATGTACTGACCGCCAGCACCCGAAGAACGGTAGGTGTCCATGTGGATGTCTGCTTCGCGGATTTCCACATCGACTTCTTCAGCTTCAGGGAGGATTGCGACTGTAGCTGCAGACGTATGCACACGGCCCTGCGTTTCCGTTTCCGGCACACGCTGTACGCGGTGAACGCCACTTTCGAACTTGAGCGTTCCATAGACGCTGTCGCCTTCGATGAACACGCGGATTTCCTTGTAGCCACCCACCGTGCCTTCGCTCAAGTCCTGGATGGTCATCTTCCAGCCCATCTTGTCGCAGTAACCGCGATACATGCGGAACAAGTCGCCCGCAAAGAGAGCCGATTCGTCACCGCCCGTACCGCCGCGAATTTCGAGCGTCGCATTGCGGTAATCCCACGGATCCTTCGGCACCATCAAAATCTGGAGTTCGTCCGTCACTTCGGGGAGCTTCTTTTCGATCTCCGAAATTTCGGCCTTGGCCATCGCGACCATTTCCGGGTCGGAATCGCCGAGAGCGATCTTGTATTCTTCAAGATCGTCCATCATCTGTAGGTATTCCTTGGCTTTCAAGACAGCCTTTTCGATACCCTTGTACTGCTTGTGAATCTTGTTGTAACGAGCCTGGTCACCGAGAACATCCGGATTGCCGAGTTCCGATTCCAGTTCTTCGTACTTTTCAATGAGTTTTTTAGCTTTATCTTTCATCGTGCCCAAATTTAGTAAATGGCGTCGTCCCTATTCATTACGGTTCCTTAATTACGGGGTCGAAGCGCTTGACTTTCACCATTTTGGGGTGAAACATTCTTCGTAGCTGATAGTCCCGCATTTCAAAGAATCCTTGCTTGAGTATGTTATGGTCACGTGTGGATTTTCTGAAAGCTCCCCGCAGTATGCGAACAGGAAGCCGACATGCATATCGAACGGCCTTGGCTCGTAACTACAGTTGTCGGTAACATCAGCAATAGAGATGGTGTCTTTTGAAATTTTGGTAAGGACGTGTACGGCTGGTGATGTGTCCTTGATGTTCAGCACGTATAGCGGGCAGCCATTAATTTCGTGTAATGTCCCCATTGCTTTTGCCGTTGCTGGGAACAGGTTACTTAAGTTGTTGTAATCCTCTTGTGTGGCCGCCTTGTGTAATCCCACTGTTCTTAACGACGCAATTTCAGGGCTTTCGAAACAGGTGCTATTTGTCTCGTCGCAGGAAACAAAAGTCTTGTTGTAGGCAATAACATTCTGGTCGAAAGCGATTTCGGTGATGTTGTATTTTAGGAGGTAGTCGTTAAGGGTACGGCTGGGAGATACGTCTGGATTGCCGATGGGGCCACCGCCTGGACCTCCGTCGTTCGAATTACTTGAAGAGGATGATGGCCTAGTCGGATGGTCTTCGCGACTCCCTTCGGAAGAAGAATAACGTGATGTCGAAGAAGCTTCTTTATTGCTGCTAGAAGACGTGGTAGTTTCTGGAGGTGTCGTGATTTCTTCAGACGAGGAGGATCCTTCATCCAGTGGCGGACGATTTGCGCTCTGGTTTGGTTCTTCAGCGGTTCCTGCGATTCTGTCTGAACAGGCAAACGAGCAAAGTACAGCGAGTGCCGCTGCATTTGTTGTCAAAAATTTTTTGAATAGCTTAGTCATTTCCGTTCTCCTTTGCCTTTCTTGTGAGTGGGAATAACTGTAAATTTAGTCTATAAACTTGGTCGATGTTCTTGTCGCCTGCGGCAATGCTCACGATTTTGCGGCGGCATTCGTCGAGTTCCTTGACGATTTGTTCGTAAGAGTCCTTGGAAATGCCCATGGTGATGCCGCTGAAGTTTCGTTCGGTGCGGGCAAGATCTAGTGAATTGGCGGCGATTTTTGCCATTTCTCTGTGCATTTCGCGGATGGCGAGTTTGGTTGCCTCGGGGGAACCTTTAATGGATGTTTCCGTCTGGATGTACGTGTTTTCGCCGTTTTTTTTGAGAAATCCCGCTTTTGTCAAGAAATCGAGAGTCTGCTTGATCTCGGTGGCCGATACATCAGTGTAGCACATTTTGGCAAGCTCTCCCGGGGTGGCGCCTGGCATGAGCGGGGCGAGTTCCCGCAGGACTGGGTTTCTCCAGCTTTCGTAGAATTCAAATAAGTCACCTTCGATAATCCGGACCTTGTGAATTTTTGCAATGGAAAGCATTTCTTCGTAGGCGGCTTTCTTTTTTGTCTCGTCCGTTTCTTGGCCGAAGTTGACCATGGCCCTGAAGTAATCCATTTCAAAGCCGACTAGCCCCATTGCCTGCCCGGTGCGTTCTATGCCAATGCGACTCAGGTTGCTTTTCCCGTCGCAGACGACCTTCATGTACGAAGACGAAGAAAATCCGGCGGCCTTGGAGAATTCTCGCCATGAAAATACATGGCGGAGCTTGCGTTCTTCGTAGAAGTCACGCATGTATTTCCTAAAGTCTGAGTATTCGATTATCGATTTCATTTGAGGATAAATATAAATTGAAACGGAATGGAAAAATCGTCTTTATGCAACGTAGTGTTGTAAAATTATATAAAAATGCAAATTTTTACTAAATACGGTATTTATTCTTACGTATATGCAACAACTTGTAAAGTTTTCGATACAAAAAGATTATTATAGGGATACTTCCTACTATTTTACGGTAAAAAATTTATCTTCTTCTTTATGAGTGTATATGGTTTCTATGCTGAGGTCAATATTGGGTGTGCATTGATTTTGATGCTCCTCCTTTACAGCATTAGGAATTTGCCGACTCCGCAAATCAAATATTCCCTTTTCAAGAACTTGGTGCAATGGCACATCGTCTATTTTTTGAGCGATGCTTTATGGTCTCTTGTTAGCGATGGCATTTTACCGAAGAACATATATATGGTTTTGCTGGTAAATTACCTCAATTCCATTCTTTTGCCGATTGTAGCCTATAGCTGTTTTGTGTTTTCTGAAATCACGACGCGGACTGAAATGACGCGTGAGCAAATTGAGTGGTTCCAGACAAAGCTCCGAATACCGATCTTTGTTGAAATGATTCTGCTGCCGATTTCCTATTGGCTGGATCCTGCTTTTTGGCTAGATGAAAATTTGGAGCCGAGGGGCTTGTATTATTTTGTTCTTCTTTTGATCCCTGCGTCCTATTTTATCATGGCGACGGTTCGTGGAGTCTTGCGAGGGCTTGCCTTAAAGGATCGACAGAACCTGAGAACCTACTTGGTCGTGGCCTGCTATACTCCTGGTGTTGTCATTGCAGGTGTCGCTCAGCTCTTTTTCTCCATGACTACGCCTATTTTCTGTTTCTGGTGTACTTTTATTATTTTGTTTGTGTACTTGCATTTGCAGAATCAGCTGATTTCGACAGATTCTCTGACGATGCTCAACAACCGCAACCGCCTGAACCATTTTTTGCACCAGCAACGTGAAGTGAAGAATACTTACGTATTCATGGTGGACGTGGACCATTTTAAGCAGATTAACGATACTTGTGGGCATTCCGTTGGTGACAAGGCCCTTGTCCTGGTGGCGCAAGCTCTGAAGAAATCCTGTGAGCATTTAAATGGATCGGTGTTTCTTTGCCGCTATGGCGGTGATGAATTTTTGCTCATGGCTCCGACAGAAAAGCCTAGCGCCGTGGTCGAGCAGATTAGGGAATGCTTGCGCGATGAAGCTGTGAAACGGGGCCGCTCGTGCTCTTTCACTATCGCCGTTAGCGTTGGCTATGCCTTGTGGGATGGATCTCCTGACACTTTTAAAGACTGCTTGGTCGAAGCCGACAAGAAAATGTACGAAGACAAACGACTGGCTTAGATAATTAGGAATTTATCCTTCTAATTTATTCTTTAGGTAATGCTTTGAAGTGTATGCAAAGTACATGATGTCGGCGATGACTAGTGCTATGCCGCAGACGAAGAATACTTGCTGGTGCATGCCGAAGTGATTGGCCATGGCGCCCCCCACAAGAATTCCTGTACCGATACCGATGTCCCAGCCGCTGAGGTATGTGCTGTTGGCTGTACCGCGCTGGTCGTGACGGGCGAGGTTCACGCACATGGTCTGGTAGCCAGGGAAGATAAGCCCGAGGCTTGTGCCGATGAGGAATGCGGATGTGAAGAACGCTATAGGACCGTGGCTAAAGGCAAGAAGAAAATAGGCGACAACATTTAAGGTCATGCCGGTGCCGACAAGGTGTATCAGGTAGCCTCGGTCAATCAGGCGGCCCGTCATGATGCGGTTCATGATAAGCCCTGTGGCGATAAGTGCATAAAACCAGCCTGAACCGCCGATGCCAAGCTCCTTTGCATAAATGGCGATGTAGTTTGTGACCGGGCCGTACGCGAATCCGACAAAGATGAAGTTTGCAAATTGCGGAACGGCGCGTGTGAGAAAGAAGCGGTCGAGCGAAAGCGGGGCGCAGATTTTCTTTTCGCGGGGCTTTACCTTGAGCGTCTGCACGAGCACAAGCCCGATAATGCAGAGGGCTATGGAAATCGCAAAAACGATTGTGTCGCCGAACGCTTCGTAAAGAAACATCCCGGTCATGGGACCGGTGGCGAAGGCCAAGTTTACGCTGATCCCGAAATATCCGATGCCTTCGCCTCGGCGACTTGCGGGCAGAGCGTCAATGGCTACGGTATTGCTTGCGGTACTGGAAATTCCGAAGAACAGCCCGTGGGCGAAACGCACGACGGCAAGGATCGGCAACAGTCCAACAATCTTGTAGCCTATAAAACAGAGCGAAAATGCGAAAAATGTCCAAAAGTATAGCGGCTTTCGGCTGAATGTATCGACGAGGAACCCTGCGAATGGGCGACAGGCAAGAGCGCCAATCGTGTAAAGCGAAATGATGAATCCGGCGGTCGCGTTGTCCGTCTGGAACTTGTCGAGAATGAACAACGGCAGAATCGGCAGCAGCTGGTAAAAACTGAAGAATAGCAGAAAATTGGCCGCAGCGACAGTGATGAATGTACGGCTCCAAAGTGTATTGTTTGTTGTATCGTTTCTTAATTCCATGGGGATAGCAAAAAAATAGTATATTTAACTCTATGAAACTTATGGAGTTAGCTGCTTTTTTGCTCTTTTTGGGCGTGATGGGCGTTGTATCTTGTACGGAGCCGAATCATTATTCGGATGTTTGTTCGGTGCCGAATGATTATTCAGATATTTTTGGAATGACGCCTGCGGATGTTGAAAGTGGAATCATCGAGGGGATGCTCCACGTAAAATCGACAGGAAAGAAGACCCTGGTCGGTACAAATGATGTTTCCGCTAAAGCCCTAGAACGCCCGCAAATGAAGGTTGAATTTACCTATGATTTCGATTTAGGGCGCCATGAAGTCATTTGTAAGGATTTTAATGAAATAATGAAGGATGTCTCGGGCTTGAAAGTCGATTGCCCCAAAGATTCACTTCCTGCTGCAAATGTAACATTTTATGATGCCGTTCTATATGCAAACGCGATGAGCAAAAAGCATGGGGCTGACACAGTTTATGAGTATTCCTCAAGAGAACTCGATGCCGAGAAGCACTGTGTGAAAATGAAAAATTTTAAGTTCAATCCAAAAGTGAAAGGTTTTAGGTTGCCAACGGAGGCTGAGTGGGTTTATGTGGCTTCTGCAAAATGGTCGCCAATGCATAGCTGGAATGCCTATAATTCAGATAATAAAGTCCATAAAGTTTGTTCGTTAATTGACAAGGCCACTTTCTGTGATATGGCTGGAAACATGCTGGAACTTGTAAATGACTGGTATGGGTCATTTAAAGATACTACAGTTGCCAATTTTGTGGGGTCAATGGATGGGGATGCTCTTGGCTCCTGCGTGGTAAAAGGCGGCAGCTATTATAGCGCTCCGACTTCGATGAACCTGTACAATAGGGGCGATACTTATCCGATTTTATCTTCAACTAGAGGGGATTATATCGGATTTCGTCTTGCTTATGGTTCTATCCCGGAAGCAACGTGGTTCCTGTATAGCGGAAATACGGTCACGGTTCCTGTCGTCCCCCAGATAGAATCTTCTGAAATAAAAAAGCTCACAAATTCATATCAGGCGAAGCTCGTCTTTCGGAATGATGAAACGGGTGGACTCGTTTATGTGAATTTTTCAAAAAATATGGGCTTGTATCTGATCGAAGACACTGTAAATGTGTACCATCCTGAAATTTCGCCAGATGGGAGGCATGTTGCGTTTTGCACGTCAATAGAAGGTTCTGAAAATGAATCTGTTGTTTATGTTCGTGATTTGAATGAGTCTGGAAGCAATTTGGTTATGTTGCCCGATGAACACGCTGCTATTCCGAGATGGCGTGTTAATCCTAATGGCGATACTGTCATTGTCTATGTGTCATCTGCGGGGAATAATAAGGGCGAACAGTTTATGCAGAAGAGCACATGGCAAGTCAAGTTTGCAAATGGAAAATTTGGTGTACCAGAAAAACTTTTTGACGGCGCGTATCATGGAGGGGTTTCAAAGGACAACCTCTTTGCCGTTTCTTCGTCGCCGTTGCTGCGAGCACGTTTCTCTGATGGACTGAGCAGCAATGATGTGATTTGGTATAATGGCGAACAGGCTTGCAATGCATCTTTGGCAAAAGATGGTACAAACCGTACGTTGTTCCTTGACTTTGGAGGCTCGGCCGGTCGAGAATTTGTTGGAAGTGGTTATGGCGTTCATGAAAGATTGCTTGTTGTCGATAGTACAGGACAAATTATTCAAACCGTAGTGGCGCCTGCTGGATATACGTTCGACCATACGGAATGGGTTGGAGGACTGTTGAAAGACTCGGCGAGTAATCTGGTTGTAGCGACGCTCACCGATGCTAATGGTTCGCACCATAAGGTGGCCCTAGTCAATTTGGACAATGGGAATGTTGTGCCTCTTGCGGAAGGCGAGGAATTGTGGCATCCTAGTTTGTGGATCTGGCAGGACGGTCCGAATGTTCCCAAGCCTGTTGTCGATTTTGACAGTGCTGGCCTTTATTTTGACAGCGATAATGAAGAAGTGATTGGGTCCTCTACAGGATTTATATCAGAGGAAATGGGGATGAGGATGCAGTCGTTTTGGAAAAATCATGACAAGGCGAGTGTTTTTACTTTTGGAAGTTCCATGATGCTGAATGCTGTCATCGAGGATTCGATAAAGTCTTATAAAACCGTGAATATGGGTGTGTCATTGACGGATATTCATTTGCATGATTATTTGATTAGGCATTATGTCCTGCCGTATGCGCCTCACGTCAAGTATATCGTTGTAGAATTGTCTCCTGGATTTCTTTATAGGCATATTTCGTTTTTATCTGCTCCTGTTCTTTTTACTTCACCAGGTATTGTATATGATAGTAAGCATCTGTCGCCTGAAACGAAAAATGAAATTGCGGAACAAAGCCAGTATCAGCAATTCCCGAAAGTTTTGCTAGGACAGCAGTATATTGAGGGAACATTTCTCTTGCCTTCTCTGGACTGGGGATATCCGAATGTTTTAGCGGATACCACGGGAATGGTGTTTGACGATCCGTCTTTGCAGAACAACTTAAATATTCTAAAGGCGCTAAAGCAAACCGCCGATTCTTGCGGTGTAAAGCTTATTGCTGCTATACCGCCACGCAATCCAGGGTTTAAGGACACGAAAGCTTTCGACCCGTATGGCCCGAGTTGGGAGGTGGCGCACCAGATTATCGATGCGGTTAAGGATATGGGCATCGTTGTTTTTGATGAATACAAAGATGGCCACCACGACTATACCGACGCGATGGCCTTTAATTCTAGCCATGTGAGTTATCTTGGAGCGGCTCAGTTCAGTGCAAGGCTAGAAGCCCTGCTGAAATCGCTGGAATAAGTCGCTAGTTGTTACTTCTTTTCAAGAGCGACGAGCGTTTCGAGGTGCGGTGTGCCGGGGAACAAGTCCATCGGCAACACTTCCTTGACGCGGTAGCCGTAACGTTCCCATTCGGCGAGGGCGCCTGGGATTTCGTCGGTGCCGCAGAAAATGTGGAGCACACGCACGGGCTTGCGCATCGCGAGAGCCCGGATGACGCCCGGTTCAGTGCCCTTGCGCGGCGGGTCCAACAAAATGCGTTCCGGTTCGCCAGGGATCGGCCGCGGAAGTCTCATTTGCACAAACGTCTCGTCAATCTTGCCGGCGATGAACTTGTAGTTCTTCTTCAAGAATCTAGCGGATGCCTTCGCGCAATCGATGGACGGACCTTCCCATTCCACACCGAGTACGGACTTGGCGGCTTCACCGAGCGCAAAGCTGAAGAGGCCGTAACCGCAGTAAAGGTCCAAGAAGTGGTCGCCCTTTTCGAGACCGAGCAAGCGGCTTGCGGACTTGATGAGGTTGTGAATCTGGCTTTCGTTGATCTGGCTAAATCCCGTTACCGGGTATTTGAGCCTAAAATGGCCGAGGTCGAGCGAGAGTTCGCGCGGGCCGTAAAGCTGCTTGAAGTTGAGCGTGTCAGTCGGGCGCTTGGCTTCGAGATAGTAGTTGGAACCGGTCGGGTCCACGTAAGCGTGTGCTGCGGTTACGTGGTACGGACTCTGCTGCAAGACTTCGGAAATCTGCTTGAGCTTGCGCACGATGCTTGCGTCCAGCTTCTTCACGTTGAAAATCACGACGCGGTACTTGTATGTGCCACGGATGATGAGCCAGTTGAGCGCATAGGCGAGTGGCTTGTATGCAGGCGTGATGAGCTTGTCGAACAGCAAACGGTAAATGGCGTTGTGTTCTTCGGGTTCCAAGATGCTATCGTATTCGTTAAAGCGGAGGTCGCCCGGCTTCATTTCGACTTGGCGCTTGGATGTGGTGCGGTAATTGCGCGGCATGGGGCTAGCCACAATCGGCTGCGGACCGCGGGCAAGGCGGTTGACTTCCCAAAATTCGCGGATGGCTTCGTTCTTGACCTTGAGTTCGTCCTTGTAATCGAGCGGAGCGAGGGTCTCGCCGTAAGCGGAATCCGATTCCTTCGTATAATTCGGGAGGTTATGGGCTATTGCTTGTTCAAAAAACATGAAATCCTCTTTTTCTACCCTCAAATTTAAAAAGTTCCCGGAAAGTTTAAAGTGGATATTTATATTATCTACTGGTAGCCCAAAAATTTTGGCATAAAATGAGTTGGAGAATCTTATGAAAACGCCTTTTTTCTTGAAATTTGCCGTAATTATTGTCGCTGGTATCCTTGCGGCTTGTGCCGGTAATTCGCAGCAACCAGTAAGTGAACCTGTACCAACGACTGCAACGCCGCATGATGAGTCTGCTTCTGAAAGTAAGGTGGCTGAAGCTCCAAAGGATACATCGAGTGCTCAAGGACGTTCCTCCGAAAAGATCATGGAGGTTGTCAGGGCTAATACCCCGAATCGTCTGAAACCTTTGTACAATAATTTCTTGCGGACAAATCCAGGTTTTGAAGGCAAGATTACGGTGAAGTTTAAAATACTCCCGGATGGCAATATAGAAACGGGAGAAATTGTCAGTGCAACCACGAATTTTCCTGAATTTGAAAAGGCCGTGCTGAATGATATTTTGCAGTGGAAATTTGATGCGGGGGATTATAAGAATTGTACCGTTACGATTCCGTTTACGTTTGCCGATGATGGAAAACCTGCGAAAAAAGGCCCTGCCAATCTGGGGCCGGCCGAAGATGCGTGGTATGGCGCTAGCCAGGGATGGTATTAATCAAAAGGAGTAGTATGAATTATTTTAGTTTGTCTGTTGTTTCTTTGGCGTTGGTCTTTGTAGCTTGCGATGATGGTAATTCTGCCACTCAGGCAGATGAACCTTCGCCGTCGCTAGAAACAGAGGGTGTTGTTAAAACTTGCATTGAACTGCCGGCTTGCGATGCTATGGTCAAGTCCGACGTGAGCACTTGGCACTTTGTGCGTAAGGACGCGTTCGGTGACGATGCCGAATACACCTACAAGGCTGATGGCCGAGATCTGATTGTGACCATCAAGGACGCTCATGGTTCAACCGATACCAAGACTTATTCCATGTACAATATGGAATCTGAAGTCGGAGTGGAGATGGCTTATAGTGCGGCGAAAGCCACCTGCAGGGACGGTGGTGGCAACAACAGAACGATGAAAGTGTGCTCTTGATGGTATTGCGAAAAATTTCAAAAGCCCTAATGGCGCTGGTCATGGCTTGTTCGACACTTTGTTGGGCGGACTGCCATACCCTTGATCTTTCTGTAATGATTGCAAAGGATTTTATGGTCGTTGGCGCTAAGGGCGGTTTTTCGCCTAATATTTTTTATACAACATTGTCTGACCGATATGGAAAGCGCTATGTGACGCTCCATCGCGAAAGCGCTGATGATCCTGGACGCATTATGTGGGCGTTGTACTCTGAAAAGAATGGTGTGCTTGATAGCGTAATCGTTGATAAGAACCATAAGATGTATAATGCTGTTGGGCTTGGAGAAGGTGGAATAATGCCGCCTCCATTGAAGAAAATGTTGAAACTCCGTAGCGACAATGTTGTTGTGGCTCCGTTGTCTGCTCTTGATGAAGTTGCCTGGAATTTGGTTGAATTGCGCAAGCAGGCCGAAGACCGCCCTGATACGAATGATATTCTTTTTGTGTTGGAACCAAATGGTAATCGTGAAGAATTCCTCCAGTGGCTTCGTTCTTATAAGCCGTTGGTGCAAGCGGCTAAAAATATTGGATTCTCGTTTTTCTCGTTTGGGTTGATGAACGACGCTGATTCTAGTTATGGCGATTGGGCGAATCTGTCCAAGGATATGTACGAAACCTTTGGCCTGGAAAAGCCTTCTCAAGACGAACTAAAAAAGCATAAGAGGTGTTCCTGCGTTCCTGGGGCGGCGCTGGAGGGGACTCCTGCAACACCATATTCAAGAGGAGTGCTTGAGATTTTGAAAGGTGTAGGAAACCCTCAAAACAAGTGACTTGCTAAAAATGCTGTTGGATTGAAAAACTCTGGCTTGTAAAGCTGGAGTTTTTTTTGTTGTGAAAAATTTTACAAAAAAATAGTGGGCCAAATAGCTCAAAAAAGCGTGTATATAATATGGTAGGGGTTTGATTCTCTGCTGCGTTACGGCGCGGTCCGTAAAAAGGAATCTTTCTAATGATTAAAGATGATACTTGTAATAAAGCTGGTGTTGCTTGTTTTAAATTTAATAATTATATTATAATTATGATGCGGAGTGCTGTATGCAAATAGAATTCGCGTGGGATGAAAAGAAAAATGCGATTAATCAAAAGAAACATGATGTTTCATTTGAGGAGGCTAAAACTTGCTTTGAAGATGAATATGCGAGGGTGTTCTTTGATGTGGAACATTCAGCACAGGAAGATAGGTCTATTCTTATAGGGCTGTCGTCTTGTTTAAGAACTCTAGTTGTCATCTTTACTGAATGGAATGGTTTGAATCCCAATGTTTTGGTTAATCGTATAATCAGTGCTCGGAAAGCTACAAAGAAGGAATTTCAATATTATTGGAACGCGAGAAAAGGAGAATGCTTATGAAGAAAGAATATGATTTTTCGAAAATGAAGGCGGTGAAGAACCCGTATGCCAAAGTTCTCAAGAAGCAAATTACAATCAGGCTGAATGTCGAAACTATCGACTATTTTAAGAATATGGCCGAGGAACTTGGCATTCCGTATCAGGTACTGATGGATTCTTATTTGACGGATTGCGCGAACGCCAAACGCAAGTTGAAAATCTCGTGGAAGTGAAAGGCCGCGTGTATGGCAACCCCGGCATCCCGTTGGATGAAAAAAGACCTCCCAAAGGGAGGTCTAAGAGCGGCGGACCGGGATCGAACCGGCAACCATTAGCTTGGAAGGCTAAGGCTCTACCATTGAGCTACCGCCGCGAGCATGGACAATTATACAAAAATATTGCGCTTTTTAAAGGGGTTCGCAAAAAAGTTGTTGGAAAAATATGAAAAAAATTCTAAATTTACGCTCGCATTAACAAACAATCATATCAGAGGTAGCATACTTGTTCCCTAATCCGCGCGATCGTCGCATGCCCAACCGTCCCAGCGATGGGACTCGTATCAACGAAGATATCCATATCTCTCCGATTCGTCTCGTGAAAGAAGATGGCGAAGCTGTCATTATCGAGACGAGCAAGGCATTGCAGATGGCGAAAGACGCCGGACTGGACCTTGTGGAAGTCTCCCCGAATGCTAAGCCGCCTGTTTGCCGCATCATCAACTACGGCAAGTACAAGTTCGAACAACTGAAGAAGGCAAAGGCCGCAAAGGCCAAGCAGCACGTGGTGAAGCTCAAGGAAATCAAGATGCACCCGAAGACTGCCGAGAATGACTACCAGTACCGCATCAAGCAGGCTGGCGAGTTCTTGCAGGACGGTATGAAGGTAAAGCTTATCATGCAGTTCCGTGGACGCGAAATGGCGCACATGGACTACGGCAAGCGCCTTATGGAACGCGCCAAGGAAGACTTGGCTCCGTTTGGCGATTTGGAAATGGATTCGCGGGTGGAAGGCAACACAATGCTTTCTATCTACGGTCCAAAACGTGGTGCCGGTAAGAAACAAGACCAGGCACCGAAGCCCGTAACCGAGCCAAAGGCAGCAGGTGAGGCTTAACTATTAACCTACGAGGTAAAAATGCCTAAGATGAAAACTCACAGCGGTGCTAAGAAGCGCTTCCGCGTGACTGGTTCCGGCCATGTCAAGTTCAAGCGCGCTGGTATGCGCCACATTCAAGCTAAGATGAACACTAAGCGTAAGCGTAACCTTCGTAAGGGCGCTCTCGTTAAGAAAGTCGATACCTATCATGTCAAGCGTCTGCTTGTCGTAGCATAAGGAGAGTAAGAATGCCACGCGCAAAAACTAGAGTTCCTTCCCGCGAACGCCGCAAAAAAATCCTCAAGGCCGCCAAGGGTTACTATGGCCGCCGCAAGTCGAACCTTCGCCTTGCTATTGACGCCGTTGCCCACGCTGGTCAGTATGCCTATGCACACCGCCGCGACAAGAAGGGTGATTTCCGCTCTCTGTGGATCACTCGCTTGAACGCTGCTGTTCGTGAATTCGGCATCAGCTATAGCCAGTTCATTTACAAGCTTTCCAAGGCTAATATCAACATGAACCGCAAGGTTCTCGCTGACTTGGCCGTCGCCGATCCGGCAGCTTTTGCCAAGGTCGTCGAAATTGTGAAGGCTGCCTAAGTTCTGACTTAGCGAAAACGCGAGAAATTCGCCCTGCTCCTTGCGAGTGGGGCGTTTTTACATTTAAGGCGATGGCCAAGTGTGAGCCGGAGCGGCTTGTATTAACAAGCCATGGAGGCGAGAGCATGCGAATAGCCGAAGTCTCGTTTTTGATGTAATGAGCATGCGGTCGTGTTCCGCCGTCGCCGATCCGGCAGCTTTTGCCAAGGTCGTGGAAATTGTGAAGGCTGCTTAATTTAGACGAAAGTTTAAGTTAACTTATAGCTAAACAAACGCGAGAAATTGTACCCCGCCCGAAAAGGCGGGGTACTTTTTTTACAAGATGGCGATGCCGTCCCCATACGCGGATCATGCTCACGTAAGTGCTGAAGCACTAAGTGAGCAAAGAGAACAGCGTCCGGCATGACAAGTGCTAGAAAAAAATGCGGGCATTCCTGTTACGTCATCCTGAACCCGTTAGGGTGAAGGATCCAGTGCATTTTAAAAGAAGTCCACGTCCAGCACAGTCTTCTTTTTGCTCTTGGGTTCCACGACGGCGATAGAATATTTTGCCGTGCTGAGTAGGCGGTTGACGGTCGCGAGGACTTCGTCTTCGGTGATGGCGTGGATTTTCTTTTCGACGTCTTCCATTGTGTGGAACTCGCCGAGGTGAAGCGTCTGTTCCGCCATGCGGAGTACTCGTTTCTCGGGGCTGTCTGCACCGAGATGCAGTCCGCCGAGGATGTTTGTCTTTGTGCGCTCGAATTCATCCTTGATGAATCCGTGACGCAGAAACTTCCTGACTTCGGCAATGGAAAGCGCAAGTGCCGTCTTGAGCTGGTGCGGTTCGGTCGCAAGGGCGACGCCCCAGTCCACGCAGTCCTTGTAAAGGTCGGCGGTGGAATACACAGAGTAGGCAAGGCCCTTGTCTTCGCGGATCTTCTGGAACAGGCGTGACGCCATGCCAGCGCCCATCGCCACGTTGAAAAGCGAGAATGCACAACGGTCGCGGTCGTTCATCAGCGAGCGGTCGAAACTGAGTCCCCAGAATAGGTTCGATTGTGTGATATCGCTTTTTTGAACAATCTTGACGCTCTGGTGAGATGTGTAAATATCTTCCGGAATTGTTCCGTTGATTTTCTTTTGTTTAAATTTTTCGGCACAAAGTTCTACAAGTTCTTCGTGATTGACTTTGCCTGAAGCGCAAACATAGAGCGGGATTTCGTCGGTGACTTGATGCCCGTACTTGAGCATCTGTTTGCGCGTGAGCGACTGGACTTGCTTCACGTTCCCGGTGATGGAATGCGCAATGCCGCAACCTTTAAAATGGATGGCGTTAAAAACGTCGCCTACAAGTTCCTCGGGAATGTCGTCGTAGCTGTGGACTTCCTCGATGATGACGTGGCGCTCCTTTTCCATTTCTTTCTTGTCAAAGCGCGGATGCATGAGCATGTCCGAAATCACGTCGATGGCAAGCGGCATGTCGCTGCTTTCGACTTGCGCGTAAAAGCCTGTCTCCTGGCGTGTCGTGTACGCTTCGAGATTCCCGCCGCGGTCTTCGATGGCGTGGGCAATTTCAAGTGCGGTGCGGTTTTCGGTTCCCTTGAAAACGAGATGCTCGTAAAAATGGCTGAGTCCGAATTCGTCGTGAGCTTCGTGGCGGCTCCCTCGCGGGACCCAGACGCCGACAGCTACAGAGTAGGCGTGCGGCATGTAATCCGTTAAAATGGTAATACCGTTTTCGAGGACAGTCTGTTTGATGTTTTGTTTCATTTTTTGTAATACGCGCGTCTTATGGGAGCAGTAAGTTGCGTTTGCGGCTTAACGATAGCAATTTTGGGTTAAAATGTAACAAAAAACACATTTTTGGCACCCTTTCATTGCTGTGTAAATTTTTCTAAATTCTGCAACGTAAAAAATTTGATTCACAGGAGAACGAAATGGGAAAAGACTTAAAGGAAATGGCTCTTCAGTACCATTCCATGGGCAAGCCGGGCAAGATCGAAATTGTGCCCACCAAGCCGCACAGCACTCAGACGGACTTGGGCCTTGCATACACGCCGGGTGTGGCTGCACCGTGTCTTGAAATTGAAAAAGACCAGAACCTCGCTTACGAATACACGGGCAAGGGTAACCTCGTCGCTGTGATCAGTAATGGTACGGCTGTGCTTGGCCTCGGCGATATTGGCGCACTTGCCGGTAAGCCGGTGATGGAAGGCAAGGCTTTGCTTTTCAAAATTTATGCGGGCATTGACGTGTTCGACATCGAAATCAACGAAAAGGATCCGAAGAAGTTTATCGAAATCGTGAAGGGCATTGCCCCGACGTTCGGCGGTATCAACCTTGAAGATATCAAGGCTCCGGAATGCTTTGAAATCGAAGACACGCTCAAGGCGGAACTCGATATTCCGGTGATGCACGATGACCAGCATGGTACGGCAATCATTTCTTCCGCTGGCCTCTTGAATGCTATCGAAGTTGCAGGCAAGAGCATTCGCAACGTGAAGATGGTTGTGAACGGCGCTGGCGCAGCCGCTTGCGCTTGCACGAGACTATATCTGTCTCTCGGTCTCAAGAAAGAAAATCTCGTGATGTGCGATAGCAAGGGCGTTATCCGCAAGGACCGCAAGGGCCTCACCGAAGCAAAGGCTTTCTTTGCAACGGAACGCACTGACATTGAAACGCTCGAAGACGCCATGAAGGGCGCTGACGTGTTCGTCGGCCTTTCCAAGGGTAACATCCTCACTCGCGAAATGGTCCGCAGCATGGCCGACCAGCCGATCGTTTTTGCTCTTGCAAACCCGACTCCGGAAATCAGCTACGAAGAAGCCATGGCAAGCCGTGGCGACCTCATCTTTGCAACGGGCCGTAGCGACTATCCGAACCAGGTGAACAACGTTATCGGTTTCCCGTACATCTTCCGTGGTGCTCTCGACGTTCGTGCAACGACGATTAACGAACACATGAAGCACGCTGCAGTCCGCGCGATTGCCGCTCTTGCTCACAAGCCGGTTCCGGATGTGGTGAACATTGCATACAACGCACAGCGCTTCACGTTCGGTAAGGAATACTTGATTCCGAAGCCGCTCGACCCGCGCCTCCTCACGGAAGTTTCTATCGCTGTGGCTAAGGCTGCTATTGAAAGTGGCGTGGCCCGCAAGCCAATTACCGATTGGGACGCTTACTACGATCGCCTCCGCGACATGATGGGTTATGATAACAAGCTCATCCGTCAGTTCAGCGATACCGCCCGCAGCAACCCGAAGCGCGTTGTGTTTGCCGAAAGCAACCTCAACATGCTCAAGGCCGCTGTCCAGGCTCAGGCCGAAGGCATTGCACACCCGATTATGCTTGGCAACCCGGAACGCATCCAGATGATCGCCCAGCGCGAACAGCTTGATCTCACGGGCATCAAGATTGTGAATCCGCGTTCTCCGGAAGAATTCGAACGCCGCCGCAACTACGCTGCAATTTACGCTGAAGAAAACGGCCGCAATGGCGTGACCTTCGAAGAAGCACGTGACGACATGTTTGAACCGAACCACTTTGGTATGATGATGGTGAAGGTCGGCGATGCCGATGCGCTTATTTCCGGTGGTTATTCCAAGTACTCCGAAACGATCGAACTCGCTAAGGAAATTATCGGTATCCGTCCGGAATACAAGCACTTCGGTGCTATGCATATCCTCAGCACTAAGAAGGGTACGTTCTTCCTCGCCGATACGCTCGTGAACCGCGATCCTGATGCCGAAACGCTCGTCGATATCGTGAAGCTCACGCACGACGCAGTCCGCTTCTTCGCTCACGAACCGGTGATGGCTATGCTCAGCTACGCAAACTTCGGTAGTGACAAGGAAGCCGCTCGTGGCACCGTGAACAAGGTCCGCGAAGCCGTGAAGACGATTCACGAACAGTATCCGGATTACGTTCTCGATGGTGAAATGCAGGTGAACGTAGCTCTCGACAAGGATCTTCGCGATACGACGTATCCGTTCAACTAGATCAAGGGCCAGACCGTGAACACGCTTATCTTCCCGTGCCTCTCTTCTGCAAATACCACTTGCAAGATGCTCTTGGAAATGGGCG
>NZ_JBGUHR010000029.1:0-71335 GCF_045112255.1 Fibrobacter sp.
CCGAACTTCTTGGAAACCACGTTCAGCACGCGGACAGCTTCTTTCATGACTTCGGGGCCGATACCGTCGCCCGGAAGCACTGCAATCTTGTAATTCTTGCTCATTGTTAATCCTTGTTTAAATTTGAACGAGATAAAGATAGCAATTTAGAACGTAGAACTTAGAGCTTTGTGGCTAGAAAAGTTGTTTATTTGATTCCGGCTTTATGATAATTATTTGGCCTATATTATACGCCAAATGAAAAAGTTTGTTTTTTCAGGCCTTAAAATCGGTAAAAAGCTTTGAATCCATTTGCCTGGGGGATTGTAGAAACCGGCTGAATTACATATATTAAGAGGGTATGGTCAGTAACTTTTGGAGGGCTTATAATGTATAATCACTGGAAAAAGCTTTTGCTTGCTCTGACGGCGTTCTTCTGGAATGCCTGTGATAATAATTCTTCCCCGACGAAATCCAATGATGCCCCTGATTCCAGTTCGAGTTCATTGACCGATGTGCCTGTTTCTAGTTCTTCTGTCTCTGAAAGTTCGAGTAGTGATGGGCTTTCCGAGGCCGCTCCTCTATATGGAATATTGATGCAAGCTATCTGCACAAGGACAGAAGGTGATTCTGTCTTAACGTGTTCTGACGGTGTAACCTGTGTTGAGTCTGTTAGTGAAACGGAAAAGAATAGTTCATGTTCTGAAACAGGGTTGTGCGCCAAATATGGTGTTGTTATCATCAAGAATAAAACCTACAATTGCGATGACGGCATGGTCTATAATGAATCGGAATTTAGGGCCCTTTACGAAACGATGACGGTTGCACCAAACTTGGATCGCGAATAAAAATTGTGCATCTTGGCCTAAAAAAGAAACTTGCGCTTGAGGCGCACCGCCTTTATCGTCATAGCGAAATCAAGGCGCATAAGCTCTCGTATTTTTTCTGGGAATGTACACTGCGGTGCAATTTACATTGTCTGCACTGCGGTAGCGATTGCGTTTCTGAGGCAATCCCTGATATGCCCCGTGAAGATTTCTTTCGGGTCCTGGATAGTCTAGCTCCACATATTGACCCTGCTGATTTTGCTGTCGTGATTACGGGCGGTGAACCTTTGATGCGAACTGACCTAGAAGAATGTGGCCGAGAAATCAAGATGCGTGGTTACCCGTGGGGGATGGTGACTAACGGACTTGGGCTAACTCCCGAGCGCTATACAAGACTTTTGAATGCAGGGCTGAAATCGCTTACGATCAGTCTTGACGGTCTTGAAGATAATCACAATCTGTTTCGTGGAAATCCGCATAGCTTTGAACGCGCTGTGCGGGCGATAAACATGGCCGCGCATACCGACGGCATTACGTTTGATGTCATGACTTGCGTGAATCGTAAAAATCTAAAAGAACTGCCCAGTATTTTTAATTTGTTGTTAAATCTGGGCGTCAAACGCTGGCGTGTTTCAAACGTGTTCCCCAAAGGCCGAGCCAAGGATAATCCGCTATTCATGCTCTCGAATGATGAGTTTAGGCAGGTGTTTGAATTTATCCGTGAAGCGAAATCGAAAAAGCTCATGAATGTGAACTACGACTGCGAAGGATTTCTCGGAAGTTACGAGCATGTTGTTCGCGATTATCCGTTCTTTTGCTGGGCTGGCGTGAATATTGCTTCTGTGCTATGTGATGGGAGCATTTCGGCATGTCCGAGCTTGCGGGGCGATTACATCCAGGGGAATATCTATAAAGATGATTTTTGGGATGTATGGCAGAATCGCTATCAGGTCATGCGGGACCGCAGCTGGGCTAAAACTGGCGAGTGTGAGGATTGCAAGTATTGGCGCTATTGCGAAGGCTCCAGCCTGCATTTACGTGATGAAAAGACTAAAGAATTAGCCTATTGCCATGTGAAACGGCTCGAAGCTGCGGGCGTCTGATCTTTTGTCCTGGATTTTATCTTTAAGGCTTTTCTGTTAACTTTGGTTGTTTTTGGAGTGCTGCGCTAGTTCTCGCGGGTGGAAACTGCGGTGTTCGACCTTGATGAATTCTTTGTCGATGTGCGTGTAGATTTGCGTGGTGCCTATGTCGGCGTGTCCGAGCAATTCCTGCAAAACGCGCAAGTCCATTCCTGCTTCTAGGCAGTGCGTGGCAAAGCTGTGGCGGAATGTGTGAGGGGACACTTGCTTGTTCAAGTGCATCGTATGTTGTTGTACGATTTTCCAGGCCCCCATGCGGGTCATCGGTTTTCCGTGCGCGTTGAGGATGATGTTGTCTGTAGAAGGGTGGGTGAGGGGGCGGCCCTCTTCGATCCATGCGCGGAGATTTTCCTTAGCCTTGGTCCCAAGCGGTACGAGGCGCTGCTTGTTGCCCTTGCCGATGGGCATAAGCCATTCGTTTTCAAGGTCGATCTGCGAAAGCTTGATGCCGAGTGCTTCCGAAATTCGCAATCCGCCGCTGTACATGAGTTCTATCAAGGCTGTATCGCGGAGCGGGTTCTTGCCGTTCGCCGCACTTTCAAATACGCTGTCGATTTCTTCGCGGGTCAGGTACTGCGGCAGGTAATGCCCGAGCTTTGGTGTCGAAAGCATCGATTCCGTGCTGTAGTCGTATTCGCCCTGTTTTTGCATGTACTTGAGAAACCCGCGCAGGCTTGAGAAATGCCTTGCGACGGAAGTGGGGGAGTATTCCGCTTGCCCAGCGCTGAACGTTAAAAACTCGTCGAGCTTTTCGGGCTTTAAATCCTTAAGATCAATCCCATTACGGTCTAGCCATGCGACAAAATGACGCAAGTCTTCTTGGTAGCTTTGTATCGTCACCGGGGATAGATTGCGTTCTACCCCGAGATGCGAAAGAAAAGCGTCTAGACGGTTGGAGTTGAGGCTCATTTTAGCACGCTATGTAAATTTAATCTTCTTCGTCTTTTTTTGAGGGCTTAGCGCAGCGGTCTGTAGCCCAGTTGGTCGACTTGAAGCAGGCACTTCTGGTGTAGCAACATCCGTATGCATTTTTATTGCCAAGATCTTCGCAATGGCAAGCAATTCCGTCACCTTCCTTCTCTTCGTCAACAAGTTCCCCGTTAGCGCAGACCACCATGTATCCGCCAGTGTGATAACTTGTGTTGATGCAGGTTTGGAGGGAATTGTGGCAAACTCCGAAGTAGGTACCCTGGATATTGCATGTTACGTGTCTCGTCTCGTTTGTAAGGTCGAATTCGAAATCTTCCACGCGTTCATCAGGAGAGGAGACTGGTTTGTGATTATTCCAGTTGTACCCGTGAACGGTTTTTGCGGCCATCTTTTTACTAGGAATCAGTTCCTTCCATTTCTGTTTCGTCTCGAAACTTCTGAACGGCGGATAGTCGGGGTCTTCTTCGGCAAGGATTTTCTTGCAACGTTCCTCGTCGTAGCAGGGGTTTGGATTGGAAGGCGCGCCGCCCATTGGCTCACCCCAGCAGGGATCACAATCAGAACATTGGTTTATGTCGCATTCAGCTTCCATCTTATCTATAGGGTAGCCTTCTCTACAAGCGACGGGGCACTTGTAATACTCCTTGTCAAACGGGTCGAACTTGTTATGGAGCCGTTCCCATTGTCCGTCGACGCACCTGTACATGACAGCGTTGTTGTTGATGTCATTGTCGCACCTCAGTTCGCCGTTAAGACATTCGCCGCAGATGGCCTTGTCGGTACGGCACGACTTGTTGCCGCATATGGAAACGGCTTTCTTGGCTTCGCCGGCGATGCACTCGTAGACGGTTCCCTTTCCGGCTTCATCGTTGGTGCATGTGTGTTCGTAGTTCGTGCATTCGCCGCAACCGTTGTCGCGCGGGTCGCAAGAGAAATCACCGCAGCTTTCGGAAACTTTCTTGCCCTTTTCGCAACGGGTAACAGTAGCATGGAATTTCTTGTCTTCGGAACAGGTCTGGACATCGTCGAGGCATTCGCCGCAGTCCGTTCCCTTTTCGTTACAGGAGACCAGGCCGCATGAGCGGTTTACGATAACGCCCTTTACGCATTCCTTTACGATGCCGATGTTTGCGGGGCTGTTGGAGCAAGTGTTTGTATAGCTGTCGCTGCATTCTTTTTCTAGCACATCCTTGTTGGCGCATTCCTTGCTCTTGGTGTTGCAGAGAACGCCTTCGTCACAAGCTGTTGTCTTGCAAACGCAGGCTCCGTCTTTCGCGGTACCGCCAGAAGCCTTGCACAAGTCTGCGAAAGTGGGGGTGGATGCCGCAGAAGATGAGCTGAGCTTGGGCTGGTTTCCGCAAGCGCCCGTGACCGTGTTGCAGACGGCACCTTCATCACATACATCTCCCTTGCAAACGCAGGCTCCATCTTTCGTTGTGCCGCCGGAAGCCTTGCACAAGTCGGCGAAAGTCGGTGTTGCAGAGGAGGAACTTGATTTAGAGTTTGAAGAAGCTACAGAGGAAGAACTTTTTTTGGAATCAGAAGATATATCGGAGGGCTTGCTACGGTTTCCGCAGACACCCGTGATTGTGTTACAGACGGCACCGACGTCGCAGAGTTCCTTGTTACAGACGCAAGCCCCGTCTTTTGCGGTACCACCGGATGCCTTACAAAGATCCGTGAAGGACTTCAGATCGTCCTTGACTTTGGACGAGGAACTGACCTTGCTGCTGGATGATTTGGCAGAGCTTGAAGATTCGTTCGTTGAGACGAGAATCCAGTTTTCGTTGTGGCAGTAGTAATCGGCGTCTTCTTTTTGGGCGTAAACGGTATCGCCTTCGTTTTCGTCGCCGCATTTTCCAAGTTCATAGATCGAATTTACTTTCGTGATGATCTCCCTTGGGAGTGTCTCGTCGTCGGAATCATCGCTACAGGCGACTAGAACAGTCACAGCCATAAATGCAACGAACAAAATATCTGAAATAGCTTTCTTCATGATTCTCCCCAATGATCAGGATAAAGAAATTTATTGACGAAAATTTAAATAGAAAAGCCAAGCATGTCAATTTTTTTGAAAAAAATTCGCTCTATCCCCTTGCCAATCGCTTTTAATATTTCTAACATTGAGCGCGTCCTAAGCGACTATGGATGATTAGCTCAGTTGGTAGAGCAGCTGACTCTTAATCAGCGGGTCGCAGGTTCGACCCCTGCATCATCCACTAAGCACTAAACCGCAAGGCTAGGTGCTGCAAATACAAAAGCGTCAGACAAAGCTAAGCGTTTTTGAAAGCGAAAGTGGAATCTAACGAACTTTGAAACTGCGACTTTTGATTTTTTGCAAAGACATAGCCAAAAGGCGACCTAAGAATTTTGGATGATTAGCTCAGTTGGTAGAGCAGCTGACTCTTAATCAGCGGGTCGCAGGTTCGACCCCTGCATCATCCACTAGACTCCATCTGAAAAGGTGGAGTCTTTTTTATATGTTGTTGTAATTTTTTTCACATGATGTGTATGGAAAAAGACTTAGGGGTTGTTTTTGTATTAGAAACTGGATTATTTTAATACTTTTTTTTTATATTTAACCTTAAGTAAGGGTGTTTGAATACACTACATAAAAAGGGTTTTTGAATGAAAATTGTTCTTCCCGTTGCTGGCAATGGTATCCGCCTGCGTCCGTATACGGAAAATGTGCCGAAATGCTTACTTCCTGTTGCTGGTAAGACAATCATAGATTGGATTGTTGAAGGTGCTCTTTTTTTGAAGCCTTCCGAGACGATTTTCATAACGGGGTATAAGGCTTCCGTTGTTGATGACTTTTTGAAGCTGAGACCGGAATGGGGAGCCGTACGTACAGTGCTCCAGTCGAATCCGCAGGGGCTAGGTGAGGCAATTAGCCTTGCTCTCCCGTATGTGAATGATGACGAACCGCTCTTGATTATCCTTGGCGATACGCTGTTTGAGGCTGACTTGTCTATTCTGGACAAGGCTACAGAGAATATTCTCTATACGTTCAAGGTTGCTGACCCGAAACGTTTTGGCGTGGCCGTGACGGATCAGGATGGCCGTATTGAACGCCTTGTGGAAAAGCCGCAGGAGTTCGTCTCGGACGAGGCTATTGTTGGAATCTATTACATCAAGGACGTCAAGGCTTTAAAGGATGCCTTGAACTACCTCATGCAGAACGACATCCGTACGAAGGGCGAATTCCAGTTGACGGATGCTCTTGAACGTATGATCCAGGGGGGCTGCAAGTTCCGCACGGCTCCGGTCGAAAAGTGGCTGGATTGCGGCCTTGTCGAGACGCTGCTTGAAACGAATGCACATGTCCTTGAACGCAATGAAAAGGTGGCTCCGAAGTTTGAAGGGTCTGAAATCATCATGCCCTGCCACTTTGGCAAGAACGTGGTCGTCAAGAATTCCAAGGTCGGTCCTAACGTGTCGGTTGGAGATGGCTGCGTGATTGAAAATTCTGAAGTCTGCAACGCGATTCTCTGGGACAGCGTGAAGGTTCTGGACAAGAAACTTGAACGAGTTGTGGTTCACGAATAAAATCGAAATAGACGCAATATGAGTCTATGTTTATAAGCCCCTTTTGGGGCTTTTTCTACTTTTAAAATATGGTTACGTTAGCTCTTTCTCATTTTGAAAAAAGTTTCCCGGCAGCGCTTCGTGGCAAGCGTCTGGGTGCGGTTCTCCATCCGGCTTCGGTCTGTGCCGATTTGAGTTATACGCTTGACTTGCTCAAGGATTTGGACGGCAAGCTCTTTAAGCTTTCGGCTTTGTTTGGCCCGCAGCATGGCATCAAGGGGCACACGCAAGACAACATGATTGAATGGGAAGGCTATATCGACCCAGAGCTTGGAATTCCTGTTTACAGTTTGTATGGTGAACATCGCGAACCGACCGCGGAAATGCTTTCGCATGTGGATGTGATGCTTGTCGATTTGCAAGATGTGGGCGCGCGTTACTACACGTTCATCTGGACGCTCTTCCTCTGCATGAAGGCCTGCGAAAAGGCGGGAATCCCGGTGGTTGTGGTGGATCGACCGAATCCGATCAACTGCGTGGACGAAGAAGGCCCGGTGCTCGACCTCAATTACACGAGCTTTGTGGGGCTTCATAGCATCCGCACTCGCCATGCAAAGACGATTGGCGAACTTGCCGAACAGTTCAAGGCAGAACGTTTCCCGAAGTGCGAACTTTACGTGATGCATATGGACGGTTACGATAAGCGCATGTGGTTTGACGAAACGGGACTCCCGTGGATTTTGCCGAGTCCGAATATGCCGACTCTCGATACCGCAATCGTGTATCCGGGTATGTGTTTGTTTGAAGCAACGAATGTGAGCGAAGGCCGCGGCACGACGCGCCCGTTCGAAATTTTTGGTGCTCCGTTTATCGATGCCGTGAAGCTTTGCAAATATATGAATGGACTCAAGCTCCCGGGCGTGTATTTCCGCGAAAACTATTTCCAGCCGACGTTCCACAAGGGCGCAGGGCAGATCTGTGGCGGTGCGCAGATTCACGTGACCGACCGTAATTCGTTCCGCAGTTTTGAAATGGCGGTGAAGCTGTTGCAGTACATTTTCAACGAGTACCCGAAGGACTTTGCGTGGAAGCAGCCTCCGTACGAGTATGAGTTCCACAAGCTGCCGATTGATATTTTGCTTGGTAACGGGACGTTCCGCAAGGAATTTATCGAGTCGAGTATTTAAAGCTTAAATGTGAGAATGCGCCGGACGCTGTCACCCCGGATTTATTCCGGGGTCGCCATACACGGAACCCTATTGCAGAACACTTGTATAAATGAAACTTAGACTTTCGACAGAAACTTTGAACCGCCTGAAGCGCTTCCGCAAGAACAAGCGCGCCTTTTGGTCGCTTGTGATTTTGGTGGTGGCTTACTTGCTATCGCTCACGAGTCCGTGGACGGTAAACGATGAACCGTTCTATTTGCGTTATAACGGCAAGAGTTATTTCCCGGCGTTTGCGCGTTACAGCGAAGCGGACTTTGGCGGCGAATACAAGACGGAACAGGATTACGCAAAGCTTTTTGCGGATGTCGCCGAATGCAAGCAGGATGAAGAGGACGGGTTCCCGCGAGCTGGAGGCTGCCCCGAGATGTGGACGCTCATGCCGCTAGTGCCGCACGATCCGCTGAAAGCGGATCTGAGCGAGGAGGGAACCCCTCCATTTGCGCCGAGCGCAAAGCACTGGCTCGGAACGGATAGCAATGGGCGAGATGTCCTTTCGCGCTTGATCCACGGGTTCCGCATTTGCATCAGCTTTAGCTTGCTCTTGACCGTGCTTGGAACGTTCCTTGGCATTGTGATTGGCGGTATCCAGGGCTATCTCGGAAAGTTCTGGGATACGGGCATGCAGCGTATGATTGAAATCTGGTCATCGCTCCCGATGCTTTATGTGGTGATTCTCATCGGCAGTATTTACGGCCGCAGTTTCTGGCTTTTGATTTTGATTATGGCGGCGTTTAACTGGCTTTCGCTCAGCTATTACATGCGTGCGGAATTCCTGAAGCTCCGCAGCATGACGTACGTGATGTCTGCGAAGGTGCTTGGGCTTGGGCATCGCCATATCTTTTTCAAGGAAATCTTGCCGAATGCGATGACGCCTGTGGTGACGCTTTTCCCGTTCACACTTATCGGTGGAATCGGAAGCCTCACGTCGCTCGACTTTTTGGGCTTTGGACTTCAGCCGCCGACGCCAAGTTGGGGTGAACTCATGAGCCAGGGACTCAACAACCTCTACGCTCCATGGATTTCCGTGAGCACTGTCGCGGCACTCTTTGTGACGCTTTTGCTCACGACTTTCGTCGGTGAAGGCGTTCGTGATGCTATGGACCCGAAGTCGGGAGATAGATATGTTTAATGCGATACGACTGAGTGGTCCATGCCAAGCGGGAACGGCTCGTATTAACGAGCCGTGGGAGCGCGGAGCAATTGACTCCAGATGTTCTGATAGCTTTTTTAAGTCAATTGCGGAGTCGTCAACCGACCCGAAGTCGGGAGATAGGTATGTCTAAATTCGGAGTTCGGAATTCGGAATTAGGAATAAATGCAGAAAGCGAGAGTCGCGACCAAGTCATTTCAAATATGAGCAAAGCAGTTCTAAGCGTTAAAGAAGTCTCGGTGGCGTTCGGGTTTGACAAGAATGGTAACTCGCGTGACGGCAAGCAGCCGTTGCAAGTGACGGACCGCGTCTCGTTCGACATTTTCCCTGGCGAATTCTTTGCGCTGGTGGGCGAGTCCGGTTGCGGAAAGAGCGTGACCGCGATGAGCATTTTGCGCTTGTTGCCGTGGCCGAGCGCAAAGATTGTGAACGGCGAGATTTTGTTTGGATCCCGCGACCTCGTGAAGCTCCCGCTCAAGGACTTGCAATCCGTCCGCGGTTCCGATATTGCCTGCATTTTTCAGGAACCGATGCAAGCGCTGAATCCCGTCGTCACCATCAAAAAGCAACTTCTTGAAGTTTTCAAGTTCGGCGCAGTCTCGAAAAGCGCGCAGTCCAAAAATGCGCAGTCTAAACAAGATTCCGCGCCATCTCGGGGGGCGCAAAACGATCCCCTCGACCTCATCCGAGAACAGCTTCGCTTGGCTGGCTTTACCGATCCCGATCGCGTTCTGAATTCTTACCCGCATGAACTCTCGGGTGGTATGTTGCAGCGCGTGTGCATTGTGATGGCGCTTCTCTCTAAGCCCAAATTGATTATCGCCGATGAACCGACAACAGCTTTGGACGTAACTGTTCAGGCTCAAGTTCTCGCCGTGCTTAAGGAGATGGCAGAAAAAACGGGAACCGCTGTTTTGCTGATTACGCACAACATGGGTATCGTTTCGCAGTATGCCCATCGCGTTGCCGTGATGTACGCAGGCCGCATTGTCGAAGAAGGCCCTGTCCGTGAAGTCATCAATCATCCGATGCATCCGTACACGCAAGGACTTTTGGCGGCGATTCCCGAAAGCCATAGCGACTTGCGCACTCTAGCGTCTATTCCAGGTTCCGTGCCGCATCCGAAAGACTTTGCCAAAGGTTGTCGCTTTGCCGACCGCTGCTCGCATTGTGCTGATGAATGTAAAACAGAAACGCTCCCGCCGAAAGTGGCAGAAGCGAATCACTTTGCTTATTGCTTTAATTACGAGAAATAACTGGACCTTTCAACCCTAGCGGGTTTCAAGGTGACGGAGAATCAGCGAGTTTTGGATCGCCTGCGCGTGTCGCATCTTGGGTTGCTCGAGAATCGGCACGTCTTGTTTTGCCTGCGCGTCGGCGCAATTTGAATTGCGCACGACTCTCGTGGCTTTTGCGATCCTTGTAATTCTCGTCTATAGCATTCCTTCTAGTGTTTCGAACAGCACGTCGGGTTGCACCGGCTTGCTCAAGTGGGCGTTCAGGCCTGCTTGCAAGCTGCGTTGTACGTCTTCGTCGAAGGCATTTGCCGTGAGTGCGATAATCGGGATGACCTTGGCATCGGGGCGGTCGAGCTTGCGGATCGCTGCCGTCGCTTCCAAGCCGTCCATTTCAGGCATACGCATGTCCATGAGAATGGCGTCGTAGTACCCGACTGGAGACTTCTCGAACATCTCGAGCGCGATCTTTCCGTTTTCGGCGTGATCCGTCTGGATGTTTCGCATCTTCAAAATCTCAATCATGATTTGGGCATTCACTTCCATGTCTTCCGCAAGGAGCAGCTGACGGCCGGAAAGTTCTGCCTTCCTCTTTGTAGGCGCAATATGCTGACGCTTTCTCTTGAGGATGTTTTTGAGTTCGTCCAAGATGTTCTTCGTGAAAATCGGCTTTGCGATAAAGCAGTCCACACCGGCGGCAAGCGCTTCATCCAGGACGTCGTCCCAGTTGTAGGCGGTGAGCACGATGATGGCCGTGTCGTCGCCGGTGACGGCACGAATTTGCCTTGCTGTTTCCACGCCGTCCATTTCATGCATTTGCCAGTCCAGAACAATGAGGCTGTATGGATTGCATCTGGCGTGGCGGAGCTTCACCATTTCGACGGCTTCTTTTCCAGAATTGGCGACTTCTGTCGAAATACCAGACTTTTCAAGAACGAGCTTGGCATGGTTCATGGCGACTTCATCGTCGTCTACCACGAGAACGCTCATTTCGCTTGTCTGAATTTGAATGTCGCTGGAATCGCTGTCGGAACGCTCGGAGTTCAAAAGTGTTAGCGTAATGGTAAATGTCGTTCCCTTGCCCTTTTCACTTTCGACTTCGATCTTGCCGTTCATCATGTCGACAATACCCTTGGTAATGGCAAGTCCAAGGCCGCTACTGCCATACTTGATGGTCGTAGTGGGATCTTCTTGGCTGAACGGTTCGAAAAGCTTCGGTAAATATTCCTTGCTCATGCCGATGCCGGTATCGCTAACTTTAAAGACGAGCGTCGATTTCTTGTCGAATGTTGTTGCTTTCTTGATGCTGAAAGTAACAGTCCCGCCTTGCGGAGTGAACTTGACGGCGTTTCCGAGAATGTTGATGAGCACCTGGCGGATCTTCATATCGTCGCCAATGTAGTAGTCATCTAAGTTGTCCGAAACGTTGCAGACGTAATTTAATCCTCTTTCGCTGCACTGGCCATTGAAAATGGTATTCACTTGTTCAAGCATCTTTGCAGTCGAGAATTCTTCGTTGTGGATGGTCATGCGACCGCTTTCAATTCGGCTCATGTCCAAGATCTCGTTGATGAGGCTCAACAGGTGCTCGGCCGAGGAACCAATCTTTTCGAGGTATTCCTTCAGCTTTGGGGATACTCCTGGTTCGTGGAGCGCAAGGCTGTCGAGACCGATAATGGCGTTCATCGGAGTGCGGATTTCATGGCTCATGTTCGAGAGGAACACGGTCTTTGCCTTGTTGGCTTCTTCGGCGACTTTCAGGGCGTCGATAAGAGTCTGGTTTTTGGCGAGCGATTCACGCATTTCTTCGTCAATGTTCGAGAACCCGACGCCTACAATGCGGATGGATCCATCTTCGTTTGTTTTGGCGGTTGCCATGCGGATCATTTCATAGGTTTCTTTGCCGTTGTGTATGGATCTGTAGCGTGATGAAATTAGCGGTTCTTTTTTAAGCGCTTCACGAATATGTTCCGGCTTGATAAATTCAAGGAATTTTTCCTGATATTCCGGCAAAATGAACATCTTGGCATATGTGGAGAATATTTTCCAGTAAGGGATCTTTTCGCCAATGTCAAATGGGATATCTTCGTCGGTGACTTTGCGGTAGCAAATGGATGTGTCTGTTTCCAGATCTACATAGAACACGCTCTTGTATTCTTCAGAAAGAGCGTTGATCATGTAGCTTTGCTCGCTTCTCTGGCGTTCCTGTTCTACGAGCTTTTCCTGGAGCTTGAGCTGTTCTTCAAGTTTTTTCTGCTTGACACGGTTTTCCGCATCGACAATTTCCTGCTCTAATTTAAGTTTTGCGTTTCGGCGTGTTTGAAGGATCGCTAAAATGAACAATATGACAAGGACGAAAAGGACGATGACCGCTATGATGAGGTTCCTTTCGACGATGCCTTCGGAAAAAGCTGCAAACTGTTCTGAAAAAACATTGTCTCGGACGAGGTAGGTGAGCATCCAGTCGGTTGATTTAACGGGGACGTAGTGGACTGTTTCGCGTATCCCGTTGAGTGTGAATGTCGCGGAACCTTCTTTGTGTACTGAAAAATCGGAACGAATAGTTTCGGTTGAGAATCCTTCATCGAAATTTGCCATTTCCATAGCGGTGAAAAGGTTCTCGTCGCTAGCAAAACCTCCGAGCACCATGCTCAAGAGCGATTTACCATCTTTTGTATATATGTTGCAGGAGACGGCTGCGTTGGTGTCGAGCTGGAGCGAGACTCCTTCGAGCAAGCGGCTAATGTTGATTTCCATAAAGGAAACAACAAGAGTGTGTCCATTGTAGTGGAGCTTGTTGATGGGGATCGCGACGATGATGGTTTTGTGTTCGCCCTCGATTTTCTTGAGCGATATTTCCGGCTTGGAAAGCGTTTTGTAGTCGAAATCGTATAGGTCGATGTCGTCGCGCGTTCCGTTGGACGTGTAGATAATGCCTTTGGAATCCACAAAAGCGAATCGTTCAAGCCCGTACACATGCTTTAAACGGTACTGATAGGACTGAAAGTTGGATTCGCTGGATAAGTCTTCTGGAGTTAGGTGATTTACCGCAAAGTTTAGACTGTTTACATAGTCTGTAAGTTTTGATTCGACGAATTGTTCTCGGCGGCTTGCGAGTTCTTCCATGAACATCGAACTGATATTTCGAACCGCAATATAGCCTAAAGCTATAAAACCTGCGATTAAGATAAACACTAGGGCGATGTTGCCAAAGGCGGTTTCTTTTGCTTCGCTGCGTTTACTCCACACCATTTTTCCTTCCTTTTAAAAGGTTATTATTACCAAATTTTATCCCAAGTGGGCAAAAATATAAATAACATATTGTAGAAAGTTGACATTGTAAGAAAAATGTTAGCTATGGCGTAAAAATGTAATAAAAATATTATCGATGACACAATATGTCAATTTTAGTAGTTGAAAAAATAGTAAAAATAACATGTTTTTTCGTGACGACTATTGTTTAAATTTGACAGCAAAATGGAATGCGCGATACAAATGAAAAAAAATAGACAGGAAGAGGCTATCCGGCGTCGTGTACTTATTGTAGACGATGAATTCATTAACCGCGAAATTCTGGGAAATATGCTTTCCAGAACGTATACTGTTGAGTATGCGGAGAATGCGCAGATTGCCCTAGATAAGCTTATGGAGCCTGATGCTGCTTATTCGCTCGTTCTTCTGGATTTGATGATGCCTGTTATGGGCGGAATCGAATTTCTGGAGCGGCGCGTGAATAACGATAGGTTGAAACGCATCCCTGTTGTGGTGATGACATCGGAAAATGAATTTGAAATCAAGTGTCTTAAGCTCGGTGCCGCAGATTTTATTAAGAAACCTTTTAACCTTCCTGAAGTTGTTTTAGCGCGCTGCGAAAGAATTGTCGAACTCTTCGAAGACAAAAGCATAATTCGCCGTACAGAACGCGATAGTATCACGGGACTTTTTGTCAAGGATTATTTCTTTGAATATATCCGCCAGATGGAACTTTGGGGAAAGCAGATTCCTCGTGACGCTCTTGTTCTTGATATTGAGCAATTCCATTTAGTCAATGAATTTTGCGGACGTCCTTATGGCAATTTTGTGCTTTCGAAAATTGGTAAGACTTTAAAAGCCGAACTTGCTGCAATGAATGCGATTGCCTGTCGAGCAGATGCGGATACTTTCTATGTTTTTGCTCCTCATCAAGAAGATTACTCGAATTTCCGCAAGGCAATGGATTCGGTGATTTCCAATTTCTTCCAGATGAACAACATCCGCATTCGTTATGGAATCTGGGAAAATGTCAGTCGCGATTTTGAAATAGAAGCCTGGTTTGACCGTGCAAAGATTGCGTGCAATGTAAATCGAGGTGATTTTACCAAGTCCTTTGCTCATTACAATAATGAATTACATGCAAAGTATGTCTTTGAAGAAACGCTGATTCACGACTTGGACGATGCTATTGCCAATAAGAATTTGAAGGTCTATTATCAGCCCAAGTACAATATTGTAGGCTCTAAGCCGCGTCTTGCAAGTGCCGAAGCTCTTGTGCGATGGGAACACCCAAAACTTGGCTTTGTCAGCCCGTCTGATTTTATTCCGTTGTTCGAATCGAATGGGCTTATCCAGAAAGTGGATAATTATGTCTGGCATGAGGCTGCTTCTCAGGTCCGGCGCTGGAAAGAGGAATTTGGTACTTCTATTCCTGTGTCTGTAAATGTGTCGAGAATGAATATTCTCGATCCCGAGTTGGAAGTGAAATTAGAACGTGTCCGCCATGAAAATGGGCTTTCTCCAGAAGAGCTTATGCTCGAAGTGACGGAAAGCGCCTATTCTGAAAATACGGGTCGTCTAATCGAAGTTGTTGAGAGATTGCGTCAGAAAGGCTTTCGCATTGAAATCGATGATTTTGGTGCTGGATATTCCTCGCTGAATATGATTACATCGCTTCCTGTTGATATATTGAAAATCGATATGTCTTTTATCCGCAATATGGAAAAGGATGAGCGCAATCTCAAACTGGTCAAGCTTATTATCGATATTGCAAAGTTCCTGAATGTGCCGTCGATTGCCGAAGGCGTGGAAACGGAATCTCAGTTAGAAACTTTGAAAAAATTGGGATGTGAAATTATCCAGGGCTTTTATTTCTCAAAACCAGTTCCACCAAAAGACTTTGTCTCGTTCTTCGAAGGTGAAGCCCAAAAATAGGAAACATAAAACGTGATTACTATTGAAAAATTAAATTCATTTGGTGCTAATGCCGCCGAAGGTCTCGCTCGCTGTTTTGGAAACGAGGCTCTGTACTTGAAGCTTGTAATGACAATTCCTGATGATGCCGTATTTGACAGGCTTAAGCAAAAGCTGGAATCTAAGGATTTGGATGGAGCGTTTGAAGCGGCACATGCGCTAAAGGGCGTTCTCGGGAACCTCTCGCTTACGCCGCTTTATGCGATTGCCGTTGAAATAACGGAGCATCTGCGCAATCGTACGCAAATGGATTACAGCGAACTCTTGGCCAAGCTTCTCGAAAAGCGCGATGAACTTGGAAAATTGTGTAATGAATAAAAAAATGCGTGGGCTGTGATGTGAACTGACCCGCGCAATTTTCGAAGCACCTTTTAGCTTACGGTCACTTCCTACCGCCTACTTCCTACTGTCTACTAATCACTTGAAATCTTCGCACCACTTGGGAACGACTTCGGTCGCTTTCCCTTGAATGACGACGTCCGTGTACGGGTCGCCATAGGGCGCTTCCAGATTTAAGCAGGTGACTTTTGCGCCGTACGAGTGCGCAAAGCTCTTGAATCCTGCCGCTGGATACACGACGCTGCTTGTGCCGATGTAGGCGAACTCGTCGCAGTTCATTAGAGCTTCTTGAATTTCGTCCATGTACAATGGCGTTTCGCCGAAGAACACAATGTCCGGGCGCACGGGGCTTCCGCAAATCGGGCATTTTGTGTCCAATGTTTCTTCACCGGTAAATTCAAATTCGTGCTCGTTCTTTGTGCAACGGAGTTTCATCAAGTCGCCGTGCATGTGCAAAACGCGCTTGCTTCCTCCACGTTCGTGGAGGTCGTCGACGTTCTGCGTCACGAGCAAGAACTCGTCGCCGAGGCGCTCTTCGAGCTTGGCAAGCGCGATGTGCGCCGCATTCGGCTTATGTTCGGGGAGTCCCTTTCGCAAGAAATTGTAAAAGTCCTTGACGCGCTTCGGGTCGCGCTGCAAAGCTTCCGGCGTGCAGACGTCTTCGATGTTTTCGTGTTCCCACATGCCGTCGTTTCCGCGGAATGTGCGGAGGCCAGATTCCGCGCTGATTCCAGCGCCTGTCAGTACGACGAGTCTTTTACGTTTCATAGATCCTCCTTACGAAATGGATGCAAAGAAAAGCGCTTCTGCGACGATGCCGCTTTCGAAATCGGGCAGGTAAAGGCTTTCGTTTTCGCCATGGGCGTTGCATTCCGGGTCTTCGAGGCCCGTGAGCAAAATTGGAACGTTGCCGAGCGTGTTGCGGAAAAGTTCTGCGCCCGGGATGCTTGCGCCGCAGCCAATGAACTTGGTGGGGGAGGCGTAAGCGTCCGCCATGGCTTCGCTCATCTTCTTGAAGAACGGGTGATTCGTGTCGGTCGTGAACGGATTGGCGCCGTCTTCCTTGTCGATGGTGATTTCCAAGTTGTTCGGAACTTGGGCCTTGAGGAAGTCGGCGAGCATGTCGGTGCATTTCACGGCGTCCATGCCGGGAGCAAGGCGGATGCCGATTCTTGCATAGGCGCTGTCTTGCAATACGTTGCCGGCGTTCACGCGCGAACCAGATTCAATCGTGCTCACGATGATGCTCGGGCGGCGCCACAGCGAAAGCAGAATTTCGTCTTCGGGAACGTTCAATTTCACTTGTTCAAGAACACCGCCGTCATTGCGGAAAATTTCTTCGGTCATGCCAAGCGACTTGTAAGATTCGAGTTCTTCCTTTGTCGGCGGGATAATGTCGTCTTCGTAATGCGGGATGAGAATCTTGCCGTCCTTGTCGGTAAGGCTTGCAATCATGCGGCAAAGCGCCTGTGCTGGGTCGGGAATCGGGCCGGACCACGAGCCGGAATGGAGCGGGGCCTTTGTCGCACGGAGCGTGACGTTGATGGCGCTCATGCCACGAAGCGTCGTCGTGATGGACGGTGTCCTCTTCGCGAAGTTTCCGAGGTCTGCGATAATGACGGCGTCGCTTTTCAAGAGTTCTGCATGTTCCGTGAGAATCTTCTCGAAGCCTGCGCTTCCGGATTCTTCTTCGCCTTCGATGATGAACTTGAGGTTCGGACCATTGCCCTTGAGCTCGCGGCGGACCTGTTCAAGTGCGGCGAGGTGCACAATGATGCCTGCCTTGTCGTCAGCGGTGCCGCGTCCAAAGAGGCGGTCGCCTTTCTGCGTGGCTGTAAACGGAGGCGTGTCCCACAATGCTTCTCGCATGGGCGGCTGCACGTCGTGATGCGCGTACAAAAGGATGGTCGGCTTGTCCGGGCTTGTAAGGCTTTCGGCGTAAACACTCGGGCGTCCGCTTGGCGGCATCAAAAACTGGATGTTCGTGAGTCCCGCTTTTTCAAACATCGCCTTTACGGCGTTCGCGGAATCTAAAACATACTTTTGGTCAAAATTGTCAAAGCTGATGGAGGGGATGGCAACCAGGCTCGAAAGCATGTCGATGTAGCGCGTCATGTTTTCGTGAATATCTTTCTTGATTTGATTTTGCATAATTTACTCTCTTGTCTAGTAAGAATTATAAAATTTTTTATGGCGTGGCAATTGGTGGTTTGTTGGTTCTATAAGCCTTGCGGGGCTGTCTTTAGTGGCGGATTTTTCTATTTTACTACTCATGAGTAATAATTGCATCAACCACGAATATTACATGCGCGTAAGCGACCGTGTTCTTGCGCTGATTCGCCGCATTTTCCACAACAATCCTGAATTTCGCCATGATTCCCTGAAGCATGTGGCTCGCTTTGCCCCGATTATCCCGTTCATGGGTGGTCGCCCGGACTTGAGCAAGACTCTGAATCGCGTGGTGACATTTGCGGACGGTTCGAATCCGCTCCATTTCGGTTGCCCGATTATGCTTGCGGCTGGTGCAAACAAGACGGCGAAACGCATTTGCGATTTTGCCAACATGGGCTTTGGCGGCATCTCCGTCGGAACGGCAACACGCCACGTCCGCGTGGGAAACACGCACAGACCGCGTATCGGTTTTATTGAAAATGACCGTGCAATTCATAACAGCATGGGCCTCAACAACGATGGTGTCGATGCGGTGACGCGTCGCGTGGATACTCAGATTACCGCAGCTCACAGGGCAGGTATGTGCGTGGGCATCTCCGTTGCCGAAACGCCGGGTATCACGGATGAAAACGAAAAGCTAAAGGACATTGTCGAAAGTTTCTCTATCGCTTACCGCGTGGCAGACTATGTCGAAATCAACCTGAGCTGCCCGAATACGGGGGAGAACCGCCTCGATCTCGACATGACGCTTGTCAATAAAATTTTTACGGCCATCACGGATTACCGCAACAAGCAGCCGGTCCGCAAGGCCATTTATGCAAAGCTCAGCCCGGATATGCCCGAAAACCACACGGCGACCATCATGGATATGCTGGTGAAGGTGGGCGTGAACGGCGTTGTCATGGGCAATACGTACCCGACAAAGAAGGTTCGGGATCTCCCGGTCCACGTGAAGTATGACGATTTGACGCCGCTCCGTGCTGATAACGATCGCGGTGGCATGTCTGGCCGCCCGCTTTACGAAAATACGGTGCGTAACGTCAAGTTTATTCGTGAACATTACCCGCAGATGAGCGTGATAGCTTGCGGTGGCATTGACCACGGCTACAAAATTTACGACCTCATCAAGCTCGGTGTCGATGCTGTGCAGTGCTACTCTGTGGTCGCTTTTCGCTGGATGGCGGCCCATGCGATGCGCAAGGAACTTGAAGAAGCTCTCTCGAAAGACGGTTACAAGACTCTCGCCGATTACGACGCCAAGAATCCGAAGGGTTAATCACGCTGATGGTCCGGAGCCTTAAGATATTCATCGCAGCGCTTTTGCTTGTGAGTGTCCAGTCGTTCGCTGGATACTTTATCGAGCAGCCCTACGAAGATGCTCCGGCGTCAGATTCGCTCTCGTCGTTCTCGTTTGGCGGTGAGCTGGAACTCGTTTACTACCTGGGTTCCGTGCATCCTGGCATTTTGCTGAGTGGCGAGTATCGCTTTCATAAGCGCCATTCGGTGGACCTGTTTGGCGTGGCGATGTTTTCAGGTGATTATCTTGAAATTGGTGCGGATTGGCGATTCTTTTTCCGTGGTGCTCGCGAAGACGATTTTTTGCGCTTGGGCGTTTCTTTTATTTCGTTTGAACGTGATGACCAAAGCTATTTCCCGCCGCGAGTAACACTTGGATATGGCCGTGATATTCTGTTTTTCAAAAATGCGAGTTTTTTAAGCCGAATAGAAATCTTTGCAAGTTATATTATCGGCAAGCCGCTTGTTGAAAAGGGTGGTGAATTTGTCAATCGAGAGGCCCATTTTACGGCCGGTCTCAATATTGGTTTTTATCTGTTCTAATAAGGCACTATAGAGGTTGTTCAATGTCTAAAATCGTTCGTGCAATTCTTGCTATTTCTTTCTTGTCTGTTTCTGCGTTTGCTGGACCTTGGCTTGGGCTTATTTATAAAAAGTCACTTTACGAAAATCATTTGGCGCTTCTTGTTTCGGGGGTGCATCCTGAATCGGGCTGCCTCTCGGCTGGCGTTGTTGCAGGAGACTTGGTCATTGGCTTTGACGGCAAGGATCTGGTCAATGTGGCTCAGATGCAGAATGTCCTGAAAAGCGCGTCCGTAGGTTCGCATGTGGCTATCGAAATTTTACGCGATGGCAAGCGCATCCCGCTCACGGTAACGCTTACGGAACGCCCGGATGATATCTCGAGTCTCACGGGGTCTGCAATCGGAAGCAAGATGGCTTCGTTTGGCAAGAACTTCTACAAGAACGGCGAGAAGAGGCAAGAGGCCCCGAAGGCGACGCTTCTCGACTTTTGGGCGACTTGGTGTGGCCCTTGCCGCAAGACGCTTCCCGTGCTCGAGCAAATGTACAACAAGTATTCTAGCCAGGGACTCGAAATCATTGGAATCTCGTCCGAGCAGACAAAGCCGCTCCTTGCATTCTACAAGAAGCAGCATGCTTCACCGTATCCGCTTTATCGCGATGCGGATCAGGGGCTCTGGCGCCGTTACGGGATTCATGCGGTCCCGACACTCATGCTTCTCGATTCTAATGGCTATATCAAGCGCGTATGGAGCGGTGCGCCGAGTTTCGAAATGCTTGAAAAACTTGTTCTTGAAGTTCTGGAAAAGTAGTTGGTTCCAGATTAGTAATTGGGGCGGACGTGTCCGCCTTTTTTTTGTAGTAATCTTGATTGAATCGCGCTAATGTATTCTGGAAATAAAAAAAGAAAGCTTCTCATTGAGAAGCTTTCTTCGCGGGATAGACGAGGCTTGAACTCGCAACCTCCGGCGTGACAGGCCGGTGCTCTAACCAAAATTGAGCTACCACCCCAGTGGTCTTGTTCTGGTCTTTCAACCGAACGAACCAAATATAAAAAGATTTTATTCGTGCGTCAAGGGATATCGGTGTTTTTATTTAATTTTTTTGATTTTCTCTTTAAAAAAGAGATGCCCGCTTACTTCGACTGCGCTCAGCACAGGCTCCGGCGGGCATGACGCTCTAGTCTCTCTTCTGTAGGCTCTTAGAGCCGTTCTCTCGTCTATCTCTGTCCAGGGTATTTGACACGTGTATGGTACGTGCCGTCGAGACTGTGGAGGAATGCTTCTTCGAGCTTGGAAAGTTCTTTTACGGACAAATTGCTTTCGTTGAACTGCCCGTCCATGAACTTGTCGAGAATCGTCTTGTGGATCATGGATTCAAGAGCTTCTGAAGATGTATCTGCCATGGAACGGCTTGTGGCTTCGATGACGTCTGCCAGCATGAGAATTGCAGTTTCCATGCTCTGCGGACGCGGTCCTTTATAGCGGAAATCCTCTTCCTTTACTTCTTTACCCGTTTCTTTTGAAAGCTCCAGTGCCTTGTGGTGGAAGAACTTGATGAGAGTCGTGCCGTGGTGTTCCTGGATGCCTGTGGCGACAAGCTCCGGAATCTTGTATTCCTTGGCAAGAAGGATTCCCTGGGTGACATGTCCGGTAAGGATCTTGACGGACTGGTACGGGTCCAGGTTATTGTGTGGGTTTACGCCTTGCTTCTGGTTTTCCGTAAAGTATTCGGGGCGCATCGTCTTGCCGAGGTCATGGTAGAGCGCCATCACGCGGACGAGGAGCGAGTTTGCGCCAATGCTTTCGGCGACGCCTTCGGCGAGGTTTGACACCTGGATGCTGTGGTGGAACGTGCCGGGGGCGAGTTCCGAAATGCGCTTGAGGGCAGGCCTGTTGAAGTCTGACATTTCCATGAGCGTAAGCACGGTCGTGATGCTAAATACTTTCTCGACGACATGGATCAAGAGCACGGATGCGACTGCGGTGAAGATGATGATGTTTGCGCTTGCAGCGATGAGTGTCTGGTAGAACGTCGTGAAATTGAATCTGTTGCGCAGGAGTAGCATGATGCTTATGGATGCAGCGGCTGCAATGACACCAGCGATCATGCTCCAGGCAAACTGCACACGGTAGCGCATGCGGAAAAGAGGGGCGATCACGGCGATGTTCACGACCAGGCTTGTAAGTGTAGCCGCAAGGTCGTAGCCGTTCAGGATTCCGTAGAATCCGGCGGAGAATGTGGCAAATGCAAGGCCCATGCGGGCGTCATAGAGCACGACGGCAATCACGGGGGTAAATGTAATGGGATACAGCCACATGAAGTCGATGGCGTCGGGGAGGATGCTTTCTGGCCTGCTGAGTGTACCCGAGAGGTTGTGGATAATCCAGAAGGCGAGAAGTTGCAACAGCGTAAGGAACATGAGACTCCACAGCTGGCGCGGCGTCTTGAACATGGTGCGCGTCGGAGTGTAGAGCCAGAACATGATAAGGAGCGTAATGATGATGACAAAGACGAGTACGTTACCGTAAGGTGCCGTGAGCATCTTCGAGTTTTCTTCGTTCTGCTGGGCCATCTGGAGCGCATCGATCTTTTCAAGGATCTCTTTGGTGATTGGGGCGCCCTGCGTTACGATTTCCATGCCACGAGGAACCATGCCCTTGATCAGCGTGACCTTGTTGCTCGCGTCGAGCTTGCGGGCTTCAGTTTCTTTTTCGAGATAGAATACGTTCGGGCTTGTGAATACGTAAAGCGCTTCGTAGAAGGCGCTCTGTAGACCCTGTTCCGAGGAGAATGAACTCTGCAACTGGCTGAATGCTTCGTCGATACGGCGCTGCATTGGCTGGATTTCGCTAATTTCAAGTGTACTTTCTTCGTTGTCCTTGATGAGCGAAATGTTTGGCTTGTTGTAGATGATGTTCTTGATCTGCTTGATGTTGTAGCTGTTGCAGAATAGAGATACTTCAGTTTCTGTTTTGGCAAGGAGCGTGTTTGATACGCCCTTCTGCATCATCTGGTAGAATACGGACATCAAGGAATCGCGGGCGACGGCGTTTGTGCTTAAGGGCTTGATGGCTGTGATGGAGAGTCTCTGCTTGAGCTGATCGTAGATGCTTGAGGCTTCCTTGATTTTTTCTTGCATGGAGGCGCTTCCATCATCCCTGCTACTGCTGATGACGGCCTGCATCTTGCCGTACTGTTCGAGCTTCTTGAGGTACTGCTGTAGTTCTCTCAGTTGTCGATTCGTTTCGTCGGCGTTGAACTCAAAAATGGCGTTGATCTTGTCGGCGGCGCGGGCCTTCTCGTTCTGGATTTCCTGTTCGGTCTTTGGGACTTCGAACTTGAACGGGGCGACAATCGTCCTTGTACTGAGCTGTCCCAAGTGCGGACGCTCGGCACGGAGTGCGATATTCTTGTCCGGGAATAAGAGAATGGCGATGAGGATTAAAAGAATCCAGCCAATAAACAGATGAATTTTTTTCTCTTTCTTGTTCATTTACTTCTCTTCTATTTTTTTTGCTCGTTCTGTTCGTAAGCTAGCAAAATGTCCTTGACAAGATGATGACGAAGGACGTCAGTGGCGCTAAATTCGACTTCGGCAATCCCCCGAATCCCCTGGAGAATTTTCATCGCGTGTTCGAGACCGGATGTCTGGCCTTTGGCAAGATCGATCTGGCTTGTGTCGCCTGTGATAATGGCCTTGCTGTGGGGGCCTAGTCGGGTGAGGAACATCTTCATCTGGGCGATGGTTGTGTTTTGCGCTTCGTCCAGGATGATGAACGCGCGTTTGAGCGTTCGACCGCGCATGTAGGCTAGCGGAGCGACTTCGATGGCGCCCGTTTCTTCGTAGCGCTTGAGCTTTTCTGCGGGTAGGAGTTCGGATAGGCTGTCGTGGATCGGGCGGAGGTAGGGGGCGATTTTCTCTTTGAGGTCGCCAGGCAGGTAACCGAGCGATTCGCCGGCTTCGACGGCGGGGCGCACAAGGCAGATGCGTTCGGCTTCGCCGCGTTCAAGGCTTGCGACGGCAAGCGTTACGGCAAGGAATGTCTTGCCTGTGCCTGCGGGGCCCTTCGCGAATATGATATCGTTTTTCTCGACGGCCTTGACCAGTTCCGCCTGTGCGGGCGTCTTTGCGGAAACGCTGATGCCGAACCTGTTCCTAAAGACGGGGCTGTCGGGAATGAGTTCGGTGTAGCTCGTTTCGGCGGCTTCTTTGGGGCCGAGCATGCGTTCTAGCTGGCTTGCGTCTAGAATTTCGCCGTTGCGCGCGGCGATCTTGAGCTGGTCGAGTACCGAAAGTACGCCTGACATGTCCGCACCCTCTTGAGGAACTAGATCTAGCCCCGGAAGTCTTGTGCGTATTTCAACGCAAAAACGGCTCTCCAATAACCGGAAAACCGTTTCACGTTCGCCTGAAATAACTCGTTTCAGGTTGTCAGACAGTGAGTAATGCCTTATATTACTCTTCATCTGTAGAAGGTTGCTGAATTGGGAGACCGAGCTTGGTCTTGGCCTCGAAGATTTCCTTGCGGAGCTTGTGGTTGTCTTCGTTTGCTGCAACGGCTTCGTCCTGAGTCTTCTTCAGAGTCTTTTCGTTGATGACTTCCTTGGGCGGTTCCTTCTTGGCCTGTGCTGCCGGCTTGGCTGCTTCGGCCTGGTTTTCATTGTAACCCGTGTAAGAAGAGGATTCAGAAGCGGATTCATTGCTTCCCGTATAGCCTGTATCGCTGCTGCCAGAGTTAGAAGAACCTGCGCAAGCCGTGAAAAGTGCTACAGAAAGAGAGGCGAGAACTAAATTCCATTTTTTAAGAGACATTATTAAGCTCCATTCTAGTCTTTGATGGCTAAAATATATATAGTTGTGGCAGAAAAAATGTTAAAAAAGGTAAAATTTGACTATGCAATCACGAAAAAATGACGCTCAGGCCTACTCTCAGGTCTTTTTGTCGTCCAAAAATTACGATTCCAAGAAAATTTATGCGAAAAGGCGTTTGTCCTTGATGAAAAAAATGGATTCGTTTTGTGTTTTTGCCGGGATGACTGTTGAACCGGGGGGCGAGGAAGCCTTTGTTCAAACCTGGACGCGCTTTGTGCAGGATCCGGCTTTTTTGTACCTGACGGGCGTGAACCAGGCGGGCTGCTATCTGGTGTTTGACCCGCGCGCTTTGCGTTCGACGCTTTTTGTGCTGCGTAAGGACCCGTTCAAGGAATTCTGGAACGGCAAGCGCCTTGGCTTTGTAGAGGGCGAGAATGTTGTTGCCCGCTTGACTGGCGTAGAAGATGTCCGACCGGTTGAAGAGCTTTGGGATTTCGTCGAGTCGCTTGCGAAAAAATATGCGAACGGCAAGAATGCGGTGGACCATGCTTATGCGTTCTATTACGAGAAGTTCAAGGGCGACCACAACGAAAAGCTCAAGAACGATTTGAAGAAGGTTCTCCGCCGCTATAAGTTGAGCGTCAAGAGCTGTGCCGACATGCACTTCGAAGACCGCCTGGTGCTGGAACCGGAACGTATCGCCGATGCCCGCGTAGCGCAAGAGATCACGGACGAGGCTTTCCGAGCGCTTTTGCCCGAGATGAAGAACATGAAGACCGAGCGCGATGTGGCGCTGTTCCTCAACTACGAGATGCAGCGTCGTGGCGATGGCGACCTTGCGTTCCCGACGATCATTGCGGGCGGTAAGAATGCCTGCTGCCTGCATTACGTGAAGAACGACGAGCCATTGCGCGATGGCGAACTTGTGCTCTTTGACTTTGGTGTGCGGTTCGGGACGCTCCACAGCGATATCTCGCGTACGATCCCTGTCAACGGCAAGTTTGATCCGCTTCAAAAAATGTTGTACGAAATCGTGCTCGAATCGGCAAAGGTGTACCAGCGTGTGGTGCGTCCGGGTGTTGCCCTCAAGGAAATCGGCATGATTTGCTGGGAGTTCATCATGATGGAACTCGATCGCCGCCTTGTAAAGGGGGCGAAGGGGAGTTTCAAGCTCTTGTACGACAAGAGGCCGCATGGGGTGAGCCACTTTATCGGGGAACATATCCATGAGGGCGACCCGGGTTCCCGTTCCCTGGATGTGGTTCTTAAGCCGGGGATGCTCATCTCTTGCGAGCCGGGGCTGTATGGAGATTTTACGGCGACAATTGACGGCAAGCGTTACCGCGAAAGTATCGGCATCCGCATCGAAGATGATTTAATTATTACAAAAAACGGTTTTGAAAATATTTCAGAGCATATTCCGCGCACTGTAGGGGATATTGAGGCGCTAATGAAGTGATTTTTCTATCTTTTGACAAAAGGACATTTTGCAAAAAAGGGTTTTGTAAATGTGGAAAGTTAAAGGTTCTGTAAGATTCTTCTTATCTATCCTTGCAACAGCTTTTGTTCAGGCGGGTGTGTTTATTTACGCCCAGAAAATTCTGTCGGGATCGTTCTTTGCGAAGGATGGTATCATCTGGCAGAACTTCATGCTTCAAATCTTCTTCCTCGCGCCATACGTGCTGATGGTGTTCTTTGCGGGGTTCTTCACCAATAAGTTCTCGAAGAACAAGGTGATGGCGTGGTCGTCGCTCATGATGACGCTGTTTGTGATCGCGCAGTCTGTGCTCGTGACGGTCGATTACCCGCGAATCGCATTCTGGCTCTCGATCGGGCTTAGCTGCGGATTTGCGATCCACAGTGCGGCTAAGTACGCCATTATCAAGGAAATGTTCGGTGTGCGCAATCTGAGCTATGCGAACGCGTTCCTCCAGATCTTCAGCATTAGCGGTATTATCGCGGCATCCTGGCTTGCGATTGTCGGCGTGAACCTCATTAACCTCGACCAGCTGGTGTCCTACGAAGCTGTACGCCGCATTACGGAAAAGTCCGTCGTGATTCCGTGGATCTTGACGGCGGTGAGCGTACTTGGTACGGTCGCTAACTTCATGATCCCGCGTGTGAAGTACGAAGACTTGAATGTGAGCATTGACAAGGTCAAGCGCCACTTGAGTCTCGGTTTCCGTGTGCCCACGCTGCGAGCTTCGATTATAGCGCTTTCGATGTTCTGGGCTTTGGCTCAGGTGTTCGTTCTTGTGTATCAGGACGTTTCCGGTTCTTCGACCGTGGACATGATGCAGGACTACATGTCGTTTGCGATTGTGGGCCTCATGATTGGTACGATTGTAGCTGCTCATTTCTCCAAGGACTTTATTGAATCGGGCTTTGTTCCGCTTGGCATGTTTGGTGCTTCGATTTGCATGTTCCTCGTGCCGTTCCTTGTGCATCCGGTCGCCCTCGTGCTTCTTTACTCCTTGACCGGTTTCTTTGGTGGACTTATCCTTGTGCCGGTGAATGCGCTGTTGCAGTACAACACGCGTCCGAATAATTCCGGTTCCGTGATCGCTCTTGCGAACTTGATCCAGGCTCTTGTGCTTGTGGTGTTCCTGTTCGTGTTCACGATGATGGTCCGCGACACCGATATTCGTCCGCAGTATTACTTCATTGGCCTTGCCGTGATTTCTGTGGGTGTGTTTGTCTGGTCGATTTACAACTTGCCGCAGGCCATGCTGAGAACGCTCCTTCGCTTTGTGTTCAGCCGCTATAGAATCCGCGTCTTGAACGTGCAGAACATCCCGAACGAAGGTCCGATCCTTTTGGTCGGTAACCACCACAGCTTTATTGACTGGGCTATGGTGCAGATGGCCTCTCCGCGTCCGCTTTGCATTGCAAGCAACAAGGACCATTTCGACAAGTGGTATTTGCGTGCTGTATTGAAGCGCCTTGGCATGATCCGCATCGATAACCGCAATCCCAAGGTTGCAATGGACAAGATTCATGAAGCGCTCCTCGCGGGTAAGGCTGTCGTGATCTTCCCGTCGGGCGAAGTGTCGAAGTCTCCGCATGTGGATCCGTTTACGATTGATTATTCTTCCGCAGTGGATGGAACGAAGGCTCAGGTGATTCCGTTCTACATCCAGGGTTTGTGGGGCACGAACTATAGTTACAGTTCTTCGAACATGTTTGGAGCCTCTGCAGAGCGTTCCGTGACGGTTGCCTTCGGTGATGCGCTTCCGGCCGATACTCCGCCGAACGAGATTCGTGCTATACTTCGCCGTATTTCGATTGATGCGTGGAATTATGCTGTTTCGTTCGTGCACCCGATTGCCGATAGCTGGATCCGCACATACAAGAAGTACGTGAAGAACGGTCCTGCAATTTATAGCCCGGATGGCGCTCACTTCTCGGGTTACAAGCTGATGGGCGCTGTGATGGCGTTCCGAGGCTACCTCAAGAAGACGCTTGGCAAGCATGAACAGAATGTGGGCATTATGCTTCCGCCGAGCCCTGCCGGTGTGATCGTGAACCTTGCACTCTGGGTTCTCGGCAAGACGAACGTGAACTTGAACTATACTTCGTCTGTCGATAACGTGAAGTTCTGCTGCGACCGCGCCGAATGTGCGACGGTTATTACGAGCCGTCAGTTTGTTCAAAAGTTGAAAGGACGCGGCAACGACTATTCGCAGGTGGCTTCGGACAAGGTGCGTCTGCTCTATGCTGAAGACATGATGAAGGAAATTCCGAAGGTGAAAATTGCGGCTTTCCTCGTGCTTTGCATGATCTTGCCGAGCTGGTTGATTCGCCTTCTTTTCGTGAAGCATCGTTCTATGGATGACAATGCTGTTATCGTGTTCAGCTCAGGTTCCGAAGGAACGCCGAAGGGCGTGGAACTCACGCAGCGCAACATGATGGGCAACATCCAGCAGCTCGCTTGCATCTTGAATGTGAGCCGTGGCGATGTGATGCTCTCGGAACTCCCGCTGTTCCATAGCTTTGGCCTTACAGTGACGACGCTCTTGAACCTTACGGAAGGCTGCCCGATTGTGGCTGTGGCTGACCCGACTGACGTGAAGACGATGTCCCGAGTCTGTGCGGAATTCAAGGTGACGATCATGGTGGCGACCCCGACGTTCTTGCGTGCGTTTACGGTGAGCCGTTATGTGCATCCGTTGATGTTCAAGTCTGTGCGTATCATTATTGCCGGTGCTGAAGCGCTCCGTCCGGAACTTTCGACGGCGTTCCGCCTCAAGTTCGGTAAGGAAATTTACGAAGGTTACGGCTGTACAGAAACAGCCCCGGTGGCTTCTGTCAATACGGAAAATACGTTGTTCGACGACTACACCACGTTGCAGGTGAACAACAAGCCGGGAACTGTAGGCCCTGCACTTCCGGGAACGCAGTTCCTGATTGTGGACCCCGAGACGAATGAACCTTTGCCGACGGGCGAAGCGGGCATGATCCTCATTGGTGGCTGCCAGGTGATGAAGGGTTACCTCAAGGATGTTGACCGCACGAAGAGCGTGATTGTGCTGAAGGATGGCGTTCGTTACTACCGTACGGGTGACAAGGGCTATCTCGATGAAGACGGTTTCTTGACGATCGTGGACCGCTACAGCCGCTTTGCAAAGCTCGGTGGCGAAATGATCAGCCTCGGTGCTGTCGAAAAGAAGATCCAGGATACGCCGGTATTGCAGGGATGCGATTATGTTGTTACGGCCATCCCGGATGCTACGAAGGGCGAAAAGATTGTTCTCTTGTACCAGGGCGAAAAGGATCCGAAGGACGTGCTTTCGGAACTTCGCGCGAGCGGTATGCCGCCTCTCATGCTTCCGTCCGCAGCGTTTAACGTCGATGTGATGCCGAAGCTTGGTTCTGGCAAGGCTGACTTCGTGACCGCAAAGAAGATGGCGAAGGAACTGGTGGAGAAGAAGTAGTTAGGAATGCGGAATTCGGAGTTCGGAATTAAAATAATTGAAGCTGAACCGCCAAATTTGATAGTTCCTAATTCCTACTTCCTAATTCCGAATTTTTGATGCCGGTTTTTGCTGTTTATCAAAAGCTGCTGAAAAGAAGGAAAAAACAAATGAAAGGTTTAACCCCTGTACGTACAGCGCGTTTGATTGCGTCGTTGATTGCAATTTTTGGCATGTTCGTCTTTACGATGGAACGTGTGCTGACGACGGTCTATGGAATGGCGAACAATGCCGTACGGACAGCTCGAGGCCTTTCGGATTCGTTCATGATTCGGTTCGCCTCCGAAAACTTTTCTTCTGTCAAAAAGCTCCTGGATCTTTTGGATCAAGTAAAAGACTTGCTCCCGTATGCAAATAAGGGCTTGCTTGCTCTATTTATTTTGAGTATTGTCCTCTTTATTGTCGCTGCTTTTGGCCTTGCTTTTCCGAAGCAGTTCTGCCATGTGCTTGTGGCGATGAAACTCCTCAAGTGGCAGGGGGGCTTGGCTGCTGTAACCTCTGTGGCTAGCGATGCTCCGCATCCTGTCATTAGTGGAAAGGGAGTCTCGAAAAAGTTCAAGAGTGTATCGAAAGGTATTAAGAGGCTGTGGGGCAAAATAGTTGCTTGGTGCAAAAAGGCTGTAGCTGCGATAAAAAAAGTTCAGGTGAAATATTGGATCTTTATTGGATGCTCGATTGTTTTTATTCTTGTTCTTGTATTCGGTGTGCGCGGTTGCTCGACGGTCAGTGTTTTTGGCGGTTCGCAGGCCGTGACCGATGAACTGACGGAACAGGCTTTGTTTTACATTCGTGCTCAGAAATCCTATTTTGCAAAGAATAAGGCAATAGGTGGACCGAAGGCGCTCCAGATGCCGGATTCTCTTACGACGGATTACTTTACGTATCGCGTGACGGGAAGCCGCTTTACGGCGACATTGAACAAGGACGTCAAGGATTGCCCTGCCGGGAGCCGCTGGTCGGTGAGTGCAAAGACCGAAGGCTTCTTTACGGTTGATTTGAAGCTCTATCGCGCAGCACCCAAAGACACCAATTGCATGTTTATCCATCCTGACTTCAAGAAACTGGGCCGATAAGTAACCCCAAGCGGGTTGTCCAAAGACAACAATTTGCTAGTTGATTCTTGCGCATGAGGGGGCGAGAATATATATTAGGAATACCTAGAATGTTCTAGGGTTGTTGATGGGTGGTGGTATGAAATTTCCGCAGATTATTTGTGTCGCGGCCGTTATGTCGTTTGCTGATGTGACATGGGTCCCGCAGTGCGAAGACAACGGCTTTACGCTGATTCGTTCATCGGAACATTTTGAAGTATGCAAGAAACCGACGGCAGACGATGGCTCGGTAAACAATGTCTCAATTCCGACTTCGGATGCTGACGGCGTACTCCAATCGCTTGAAAAGGTGTATTCGTTCTACATCGATTCGCTCGGCTGGATGTTGCCTTTCCCGAAAAGCCCGGATAAAAAGCTCAAGAGCAATATTTACGTGTACGATAATTCCGTGATGGCGGCGCTTTATGGCGGCCAGGATTATGTGAAAGCGTTGAATGGCGAGTATGGACCTGGCATGTGGATTGGCGTAGGTTCATTGAAGGATTACTGGGGTACGTCGCACGAATTTGCGCATGGATTGCAAGGTGTTGCTGGCTGGCTTGGCAACAATAGCCATGCGGGATGGATGGCGGAATCGCATGCAAACTGGATGGCGCATCAGTTCAATCCGGGTGATGCCCATTGCGCAGAGTACTTGATCAATTATCCGTACCTTTATTACGGTTCTACGCGCGACCGTTATTGCAACTGGCAGTTCCTGGAACATTTGAAGGAAGAATTTGGCGGTGGCAATAAAGGCGCTCATGAAGTCAACCGCATCTGGATGGAATCGATTCGCGATGGCGAAGACGGTCGCATGGAACAGACCCCGTTTAGTGCGATGATGATGGTTTACAGCTGGACGCTGGAACAGCTGAATGATCAGTTTGGCAAGTTCGCGATGAAGAACGCCACGCTTGAGTACGCCCCGGCAAAGAAGACTTTGTATAAAAAGTCCTGGGGCGATTATGAGTTCAAGACTCGTCGAACGCACGATGGCTGGGGCGATCTGTATCGCAGGCATTCGCGTGTGACCATGCTGAATAAGATGAAATGCGAGGATGCTGTCGGAGATTGCGCGGACCGTTACATTTCGCCGAGCTACTGGGCACCGCAGCGCTGGGGGTACAACCTGGTGCGCATTTATCCAGATTCGGCAGGAAAGGTGACGGTCAAGTTCCGTGGCATTGTGCAGGATAAGCCGACGGTCAATGGCTACACTTGCTTTGGCGATAACACGGATTACTACAAGGGCAAAACTTACAAGTGGTGCAATTACGCACCGGACAAATTGCCTGATCCAGCATCGGGTTGGACGGTTGGCTTGGTGGCGGAAGGTGCTGATGGCACACCGCGTTACAGCGAAATGAAACATGGAACGGGATTCAATCTTGAAATCGAAACGAAGGAAAGTGATAAAGCTTTGTGGCTTGCAGTGACGGCAACGCCAACCGAAATGCAGACGATTCTTTGGGACCAGTTCTATTACAGCATTTATCGCTATCCGTACATGATTGAAGTTGTGAACGGAGTACCTGAAGGTTATACGAAAGATTTCTGGAAACCGGCTGGCTTTAACGGAACAACTGCTTCTGGTTATACACAACATAGCAATGGTGGCGGCTGGGTGAGTGGCAAGGCTAAAGTTGACGCGACGGCTTATGTGGGGCCTGATGCTGTTGTGAATGGCGGTACTATTTCGGGGAATGCCCGCATTGAAGATTTTGCCGTCGTGAATGGCGGAACGATTAGCGGTAATGCCGTGGTACGTGGACGCGCACTTGTGACTGCGGGCACGATTGGCGATGATGCCGTGCTTGAAGATGATGCTTGGCTTGTGAGCGGAACGATTAGTGGCAAGGCCAAAGTCGGTGCGCTTTCGCTGATTGTGAATTCGACGGTGACGGATAATGCGCAGGTTTATGGCGTGATGTGGGCGGTTTCTGGCAAAAAGTTGAGTGGAACGGCGCAATTGCGTGGCGACCTTGAAAACAATTTTTCGAAGGATATTTCCAAGGGTGTTTTCTACGGCATGGTGGATGATGGCATGCTCAATAATGCGAATTACGGCGCAAACCTCACGACGCCTCCGACGGATGCGACTGCAAGCATAGAAAATGCCAAGTGGTATGCGATTGCGGATGATTCCTCGCAGACAGATCCTGGGCCTACAACGGGGATTGCTTTTGGAAATGCCTATGAACAGCGCGGGTTAGGGATTCTTTCGCAAAATGCTTCGAATGAATCTCTTGATGTGTTTGATTTGAACGGTAGACACCTTGGCCTTGCGAAAATCTTTGCGTCTGAAAGCGGTGCGCTTGACAACAAAACATTGCAAAAATCGCTCCGTGCATCAGGATTCAACGCAGGAATGTACCTTGTTCGTACAAGTCGTTCACAACGCATGATTCGCGTGAATGTAAGGTGAAATCGCCATTTCTGATGTAAAATGCGCGGCCTCTTGTCGTTTTGGCAATAAAATAAATTAGAGAAACCTCGAAATGGGGTTTCTTTTTGGTTATAATAATATGGGTGGGATTTTTGTTTTGGGTTTCAATTTGGAGTACAAAATGATAAAGAAAATTCTGATGTCGCTTGCCGTTTTGGGTACGGCAAGTTTTGCTCAGGACCCGAACTTGCATATTTACCTCGCTTACGGGCAGTCCAATATGTCGGGGCAGGCGACCATTACAGATACGGATCGTCAAACGAATCCGCGTTTCTTGGTGCTTCGGGCGGGCAATCATTCCAACCAGAAAGTAGGCGAGCTTTATCCGGCTGCACCTCCGATGGGGCACAGCCAATCTAAGGTGGGCATCGTCGATTTCTTTGGTCGCAAAATGATCAAGGAACTTCCGGACAGCATTACTGTGGCGGTTGCGAACGTGGCAATTGGTGGGCAGAGCATTGACCTGTTCGACAAGGACCGCAACAAGTCCTATGTGCAAAATGCTAAGAACAAGGGCGATACTTGGTGGATTCAGTATCTCGACGAATACGGCGGCGATTTGCACAAGCGCGTTGTCGAAATGGGAAAAATCGCAAAGCAGAAAGGTGTGATTAAGGGATTTCTTTTCCATCAGGGCGAAGCGGATTATCAGATGAAAGACTGGCCTGAACGCGTCAAGAAGGTTTATGACCAGTTCATTGAAGAATTGGAACTGGACCCTGAAAAGACTCCGATTTTGCTCGGGGAGCTTGCGCCTACGGGCGATTTGGGCTGGCGAAACGATGCTGTGAAAGAGGCCGCAGATTTGATTCCGAATGGTTATGTGATATCGGCGGAGGGTTGCCCTGCGATTAAGGAACCGAACTATACGCTGCATTTCACTCGCGATGGCTACCAGACTTTGGGCGAACGCTATGCCGAAAAAATGCTCGAATTGCTTAAGGCTCAGGAACCGGCCCCTGATACTTCTAAAACAGATTCTTCGAAGGTTGTGCCTCCTGATTCGGCAGGGCGTGATTCGAGCGCGTCGGATAGTACAAGCGCTATTCGGAATATGCCTGTTGTACGCGCCGTGGAATCGCATTTACCGAGACTTTTCTATGATTCTCGTGAACAGAGTTTGTTCGTGCGATTCAAGAAAAACGGTGTAGAATATCGCTACCGCTTGACCGGACGGAAAGAGTAGAATTGTTATGGTTATAATGAAAAACGTCCAGCGAGTGCTGGACGTTTTTGAAATGTTGGAATGTGACTGGATCCTTCGACTCGATGCCTCGCGGCATCTCGCCTCAGGATGACAAGCGCGAATTAGCCTTCAACCTTTGGCAACTGTGCGAGGCTCTTGGCGATGTCTTCATCCGTCGGGATGTAGTCGGCCATTTCGCCGTCGTTGAACTTCTGGTAGGCCACCATGTCGAAGTAACCCGTGCCGGTGAGGCCGAACACGATGTTCTTGGCCTGGCCAGATTCCTTGCACTTGAGGGCTTCGTCGATCGTTGCGCGGATAGCGTGGCTGGATTCCGGAGCCGGGAGGATACCTTCGGTCTGGGCGAAGAGCTTTGCTGCTTCGAAAACCTTAGTTTGTTCGACAGACGTTGCGCGCATGAGACCCTGATCGTAGAGCTCAGAGAGGATGCTGCTCATGCCGTGGTAGCGGAGGCCACCAGCGTGGTTTGCAGACGGAATGAAGCTAGAGCCGAGGGTGTACATCTTGGCGAGCGGGCAGACCTTACCGGTGTCGCAGAAGTCGTAAGCGTACTTACCGCGAGTGAAGCTCGGGCAGCTTGCCGGTTCCACAGCGAGAATATCGTAGTCGGCTTCGCCACGGAGCTTTTCACCGATGAACGGGCTCACGAGACCACCGAGGTTAGAACCACCGCCAGCGCAACCGATGATGAGGTCGGCCTTCACGCCAATCTTGTCGAGGGCGGCCTTGGTTTCGAGACCGATGACGGACTGGTGGAGGAGCACCTGGTTCAGCACGGAACCGAGAACGTAGCGGTAACCCGGCTGCTTCACAGCGGCTTCCACAGCTTCGGAAATGGCGCAACCGAGGCTACCCGTGGTGCCCGGGAATTCAGCGTTGATCTTGCGGCCGATGTCGGTCGTCATGGACGGGGACGGAGTGACGGATGCACCGTAAGTGCGCATCACTTCGCGGCGGAATGGCTTCTGTTCGTAAGAAACCTTCACCATGTAAACCTGGCAGTCCAGTCCGAAGAAGGCGCTGGACATCGAAAGGGCGGTGCCCCACTGGCCTGCACCCGTTTCAGTCGTCACGCCCTTGAGGCCCTGCTTCTTAGCGTAGTAGGCCTGAGCGATAGCGGAGTTGAGCTTGTGAGAACCCGAGGTGTTGTTGCCTTCGAACTTGTAGTAGATGTGTGCCGGAGTGCCGAGAGCCTGTTCGAGGAAGTAGGCGCGAACGAGCGGAGACGGACGGTACATCTTGTAGAATGTGCGGATGTCTTCCGGAATTTCGATGTAAGCGGTATCGTTATCGAGTTCCTGCTTGATGAGTTCGTCGCAGAAAACGGGCTGCAGGTCTTCGAAGGTCACCGGCTTGCCGGTTGCCGGGTTCAGAAGCGGAGCGGGCTTCTTCTTCATGTCGGCGCGGACGTTGTACCATGCCTTCGGGAGTTCATCTTCGTGGAGATAAGTCTTGACCTGACCATCAATCTTGAGCGAGTTTCTCATATTGTATCCTTTAAATTTGTGTAACCGCATCCAATTATATTAAATCGAATTTGCGTTGACAACAGCACTTGTGCAAAAAGACCTGTGTATAAGATTAACCTTGATTGAGGGGTGTGCTTTCTTGAAATTTTAAAATTTTTTAATATATTGTTTCTATCACCATCATAAACATTAGGAGCTCCTATGGCCATTGACCACAATCTCTTAACGGGACAGTTTCGTCCTCTTGGCGAAAACAAAATTGAGCATACCCTTTCTGCAAGCCAGAGGGTTTTGCCCACACATACGGGGAAAAGCGCAATGCGCCATTTGACCCCGCGAAACCGAAAGCCGAAACTCGAAAAATCGTAACGGCGAGAAGATTTCTATTTTTGGTTTCGTGAACGAAAATCCTTTTGAACTGTTAAAGAAATCTGCAAAGTCCAAGGCGCGTCTTGGCGTTGTCCATACGGCGCATGGCGATGTGACAACACCTGTTTTTATGCCGGTGGGCACTGCCGCGACGGTCAAGGGGCTTACGAGCCGCGATATCCGCGAAATTGATGCAGAAATCATCTTGGCGAATACGTACCACCTCTATTTGCGACCGGGTACAAAGCTGATTGCAGAGGCGGGCGGCGTGCAAAAGTTCATGAGTTGGAATAAGCCGATGCTTACGGACAGCGGCGGATTCCAGGTGTGGAGCTTAAAACAGTTCCGGAAGATTACCGAAGAAGGCGTCCAGTTCAAGAGTTTGCTGGACGGCTCTCGTCATTTGTTCACTCCGGCGAGTGTGATGAACGCGCAACGTGAAATCGGTGCGGATATCATCATGGCGTTTGACGAATGTACGCCGTATCCGAGTACTGTCGAAGAGGCTGAAAAGTCGCTTGCGCTCACGCTCAAGTGGACGCGTGAGGCAAAGGAATGGCTGGAGGCAAATCCGCCGATTCACGGCTACCCGCAATTTTTCTTTGGAATTGTGCAGGGCGGTATGCACAAGGAATTGCGACAGAAGTCTATCGAGGCGCTCAAGGAAATTGAGCCGGATGGTTATGCAATGGGCGGACTTTCTGTTGGCGAGCCTGTCGAAACGATGTATGAAATCGCGGACTTTTGTACAAACTTGTTGCCCGAAGACCGCGCCCGCTATGTGATGGGTGTGGGAACGCCGTGGAATTTGCTTGAACTTGTGAAGCGCGGCGTGGATATGTGCGATTGCATTTTGCCTGCGAAAAATGCTCAGGATGGACTAGTTTATACGAGCCGTGGAGTGCTCCGCTACAAGGGTGCAAAGTTTGCGCACCAGCATGATTTGCCGCTCGACCCGAACTGCGATTGCTATTGCTGCCGCAACTACAGTCGCGCTTACCTTCGCCATCTGTTCAAGGAAAAGGAACCGCTTGGCTGGACGCTTGCGACGATTCACAATTTGCATTTCTACATCCACTTGATGAAGGACGTCAAGGCTCATATCGCTGACGATACCTTTGAAGAATGGGCGGACGAGCAAATCAAGATTTTGCAGCAGAGCGCTGAGTAGTTTTTTTTTATAAATTGAAAGTATGCTAGAATTTCGAATTCCAGAACTTTCAGATCGAGAAAATGTGGCGAGGGCGGTGGCAGAATCCGGTTATATCGGAAGCGATGCTGCGTTTGCAAGCCTTTTCTTGTGGCGCAAAAAATACGGCACGTTGATGGCGGTGCAGAATGGATTCCTCTTCCGCTATTATCAAGGCGAGGGGAGCCGTCGCGGTTATGCATTCCCGCTTGGTGCGGAAGATCCGCGTGAAGCGCTTGACGCCATTGTTCTGGATGCAAAAGAATCTGGGCGTCCGCTGGAATTTTGCTTGGTCGATGAAACCCGAGCACATATCCTTTTAGATTATTTTAAAAAGTCCATTCGTTTTGAAAATGATCGCGGCGATAGCGATTACATTTATTCTGCGGAAAGCCTTGCGACTCTTGCAGGGAATATGTATCGCAAAAAGCGAAACCACATCTCGAAATTTAGCCGCACTTACGAGCATTACGAATTGCGTAAAATTACCGCTGATAACCTTGCGGATGCTCTCGAAATCGAGAAAAAGTGGTTGCAAAATTCTATGTCTGGCGAGTTTCCTTGTGAACCGACTTGTGAATGCGAAGAGGCTGCTTGGGCAGAACGGTCTACAGATGAAAAGTCGCGTATGTTAGAATTTTGTGCGATTGAAGAATCTCTAAAAAACTTTGACGCTCTAGGCTTGAATGGGGCTATACTTTATGTGAAAAATGAGCCTGTTGGCATGACAATGGCTTCTGAAATTGCTCCCGGAGTCTGGGATATCCATTTTGAAAAGGTCATTGGCGAATATGCGGACAATGGTGGCTATGCGGTCATCAACAAGATGTTTGCAGAAACGCTTACGAGTGCAAAGCTTATCAATCGCGAAGAAGACGTCAATATTGAAGGACTTCGCAAGGCGAAACTTTCCTATTATCCGCTCATTATTTTGGACAAGTGCCATGCTCTCCAAAGTTCTTTCTAAATCATCTTGTGCGTCGTGCAAGTTTTGCTGTTCCTTTAGGAGACAAAGCCTATGGGAAACGCCTCTTTTTCCACAAGAAACTGTAGATAAATTAAGCAGTGAAAATGAGTATGGCGTGGTGGGCAAGTTCCGCATGTCTCAAACGGTGCAGGGAGTGCGCTTTGGCCGCTTGATTCTCGAAAATAATTATCGTACGGACAATCCCGAAGAAGAAGTTCCCTGCACATTCCTTGATCCGCAAAAAGGTTGCATTTTGAAGGGCGAAGATAAGCCGTTCGATTGCAGTATTTGGCCGCTTCGAATCATGGATAAGAACGGCGAACTTGTTATTGCGCTTACGCCTACGTGTCCGACGATTGGCGCTACGCCGAGTGAAAAACTTGTGGAACTCGTTAAATCGGAACTTGGTCAAAGAATTTACGAGTATGCGAAAACGCATCCCTATATCATCAAGGAATATCGCGAAAAGTTTCCTATCATCGGGTGAAATTTTTGGTCGTGTAATATTTTTTTGATTCAAAAAACACAAATATGGATACTCGTGGATGGCGGCTTGCTGTCAGAATATTTCTATTTTTGGTTCGTTCTTTGTAGTCGTTGTTTTAGTGTTTTTGGAAGACCCTGATGATTAGTATTACTAAGCTTTTGATGGACACCCCGAATTTCGGGGATTCTCTTCGTTATGAACCGCGTGCCCACGAATCCAAGAACGGTGTGGGCCCGGGCCGTGGTCCGGTGGTGGTGTGGAACTGCACCAAGACTTGCAACCTGAAGTGCGTACATTGCTATGCCCGTTCAGAGGCTATCAAGTACCAGAACGAACTTTCACACGAAGAGGGAATCAAGCTCATTGATCAGCTCGCAGATTTCCATGTGCCGGTGATTTTGTTCAGCGGTGGCGAACCGCTTTTGCGCCCGGACTTTTTCGAACTCGCAAACTATGCGGCAAGCAAGGGCATCCGTCCGACGATTTCGACGAACGGCACCTGCATCACGCCGGATGTGGCTCAGAAACTCAAGGCGATGGGCGTGGGCTATGTGGGCATTAGCCTGGATGGATGCGAAGAAACTCACGACAAGTTCCGTGGTAAGCAGGGTGCTTACCAGATGGCTTTGCGTGGAATCCGCAATTGTGTGGCAACGGGCCAGAAGGTCGGGCTCCGCTTCACGATTACAAAGTATAACTATCAAGATTTGAACGCCATTTTTGACTTGCTCGAAGCGGAAAACATTGATAGAGTTTGTTTCTACCACCTTGTCTATAGCGGTCGCGGAAGTGCAATGGTCGATAACGACTTGAATCACGAAGAAAGCCGCAAGGTGATGGACTTGATTATTGATCGCACTTTGGACTTTAAGAAGCGCGGCGTAAACAAGGAAATTTTGACGGTCGACAACCACGCCGATGCCGTTTATCTGTACCAGCGCATGAAACGCGAAGACCCGGAACGCGCGAAGATTGTTTTGGATTTGATCCAGCGCAATGGCGGTAACCGCAGTGGTATGGCGTTTGGCAATATCGATAGCATTGGCAATGTGCATCCGGACCAGTTTACGCAATATATCACGCTCGGAAACGTTCGCGAACGCAACTTTGGCGACATTTGGACGGACGAATCGAACTCGATTATGGCGGGTCTTAAGAATCGTAAGCCGATTCTCAAGGGTCGTTGCCCGAATTGCAAGTTCCTGAATTTGTGCAATGGCAATTTCCGTACGCGTGCCGAAGCCGTGACTGGCGACTTCTGGGCCGAAGATCCGGCTTGCTATTTGACCGATGAAGAAATTGGATTATAAAAGTAGGCAGTAGACAGTAGGAAGTAGGCAGAGTAATTCGAAATTAGGAATTGCTGATGAGTCATCCTGAGTATGTTGCTTTTGCGTCATTCTGAGGACCGAAGGGACGAAGAATCCAGTTATTTTAATGAATGATTTAAGTCAAAAACTTCTTGCGATTATTCAAGACGGCTTTCCGTTGGTGGAACGCCCGTATAAGGCGTTTGCGGAAATGTTGGTTGTCTCAGAACAAGAAGTTTTTGATGAAGTTGAGAAAATGCGCGCATCCGGCGTAATTCGCCGTATCGGTGGCGTGTACGATTCCAAGAAACTCGGCTTTATTTCGAGACTTTGTGCGGGAAAAGTGCCGACGTCGGAATGCGATTTTGCGGCAGAACCACATGCGCATACGCCGATGGAAAATTTTGCTTGCATCGTGAATGATGAACCTGCGATTACGCACAATTACATCCGCAGTCACGAATACAATGTTTGGTTTACGGTCATTGCCGAAAATGAATCCGCAATCCAGACCGTTGTGGATCGCGTTTGTGCGAAAACGGAATTGCATGACGTTCACGTTCTCACCGCTACCAAGAAGTTCAAAATCAATACGGTGATGTCATTAGACGAGAGACGAGAGACGAGAGACGAAAGAGGCGAGAGTGCCCCGGCTTTGCGTCGTTCAGACAACTGTGCCATACGTCATTCTGACAACCGAAGGTTGGAAGAATCCAGTAATTTCTTGCGAACCCTTTCCGAAGCGGACCGCACCCGTATCCACATCGCTTGCGACGACATTCCGCATTCACTCACTCCGTTCAAGGATTGGGGTGTTTCTTGCGATGAACTTCGCGAAGACCTTGCTACTAAACGTATGCGCCGCTTTGGTGCAATCCTCCGTCATCAAGAAGCGGGTTTCCCCTGCAATGCGATGGTTTGCTTTAGGTCAGACGAGAGTCGAACAACGAGCGACGAATGTGAATTGAATGAAATGCTCGCGGAATCTCGTCATTCTGACAACTTGGCTCCGCGTCATTCTGAGGACCGAAGGGACGAAGAATCCAGTAAAATTAAAGCTCTTGCAAAAAAGCATTTTGTTTCGCACTGTTACGAGCGCCCGACTTTTGAAAATTTTCCTTACAATTTGTATGCAATGATGCATGCGCAGACGCCCGAAGAGTTGGACGGTTTCATCAAGGAATCCGTGGCTTTGCTCGATAACCCGGAATACGTCGTTCTCCATTCCCTCAAGGAACTCAAGAAAACGAGCTTTAGATTTTTTGCTTAGTTCAATCTTTTCTATCTTTGGGCTATGCGCAAAATTTACATGGCAGGCATGAGCCACAAGGTGGCTGAAATCGCAATTCGCGAAAAATTTTATATCACGATGGATGTAAAGACGGAAGCGTTAACGCATTCTCCGTTTGATGAACTTTTGATTTTGGCTACGTGTAACCGTACGGAAGTCTATGTGGCTAGCGACCGCGAAATTACGGATGGTGAACTCGTTCGTTATGTGTGTGGACTTGCCCGTCAAGACTACGATGATTTTACGAAGTTCTTTTATTTTAAGTCGGGAGACGATGTTGCGCACCATGTGATGAATGTGTGTGCGGGTCTTGATTCTGTCGCCATGGGTGAGGATCAGATTCTGCACCAGATTGGTCGTGCGTACGAAACGGCGCACCAGCTGAATGCAACTGGCAATACGCTGAACAAGCTTTTCCAGAGCGCCATTCACACGACAAAGCGCATTAAGACCGAGACGAACTTGAGCAAGCTCAGTTGCAATATTCCGTTCTTGGCGATGAAGCAGGTGCAGAAGACTTTTGACGATCTTGAAAATCGTAGCGTGTATATCGTGGGACTTGGCGAGATGGGTTCGCTGATGCTCAAGTATGTGCAAGAGAATACGACGAAGATTTTTGCGAGTAGCAAGACTTTTGCGAATGCCGAAAAATTTGCGGATGTGCTTACGCCTGTAAAGTTTGAAGACCGCTACGATGTACTTGGCAAGTGCGATGTCGTGATTCTCTGTAGCGCTTGTCAGGAACCGATTGTCACAAAGGATGAATTTATTAAGGCTATTCAGGTCGCGGAATCTGCTGAATTCGCTCAATCAAAACGATTGATTATTGATCTGGGCAGCCCGCGCAATGCTGAAGCTTCTATTGGCGATCTTCCGGGCGTTGAATATGTTTGCGTTGATGATCTTGAAAAAATTGTTTCTGAAAATCGCCGCTTGCGCATGATTGAACTTGATGCCGCTCAGAAAATCTTGAAAGAAGGTCTCGACGAATTTTTGCATTGGAATCGCATGGATGAAGTCTCCAAGCAAATTCATCTGCATGCCGAAAAGATGCTTACGACGGCAAATGAAGAGTCGGAAAAATTGCTGCGTTCAATGCCTGATCTTTCGGAAGATGACCGCCACCGCATCCAGATGATGTATGAGCGGTTTGCGAAGAAAATGGCAAATGATTTTTTGTATAAAGTCAAGTCTGAAAATTCGCCCGAAGACGTTCAGGTGTTCCTCAAGTGCTTGGATTCGAAATCTAGCCACGCCGCACTTGATGCGGAATCTCCTAGAAATTAGAGGAGGCTTGCTGTGAGTGACTTGAAATTACGTATCGCAACGCGCAAGAGCGCTTTGGCTTTGGCCCAAACAACGATGGCTGCCGACGCTATCGGCGTGCCTTATGAACTTGTCTCCATGACAACCGAAGGCGACCGCCGTTTGGACAAGTCGCTGGCGAGCTTTGGCGGCAAGGGCGTGTTCATCAAGGAACTGGAAATTGCACTCCTCGAAGGTCGTGCGGATATTGCGATTCATAGCTTGAAGGATATGCCTGCCGAGGTGCTGCCGCAGTTCAAGCTTGCGGCAGTCCTCAAACGTGAAGACCCGCGAGATGCATTCCTTTCTCGTGGTGGTGCCGCTGGAATCCGCTTTATGGATTTGCCTGCGGGCGCTCGCGTGGGAACGGGAAGCATTCGCCGTGTGGTGCAGCTCAAAGCGCTCCGCCCGGATTTGGAATATGTGCCAATTCGCGGAAACATCCAGACTCGCATTGGCAAACTTGCAGAACTTGATGGCGTTGTGCTTGCGGCGGCGGGCCTTAAACGTATGGGCCTTGCAGACCAGGTGACGGAATATTTTAGCACCGAACGTGTTCTCCCCGCCAGCGGTCAGGGAATCCTTGCAATTGAAACGTTGAATGATGAAACTGCCCAAGAATCGCGCGGCATTCGTCATCCTGAGCGAAGCGCGAAGCGCGAAGTCGAAGGATCTAGGCTGGCTTGTAACGAAATTTCGCAGATTCTCGCCCGTGCAAATGATGTCGCAACATTTTGCATTGCCTCTGCTGAAATGGCTTATTTAAAGGCTCTCAATGCAGGCTGCCAATTCCCGGTGGCAAGTTTTGCGGAATTTGTTGATAGTGCTGAAAATCGCGGCGCTCGTGAATCCAGCATACACGAATCTAGCGCTTGTGACGCATGCGAAGGTGATGCGCGGACCTTGAAAATCCGCGGCATTTACTGGGATGAAAATTCTAGCCGTTTGCTTCGTGCAGAAACTTCGAGTGCAATTGATTTGAACTCTGCGGACTCTGTCCAACAAGCCAAGAATATTGGCATAGCCCTTGCCCGTGAAATTCAAAAACAACTGTAACTAGCAATCTTGTATCGATAAAAAAATCCCGCGCATTTTGAATGCGCGGGCATTACTTTGTATAGTCAAACCTTTTCGTCATTGCGAGTTGCAAAGCAACGTGGCAATCTATACATTACTTCTTTTCTGGTTTCGACACGACTGGCTTGATGCGTTTGCCGCAGAGCGTCACGATGATTCCTGCCTGTGCGAACATGTAATAAGCCGTATCGCGGCTGTTGTTCAGCGTGGACTTCGGATCGTAATCGTCCTTGGTCACGAATACTTCGGCAACGCCCGAAAGGCTAATGTCCAATGAGCAGCGTTCGCACGGGAATCCAATCACGTAGAGCTTGGATCCGGCAGGAACTTTTCCGCGTGCATAGTGGAGCGCGTTGATTTCTGCGTGGACCATGAACGGATACTTGTTCGCTTCGAATTCGTGGTGGCTTAAAAGTTCGCCAGAGTCGGCGTCCAGCAAGTCGTAAGCGAGGCGCTGCTTTTCGCGCGTGTATGGAACGGTCTCGTCGTCGAATCCGGCGGGAGCGCCGTTGTAACCCGTGCTGATAACGCGCCCGTCGGCGCTCACAAGAACGGCACCCATTTGGGTATTCTGGTCTTTGGAAAGGCGTGCCTGGGCACACATCATCTGCGTATAGACTTCGTCGCGGAGCTTTGATCTAGAACTATTCATACTAAAAAATATAGGCAAAATTTTAATGGCGAAGTTTTTCTAAATTTGGTTTCGATGGAAAATTCGAATCATTTTGGCAAAGTTTATTTGATTGGCGCGGGCCCGGGCGATCCTGGGCTTTTGACCGTGCGTGGAAAGTCGATTCTTGAAAAAGCCGATGTTGTGGTTTACGATCGTTTGGTTTCACCGGGAGTGCTCTCATTATGTAATCCGAAAGCAAAGATGGTGGATGTGGGCAAAATGCCGACGCACCACAAGGTGAAACAGTCCGAAATCAATAAGCTCTTGGTGAAATTTGCACTTGAAATGCCGGGTGCGACTGTTGCTCGACTCAAGGGCGGTGACCCGTTTGTGTTCGGTCGTGGTGGCGAAGAGGCGTTGGAGCTTGTCGCTGCTGGCGTCGAATTTGAGGTTGTGCCGGGCGTGACTTCTGCCATTGCTGTTCCTGCGTATGCGGGCATTCCCGTGAGCCATCGTGGAATTGCAACAAGTTTCCATATCATCACCGGTCATGAAAAATCAGACGAGAGAACGCTCGCTGGCTCGCTACAGACGAGTGACGAGAGTGTGTGTTATTCTGAGCGGAGTAACGCGGAGTCGAAGAATCTCTCTCTTGACTTCGAAACTCTCGCGAAGTGCCAGGGAACACTCATCTTTTTGATGGGCATTGCCAATATGGACTTTATTGCTCGTCGTTTAATTGAGTGCGGCAAGGATCCGAAGACCCCGCTTGCTTTTATCGAAAAAGGGACAACCCCGAACCAGCGTACCGTTATGGCGACGCTTGAAACTGCGGGGGAGACCATTGTCCGTGAAAACGTGACGGCACCCGCAATTACGATTATGGGTGGAGTGGTTGAACTAGGCAAGACTCTTGCGTGGAAAAAGAATTTGCCGCTTTCGGGCAAGCGCTTGGTTGTAACTCGTGCTGCAAAACAATCTAGTGGGATTACTGCTCGACTGACAGCCCTTGGTGCCGAAGTCATTGAAACTCCGATGATCGAAACACGGGATCTTTTCCCTTGTTGTCATGCCGGACTCCGTTCCGGCATCGCCAATTCTTCTGAAAATAAGGTCGCTGAGCCTGTCGATTTCAAATCTCTCGCGAACTATAACATTCTCGCTTTCACGAGTACGAACGGTGTAGAAAGCTTTTTCAAGCAGTTGTTCGCTGCGGGTTATGACGTACGCGTTCTTGCGGGCAAAAAAATTGCAAGTGTCGGAAAAATCACCGAAAAGAAAATGCTTGAATACGGCATCCGCTGCGATTATGTTCCTGAGGACCACACCGGCGAAGGACTTGGTTTGTTGCTACAAAAAGTGGTTGGCGACGAATCTCGCGTTCTTCTTTTGCAAGGCAATCTCGCAGACGATACTTTGCTCAAACTCTTGCCGAAAGCAACCCGCTGGACAGTTTACGAAACACTCCCGGTCGCTGAACTCCCGGATTGGAAACGTGAAGCCATCGCCTCTGCTGATGCCATCGTCTTCGCTAGCTCTAGCGCTGTCGAAAATTTCTCTCGTCTCTCGTCTGTAGGGCAAAGCCCGTTCTCTCGTCTAAGTTTCTGCATAGGTTGCATGACTGAAGCTTCTGCGAAAAAGCATGGCTTTGAAACGGTCACCTCCGACGAAACAACGATGGATTCGCTTGTCAAAAAAATCGTGGAGTATTATACGATGGGGGAGAATGCTTAATGAAGGCCATTCTTATCATAGCTCATCATTGCATTTTGCCGGGTGCGTACAAAGGATTCGAAGAAATCCTTGACCGCTTGCACCATGATTTGCCGGGTACGCGTGTCGCAAGCACGAGCTTGTTGGATTTGGAAAATGATCTTCGTACGCTTTTGCGCGAAGATGTGGAGTCGGTAACGCTTCTGCCGTATTTGCTGTTGAACGGTCAACATTCGAAAAATGATGTGCCGCGTGTTGTTGCAAAATTGCAGGCTGAATTTTCGCAAATTCCGATTACGCTTTTGCCTTGCCTCGGCGATTGGAAAGAATTTTCGAGTATGGTTGTCTGTGGTATCCGCAATGCACAGAATGAATGTGAACACGTCATTGCGAGCGAAGCGAAGCAATCTACCTTCTCGCAAAAACACTCTCTCTTCTCCATCGAGCTGAATCTCGAAGGACGTAATGTTCTCGTTGTGGGTGGAGGCCGCATTGCGCTCCGCAAGGTGAAAACGCTTATCCCGACAGGTGCTCACATCACAGTAGTCGCTCCGCAGTTCGACCCTGAATTTTCTCTCGTCTCTCGTCTCTCGCCTCTCGTCTTAAAACAGCGTCCGTACGAACCGCTTGACTTGCGTTGCGTTTTCATGGTCTTCATTTGTACCGATCAGCCTGCTGTCAATGCGCAAGTTTCTAACGATGCCCGCGCTCGTCGCATTCTCGTGAATAACGCTTGCGATTACCTTGATGGCGATTTCATTGTGCCCGCCCGCATGGACTTTGGCGAAAACATTGCCGTGACTGTCTCCACGCAAGGCCGCGCCCCCTCGCTCGCCAAGAAGCTCAAGCAAAAGATTCAGACCGATTGGGCCGAAGACCTAATGCAAATTGAAAAAGATTTCAAAAAGGAATAGTTATTATGATTATTCGTCCTCGTCGTTTACGTAGAAATGAAGTTATCCGCAACATGGTTGCAGAAACTGCAGTAAATACTGATGCCCTCGTTTACCCGATGTTCGTGGTTGAAGGGACCGGCGTCAAAGAAGAAATTCCGTCCATGCCGAACCAGTTCCGATTCTCGATTGATGAAATCTTGAAGGAACTTGAAAGCTGTGTGGCGCTTGGCATCAAGTCCATTTTGCTGTTCGGCATTCCGAATCACAAGGACGAGATGGCGACTTCGGCATACGATAACGATGGCATTGTGCAGCGAGCCGTGCGCGCTATCAAGGCAAAGTTCCCGAATTTGTATGTGATTACGGATGTGTGCCTTTGCGAATATATGAGCCATGGTCATTGCGGTATTGTCAAAGATGGCGATGTGGATAACGATCCGACGCTTGAACTTTTGGCAAAGACTGCTGTTTCTCAGGTGGCTGCCGGTGCCGATATGGTCGCTCCGAGTGATATGATGGACGGTCACATTACGGCTCTCCGCGAAGCTCTTGACAATGCTGGCTTTACGAACACGCCGATTATGGGTTACAGCGCGAAGTTCGCAAGCGCTTTCTATGGTCCGTTCCGCGATGCTGCTGATTCCGCTCCGCATTTTGGCAACCGCAAGAGCTACCAGATGGATGTGCGCAATGGTCGCGAAGCACTCCATGAAGTGGAACTCGATCTTGAAGAAGGTGCAGATATCGTGATGGTAAAGCCGGGCCTCGCATTCCTTGATGTGCTTCGCCAGACGGCTGAAATCAGCAATGTGCCGGTCGCTGTGTATAACGTAAGTGGAGAATATTCGATGGTTAAGGCCGCTGCAAAAATGGGCTGGATTGACGAAAAGGCTATTATCCGTGAAAATATGATTGCATTCAAGCGCGCTGGTGCCGATATCATCATCACGTACCATGCCAAGGAAATTCTTGAAAATAAGATTCTGTAAAAGGATGCTATCATGAAAGAATTTGATTTGTTCTTGAAAAATCTTGGCGTTTCAAACGCTCTTGCTCAGGACATCATTGAAATTGCGACCGTGCTTATCGCTATTGTCATTGTCTTGGCGATTGTCAAGTTTATTCTTGGTTTTGCCATTAAGAAAGGCGCTGACGAGTCGGTGAAGCCGCTACTTTATTCGCTATTCTCTTATGCGATTTATATTGTCGGCTTGCTCATGATTCTGCACATCCTCGGTGTGAACACTGCAGGAATCGTGACCGTGATCGGTGCAGCCTCTCTTGCTATTGGCCTTGCTTTGAAAGATACGCTTGGCAACATTGCTTCGGGAATCCTCTTGCTCTTCCTCCATCCGTTCCGTGCTTCGGACTATATCGAATGTGGTTCCTTGAAGGGAAAAATTGTGGGCGTGGGTCTTTTCAACACGACGCTTATTTCGCTGGATGGTCTTTACGTTTCTGCTCCGAATAGCACTTTGTGGGGTTCGCCGATTATAAACTATAGTCGCAATCCGACTCGCCGTTTGGATTTGTCTTTTGGCATTGATTATGCTGATTCTGCGGAAAAGGCGATGAACGAAATGAAGCTGCTTGTCGATAGCGATCCCGATGTCTTAAAAAATCCGGCTCCAGCATTCTTTGTCTCTGCGCTTGAGGATAGCTCGGTGGCGGTCAATTTAAGAATTTGGGTTAATACATCCAAGTATTGGGATATGCGTTGCAAGTACATGAAGCAAGTCAAGGAACGATTTGACGAAGTCGGCATTTCCATCCCGTTCCCGCAGCGCGTGGTACATATCGTAAAAGAATGAGAGCGCTGCTAGTTATTTGAGATTTTAAGGTAATTTATATGAACCACTCTTTAAGCGAAAAGTTGTTTGCAGAAGCAAAGACGCTCATGCCGGGTGGCGTGAACAGCCCTGTTCGTGCGTTTAGCAATGTGGGGGCGACACCTCCGTTTATCAAGCGAGCCAAGGGCAGCCACATTTACGATGTGGATGGTAACGATTACATTGATTATGTGGGCAGCTGGGGTCCGATGCTCTTGGGCCATGCGCACGATGCTGTAATCAAGGCTGTTGCCGACACGGCTCAGAATGGCCTCAGCTTTGGCGCTCCGTGCGGTTTGGAATCGGAACTTGCGAAGCTCGTGATGAGCCTTGTGCCGAGTGTCGAGATGATTCGCATGGTGAACAGCGGAACTGAAGCGACGATGAGTGCGATTCGTGCGGCACGCGGTTTCACGGGTCGCGATAAGATTGTGAAGTTCGAAGGCTGCTACCACGGCCATAGCGATAGCTTGCTCATCAAGGCGGGTTCGGGAATGCTCACGACGGGCAAGCCGAGCAGCAAGGGTGTGCCTGCGGACCTCGCAAAGTACACGATCACGCTCCAGTACAACGATGTGGCTGGCGTGAAGGAACTTTTCGATAAGATTGGTGACGAAATCGCTGGCGTGATTGTTGAACCGGTGGCGGGCAACATGGGCGTTGTGCCTGCGAAGCCTGAGTTTTTGCAGACGCTTTCGGATGAAACGAAAAAGCATGGCGCATTGCTCATTGTCGATGAAGTCATGACCGGTTTCCGCGTCGGGATTCATTGCGCACAAGGTCTCTATGGCATCAAGCCGGACCTCACGACTTTTGGCAAGATTATTGGCGGTGGTATGCCGGTGGGTGCATACGGCGGTTGCTTGGATGTGATGCAGCAAATTGCTCCTCTCGGCGGAATTTATCAGGCAGGCACACTTTCTGGAAATCCGGTGGCGATGGCGGCTGGCCTTGCAACGATGCGTGAACTTTCAACGCATCCTGAACATTACGTGCATGCCGAAGCAATGACGAAACGCTTGATTGTGGGACTCAAGTCCGCAGCAACTGAAGCGGGAATCCCGCTTGCGACAAACCAGGTCGGTTCCATGGGCTGCATCTTCTTTACCGAAGGGCCGGTCACATGCTTTGCCGATGTGCAAAAGTCCGACTTGGAACTCTTCCGCCGTTACTTCCTCGGAATGCTCGACGAAGGATTCTACTTTGCGCCGAGCCAGTTCGAAGCCATCTTCGTGAGCGCTGCTCACACCGAAGATGAAATCGACCGCACCATTGAAGCTGCCCGAAAAGTCTTTAAAATGCTGTAGTTCTGGAATGTTAAATTTTTATTATTTATTTTGATTGAATTATGTTATATATTATGGGTATCATAATCAACAAGATGGAGAATAAAAATGAAAAAAATCATGATTCTTGCAGCTATTGGAAGTGCGGTCGTTCTCTCTGCTTGCGCTGCCGCTTCTAAAGCCTCGTCGGTTGTTACTGATGCCAGCGATTGTACGGTTTCTAGTACCGATAACTCGGCTACAGCCACAACGAAAGGTGGCTCCGTTACATTCACGCAGACTGAAAACGGTTATTCCATGACCTATGGCGGCGTTCTCAGCTCCCTTGAACCAAAGGAATTTGATGTAAAGGTGGGTAAGGAACAGCTGCTTGATATGGCGAACAAATACTGCGCTGATAACAAGTAAAGTTAAAAAAAAATCCGACTTCTTCAGAAGCCGGATTTTTTAATGTCGTCCGCCCGTCTGCGACGGTGCGGTTTTCAGTTATTTCTCGTCAGACTTTTCGCTTGCGGCGTTTTCCGCATTCGCTTCGTCCGGTGCAGTCACATTCTCGGCGGTATCCTTATCGCGGATGGTCGCGCGTCGAATCTTTCCGCTGATTGTTTTCGGCAGTTCCGTCACAAAGTCAATGATGCGCGGGCTCTTGTAGCTTGCGGCGATGTTCTTTGCAAAGAGCTGGATTTCCTTCGCAAGTTCCTTGGAGGCTTCATAGCCTTTCTGCAAAACGACCGTTGCCTTGACCGCCTGACCGCGAGACTTGTCCTCAACGCCCGTGACTGCAACTTCCAAAACGGCAGGGTGCTTGTGCAGCACTTCTTCCACTTCGAAGGGGCTGATGCGGTAGCCAGAACTCTTGATCAAGTCATCGGTACGACCCACAAACCAGAAGAATCCGTCCTTGTCGCGGTAAGCCGTATCGCCAGTGTGATACACGCCGCCTTCAAAGACTTTCTCGGTGCGTTCGGCATCGCGATAGTAACCGCCGAACATGCCAAAAGGCTTGCCCTGGTCAATCTTGATGATCAGTTCTCCGACTTCATCGGCGGCGCAAGGTTTGCCTTCCGCATTGATGATTTCCATCTGGTAACCCGGTGAGGGCTTGCCGATAGAACCCGGGTGCGGTTCGCTAAAGCCAAAGTTACCCGTCGTGAGCGTGAGCTCAGTTTGTCCGTAGCCTTCCTGCATGCGGATGCCTGTCTGCTCGAAGAACCTGTTGTAAATATCCAGGTTCAACGCTTCGCCTGCGGTCGTGCAGTACTGCAAGCTCGAAAGGTCGTACTTGCTGAGGCCATGCTGCAAAATGTAGCGGTACACCGTCGGCGGTGCGCAGAATGTCGTCACCTTGTATTCCGCCATCTTCTCGAGGAGCTTGCCCGGGATGAACGTGGTCATGTCGTAAGTGAACACGGCACTCCCTGCAATCCACTGCCCGTAAATCTTGCCCCAGAGAGCTTTGGCCCAGCCTGTTTCGGCGACGGTCAAATGGCGACCTCCGTTCACAACGTGCTGCCAGTACTTGGCGGTCACAATGTGTCCGAGCGGGTACGTATAAGTGTGTGCCACCATCTTCGGGTTTGAACTTGTGCCGCTCGTGAAATAGACGATCATGATGTCGTCGTTATGCGTAGCGGCGTCGCCAACGGGGCGTTCAAACGTCGATGGGAAAAGTTCATAGTCGTCGTAGAAGCTAATCCAGTTCTGGCGAGCAGTCTGGCCGACAGTCACGAGCTTTTCGACCGATTCGCACTTGGATTTTGCCTTGTCCACTTCCTTTTGCAAGGCGGGATCGTCGTATGTCACGACCATCTTGATTTCTGCAGCGTTGAAGCGGTATTCCAAATCTTCTGCAGCGAGCATGTTCGTTGCCGGGATCGCAATCGCGCCAATGCGGTGCAGCGCGAGCAAGAAAAACCAGAATTCGTAGCGGCGACGCAAAATGAGCATCACGCGGTCGCCCTTCTGGATTCCCTGTTCTACTAAGAAATTCGCCGTGCGCTGGGAAGCAAGCGACAAGTCCTTGAATGTGAAAATGTGGCTTTCGTCGTTATCGTCGCACCACACGAGGGCTTCGCGCTTAGGCTCTGTCTTGGCGTATTCGTCAACAACGTCGTAAGCGAAGTTAAAATCGTTCGGAATCGTTATCTTAAAATTTTTATACAAATCTTCATAAGACTTGTAATCAATTTTAGATAGAAACTTATTTATAATCATCTGTGCGAAGTCCTGAAATTACAAGTCCTTGTACATGATTTTTTCGCGCATGGTCGAAATGTAGCGGACCATGTTCAAAATGCGCTTTTCGCCAATCGTCCTGAAGTCTTTATCGTGAAACACCAGACGATGGACTCCACCTGGCAGGAGCATACGGAGGCAGGCGTAGGTCTGTGCAATACCGAGGAGCGGAGTTGGCAAAATCGAGAAGCTAAGCGTTGCAGAGTTCGTCTTCTTGATGTTGCCTTTGACCTTCTGGTAAATGCCGTGGAAATCTTCGTAGTAGTCGAAAATTTCAAGAGCCTGTTCCTTGAGGTACTTGTTGCCAAACCAGACCGGCGGGATAAAGCCGGAGGGCTTGCCGCTGCCGTGAGCCTTCCAGAGGGCGAGGCTGCGCTTGAGGAGCGCCTGCGTGAAGCGCTCGTCGATGCCTGCAAATTCTGCTTCGTTGTTCGAAACGAGGAGCGCGAGCTTGCCTGCAATGCTACGGTTCAGCGAGAGGTCTGCGCGGTGACGTGCACCGTGGAGCATGATCTCGTAGCCTTCCTTGACGAACTTGTCGAGTTCTTCGCGGAACTGTTCGGCTTCGGATTCCGGGGCTGCGCCAAATGCGGGGATGACCGCAATGCTGATGGGGGAGCCAGCCGCTTCTGCAAGCTTTCTAATCTGGACGGACGCCTTCTTGAAGTTGTTCACGCTAAAGCTGTGGTAGCAAAGGATGAACTTCTTCTTCTTCTGGAAGGTCGCTTCGGCCGCTTGGATGTCGGCGATATCTTTATTCTGTTCCATAAGCTACTCTTGTTCCTTAGTTTTTGTGGAAACTTCTTCGTCCAACTTCTGCGAAATGAAGAGGTGGTAGAAAAAGAACAGTATGGCACTGCAAATGGTTGCTTTAATCCAGGATTTGAAAAGCCAATCAGACATAGCGGCTCCTTTGTTTAATCTTTAAACTTTTTGATGACGACGATACCGTTGTGACCGCCAAAGCCAAGCGAGGCAGACACTGCAACATCGATGTTCCCTTCGACGCCCTTGTGCGGCACGTAGTCGAGGTCGCATTCTGCGTCCGGGTTGTCGAGGTTGATGGTGGCGGGGTAGAACGAATCGCGGATGGCAAGCGTGCTAATCATCGCTTCGATAACGCCTGCTGCACCGACGCAGTGGCCGGTCATGCTCTTGGTGCTAGAGACCTTGATCTTGTAGGCGTGTTCGCCGAGCGCAATTTTCAGCATTTGCGTTTCGGTGAGGTCGTTTAAATGCGTCGAGGTACCGTGGGCATTGTAGTAGTCCACATCCGTCGGGGCGATGCCTGCGTCCTTCATGGCCTTGATCATGGCCTTTGCGCAAGTTTCTCCACCCGGGCGCGGGCTTGTGATGTGGTAAGCGTCAGCAGAAGAACCGTAACCGGCGACTTCGGCGTAAATCTTTGCACCGCGAGCCTTGGCGTGTTCGAGTTCTTCGAGCACGAGAATCGCGCCTGCTTCACCCATCACGAATCCGCTGCGATCCTTGTCGAACGGGCGGGATGCCTTTTCGGGAGCGTCGTTGAACTTGTCGGTGAGGGCGTGCATGCCCGCAAAGCTCTTGATGGAGTAGTCCGTGATGGCGCTTTCGGAACCGCCGGCGAGGCAGACGTCAAGCCTGCCCGAGCGGATGGCGTCAAGGGCAACGCCGATGGCGTCCGTGCCGGAGGCACAGGCGGTGCAGACAGTCCAGGCTGAGCCTGTGATTCCAAGTGCGATAGAGACGTTTGCGCATGCTTCGTTGGCAATCAGTTCGGGCATGGCAAGCGGCGAGACGCGGCGGCGGCCACCTTCGAGATACTTGCAATAAGTTTCTTCGACAACGTCCATGCCGGCAAGGCCGTTACCAGCGACAATGCCAGTCGTATCCTCGGCGAGCATTTCGCGGCTGAGGCTTGCGTCCTTGACCGCTTCGTTAGCGGCGGCAACGAGGAACTGCGTGAAGCGGGCCATGCGGCGGGCTTCCTTCGGGTCGATGCCGTGTTCTTCGGGCTTAAAATCCTTGACTTCTGCCGCGATTTTCACCGGGCAGTTCGAAGCATCGAACAATGTGATCGGGCCGATGCCGCACTTGCCTGCCTTGATGGCGTTCCAAAGTTCGGGGGCGGACTTACCTACGGGGGTCACCGCTCCCATACCAGTAATAACAACTCTTCTTCTATTCATAAAAATCTACAGTGTCATTCCCGCCTCAGAGCGGGAATCTCCTTTTCGGATCGTTCTGTTTTAAGATAGTATTTTTGCGATAGTAACGGTAATTATATAGTGTTATAATGGGTTATATTGCAAAAATGACGTGAAAATAAGGCTTATTTTTGAAATTATTTTGTTATTTTATGATAAAAATTAACCTCTCGAAGGAGAAATCATGAAAAAAGTCGTTCTTGGTACTTTAATTGTGGCGGCTGCACTTTTTACAGGTTGTGAAGATGTCAAGGAAGTTACATCCTGTGATCTGAAGGGTAATGTTTTTGGGTATGATGTGCATGCGTGTGTGGAATCTGAAGATGATGCTTATATTAGAGCGGCTTGTACAAGCGAATATACTGGATTTTTGGGCTCGTCTTCCGTATCTTCAGCAGTTGTTAGTTCTGGTTGCTCGGGGCAGGCTACGAAAATCTGTAACTCCGTCCAAAATGGTGTAGAATTGACTTTGTATATGTATGGACCTGCGTTTAAGAATGCCGATTGTAAAAAATATGAAGATTATGCTCATAAGTGAGCCTAGTTAATTTGTAGGTTTTTCTGAAGATTATTGTAAAAAGAATGAACATGCAATATGGCAAATTGGCTTTTTTTTGAGAATTTTAGACGTGTAATGTAAATTTTTATAAATGATTATCGTGAGTTTATTGTTTTTTTTATAAATAATTTGTAATTTTTGCACAAATGTTATACACCAAAAAAGGAATTAATATGAAAAAAGTTGTTCTCGCTGCTGTGATTGCTTCTGCTGCTATTTTTGCAGGTTGCGAACTCAAGGCTGTTGATGATGTCACGTCCTGCGATGCAAAGGCTGACGTTTTGGGCTTGGTCTCTGTTCATCAATGCTTTGAATCCACAAATGATGATTTTGTCAAGAGCCAATGTGCTGATGCTCGTTCTCAATATACTCTCCTTGGCGGCTCTGCTAGAGTTGGCTCTGGCTGCTCTGGTAGCGCAGCAAAGGTTTGCGATTTCCGCGTCGATGGCACGGCTGTCACGTTCTATCTTTATGATCAGAACTCTGCAGCGAAGTCTTGCGACGAAGTCAGAGATAGTTTTGAAGACTAATTTGTCGTTATAGCTTTGATAACATTTTACCCGGCTTTTATTGAGCCGGGTAATTTTTTTAAAAGTTGTACATTTTTCTGTTCTGAAAAGAGATCAGGTCTGGTGACTGGTTCTGCAATCACATCTTGCGATAATTATAACTAAAATTGACGATGATCGTTCTTTGATGTGCCCGGTTGTAAAACCGGGCATTTTCTATATTTGCTGGCGTAAAAAACAATTTGAATGAGGTCTATGGCATGATCGTCTCTTGGATGACAACGAATAAGTGTAACTTGACGTGTAAACACTGCTATCAGGACGCAGGCGAAAACAAGTCTGCCGAACTCACGACATCAGAAGCGCTCAAGCTCATCGACGAGATTGCGAAGGCCGGATTCAAGATCATGATTTTCAGCGGTGGCGAACCGATGACCCGCCCAGACATCGTGGAACTTGTGGCCCATGCCCGCGAACGCGGACTCCGTCCGGTGTTTGGCACGAACGGAACGCTCATCACGCACGACCTCGCCATCAAGCTCAAGGAAGCTGGCGCCATGGCGATGGGCATTAGCGTCGATAGCATCGATCCTAAGCGCCATAACGATTTCCGCGGCCTCCCGAACGCTTTTGAACTGACCTTGATGGGCATCGAGAACTGCAAGGCGGCTGGCCTCCCGTTCCAGATTCATACGACAATCATGGACTGGAACCAGAGCGAAATCTTTGACATCATGGACTGGGTCAAGGAAATCGGTGCCGTGAACCACCAGATATTCTTCCTCATTCCGGTCGGTCGCGGCAAGGAAATCGAAGGCCATGCGCTCCGCGTTGCCGAATACGAAGGTCTCCTCCGCAAGATTATGGAAAAGAGCCGTACGCTCGGCATCCCGGTGAAACCGACTTGCGCTCCGCAGTTCCTCCGCATTGCAGACCAGCTCGACATCAAGACGCGTTACAGCCGTGGCTGCCTCGCGGGTCTTGACTACTGCATCGTAAGCCCGATTGGCAAGGTGCGCCCCTGCGCTTACATGATGGAAGAAGCGGGCGATGTTCACGACACGCCGTTCGACGAAATCTGGGCGAATGCCGAAATCTTCAAGCAATTGCGTACAAAGGCTTACAAGGGCGCTTGTTCCAAGTGCAAGTTCAACGACCGTTGCGGCGGCTGCCGTGCCCGTGCCGCCTACTACCATGACGGCGACTACATGCAAGAAGACTCCTACTGCGCATACGGAAGAGGGCTGAAGTAGACGAGAGAACGGCCCTGCGGGCCTACAGACGAAAGATGGGGCGTCATCCTGACGACCTTGTCATCCTCGAAGCGAAGCGTAGGGGAACCATTATTTCTCGTATCTATGTTCGGGAGGAAGGATCCAGTCGCATTTTTTACTGTGTCATCCTGAACGGTTTTTCGTAGGAGTAAACGATGAGAGAATTTTTTAATTTATGCAATGAAGATATGGCTTGGTTGGTCTTCGTTATCAATGGATTTGTAATTTTTTTCTTGACGGATGAAGGAAATTTCACGAATAATCCATCCATAAAGTGGAAAGCTCGTTTTCTCATTTTACCTGTAATTTTTGGAGAAATGTGCCTTCTTTGTAGAAATCTCCCTTGGGATTTTGAATATACAAGTATGAGGATTGCTTTATCTTTAGTATCTTGGTATACCTTTCTTTTCCCACTTAAAAAACAAAGAAAATAAATCCTAGTATGAACAACGTAACCGATAACAGCGCAAATCTATCTTCTGAAATTTCACTGGATCCTTCGACTTCATCACTTCGTGATTTCGCTCAGGATGACAAATCACGCTCGTCTTTTTCTCAAGATGATGAACGTTTTATGCGTATGGCACTTCGCCAGGCGCAGATTGCTTTTGACATGAAGGAAATCCCGATTGGTTGCGTTATTGTTAAAGACGGAGTCGTGATAGGGAAGGGCTACAATCAGGTTGAACAGCTCAAGGATGCGACCGCCCATGCCGAAATCATCGCGATTGGTACTGCCGCAAGCACACTTGACAACTGGCGTCTGGATGGCTGTACGCTTTACGTGACGCTTGAACCATGCCCCATGTGCGCTGGCGCTATCCTCAACAGTCGCGTTTCCCGCATTGTTTACGGTTCCCCGGATTCTCGTTTTGGCGGCTGCGGCACGACGATTGATGTCATTACCGGCAATGCCCTCAAGCGCGCGGTAGAAGTCACGGGCGGCGTTCTTGCAGACGAATGCCTTGGCCTTTTGAAAGGCTTTTTCCAGCAGATGCGCCTCGAAAAAGGCGACTCCGGCAATAAAGGCGACCGCGCTTAAGCCTTTTACGCCGCATTTTCTTTCGTCTCTCGTCTTTCGTCTCTCGTCTAATATCTATATTCAATGCATGAATTTTACCAAGTTTAGCGCTATTTCTGCGCTCTCTGTTGCGCTTTTTTGCCTTTGTTCCTGCGAACGGAACGAGATTCATCTTTCTTTTAACACGCAAACCGTTTCACCGCAGACATTCGTTCTCGAATCGACGTTGAACGCAAGCATTCCTGGCGATTCCGTTAACGAACCCGAATCCATGCGAACTCACGTGAATGTTCGCAGTACGATGAGTCTCCTCATGTCGTATGACGATGGCTCGGGCCGCTTCGAAATGAAAATCGATTCCGTCGATTACACAAGCGACAAGCGCTCTGTCGATGAATTCCGCAATATCGAAAAATATTTATCCATTCAGAATTTCCAGTTCAAGCTCGATCACGATGGCGTCATCACGGACCCGACCATCGAAAACGCGCTTGATATGCCGTCCGAAGATGACCTGAACCTCATTCCGCTTTTCTTGAAGGCTCAGCCTCTTCTCCCTGAAAAGCCGGTGAAGCTTGGTGAATCCTGGGAACGCCAGATGCCGATTTTCGGCAAGGGCAATAGCTCTACGACTGTTTATAAAACGTTCACGTTGCAGGACGTTTTCCTCCAGGATGGCGTTCGCATGGCTAAAATCCACATGGGCGTGAAATACCTTGAACTCCCGGATACGACTTCGAATTTGCAGCTGAAGAGCAGCGACTATGTCGTGGGCGATGGCATGGTTCTCTTTGATGTCACTCATGGAATCATCTCATCTGCTGAAATGAATCTCGTGGCTGTTATTGATGTGTGCGATCTCGTCGCCGGTGATACGCTTTCGAGCATGAATGTCAATCAGAAAATCACGTTGAGGAACATTCAATGAAAAATTTAATCCGTTCCTCTCTTGTGGCTGTAGCGGCAGTTGCCTGTGCGGCTGTTGCTTCTGGCATGCCGTTTCCGGTTGCCGAAAATAACAAGGTCTTTTTGCAAGAAAAAGACAGCCCTTATGTGCTCGAACAGGGCGTGGTTGTCGCTGCTACAGATACCCTAGTCATTGAACCGGGCGTGACTGTCTTGATGGGCGAGTTTGCAAAGCTCATGATTCAAGGTTCGGTAAAAATTGCAGGTACGAACGATAAGCCCGTTATTTTTAGTGGTGCGGATTCTGTGGCGAACTGGAATGGGTTTCACATCATGTCCAGTACGGTGCCTTTTGAAATCAAGAACTTGACTGTCGAGAATGCTTTCCGCAATACGATTTTCCGTTCTACGGGAACTCTCGAAAACGTCAATTTCTTCAATAACTATTATGGCCTCTGGGTCGATGAAAGCCCCAATGTGACGCTTGCTCGTTGCACGTTTGCACACAACCGTTACGCCTTGTCTGTGAGGGCTGGTCGTGTCGTTTCGAACGGCACAAGCATCTCCGAAAACGTCTATGGTCTTTATCTTGAAACTGCAGGCAAGCTTGATGGCGATACGGACTTGATCCGCAACAATCAGGAATCTGATATCCGCAGTGAAGCCGCCGATTTGAAGACTAGTAAAAAGCGCGTCCGCCGCAACGTGTGGCATAACATTGAAGCGCGTTTCTAAGAGGTAGTCGTGGAAGAAGCTTTCCGTAGAGCCATACGTAAGATGACAGGGGCAAGCGTTCGCTTGGCCGTGCGTCCGAATCGCTCGGCTATTGTGGCGACGCTTTCTCAGTCCATGATGGTCACGTGGTCGATTGCGCTCTTTGAACATCTCGATGCCATGCTTAACAATCCATCTGCAAACGTCGGCGGTTCCGAACTGATCTCGTACAGCGAGTCTGCCTGGAAACTTTGCGAATCGGGGTTCCCGCAGATTTTCAAGGATTGCGAAAAACTTTATAGCGAGTTCCGTGCGAAGTGGATCCAGCGTTTCTCGACCGATGAAGTCTTGCGCCTCTTGCTCGAAGGTGGCGATTTCTTAGTCCACGACGAAGAAAAGGGCTGGGCACTCACGGTTAAGAACAACAAGCAGGACATCAATAACTTTTATTCGGCAACGATCCACTTGCTGGTAAGCGATGCTGAACCGTTGTTTGTGCGTATGCATGGCCGCGTGATGCAGTTGCAAGAAAAGCTCTGCAAGTACTGGCTTTCTGAAAGTGCGGTGGACCCTGTGTCGAAGCTCTTGCCGTGCCTAGAAGCCTCGCTTCGCGAAAAAGAAAATGCCATGGTGGTCTCGCTCCGTACGTCCTTGAATTCGCTTGCGAAAAAGCGTTTTGCGGCGGCATTTGCCTCTAAAGGTCCGGTGCGTTATTATTCGTCCGCGATGTCCTGTGCACGCAATGTGGGCCGCTACTGGAACCCGCATTACGCATACGAAAACTGCTTTTTGGCTTTTACGGATGATTTTTGCGATTACGCCCAGGGGCTTACGACTCAGGTTATCGAATGGTACCAGAGCAAGTGGTCCCTTTTCCTTCGCGGGTTCTCTCGCGGTCAGTTGAACTTGTTTGAAACAGTCGCTCCTTATCAAGCGCAGAATGTGTAGGTAAAAAATGAAAAATGCATTCAATACGATTCTAATTTTGACGGTGGTGGGTTTTGTAGCCCTTATCGCAGGCGCTCTCTACTTTGGCGCCCCGGCATTTGGCTGGATCATCATGATCGCCATCATGGCTGTTTACTTGGTGGAGCAATTTTCTGCTATTCGCAAGATGAGGCAGATTATCGCCGAAGACGAAATCATCGATTCTTGCGAAAAGGATAACGCTTATCCAGAACCGGGAACGGGTGTCGTTGCAAAAAGAATTGAACTTGCAAAGCGTCTGTTGCAAAAGAACATCCGCCTTGATTCCCCGATTGCCTTTGATGTGCTTTCGTCGGGTTCTTCGATCCAGCTCAATCGTAGCGTAGGTTCAACGGTCATCCTCCTTGGCCTTATGGGTACGTTCTTCGGCCTTATGCAGTCTGTCGCAACCGCTGGTGGCGCAATTGACAATTCTACGACGCAAGGGACGCTCGATACGATCCAGGTGCTCTTCCAGAATATGAAGGGCATTTTCGGTACTAGCCTTTGTGGTTTGTTCGCCGCTTTGATTTTGAGCGCAAGCCGCACGGTGCTTAGCTCCAAGCGCGATGAATTCATGGCGCACCTCGACACCTTCACGCTCGACATGCAAGAAGATGAAAGCGCAGAAGGCGTGATTGAAGAAGACAAAAATGAACTCGAACGCCTCTTTGATTCAGTTGAAAAGAATTTGTCCGTAATTGCTTCTTCTGTGAAGGAAGGCCTGGCTGGCGTTGTTTCGATGGTGGGCGAGGAACTCTCTGCCATGACTTCAAAGCTGAACCAGGATGTTGTCGAATCTGTCCAGAAGGTTTCTACGGAAATGACGACGTCGATTAAGACGGTCAATGATTCTCTCGCTGGTGCAGTGGCGAATATGAATGAATCGACGCAGAAGTTTGGTGAACTCGTTGGCGCTTCTGTGACGAACGCTTTCAGCCCGATCAATGAAAATATCGGTGCGCTCTCCAAGTCCGTTGAGGCAATCCCCTCGAAGCTCGACGATAAACTCAATGGTATTTCTGCTGCATTGAATGCAAGCCTCGATGGTCTTTCTGCCGGTGTCAAGAGTTCGCTCGACGGTGTGGCTTCTGATGTCAAGGCTGGCCTCGATGGTGTTGCTGCTGATGTTAAGGCTGGGCTTCAGGATGTGGCGAAGGGCACGATGGATGTGGCATACCTTACTAAGGATGCGATGGACGAAGCTTCCAAGAGCATCGGTGATTCCGTTGCTGAACAGGTCAAGCAGTCCAGCGAACAGTGGGAAAGCTTTATGCAGCGCCTCGAAGACAAGACGACCGCCAATGTGGATTCTCAGCGCGAAGGTCTCGAAACGCTCAAGAACGTGGCTCTCCAGGTTGCCGAAAAGGCTCAGGCTGGTTCTGCAGAACTTTCGCAGAATGTCTCCGAAAAGCTCGGCGCCCTTTCTTCCGATATTCTCGGCGCATTTCAGAAGCTTTCCGAAACGTCGAGTGTGCTTCTCGAAGCGCAAAAGGCTCTCACCGAAAGCATCGACAACCGCGTGGTCAAGGAAAAAGAAGCGACGGACGCTCTTGGCGGAAACATCGTGGAAACCGCAGAACTTATGCGCGTGAACCAGTCCGAACTCAGCGCGAACCTCGAAATGCTGCGTAGCGGTCTTGAAACGATTCTCGAAAAGCTCTCCGGCGATACCGCAGAACACGAAGAAGAAGACAACTTTGTCGAACACTTGAACCAGTCTCTCGAAGCCTTCCACGAACGCGCGAGCGAAGTGCTCATGGAAAATGCGGTCAAGACTCAGGAAATCTTGCTCGAAGTTCTCGAACAGACACAGCGTTCTGCAATCCCCGCTCAACCTAAAGCTGAAGGTTAATCATGCGTCGCAATAGAGACGAAAATAGCAATCCATGGATGGCGTACACGGACTTGGGCGTGGCCCTCGTTTCGCTCTTTATCCTTGCGTTTGTGGCGATGGCGACCCTCAAGGAACAGAAAGCGGAAGACTTAACGCGTACCGAAGAAGAAGTGCTTAGCTGCCAGGAACAGATGCGTAAGATTGCGGCTGAACGCAATGCGCTTTTGTCCAAGAGCTTGCAGACTTCTATTGAAGCAGGCCTTATCGCGCTTGAAGATGGCAAAATCCAGATCCAGGCGAGTTTCCTTTTCCCGATCAACGGCGCAAACCTCACCAAGGAAGGCGAGGGCGTGATTCGTGGCATCAGCAAGGGCCTTCTCGAAGCGCTTGATTCTACAGACGTGATCATGGTGAGCGGCTTTACGGACGACATTCCGTTTAGCGGCTCGACTTCCTATACGAACTGGAACCTTTCTACGGAACGTGCCGTGAACGTGGTCAAGATGCTCGTGAAAATGGGCTTCCCGCCCGACAGGCTTTTTGCCGCAGGCTTTGGCGAACACCGTCCGAAGTATCCGAACGATAGCGATGAACACCGTCGCTTGAACCGTCGTGTGGAAATCGGCGTGACTCCGCTCCAGTCGAACAAAACAGCAGAGGTGACGCCCTAATGGAAGAGCTTGCCGAAAAACTATCTGGAATCAAGGAGAGTATTGATGCCATTCGCAAGACTGGCAAGCTTTCGCATTGGCGGATGGTTTATGCGGATACGCTTTGCACACGTGCCCAGGAATACGTGGCTGTGGATCGCTACCCTGAGGCAAAGCTCGTTGCAGAAAAACTCGAGCGCTGGATTCAGGCGCACAAGCCTGCTCTCGAGACGAACAAGGCCGATTCGCGCCCTCCGATGATTTTCTGGAATGTGGATTTGCTGAACAAGATTGTTGCACGAATCCGTTCGACTCTTGAAACGAAGAAAATGCTTGTTCCGGCGACCGAGCGCGATTCCATCAACCGCCGCCTGAATCTTGTAGAAACTTGGATACAGAAGGGCGAGTTCCTTGTCGCGCACGATGAACTATTGGCGCTCCGCAGTGCTCTGATTGCGCGACTCCGCCGAAGCTACCGTGCCCGAGTTGTCGCAACCTCTGCTTATAGCGGTGGCTTTGTCCAACCGACAAGTTCTATGGTCGGCCTGTACAACTCGCTCCATACGCTCGAAGAAACGTTCCACATTGTGGGCGAACATGACCCGATCTGGATCGAAGACTTCCTCGAAATTTACAACGATTTGTTCAGAATCGTGGATAGATTAGTACCCCAGGAAAAAAAGTAATTGTATATTATTCATAGCTAAACTTTATAAGGAATAGTTATGAGTACAATTTTTAATTTCAAAAATTTCATCACCTTGGCGGCTGCGGCATCGCTTTCTGGTGTTGTGGGGTGTTCTTCGCAAGAAGAAATAACTTTACCCGGTTCATCCAGAGCTGAAATTAAAGATGGTAAGCTAATCGATCCTCGCGATGGCAATGAATATGGAGTCGCCAAGATTGGCGATCTCTTTTGGATGACTGAAAATCTGCGTTATGCGGATTCTACGGCTATGCCAAGTCTCAAGGAGAACACCTGGTGCCATCAGGATGATAAAAACTGTTCCAAGTATGGCCGCCTGTATTCCTGGACTGCCGCTATGAATCTTGGAAAAGAGTACTTAACGGTTCCTTTGTTTGCCGCTTATACAGAAACCCAGGGCGTTTGTCCTGATGGCTGGCGTGTTCCGAATACGACGGAATGGGAAAGAATGCTTGCCTATGTGGATTCTAATAATGGTGGTGAAGGGAATGGCACTAGCCTAAAATCCGTTGATGGTTGGGATAAAGCGGATAGCGTCAATACTCCGGCAAACCGTTTTGGCTTTAATGGTAAGGCATCCGGGCGTCGCAATAACGATGGTGAAACTTTTATGAGCGTTGGCAAATATGCCTTTTTCTGGTCCGCGTCAGAAAAGGATGAAGGAACGGCCTATGGCTGGCATTTACGCCATGATATGAATGAGTTCTTGCCTGGCAATTTCTACAAGGATCATGGAATGTCTGTGCGCTGTGTTACCGATTTGAGATCCGTTGATTATTCAGGTGCTTTGGATTCTTCGTATCTTGAAAAGATTCCGCATGATTACGGCACTTTGAAAATAGAAGGTAAAACATACAGGACGACGACAGCTTTTGGCGTTACATGGATGGCTGATAACATGAACTTGGATGTAAAGGGCAGCCATTGCTATAACGATGAAAAGGCAAAATGTGAAGAATACGGTCGTCTTTATACGCTTGAGGCTGCGAAGTCTATTTGCCCAGAAGGTTGGCGCTTGCCGAAACGCTCCGATTATCATGCTTTAGTCCGCAAGGCCGGATCCGCTTCTGCATTACGCTCGGTTGACGGATGGAATGCCAAGGCTTCTAAGGGACTTAATTTCTGGGGCTTTGATGCAAAGCCTGCTGGCGGCAAGGATGGTGGAGATTATTTTGATCTCAAGTCGAGCGCGTATTTCTGGATCGACAATGAATCGGATAATGTCGCTAATGCTTTGTGGATCAATTATTATGAAAGTGCCCCCACGGTCATTGAACGCCCTGCAACAAGCGAGTTTTCTGTTCGTTGCGTCAAAGAGGAATAATTAAAAATAGAATTAGGAATTAAAAAACGAGTCCTTGCGGACCCGTTTTTTTGCATTAATGTAACAGCGTTATGGTTTGAATGGCGGAATATAATCATCGCCATCGTTACTGCGACTATGCGGTTCCATATACACCCTCCTTTTCCTTTTTGATGCTTCAAATATATTTAGTCATGGGGCTTTTTCTATGTGAACAATATCACGGTGTGAGGATGTTCACTTTATCGATTCTTTGAAAATTTCAAAAAAATGGCAAAAAGCAAATTTTTTTGTGATTTGCGTTAAAAAATGGTTTATTTTTCTCTTTATGGAGAAAATAAATTTATCAGAATGGACGATGTTTAGCAATCGTCATAATTCCGAGAACTTCAATAGTCCGGATGGCAAGTGGATGCTGAAATTAGGCTTTCCGGGTTTTTGCTCGACAAAGGAGGAATTGCTCCGCGAGCAGGATATTTGCCGGAAGGTTGTTTCGCTTGGAATTCCGACGCCACGAGTTGGCGACATTGTCGAACAGGATGGTCGTCTGGGGCTGATTTATGAGCGCATCGATGGCAAGCGTTCTATTTCGAAATGCGTGGGCGAAGATCCTGAACGGCTTGAGGAATATATCAAAATCTTTGCGGACAACTGCAAAAAATTGCATTCGACATCATGTGCTCCAGGGGCTTTTCAGGATGCTGAAGAAAAATATTCTCGACTGCTGGATTCCTCGAAAATGATTGTTGGAGACGTTGCTGAATATGTTCGGCAGCTGATAAAAGATACGCCAAAGGTCTTGCGTTGCCTTCATGGGGATTTGCAGACGGGCAATTTAATTATTAATGATAATGGGGCATATTTTATTGATCTTGGCGAATTTGCATGTGGCAATCCACTTTATGATTTAGGTTGTTATTACTATTTCTGTCATTATTTGCCAGATGATTTTTTATTGGCGGCGCATTATATGGATGCGGCGACCATGCGCAAATGTTGGATCGCATTTGCAAAGTATTACTTTGGTGCGGATAGTCCTGAAATTTTATCTTTGGTTGATGCTCGCGTCAAGCCGTATGTGCTGTTCCCGATTCTCGACTTTGAGCATCTGCTTGCTGAAAGCGAAAATTTAAAATACCTGGAAATGAATTTCCAGGTAGCTAAAAAAGACTTGGGATTGTAAGCGATTTTATTCGTTAATTCCATAGAGCCGGTTGTGGGCGAGGCAATCGGCCAATTTTTTGTATTCCGTGACGAACGCCTCGTGGGCGGGGGCATCGCCGAGTGCTCTGTAGAGGGCGCTGGAGAGCGTTCCTCGTTCGAGCATTTTTTCCATGAAGCTTTGCGAGACTTCGGTGAGGTCGTTTTTCACGACGCTGTAGATGTGCTTCCAAATATCGCCGGCGGTAATCGGGGCGCTGTTGGCTGCGCTCATGGAAGCGTCCGCAACATTCATGCCAAATACACTGAGGTATTCTAGCCAGTCGATGGTCGCGTTTTCGGCATCCTTTGTGGTCTTGGCGAGGAGTTCTGCAAGGCGCGTCGTATCGAAGTTGCGCAAGAATTCGCGGTATTCCTTGAGCGTGTGTGAAGTGCTCGCAAACTTGCCGTTCACAATGGCCTTGAGTGTCGCGATTTCAAGCTCGACGATGGCGATGTCGGCGTTCGGGCATTCCTGAATATCGACGAGGCGGATTTCGATTGCTCCGCGATCAAAACGGGCTATGGCACCACGGCTGTTCAAGAAGAAATGATTCAGCAAGTGTTCGGTATCGTACGGGGCGATAGCCTTCTTCACCTTGTCAAAAATCATCTTGTTGTATTCATCGTAGCTGTATGCCTGTTCCGGGATGACTTGCCCCGTGATTTCAGGAACTTTGTCCTGGTTGTGGCGGTAAACTTCGATGCGGGCATCACGATAGCCGGTGTACTTGCCGTCGAGATACGGGCTGCTTGCGGCAATGGCGGGAATGAGTGGCAACAGCAAACGAATCGCTGCATGGAGTTCGCCAAATTCTTCGTCACCGTCAAAAGAAAGGTTCAGGTGCGTACTTTGGAGGTTTGCCCAGCCGTGGCCTTTGCAGTTGAAAATGCGGTCGTAAGTCTGGTAAATGTCGAGGCAATCGTATGGCCAGAGTTGCATTTCTGCCGGATCCATGAACGGATGGCAGGCACTCGGCAAAAGCATGGCGTTGATCTTTTCGAGCTTCTTGTTTGCGCGGCGAATCTCGTGGAAGAATCGCTTGCCAAGCCCGTCAAATGTGGACTTGGGGTGTGCGCACTTGAATTCCAGCACGTGGCTCACGAGTTCGTTCGAAAGTCCGATATCATCGTATTCCACATCGGAGAGTTGATTGCCGTCTTTGTCTTTTCCAAGCGGGACATCGGCGCGAGGCAGCACGTTGAGCGTGTCGCGATCGACAATCATGAATTCCATTTCGACGCCGAAGCGTTCCCAAAGTTTGTAGTTAGTCATTAGTAGTTAGTCAATAGTTATTTGTTATAGGGATAGGCGCTTTATAAAAACATATCTCTTTCGTGTTGCAGGACCTTTTGCTGAGCTGCGTTTTGGCGGTCTTCAATGCGGTGGCGCAGGCTTCTCATCACGGCGAGATAAATCTTCTTTTTGCCGACAAGATCTTCGATGCCGTGGTCAATGCTCGGGTTATCATTCACTTCGATCACGACCGGATGACCGTTGATTTCCTTGAGGTCAACACCGTAAAGACCATTACCGATAAGGCTTGCGACACGGAGAGCCGTTTTCACGATGCCGTGCGGTACGCTTTCGATCGGGAGGCAATCCCACTTACCGCAAGTTTCATTCTTGTTTTTGCTGTCCCAGTTGTAAATCTGCCAGTGGTTCTTTGCCATGTAATATTTGCAGGCGTAGAGCGGCTTGCCGTCGAGAATGCCGATTCTCCAGTCGAAATCCGTGGGCGTAAATTCCTGTGCGATGAGCAAGTCGCTGTGTTCGAACATCGAGTCGAGAATCTTTTCGAGTTCTTCCTTGTTGTTCGCCTTTTTGACACCCATGCTGAAGCTCGAATCCGGGGTCTTGATGACCATGGGGAAGCCGAGTTCCTTTGCAAGCGTGTGGCGGTTTTCGCTGTGGGCGATAATCGTCTTGGGGGCGGGAATCTTGCCGACAGTCATCAGTTCTTGTAGATAAACTTTATTCGAACAACGCAAGATGCTGTCGGGGTCGTCGATGACGGCGATGCCTTCGCTCTGGGCACGGCGTGCAAATGCATACGTGTGGTGGTTGACGTTTGTCGTTTCGCGAATGAAGATGGCGTCAAATTCACCGACGCGGTGGTAGTCCGTCTTGGTGATCATTTCCACGCGGAAACCCGTTTCTTGAGCAGCTTCGATAAAGAGCTGGATGGCTTCCTTATTGCTCGGCGGTTCCACTTCTTCGGGGTTCGTTAAAATGCCGAGATCGTAAACGTATTCTTCGGTCTTAGGCGACACAAAGCGCTCTTTCTGGAAGTATTCAATGGCGAACTGATCGACCATGTCCTTGTGCGTCTCAGGAATTTCGTCAACGCTAATCGGGCGGATGGACTGGATGAACCATTTTTGCTTGAACACGAACTTGGCGCGAAGCAGCGGAGCCTGGAAAAGGCGATAAAGCGCTTGCGATAGTTCCAGGTATTGCGGACTCACGTTCTGCCCAAAGTAAATAGAAAGTATAAATTCCGTACCCGTCAATTTGCGGAGACTCTTCTGGATCAGCTCGTCGATATCGTCGCTGATGATTTTCACGACCGCAGGTGCCTTGAAGTCGCGGATGTTCTTGACGTTCGGGATGACCTTGTGACCACGCGCTTCGGCAAGCAGGCTTACATAATAGCCCTTGCTCTGGTAGCTGTAGTCCTTGCACAAGTTGAAAACGCGAACGTTTTTCTGTGTTGTAAATTCGGGATTAGTAAGGTAGTCTTTTGCCGAGACGATTTCGGCTTCGGGAATGTGGAACTTCCAATTCTTTGGCGTGTTCACGACAATTATTTTTTTCATAATGTTTGCACGTGTGGCGTCTTCATGGCGAAGTTGCGTCGTGCGTGCCAAAAACCTCTTTGCTTTTTGACGCTATAAAGATAGCTCAATATTTCAAGAATTGTAAAGCGAGGTGGGGAAAAGGGTAAAAGAAAACGGGCTGGAAATGTCCAGACCGTTTAAGAATGTATAAAATATTTCTTAGTATCACAAATTTGCTTTTATTGCGAGAACTTCGGATTCAGGGAGCTTGGAAATTCGCATAACTTTTTCCACTGAATCGCCATCCGCAAGCATGGCTGCTGCCATTTCACGAAGCCCTTCGGCTCGACCTTCAGCGCGTCCTTCGGCGCGTCCTTCAGCTCGTCCTTCAGCGCGTCCTTCGGCGCGTCCTTCAGCTCGACCTTCGGCTCTTCCTTGAACTCTTCCTTCTGCACGTCCTTCTTCGAGGCCTTCTTTACGGGCGTGTTTCTTTTCAACGTAGAGTTCGTACTTGTGGTCGCTCATTTTCATAGCCTCGCTAACAAGAAATTCCTCTGTAAATATACTCAATTTGGCTTTTTCCTGCAATAGAGCGAATGGTGAGCCTTCGGGAACGGTTACGGACGTTTCATTGTTTAATCCGTCAATTACGCGGAGCCATTGTGCGATTCGGCTGTTGTCGGTGGCGAAGTTCCCTTTTAAAAATTTGGGAATTTCAACGAGCGTAATGGTTTGCTTGTCGTAGAATTCTTCGTTTTCCTGATTTTTGAGGCGAATACAGTGTCTGTAATTAGGTGAATTCGGGAATCCGTCAAACATTTGGAGGCTGATAAGGTTCAGATTCTGCAAAGCGTAGTCTTCACCTTTAATGCGGCTTGCTATAGTGTGTTTTGCCGTGTAAAGAACTAAACGACCGTTGTACGAATCGTCTTCGACATGTTGCACTTCAAGTACAATTCGGTCAAGCCGCTGATCGGTAGCCACGATGTCCGAGGTGATGCTCTTGCCGAAAGCGTCGGGGAGAGCGGGATTGATGTAGGCAAGGTTGTTGATGCAGTCGCTTCCGATGAGGCCAAGAACCGCATTGAGAAAATCAATGGTGATTTTTTCATTCTCTGGACTCCCGAAAAGAATTTTAAACACATTGTCATTGTAGATGTACATGAACTTATAGCGTTCATTGTATTTAGCGATGCAAGCGGCAGTGTCGCCACCTGCTTTGTGTGTTTCGCTAACGTCCTTGAGCATTGCTGCATATTGTTCTCTAGTCATAGATCTCCAATTCCGTCAAATGGCGGAAGAATGTGTACGTCAAAAACGTACACTTTGGGTGTATTGTTGTTGATTGATCATTTAAAGCCGATACACTTCAGTGCTATCGGGATATGTATCGCAGCGTATTCCGCATGGGTCTTCCAAGGCAGGGGTGGTCCAAGCCACCGCTTCCGTCAATACCGGACCTACAACTGCGAGAAGGAATGTTCCCGCTCGTGGATGCGTACGCCTCTGTCAGCGGGCCTTTCTCGTCGTATAATGGAAAAAACTAATTAAAAAACAACGTGTTGTAGGGCGTGTTGCGGACGATAAAACACTAAAAATACACATTTTCAACGTGAAAAAATGTATCTTATTTTATATGCGTATGCGAATTTGTCTTTTATTTGTTTTGCTGTTGAATGTTATTGTTTTTGCAAATGACTGTAACATTTATCCGTTACCTGCTTTTACCGATTCTCCTGAAAAACAGACTTTGGCAAATGTTAGAGATTCTTTATTATCTGCTTTGCAGGAACAGGATTCGAGTGAAGTTTTTCGATTTGTAAAAGTGTTGGAAAATTCTGGTTATGATGAACGTGCGTTGGACAATTATGAGTTGTTGCAGATTTATCTTATGATGAATCAGTATGATTCTGCTTTAGTCACGCTGGTAAATGAGCATTTCCGTTATATTAATGAAAGTTATGATAATGAATTCGGTTACTGTAGTAATAAAGCGCCATATTCTGCTTTTGATGATGAATTGATGGCTTATGCTAATAGAACAATGCATTTGATAACAGAAGCAGACTTTCAAAAACAGCTAGACCGGATATCAGATGGAACGGCTAATCAAGAATATAAGGATTTTACCATTTTATTAAAGGTCATCTTGAAAAATACAAGGTTTAACTATGTTTCTAAACGTAGTGATTATTATGCAGGTCTTCCGCCTGATAGAGATTCTTTTCAATATGCTCGTTTTAGTGGTGGAAGTTATACCAAAGAAGATTTTGATAACTCTCATATTTTTGATTCATTGATAGAGAAACTGATTGCTTTTAAAAATAAATATCCTGAATCAGAATTTAATCCATGGATTATGAAGCAAGTGAAGCTAAAAAAAGATGACCGTGAAAGAGATTTGAGAAGGCGACATTATTATTATGAATTTTTCTATACAGGTGGCATCGGTGGAGAATATTTTATCAGTACATCAAATTCCAGTTTTGAATTGAATGTTGTGCTTCAATATAAGCGTTTTATTTTAACGGCTAATTATGGGCAGGATGATGATTTCCTGTATGGTTGGAATGTCT
>NZ_JBGUHR010000030.1:0-1915 GCF_045112255.1 Fibrobacter sp.
ACCATCTTTCCTTCGGTGAAGCGGAGCTTCGGCTGCACTTCCATGATGCGGAACTGGCAGATGCGTTCGCCGCGCTTGATCTCGGTATCGCGAGTAGCGAATGCGGGGAAGCGCCACCAGTCCGTAGGGCCACAGTATGTATCGTCGACGACGCCGACTGAATTTGCCTGAAGCACACCGAACTTCTTGAGCGTGGAGGAACGAGGGGCAAGGTGTCCTTCGTAACCTTCCGGAAGCTTCATAGCCACGCCGAGGTTGATGAGCTTGAGTTCGCCAGCCTTGATGGTCACGTCTTCGTCGGCGGCCATGTCGATCCAGTTGCCCTTTTCGATAGCCTTGAGACGGTAGGTGTCTTCGTGCTGGTACTGTACGATGATTTCGAGTGCGCTGTTGTCTGTAAGGTTGTTTTCTGTCATGAGAATATCCTTGAAGTCAAAGATGTCCTTATCAGTCAGGAGTTGCATCGCCTGTCCGCAGTCGGTACGTCCCCATAGTATCCGTTTACCAGTAGCCGAGTCCGAGATGAAGTCGAGATAACCAGCATACTTCATAGATCCGTCGTCGCGGTGTATCCAGAGTTCAGTTACTCCAGACAATGCGTTGTATTCGGGGCTGATGTTTACGGTCGACAGTACGGTGCAAGTCGTTTCCATTGGGTTCGGCATTTCAAAGTGGTCGTGAAGTTCCACCCTTATGCCAGTCGCTTTATTGAGTTCTCCCATGAGAATTCCAGTGATAAGTTGACCTAAATATAGCAAAAGAGGATTTGCTTGGCAAACCCCCTTTTTTATCCATTTCCAGCCGTTCTTAGTAGCACTTCACGAATTTCTTGAAATATTCACGGTTGGCATCGTAGTAGTCAGTCCAGATCTTTTCGACCTTGTTGAGCGTGTCGTCGTCGGTCTTGTCCATTGCAATCTTTGACGAGTGCTTCGGAGAGGCGATGGCCACGTTCTCTGCGCCGAGGTCGGCGATGACTTCGTAGTCGTTGCTCTTTCCGGCGCGAGCGATCCATTCGTCCTTGAGGTAGGTGGCCCAACCGATAAGGGACTGGTTACCCTTGAGCGTGTTCGGCGTATCCATTCCCGTGTTGAACGAGAGGATACGGAGCTGGCCCACGTACTCTGAACGCTTCAAACCAGCGTTAAGGACTGCGATAGGGCTATTCGCCCACATGCCGCCATCCACGTAAGACTGTCCGTCCTGTACAATCGTGTCGAAGTATGTAGGAGCCGCAGTACTTGTCAAAATGGCGAACCACTTGTCGACCTTCGTATCGCCCAAGTCCCACACCTTCTCGACGCTTTCGCCGTTGGTGTGCGTAGTCGGAATGTAAATGGGCTTCTTCCAGTCGCTCACCTTGCCCTTGAACTTCTTCTTGAGGAGTTCCTTCAAGTAGGAGTTGTCGTAGGTCGGGCAAGACGGCTGCAAGCGCTTGTACCACGAATACTTAGTGAAAATCTTCTTCAAGTTCTCACGGTACAGCTTGCGCAATTCATGCGCGTTATATCCTTCGTCGAAACCGCCAGCGATGATGGATCCAGTCGAGGTTCCAGCAAACGCAACGCCGATTTCGTTGAGTCCTCTACCGACATCGCTTTCGAGACGTTCCATGAACGCGAGAGGGCCGATGCCGAGGGCACCGCCGCCGTTGATACTGATAGCTAGGTAGGGTCTCATACACGTCCTTCAATAACTTGGTCTGCATCGCCGCCATAGCGGACTTGGCAGATTCTGTCCAAGGTGTCAGTATTCAAGCCCCAGCCATTGGTAACAAGCTCAAGTTCCGCGTCAGTAAAGAACTGGCCTTCTGCAAGAGCGTTGTACACGGCGTTCGCGTCGTTGTAGTCGATGGATTCGAACAGCACGTCAGCAATCTGCTTGACGGATTCGCAAATCGGAGAACCGCCGATTT
>NZ_JBGUHR010000031.1:0-2114 GCF_045112255.1 Fibrobacter sp.
CATGGACACATACTTCTTCATCAGCCAGCGGAACGGCTTGATGAGCAAGTTGAACACATAGACAATCCAAGACTCGATGTAGTTGAAGGCCAAGTCGATGTATCGACGGACATACTTTGTAAGCAAGTTGTCGATGGCAAGACTCAACCCAACCGGGGTCATCAATGAGAACTTCTGTTCAAGGCAATACTTCACTGCGGCAGCGTTCGTGGTAATGTCACGACCGTTCTCGTCTTCGGTACATCCAGTCAAGTTGGCAATGATCTTGCAGATGCAAGGGCAGTTGTGCATGTGCCTCAGCAAGTCATCCCAGTTGATAGAAATAGAAAAGTTAATCGTATCCATTATCTTGTCGCGCATGGCATTGAATACGTCAAGTATGCAGTGCCTTACGGCTTCGGTAATGGACAAATGGGCATCTTCCAAGCGAGTACGAGCAGCGTCAATCTTATTGAAAAGGGCAAATGCGGTCTTGATGAAAACGTCCAGCCAGCCATCGATCATTCCTCCCCAGTTCTCGATGAAGCTGCAGATGTTCTTCATGAAATCCGGTTCCTGAATGAGCTTGCTGATGTACGCGCCGCTGGTCACGCCGTTCATGGCGTTCTTGACCTTGTCGAGACCACCCATGGCCGTACCGAACAAGGGCACGTTTTCCTTGATAAAGTCAAACAGCATGTCGGAGCAGTCGACGGCGTTCAGCTTGCGAGTACCGACGTCAATAGCCGAAGCAACTTCCTCGACCGCGCCAGTAAATTTATTGACGGCACCGTCAATAGTTGTCATGAACGACGGCTTCGGAGTCGACTGGGTAGACGAGTTGGTAGGGGTCTTGTCGGCTACGACCGCACCGTTGTCGGTGCCGCCTGGAGCAGCAATATTCTCAAGTTTTGAGCAACCGTCCTTAACCGCCATTGTAGTCGTCTCCGTTAAATGTAGGCATCAAGGCAGTCGGCTTCGGAATGTCAAAGTCATTCGGCGATACCACCGGAATATCGTCATTCTTGGCCTTAGCCCTAATATGCGTAACAAGTTTATCCAGTATTCCAGTCTGGTAAGGTGTCAAGCTGTCCGTCGCAGAACCGATGCACATGATGATGACCGAGTCGACGTTCGCCTTGTCACCATTGATAGTGGAACCGCTGTACACGCCGCCATCATCCTCGATGTCGATGAACTGCACGAAACCGCTGTTCTTGAGAGAATCCTTATCGTTGTTGTCATCGGAAAGAACTTCTGGCTGGCCAGCGACCTTACCGACAAGGTAATGTGCCGTGCTGGAGCTTTCCATGAACTTCTTGGCCATGATCGGGAAGCACTCGCCTTCGGAATGGCAAACGAGGATACGCTTGATTTCCTTGCCGTTACGCTTGATCATCTGGTCAGTACGTTCCATCGGAACCGTATCAACGACTTCGCCAGATTTATTGATAATGTCAATCTTAGGAATGTCAGCTTCAGTCTGCGGCTGCTGCGGAGAATTGCCAGTTTCAGTCGGCTGGCCTTGTCCGTTGAAGGCATCAATCGTCGCTTGAGATATGTGAGATATCGTAAGATACTCGCTACCTTGCCCAATGCCGCTGTTTGCACGGTTATGGCCTACTGGCATACAAGTGAAGATGTCGATAGTGCCTTCGGTCAATACATGCTGCAGATTCTCGCCAGTTCCTTCCTTCGCGCCCATGCCAGCTTGCGCATGCGCGGTTCCAGACTCGTAAGTGACAAAGCCAGACGCATCCCAAGTGAGAGTCGAGTTGTTTCCCGGATTCACTATGTCGGTGATGTGCGTCTGTCGATTATGCGTATAAAAGAAACCGTCTTCGCCGAGGTTAGCCACGGCAACGTCTGGATAATATTCGGTGAACGCGGCTGGAGCCACGTCTTGTGTCTGCGACATTCCATAGTAATACCCGGCGTTTACGTCGCCATGCATGAAACGGATCCGCAGGTAATAGCCCACTTGAGGAACTTGCTGAATACCAGTGGTAATCGCTGGATATACGTATGGCTGCTCATCGTCTTCGTAGTCTTCGGTAACGCCAAGAATCTTGCAACGCACCGCGCCACGATGGTTGATGTCATTGCTTCCGCCGACAACCAATCCGATATAGTCT
>NZ_JBGUHR010000032.1:0-36823 GCF_045112255.1 Fibrobacter sp.
TCAAACGCCTTGGCCCATTCTTCTTCTGTGTGTTTTTTATACATGAAAACCCCGAAAGTTATGTCCAACTTTCGGGGTTCACATCACGTAGCCGGTGGTTCTTCATATGCGGGCCCTGCCCTAGAATACTAGCCACGCGTCACGTCGCGTTGCACGAATTAGCACCTGCATGATGTCCTTACCGGCAAGCCCGTAAACGGGCTAGACCTTCCCGAACATTGTCAGTTGGTCTCCGTACTTGTCTTCCTTCAGCTGATTTTGAATATACGCTGCTATTTTCGCAGTATTTTTACCAGTCGTGTCTACATAATAGCCACGACACCAAAATTCCCTACCTCTGTACTTGATCTGTAGAGCGGGAAACTTCTCGTACAGCATCAGGCTACTTTTCCCTTTCAAATATCCGATAAAACCCGATACGCTAACTTTGGGCGGTATTTCAAGAAGCATATGGACGTGGTCGGGACACATTTCCGCCTCCACGATATTTATGCCTTTCCAGTTGCATAGCGTACGTAGGATTTTCCCGATCTCAACCTTTTTCTCTCCAAAAAAGACCTTTCTTCGAAATTTGGGAGCGAAAACTACATGATACTTGCAATTCCACGTTGTATGAGCCAACATGTTGCGATTATTACTATTTTGCATTTTAACCTCTTGGTTGTTTTTGTTTTGCAGGATGCCAGTCCGCATTTCAAATCTAACCAAGAGTTTTTTGCTTTCTCAAGGACGCAACGCCAGAAGGCTCTATGGAACCACCAGCCTAGCTGGTGGTTTTCGTTTATACAAAAAGGCCCCGTATTAACGGGGCATGGTGACGAGAGCGAGCGCTACTCACATATTTCTACATAATTCTAAGCGCGAACGGTCTTCCGTGAGCAACAAGCGCCTCGTATTGCGATTACATCGCATAAACGGGCGCCTCAACAATAGAAACAAACATGTTTGTTTCTGCTGTACTCGGCTTAGGTTTATTTAACGAGGCGCGGTTGCGAGAGTGAGGCGAAGTCGGAAGCTCCGCCTAGCTATTGAGCCGAACAGTCTCCTACGCCTGTGCCTGAACGGCGGTGAGGGCGATCGTATAAACGATGTCTTCAACGAGAGCGCCGCGAGACAAGTCGTTCACCGGCTTGGCCAAGCCCTGGAGCATCGGGCCAATAGCGATCGTGCCATGAGCAGAGCGCTGCACAGCCTTGTAACCAATGTTACCGGCAGAAAGGTCCGGGAACACGAACACAGTAGCCTTGCCAGCGACCGGGCTGTTCGGAGCCTTGAGGGCGCCAACACTCGGAACCGTTGCAGCATCGTACTGGAGCGGGCCATCGATGAGCATTTCCGGGCGAGCAGCCTTAGCAGCGGCAGTAGCAGCCACGACGAGGTCTGCATCCGGGCCCTTGCCCGAATTGATAGTGCTGTAAGAAAGCATAGCAACACGGCTCGGGAGGCCGAAAGCCTTTGCCGTGTCATCGCACTGGAGAGCGATATCGGCGAGTTCTTCGGCGAGCGGGTTCAGGTTGATAGCGCAGTCGCCGTAGATGTAAGTCTTGTCCTTCATGCACATGAAGAACACAGAACTCACGGACTTCACACCCGGAGCGGTACGGATAATCTGGAGAGCCGGACGGAGCGTATCAGCGGTAGAGTGGATAGCGCCAGAAACGAGGCCATCAACTTCACCGAACTTGAGCATCATCGTTGCAAGCATGACGTTGTCAGAAAGAGCAACGCGTGCAGATTCCGGAGTCATGCCCTTAGCCTTGCGGAGTTCCACGAGAGTCGGCACATACTTTTCGGCAAGTTCTGCGCTCGGTTCGATAATTTCGATGTTAGCCGGGAGCTTGACGCCGACAGACTTTGCAGTAGCTTCAATATCAGCCTTCTTGCCGATGAGGACCGGCACGGCGATGTTGCGTTCGACAGCGAGGCAAGCAGCCTGCACGGTACGCGGTTCAGAACCTTCCGGGAGCACGATGCGCTTCACGCACTTGGAAGCCTTGGAAAGAAGGCTTGCACGGAACATGGCCTGGCTTACGCGGCGTTCAGCAGCCGGTTCGGCGAGGTCGCCAGCAACGCACTTTTCGCAACGGAGCAAGCGCTTCGGGCAGAAGAGTTCTGCATCTTCGCCATCGGCAAAAATCTTTGCATCGAGGGCAGAAGCGAGATCGTCGTTGAACTTGTGAGCAATGACATCGTTCATGCCCGTTGCACCTTCGACGACAACAGCGTCGACTGCATCAAAATCCTGCTTGAGGAAATCGGCGCAGATCTTTTCCATGAGCACGGCAGACTTGCCGGCCTTGATTTCTGCAACGCTATCGGCAGCACTGAAAACTTCGAGCGGCTTGTAGACTGTAGCAATGAGACCAGCCTTGGTAACAGCTTCAACGAGTTCCTGGACTTTGGCTTCCATCTTGGAGGCAGCAGTAGCAACTAGGTAAACACGATTCATTTTAATCTCCATTTTGAATTTACAAGTGTAAAGGTAGGATTTTTTCGCCTGGCGGACAAGAATATTCGCTGATTATCGAGACTTGACTGGATTGGGAAGATGTTTATTTTTGTTTACGATGTCAAAAAATTTCTCAAATTTGCGCCTTTTCAATGTAATAATTATTTAAGCTCTCTTGACAAAGAATCTTTATTGTTATTTTTGGCGAAAGTGTATGGGAAACACTGTGGGCAAGGAGGGGGGAATCAATATCTAGGAGTCACGGATGAGGATCAGTGGGCTTATTAACAGGGTTTTGGTGTGTTTGGCGATATTCAGTGCCTGCGCTCTAGCGCAGACGGTTGCTGTTGCGCATATCATTTACGACGGCAACGTCTTGTTCTATGCCGACAACGAAAGCAATTTCGTTTACAAATCGCTTGAAAAAGGCGACGATGGAACATACACCATCGAATTCACCGATGAGCGCCTGGCTAACGGCAAAAAGGACGTCCGTCACCTACAATTCGGGGTGGGCTGTAACGGCAGTACGTGCCATACGGACCTGAGTCCCAATGACAAGCCCTTGCTTGGAACGCTTTTCCCTAAATACAGGGAAAACTCCATCCAAGACGGCAAATACATTTACGGAGCAGAAGAAGTCTGGATCGTCATCAACGACGACAAGACTTTGACGATTTCCGACACGAAACCAGCGGTCGCGGTCAAGCCTAAAAAACACATCCGCTTCCTCACCCCGTGGACAAACACCAACGCCATCATGTTCCTGAATGGCATGGAAAACTACATGAGTCCGGTGGGTTCTCCATATTGCGGCTGGTTCGAAAGCATGGTCACAAAGCCCTCCGACAGCGCATGGGTTTACTTCAAGCAGACCATCGGTACAACATATGTCGGAGCCGAAGGCACTACCGAAAGCGACTCCACGCTCGTTCCCATGCTGCTCGATTCCGCACTCGCCGTCAGCGACACCATCTGGGTTGTCGCCTACCAGTATGGCACTCCCGAAATCCATGTCGAATATCCGGGCGTTCTCGGCGAATGCCTCCCGAAGATTCTCCCCGTGATGATGTTTGACTGGTACGACGGTTCCATGAACTCCGACGGATCCAAGAACGGTCTCAGTTACGGAGAAGGCGGTGCCGGGCGTACAGGATTTGATATCCGCGGAGTCCCGATGTTTGGCACAGGAACTAGCGAAGACTTTGGGCAGGACGGCTGCAAAGGCGATCCGATGACAGGCATGGTCGAAAAACAGCTCGGCGCAAACGGCGTTCCCGTGATGGCCAAGAACTTCCCGGCCAATTGCAAGAACGCAACGCACCTCAATAACTGGTTCCTCCCTGAAGTCATCGCCGAAAAGGACGGCAAGCAATATACAAACGTCACCTGCCGCGACCTCGAACTCACGCTGACAAACGACGGTTTCTGGCTCGGCCAGAAAGACGACGAAAGCCCGGAACACGGACTCTTCCTGCTAGACGACTTCCGCTGGCTCGATAGCGCCGAAACCGTTGAAAACCCCCACTACGATTCCCTTAGCGGTGGAAAAGACGCTCCTGGCTACCACAATTACGGCTTCACCATGAAGATCCAGGCAGAATTTGTCTATGTCAAAGGTCAGTACTTTGAATTCAACGGCGACGACGACGTGTGGGTGTTCATCAACAACAAACTCGTTGTCGATATCGGCGGCCTGCACAAAAAAGTCAAGAGATCCGTAAACCTCGATGACCTCGGACTTACTCCGGGCGAAACTTATCCGTTCCACATCTTCTATGCCGAACGCAAGCGTACGCAGTCGAACTTCATGATGCGCACGTCCATCGACTTGAAGGTGGAATCCAGCATGCTCCTTACGAACCTCTCTACGGACTCAACGATTATCAAGAAAGAGGTATGGCAGAACATCCGTGAAAAGACTCTCGCTTGCGACTTCTCCTCGAACTCGGAACAGAAGCGCACGGAACGCGGCCCTTCGAACTTTACGTTATTCGGAAAGAACCTTCCGATGACAGGCGTCTCCTTAAGCAAGCTCGACACTGCATACTATGGCGGCATCACGATCACAAACGATTACACGATGCTCACCATCAACACAACAATAATCGCCCGCATGCAAACGCTTCCGCCAGGAACCTACTATATCCGCGTTTCGCTCAAGAACAATCCTAGAGAATACAAGGATGTCTACTTTACCGTTCCGCCGACGGAACTGCCAAATATCGCTTTTGCAAACATCATCGACTCTAGCTACTGCTTCATCGCGGACATCGTCGAAAAAGATACGCTCTGCCTTGACAAGTACTGGAAACCGCTTGGAAACAAAACCAACCGCAACATAAATAGTGACACGCTCCCCATCAACTTGAACAAGAACGAAAAGCTCTGGGCCGGGCGCATCTACCCCATCAACGTCACCTTTGTCGAGGACTGGGCCACAAACTACAACGGCATCGCCGTCAAGGTTACACCATCCGACCCGCACCTCGTCCCCTGCGATTCTCTCGGTTCCCAGCTCCCGAACAACGAGTTCACGCTCATCAAAGGAAAGAACACGTTCTACCTGAAGGCAACAGGCGCCGTCACAAACGAAAAAATTACGGTTTCCACGGCAGCCTCCAAGAACAAGAGCATCGAGTGGACAAACATCACCATCGCAGAACCGCCTGTTCCGCAGATCGAGACTGCGTTTATCTATGACAGAAACGGAGACGGCCGCGGCGACAGCGTCTGGGTCAATTTCAACAAGCCTCTCGGCGGCAACAGTGTCTTGAATTCGCTTTCGTTCACTTTCGGCAAGACGCATTATGAACTCTCGAAAGTCAAATATCAAGACGGCGAGAAGTCACTCTCGTTTGTTGCAGATGGCGACGGTTTTGACATAGCCATCGCAACAGGAGGCGCCGTAGAGCCTTACGCCGGCAAGATTACCGCGCAGTACACCTACACAAATCCCGAAGACCACACCGTCTCGAATTTTGCTGTAGACGGACTTCTGAACGACAGGATCGGTGCCATTATCATGGCTGCTGAAATTTCCTATACCGAAGACGGAAAAACGCAGCTCACGCTCACCTTTAGCGAAGGTCTCACCGCAGAAAACATCAATTCCAGCCTGTTCGGCTTCCGCAGCTACGGAGGCGGCTCCCTCTCGACAGTCGTACAGGAAGCCGACTACATCGCGGCATCCCCGGCAAACCGCTGGAAACTCATTTTCTCGAAGAAGTCCGTTTCGGACGTTCTCCCCATTGTCGGCGACTCCGTACGCATCAAGTCCCCCTCTGAAGGCGGTAGCGCAATCGATCTCGTCGAAAATCCCGCCCATAGAGACAATCCCTGGGTACGCATCACTGGTGAGCAGCGCATCACAGTCACAAGCCCGACCGTCGTGACGATCGACAAGGATTCGCCGAACTTCGACAAGACAAAAGAAATCATCAGCAGCAAAAAGGCTACTGTTCCAATTATCGTCAAAAGCGACAAGCACCTTACCGCAAACCAGGTCGGCGAAATATATGGCACCCAAGGCCATTACCTCGGCGACATGAACATGTCCGAACTTGTCGAAAACGAGATTAGCGAAATCGTAAAAGTCGTGAAGAGCAATACGAGCTTCGAAGACAAGGAAGCCATCAAGAACGGAAGCCCTTCGACGACAGTCTCGCTTGAAACCATCATCTCGATGTTGGAGAAAAATGAAATTTCAGCCAAGGACGCCAAAAACAGGTTTGGCGTAAGCGAAGTCATTCTCAACGCCATCGACAACGGACTTTTGGACAGGAACAACCTGAACAACTACTTGCACGGTACAACGGAAGATATCAAGACCATTGCCGAATCGCTTGCAAGCAAGACGGAACTCAGCTACAAGACCATTTACTATTCAAGCCTGGGTCACTTCATCAACAACGATGAAGGCCGAATCGCATGCTCTGACGATATCTTCAAGACAGACGGAGCCGAGAACTGCGTCGGAAACAACGGGCATCTCTACCTCGCCTGGAACTCGCGTTCCAAAAAAGGCAGGCTCGTCGGTACTGGCGTCTATATCGCCCGCCTCGAAATCCGCCTCATGGTAAACGGCAAGAAAATAACGAAGCGCACTCAGGATTTCCTCTGGGGACTTCGTCATGGCGACATCGCGATCATCGATATCGACCTGAACTAGCAATCCCATAATACCGGACTTAAATGGCACCCTTCGGGGTGCTTTTTTGTTCAAAAAGCGGAACTTTTTCCCCTACTTACAAAAACACTTCTATGGTGTTGCACTGTTCGCAATTTATTTTACAAATAACAAAAAAAAATTTGATAAAAATCACAAGATTGAGTGTATTTTCTATAAGGGTAACATCTTCAGGGAGTTGTGGATGCGGTGTAAAAATATTGTCTTCAGTTTTATTTTAATACTCTTATGTGCAGCTATTCCGTCAATAGCCGCCGAGTACAATATTCTTGTCAAAAACGAAACAACCCAAAACAGCGGGGCCGATCTCTATGTCAAAATGCAATATAAGGACAGAGGGATTACCCGTTCAACCACATGCACCAAGCTCAGAAGCTATGGCGACAACAAGTTCTACGTCAAGGCGACAACAAGTTCTACGTCAAGGCGACAACAGATGCCGCCAGCGAGCCGAAACTAACATTCTACACCAACAGCACATGCTCCAACAGAAACTCCATAGGAAGCATATCCCCGTTAGAGGGCACTGATCCGGCCGCAGAAAACCTGATCATTACTATTGACGATATAGGCGTTACACTAACCAACAGCCCAGAACCCATTGAACCGCCGGAGACCTCAAATCCAGGCGGACCTGGAGATAATCCGCGCCCACCCACGACGACCAGAAAACTGATCCGCTTCTTTACCCCCTGGACAAACACATCGGCAATTCTCTACGTTTCGGGCGGCGATTCTGTCAACATGACCTCCGTCAAGAACTATTGCGGCTGGTTTGAAGCAAGAATCACCCCGCCGCAAGGATCGCTCCAGGTTTACTTCAAGCAAACCATCGGATATGACTATGTAGGCGATATCCATTACACCAAGATAAATCCAGCAACTCAAAGCATCTTGCTTTCTCTCGACAGCGCTGCGGCCAAAACCGACACCATCTGGGTCAAGGCCGGTAAAGAAGTCGGAACCGCAACAACGGTTTACGAAAAATACCCGGGCATTCTGGGTGACTGCCCGACGAAAAAGCTCCCCGTGATGATGTTCGACTGGCTGCACGGCACCAAGGGCGATGGCGACATCAAGACATCGATCGACCGCCGCGATTCTACCGTGACGACGTCCTACGCCAACGGCGCCAAGGACCTCGACCCTGATTTTGGCCCTATGTACGCCACCAGCGACGACTTCGGCTCTGGCGGATGCGCCGGGAGCAACTCTCCGGAAGGCAACATGAAAGGCATGGTCGAAGAATATCTTGGACCAAACGGAGTCCCTGTCCGCGCAGCGAACTTCCCCGAAAAATGCAAGATTACGGAGCATTTGAACAACTGGTTCCTGCCGCAAGTCGTAGCCCAGAAAAACGGCAAGGATTACACCAACGCGACCTGCCGCTCCATTGAGCTGAATCTTGACAACAACGGCCTCTGGCTTGGGCAAAAAGACAACAAGAGTCCAGAAGGCGGCCTCTTCTTGCTCGACGACTTCCAGTACCTCGATGCAGAAAACACCGTCAAGAACCCGTTCTACGACAACATCTCCGCCAACGGCAAAAGACACAACTACGGCTTTACGATGAAGATCCAGGCAACGTTCGAATACGTTCCTGGCCAGTACTTCGAATTCTTTGGCGACGATGACGTCTGGGTGTTCATCAACAACCGCCTCGTCGTGGACATCGGCGGCCAGCACACCCAGGTTTTGGGTTCCGTCGATCTCGATACGCTCGGGCTTACCGAAGGCAAGAACTATCCGTTCCATATTTTCTACGCCGAACGCCATACGTCGCAGTCCAACTTCATGATGAGAACTTCGATCGACCTGAAGACTGACGCAAGCCTGTTCTATCAGGGCGGAGACGTCAACGGCGTTCTTGATTACAGGATCTACCAGATCATCCGCGAACAGGCCCTCTCCTGCGACTTCTCCGGGGCAACCGTCAAAGATACCGTAGACGCCCCCTCGAACTTCACATTATTCGGCGGAGCTTATTCTGAAGGAATCGCCCTGGATAGTGTGGGAGTCTGGTTCGGAGGCATCACGATCAAGCCGGGCTATACAGGCTTTACCATCGATACCGCCCAAATCAAGAGCAAGCGCGCGCTCCCGCCGGGAACGTACCAATTGCGCTTCTCATTGCAGAAAGACGAAACCCAGTATGACGAAATTACGTTCGTTATCGACAAGTACACATCTCCTCCCATCGTCTACGCCCTTGTTGACGAGAAAAACAACTGGACAAATATTGGAAACGATGTGGACGGCAATACCGTTACTCTCGGCAAATGGGTAAACACGCGTTATCCGGTAAACGTCATGTTCGACGACGGGTCAGCATTTGACGATATCGTTTACGTCACTACATCCAACCCAAGACTTATCCCTTGCGATGAAAACGGCAACAGCATATCGGCAATCACCCTCAAAAAGGGAAAAGCGACATTCTACGTCAAGGCGACGGCCCCAGTTCAGGACGTCACGCTCATGGTGAGTAGCGCAGACGAAGCTCAAAAAGCTTACTGGAGACATATCTCGTTTATGGAACCGCCTGTACCGCAAGTTGTATTCGCATGCATCTTCGACAGGAATGGCGATGGTCGTGGCGACAGCGTCTATGCAAAGCTGAACAAACCCATGAATTCGTTGAACAATAACTTTGTCAGCATGGATTCCGTGCAGCTGGAATTTGGCGAGAAGTTCCCGACAATTATCGGAAGCCCGGCAGTCCCAGGCAGCAACATCACGTCAAACGACCGCGACAGCTCCATCGCCATCGTTTCTCCCAATGGCGGCTTCGGAACTGTACCGTTTACCGGCGGTGCCGACAAGATCTATAGCGGAAAGATTACGCCATTCTGGAAGTACTCCGAAGGTGGCGTTCCGACAGTCATCAATCTTACAAGTGACGTAACAGACTCCGTCGGTCCTGTTATTACGGCAGCAGAAATTTCATACAGCGATGACGGTTCGACAATTCTCGCGCTCTCATTCAGTGAAGGCCTCGACTGCGAAAACGACATCGATGCAAGCTATTTCATATACTTCTTCAAACAGACTAACCTGGAAAGGACGGATGTTGTTCCTGAAATCATCGCCAAGGATTCAAAGGCTAGATGGCGACTCGTCTTTAGAAACTCAAGTAACGACAAGGACAATATCCCGGTCATGGGCGACTCCATCAGGATGGTGCACGGTATCCACATGGACCTGCTCCACAGAACTACGCCAGCAAACAATCCGTTCGTCCGCATCTCCGGCGAACAGAAAGTTATCGTTACAAGCCCTCCAGTCGTAACCATCGGCGAATCGGATTCTTCAAAAGCAATTATCAGGAATCCAAGTCCAACCGTGCCAAAGATTATTCAGTCGGATAAACCGATAACCGTAAAGGACCTTGCCAAGACCTACGGCACACAAGGACATTATCTCGGCGACTTGAGCCTATCGAGCCTGGTCAAAGACGAGGTCACAAATCTTGTGTCCGCAATCAAGAACGACAACGCCAAGTGCATCGAGTTATACGGCAAGACTCTTGAAGAAATCCTCAACGAGGTTCAATCAGGAGCCATCAGCATCAACAAAGCGAAAAAAGAATACAAGCTAAGCGATGAACTCGTAGATGCCTACAAGAACGAAATCATCAATGCGGTTGACGTCACCGGCATCGCAAACGGCAACTCTTCCGTTATTGAAAAAATCACGAAATCAATTGCCGAGAAAACAGTTCTTGAATACAAGACCCAGTATTTCACAAGTCTTGGCATATTCGTGAACAGCAATTCTGGATCGCTGAGCTGCACGGATACGCTCTATAACGGCAGCTGCCTTGATGACGACAACGATGGCAAGATATTCCTCGCCTGGAACATGAAGTCCAAAAAGAACAGGCTCGTCGGTACAGGCGTTTACATTGCCAGACTTTCGTACAAGATCCGAGTCGGGAAGAGCACCAAGGTGGACCGTACGCAAGATTTTCTCTGGGGTGTTCGACATGGCAAGACCAAAGGGTTTACCATCGACTTGAACACGGATGAGTAAGTTTCGTTCTCTCTAAAGGCGCCTGCCATGCAGGCGCTTTTTTTGTGCAAAATTTTAAGGATAAATGCAAAAGGAGATTCCCGCTTTCGCGGGAATGACAGGCTCCAGCGGGGATGACAAAGCAACAAGGCCGGGATGACAGTGTAAAAAAATAATTCGTCGGTGTTAGCCGACGAATTATTTTACGCTTATTGCGTGATTGCCTTCGCGAGAATCGCGGAAGACAACTTATGCAAAATTGTACAAGTCCGTAATGTCTTCGTTGTTCTTGTCGTACATCCAGAACTGGTTTACATGAGCATATTCATCTTCCACGAGGGAAATCTTGATGTTGTGCTTGTATTCCAGATAGTTGAACATGCGGTTCAAGTCCTTGCAAAGAACATCGACAACCTGAGCGCTCACGACGAGAGTCACTTCGCGGAGACGGCCCTTGGTATGGGCGCGGGCGAGCCAGCGGTCGATCATGCCGAGCGTCGATTCGAGCGTTGCGATGCGGCCACTGCCGTTGCAAACCGGGCAGCATTCGGTCTTTTCAGTCATGAGGTTCACGCGGACGCGCTTACGGGTGACTTCCATGAGGCCGAACTGGCTGATCGGGGCCGGGCTAATCGGAGCCTTGTCGCGGCGGATTGCCTTGCGGAATTCCTGGTAGACGGCTTCGCGGTCTTCATCGGTTTCCATATCGATGAAGTCGATGATGATGAGGCCGCCCACATCACGGAGGCGCAGCTGCTTTGCGATTTCGTGGCAAGCATCGAGGTTTGTTTCGAGGATGATCTTGCCCTGGTCCTTGCCATGAACCTTCGGACCGGTGTTCACGTCAATAGAGACGAGAGCTTCGGTCTGTTCGATGACGAGGTTGCCACCGCGCGGAAGCGGAACCTGACGCTGCAAGGAGCGAGCGTAGTCGTTTTCGATCTTGAAGTATTCGAACAAGCTTTCGCTAGAACTCCAGAGCTTGACCTTGTCGAGCTTATCCGGAGAGAGAACCTTCAGGTAATCGCGGAGAGCAAAGTACTCGTCGCGATTGTCGATATACACGTAGTCCGTGTTGTCGCCGAAGTATTCGCGAACCGTCTGTTCGATGGAATCGGATTCTTCGTAGATGCAGGTCTCGGGGGGCATGGTTTCGAAGTTGTACTTCGTCTGTTCCCACTTGCTCTCGAGTTCGCGCATCTGCTTGTTGATTTCGAATTCGGATTCGTTGAGGCCGTTGGTGCGGACGATGTAGCCCACGTCGCGGCCCTTGAGGCGGCGCACGACCTTCTTGAACTCGCGGCGCTTGACCGGATCGCGTTCACGCTTCGAGACGCCGACGAAATTAGTGCCCGGCATGCAGACCAGGAAGCGGCCAGCAAAGCTCAAGTGTGTCGTCAAACGGGCACCCTTGGTGCTAATCGGTTCCTTGACCACCTGCACCATGATTTCCTGGCCTTCCTGGAGAATTTCGTCGATCGAAATTTCCTTAGAAGCATCGCCTTCGTCATCATCGTCACCATATTCGCGGCGCAACAGTTCGTTGCGGTCCATGGCGTCTTCCTGATGCAAAAAGCCAGCCTTCTCAAGACCAATGTCAATGAATGCCGCCTTTAGTGCGGGAAGCACCTTCTGAACGACACCCTTATAAATATTGCCCAGAACTCGATTAGAGGAAACACCTTCAACAACCAATTCCGCAAGTTCGCCATCTTCCATGATAGCTATGCGCTTTTCGTACGGTGTTTTGCTAATCAAGATTCCGCGCTTACACTTATTTGCCATTAAAACTCCTAAAGGGTAAAGCAAAACTTGATAGATATCCCCAAGACCAGTCCAAAAGTATGGACCGCATCCGAGCTCCCTATGTTTCTTGACGGAAAGTACCGCCAGCCTGCAAAGCAGAGCCTGGGGACTTAAAATATAATAAGTAGGAAGACTAGAGACGAGAGACGAGAGACGAGAGATGCGAAAATATGGACATTTAAGAAGTAGGACAACTGCGTAAGGCGAGTGAAGCGACAATGCTTGCATTGTCATTTCCGAGCCTAGCAGTTGGTACTTGAGCGAAGCGAAAGTACAAGTGGGAAGGGGAAATGTAAGGAAAAAGTCACTGGATTCTGGCCTCGAAGAGGAATGACGAGCGAGGCGAGAGAAAAGTGGTGATGCCGGAACAGAGTCCGGCATGACAATCAACCAACAACCATTGACTAATGACTATTGACTAAAAACTACTTTGTAATAAAGTAATCTTCCGGATTGACAGGCGTACCGTTTACGCGGATTTCGTAGTGCAAGCCGAGACTTGACTGAAGTCCGCTCTGCCCAATGAGCGCAATCGGATCGCCGCGGCGAACTTTGTCGCCCTTCTTAACAAGAGTTTCACCAAGATGCGCATAGAACGTCTTCACGTGTTCCATGTGTTCAATCTTCATTGAAAGTCCAAAGCCACGATGCTTGCGGACTTCGACGACGGTACCCGCGCCAGGCGCATAGACGGTATCGCCTTCGGCAGCCAAGAAGTCAACGCCGCGATGCGGAAGTTCCTGATCCGTGAACGCGTCAAAGACCATTTCAAAACGAGCCTTGATATCGTGATGGTTCTTGAGCGGATGCAAAACAGGAACACGCGCCGCAAGCGCAGAATCAGCCTCGAGCTTGTTGAGCGTCTTGCGAAGCGTCGATCTCATGTCATGCAAATTCTTTTTCGGAGACTCATCCTCCGACACCGCATTTTCAAGCGTAAAGCCAAGCCCGCCGAGTTTCAAGGTGCTATCGCGTACGATACGAGTTTCTTCGATTTTCAAAATTGTAGTATCGACCACAGTGCGGATTTTCTTTATTTCGTTCTTGATGACCGAATTCTGGTGATAGACATCCATCAAGTTGCCGTTAGACAAGTTCTCCACAATTTGCACTGGCGAAAACATGATGAATCCAAGAATCGCACAGACTGTTAAAACAAAGTAAATAATTACTTTTTTCACAGAGAAAGTGACATCTTTCCCGCGAGAATCCTTATTCGGATAGATATGGACCTCAAGCTTTTTCACTAGGACCTTCGGTTTTGTTCAGTTTCTGTTCAAGTTCTGCGACCTGTTTCTTGATTTCAAAGATGGCACCCACAGCTTCGACAGCAGATGGATCATCCTTGATGGAGTCCAGACGGCCTTCCTGAATAGCCTCATAGACCTTTTGTCCGAGCAACTGGAACTTATTTCTGAGCTTACACTCTACCATCGACAATTCAACGCGAGAAAGCACGTTGGCAGCGCAGTCCTTTGCCGTATTTTTAAGCTTATTTAGAGTATTTTCATTCATAATATCTTCCGACTAGCCTTTAAAATAGTAGATTTTTCGATATAAAACAACGGAGATTTTTCTATGAGTCGCAGCGATCGCAGAAGAGCAAAGCAAAACGTCAAAAAATTCGTTCCAAAGAAGTCAAACGCGCTGGATAAACGAGTCATCGTACTCCTCGCCATCATTGTCGTTGTGTTTTTCGTAGGAACAATGATCATCCAGAGAGGCTAATTAATGAAGTTCACTATCCAGAAGAATGTTTTGCAGGATGCACTGCAAGCGGCAATTAGCGCCGTTCCGAACAAGTCCACCATCCAGATCCTCAACAACTTTTCGCTCCGCCTCGAAGGCAACTTCCTCGAAGTGAGTGCAACAGACCTCGACCTCGGTATCAGGGTCAAGGTGGAAGTGCAGGGCGAACGTGATGGCGCAGTCGTCATCAACGCACGCAAGCTGTTCGATCAGGTGAAGAGCCTCGTGGACCCGAGCATCACGAACATCACTTTTGACGCACAGGATTACCTGGTCAAGATCCAGTGGAGCGAACGCGGTAAGGCAAGCATCATCGGCTTTGACGCAAACGACTTCCCGCCGTTCCCGGAAATTGAAAATGGCGAAACATTGAACATCGCCGCAAGCGAACTTGCATTCCTCGCTGAAAAGACATTGTTTGCAACATCTACCGACTCCACGCGCTTGAGCTTGAACGGCGTGTTCCTCGAAGCGAAGGACGGCAAGGTTTCCATGGTCGCTACCGACGGTCACCGCTTGGGCCGTGCCGCCATCGACCAGGAAGGCGCAGAACTCTCGAACGGAGTGATCATCCCGCACAAGGCATTGCAGCACATCTTGCACATGGCTAAGGGCGATTCCACGGTTGAAGTCCGCACGTCTGCAACGCACATCCTCTTCAACACGGGTTCCATCCAGGTCATCTCGAAGCTTTACGAAGGACCGTATCCGAGCTACCGCTCTGTGATCCCGCAGCAGTTCGAACGTACCGCACAGGCCAACACCACGGAATTCCAGAACAAGATCCGCAGCGTGATTTCCATGGCTAACGCACGTACCCGCAAGATCCGCTTGCAGTTCGATGGCAACATCCTCGAACTCAGCGCCACAGACCCGGATGTCGGCGGCGATTCTCGCGAAGCACTCGCCATCACGCACAACGGCGAAGGTAGCTTCTGCATTGGCTTTAACGGCCAGTTCCTCGCAGAAATCCTCGGCATGTGCAAGAGCGAAGAAGTCATCATGAAGATGAACAATCCGCTTGGCGCTTGCATCATCGAGCCGGTTGGCGAAAACATGAACTTCTCGTTCTTGTTGATGCCGACGCACCTCACCGACAACTAATCGTAGTTCGGAAAGATTTAAGGGCTCTCGCGAGAGAGCCTTTTTTAGTGGGAATGTATCTGTAGATGGGTACAGCAACTGCTGAAGGAACTGCGCCAAGTTTAATTGGGAATGCCGCGAGATTCAATCGGGAACCGCCGCGCGCAAAGAGAAATGCGCGAGTTTTGGATAAAATAATTATGTCAAGTCAAATACGCAAGAGAGTCAATAAAAAAATCACGAAAGCTATTCACGACTTCAACCTGATTGAAGACGGAGACCGAGTGCTCATCGCGACAAGCGGTGGCAAGGATTCCAGCGTACTGTTGATGGAACTCGCCGCAAGACTCGGCAAATTCGGGCCCAAGTGCGAACTGGCAGCCATCCACATCCAAAGCGATTTTGCGGACAAGGCACCCCGCGAATTTTTGCAGCGCATGGCAGAAGAATATCCGCAAGTGCCATTTTACTTTAAAGACGTCGCCGTGGAAGCCCGACTCAAAGAAGGCCGCAAGCTGAATTGTTACTGGTGCAGTACGCAGCGCCGCACAGAACTCATCAAGTTCGCAAGCGAAAACAACTTCAACAAGATTGCGCTCGGCCACCACATGGACGACATCGTCGAGACGCTTTTGATGAACATGCTGTACAAAGGCGAGTTCAGCGGAATGCCGCCAATGGTGCCGTATGAAAAGTATCCGTGCAGCATTATCCGCCCGCTCTGCTACTGCGAAGAAAGCGAAATCATCGCGTATGCCGAAGACGCGGACATTCGCAAGTTCACCTGCACCTGCGAATTCTCGAAAGCAAGCCATCGCAAGACCATCCGCGAAGAAATCAAGAGCTTGACAAAAGGAAGCTCCACGCTTAAGGCAAATTTATTCGAAAGCATGCGGAATATTAGGATGGATTATTTATTGTGAGAAAAGTCTTTGTCATATACGCACTCGTTACATGCATAGGAGCGTTCCTATGCAGTTGCAGCTGGCAAAAAGCACAAGTCACGGAAGGCATATTCGACGTGTACGCTCCAGCACCCTACACTGGAGCCGCATTTTCGATGGATGAAAAATCCAGTGCCATGCGTGTAAGTTTGCAAATTCGCAAAAACGACAAAGAAACATGGCAACTCGAAGGCATTGAAAACGACGACATCCACGAAGATGGAGTTAAATTACAAGGAGGGGATGCGAATATCGCTTACCGATTCAAAAGATTCCCCATAACAGGTTCATTTGATTATTTTAGCAAAAATGAACTTTCTTTATGGGGTGCAGGAATCGGGCTTGACCCATACCCTTTTATCCGAGGCTCTATTGGAATAAACTCACGATACATTGAAGTTGGCGTAACAGCATATCTAAACGTCAGCATGAACACATCCAACAACAAGATTGAATGGGTATCCCATGAATACCAAGGAATAGCGTACGGTTATGAAAACTATACTGGAAAAGAAGAAGGCGAATATCAAGAATTCAAACTCCACGGAGGCTTTGGAGGATTCATTAATTTTTTTCCGATAAAGTTCATCGCCATTTCATACGCGCCGTTCTTTTACAGGCCCTGGTGGGATGACGAAGTTCGCGATTACGAAATTTCATTCCGTTTTCCATTCATCATTTCGCAATATTTGGGGGTATCCATCCTCATAGCAAAGCACGTACAACTTTCTGCAGGAGCAACACTCTATTTGAGTCCAGCCGTTAAAGGAAGCTATTGGTTTTTCGATTCAGGAATTGGATTTGTATTCTGACGGCAAGAATAGCGACGATACCATTCTTTCACTTGCTCACCATCCCTAAAACGTTGGCATGCACGTTTATTATTTTTGTTTACCACCCCACCTACAATATACGCTGTAGGTAATCCAACAAACGCACCCATTGCAAAGCCTCCAGTGAAAGCACCTTTGCCTCCGCCAACAATAGCCCCCACAATCGCCCCAACTCCAGCCACTGCACCAAATCCAATCAACCCGGCTTTGATTTCACTTGTATATGAGATCGAATCCAAATCACATGGCAAAAAATCATTGCTGTAATAAGTATTTGTTTTTTGCAGATATGGTTCATACGCCCAAACCAAATCAGACTTTAAATCATAGCAAACAGATGTTGCAGCTACAAAAATTGAGCTTTTTGTATTACGTGTAAACTTAAGGAATAAAATCTTATCTTTATCAACTTCGTACATCGCAGTTTCAGGCGACAAATTTTGAGATGGTAAGTTTTCCGAAATGTCATTATATTCGTGAATCATCGCATCATTTCTCGCCATGATTTCCGCCGAATCATCTACTAGAGAAACCGAAGATGAATATTCCTGTTTTGGCGTTTTTTTCTGCTCAGATTCATTCTCCATCGCAATTTTTGGGATGAAATCATTAACAATAATTTTATCTGCATATTCTCGTTCTGCCGTAAATGTCGTTATAGACGGCACAACAATGGATACTAAATTCAACGGAAACGGCAAAAGAAGAAAAGGAACAAACCCACCGACAATACCACCAACTAAAGCGGTCGTCGTATTTCTATCATAATCATCCGTCACAACGATAGTTGAATCATAAATAATTTTTCCCAAATGGTTCAAAGTAATTCGATGTTCTCCCACTGGGAGTGGTGCGTTTAAAGGAGTCGTCCCTATAAAAACACCATCCATGCTTACAGCAGCATTTCCCAAAGCATTCGTAATAATGACTTTACCCTTCGTTCCTTTATTAGGAATATTTTTTGCGGTATTGAAAGAAGCCGCACACCCATACAGCAAAAACGAAAGCAAAATGACGACTAAATACTTGTACATTTCGATACCAACAGTATCAACAATTTAGAAACAAATTAGATTATCGGACACAACGCACGGAACGATAATCGTCTTTCGCGAAAGCGTTTATGCTTGCGGCTTTACTGTTGAAAGAGAGAAACAAGTAATAAGCGTTTGATTCGCGATTCTCGGAATCTTCGGTTGCACTCCAGAAATACGCATAACCGCCGATGCCATCGAACTTGCCACCCATAATTGCACCATCATCCGCTTTCAAGATTGCGCCGCGATAGCCCGCCGGGAGCGCGTTGAATCCAAATTCATCGGAGCCGTTCCCTTTCTTGAACCAACCATCGCGAGATTTTAATTTTGCGCCAACTTTATTTGAGACAGCGCCGGAATTGCCCGTGCGAGACTGCGCGACATTCCCAGGCGCCGCAATCACAAGAGCTTCGAAATCCGCTTTCGTTGGGAGGCGCCAACCTTCAGGGCAAACTGTTTTCGCCTCCGCCCACGTATAAAGGCGGCCCAAGCGTTTGCAATTGCGAGAATCACCATCCGGGCAAACACTCGCCTCCGTTTTGTAATTCAGATTCTCCGCCATCCATGTAAGATCACCAATCTTCACAACATCATAGCTCTGCCCGTCACGCGGATCCGTGAAAGACTCGGAACAAGCCGAGAGGAGGAAAGCTAAAGAGACGATAGCGAGAGAGGTGTGGAATGGGATGCGCATAGGGAGAATTTAAAAAATTTTAACCCCCAAAAATGTGCAGACAGAATAACAGCCAATGTTTCAAATTACTACATTAAAATCATATGCAGAGCTTTATTGACAATATAACCGTCACACTCAATGACGAATTGAAGTCAGCCTTGAGATCTGGTGGCCATTTATCCATCGCCGCGGCGAGTTTTTCCATTTACGCCTATGAAGCTCTGAAAAAAGAACTGGAAAACATCGAAGAACTCCACTTCTTATTTACTAAGCCGACTTTCACCAAAACGGATGCTGCCAAAAACAGCAAAGAACAACGTGAATTCTACATACCCAAGTTAAACCGCGAACGCTCTTTATACGGCTCCGAATTCGAAATCAAGTTACGCAACCAACTTTCACAAAAGGCAATCGCCAAAGAATGCGCTGACTGGATTCGGCGCAAGGTCAAGTTCAAAACTAATGTTTCCGACCAAATGGTCCATGCTGGTTCCATTGTTGTATCTGACCCTGTCGGAGAAAAAACGGCATTTACACCGATTAACGATTTTAGCAAGACTGAACTCGGCCTTGAAAAAGGCAACTACATGGGTTTCGGGATAAATAGAATCGAAGCGCCCATATCGAACAACTTCCTTGCCTCTTTCAATAGAATTTGGAACGACGATGAAAAGTTGCAAGACATCACCGACACGATTCTTGAAAACATCGAAAGTGTCTATCGCGAAAATTCGCCCGACTACATTTACTTCGTCACACTCTATAACATTTTCCACGAGTTCCTCGATAACATTTCCGAAGATGATTTGGCAAACGAGGCGACAGGTTTCAAGAACAGCGCCATCTGGAATAAACTTTACGATTTCCAAAAAGAGGCAAGCCTTGCTATTATCAACAAGCTGGAAAAATTCAACGGTTGCATTCTTGCCGATAGCGTCGGTCTCGGTAAAACATTTACGGCCCTTTCGGTAATCAAGTATTACGAGAACAAGAACCGCAATGTACTTGTTCTTTGCCCCAAAAAGTTGCGCGATAACTGGCTCACTTATCGCGAGAACTACAAAAACAATCCTGTTGCAAGCGACCGCTTCGCCTACAGGGTCATGAACCATTCCGATCTTTCCCGCACTTCGGGCTATTCAGGCGATATCGATATTGCGCGATTCAACTGGAGTAATTACGAGCTTATTGTCATCGACGAGAGTCACAACTTCCGTAATGGCGGCAAGACCACCGACATGGGCGACGATGAGGACCCGAAAGAAAATCGCTATTTGCAGTTGATGAACAAGGTCATTCGCCAAGGCGTTCGAACCAAAGTCCTGATGCTTTCGGCAACTCCGGTAAACAACCGCTTCAACGATCTCAAGAACCAGCTGGAACTCGCCTATGAAGGCGATTCAAGCCAACTGGAACAAGCAATCGGTATTGGCGACAAGACAATCGCCGATATTTTCAAGCAGGCACAATCTGCTTATAGCAAGTGGTCAGAACTGGAAGAAAGTGAACGCACTACGCAACGGCTGCTCGGAATGTTGAGTTTTGACTTTTTCAAGATTCTTGATTCAGTCACCATTGCCCGTAGCCGTAAGCACATTGAGAAATTCTACGACACGAGCAAAATCGGAGCGTTCCCGGAGCGTCTTAAACCTATCGCTCGCCGCCCAAGCATTACTGACATTGATTCAGCAGTAACGTTCCGAGCCATATTTGATTTGTTGCAACAACTGAAACTTGTAGTGTATTCACCTTCGGCATATATTCTGCCGAGTAGACTTTATAAATACGAAGACGAAGCCCCGACAAAAGCTGGTGGCAAAGGGCTTTCGCTTAAGAATCGTGAACGCGGTATCCGCGTGCTTATGCAAGTGCAGCTTTTGAAGCGACTCGAAAGCTCCATTTATTCTTTCAACACATCGTTAGGTCATGTGAAAAGGTTTATGGAGCATATTCTCCAAAAGCTTCGCAATCATGTTGTCGATTTAGAAATCAATGATATTGAAGGACTCGGACTTGACGAAGACGAAATCACCGTAGGCCGCCAAAACAACCGCATCGCACTCGATGACTTGGATTACAAGTCCTGGGAACGAGACCTCAATGCCGATTGCGAAACTATCACGAGACTTATCGAGATGATTTCCGTCGTGACGCCGGAACACGATTCCAAATTACAGCAGCTGCTTGCCGATATTGACAACAAAATCGAACATCCATTCAACAACGACAACCGTAAAGTCATAGTATTCTCCGCTTTTAGCGATACGGCGGAATACCTTTACAACAATGTCGCCGAACACATACTCAAGAAATACGGATTGCATTCCGCACTCGTCACAGGAGATGTAAACGGTCGTACAACGCTCAAGACCAAAAGAAAAATGGATTTCAATATGGCCTTGACATTGTTTTCTCCCATCTCCAAAGAAAAGCAAGCTATTTACCCGGAAATCAAGGAAAACATTGAAATCCTGATTGCAACGGACTGCATTTCTGAAGGTCAGAACTTGCAGGATTGTGATTACCTCGTGAATTACGATATTCACTGGAACCCCGTTCGCATTATCCAGCGCTTCGGTCGTATTGACCGTATTGGCTCCAAAAACAAGAGCATCCAGCTGGTAAATTTCTGGCCAGATATTGAACTGGATGAGTACATCAACTTAAAGGGTCGTGTTGAATCCAGGATGAAGGCCGTCGTGATGACCTCTACAGGTGACGATAACCCAATTGCCCCCGAAGAACCCGGCGACCTTGATTACCGACGCGACCAGCTGAAACGATTGCACGACGAAGTTGTTGACCTTGAAGAAATGAACAAGGGCGTCTCCATCATGGATTTGGGTTTGAACGAATTCCGCCAGGACCTGATTGAATACATGAAGACAAACCCGGACATTGACCATACCCCACACGGACTCCATGCCGTTGTTGCAAAAACGGGCACACTTCCCGAGGGCGTCATTTTCGTGCTCAAGAATAAAACGGGCGAAATTAACATCGGCAAGAGAAACCGTCTGCATCCGTTCTACATGGTTTATTTGGACAACGACGGTAACGTGATTACAAACCACCTTGCACCAAAGGATTTGCTAGATAATGTACGCGCACTAAGCAAAGGCAAAGTGGAACCTTTGAAAGACCTGTGCAAAGCGTTCAACAAAGAGACCGCCGACGGCAAGCGAATGGACCGCTACTCCAAGCTGCTTGACAAGGCCGTAGAATCTATCGTAGATGTCCGCAAGGAAAGCGCTATTGACAGTTTCCTTGGTGGCGACCAAGGCGAACTTTTTGACAAGGTGCCCGCCGGTCTTGACGACTTTGAACTTATCAGCTTTTTCGTGGTGAAATAAGAACCACAAACATTTAATAGGAAAAAATTATGGCTCAACACATTTCAATTAGAATCCCCTGGAAAGATAATGGCTATACAGGTTTAGTCTGTGACAAACCATGTTTCAATACTTCTTGCATGAAATTGAAGAATATTGCTGAAAATAAAAAAGACTCTGAAGAAGACAATCTAGCCGGGCAACCCATAAAAGGGCATGAAAAAGAAATTCCGTGTCTATCGGAAGGCGGATGTTTCATGTCTGAAGACTCTTATACAGAAGAAAAAAATCATCCATATAAAAAATACTTTCCCAAAACACATAGTCATTTTTTACCTACCAATTTAGACTACCCTCCATTTTCGTTTCCTGCAAGGCCCTTCGCATGGACAATGCAGTCTAAAACGAATAGTCTAGGAGGAACGATAAGTATCGAAGAATGGGCTGAAAAAAAGGGAATTGAATACGATCCTGATATTGAACCCGATATAAGCACAAACTGGATTCAGGAGGCCGACAATCAGAGGAATATCTTTGAGGTATTTTACCAAGATGTAAATGCTGATGAATCCCTCGTTATCGCATACGCAAAGCAGGTTCCTTTTCTTGAAGAAGCCAAACGAATCGTCATGGGGATTGGATTTGTAAAATCTATCAAAGAACCCCCAGAATACAACCACACTGAAGAAGGCGACGTACGATCCATTCTATGGGAAACTATGGTCGAGCATTCTATTAGGGATGACCGAAAAAACGGTTTTTTAATGCCCTATAAGGAAATGATGGAGTATGCGGAAAAAAATCCCGATTTTGATATAACATCAATCGCGGTATTAGCCGACGATGAGTACCATGATGAATTTTCATACGCAACAGAACATGTAAGTCACGACGCCGTCATTACCGTCCTTCTAAAAACAATTGAATCACTGAAAATCATCAAAGGGTGTATCCCAGGAAACTGGAAAGAATGCATAAAATGGTGTAAGGATAGGCTTAAAGAAGTTTGGATAGATAGAGGACCATTCCCTGGATTAGGTTCTGCACTCTATGCCGCTGGATTTAAGCATGGAGAGTTAATTGCTAGAGAAATTAAAAGCCACACACAAGACTACTCTATCTTCGAAAGTGAAGTCGACAGATTATTTGAATCTCCAAGAAAAAACTTTTCAAAAAAATTATGGCCAGATATTACCACCACAAAAGTAGAGACTTTTAAGAGACTCCCAGAAGAACGAAAAAAACTCTTTTGGTTATTGGCAAGAGTCAATCTTACTGAGGAACAGGCGTTAGCCGTGTTTAACAACGAAGAAAGACGAAAAAATTATATTCAATGCACAGATCAAGATCTTTTGGAAAACCCATACCTCTTATACGAAAGAACTAGAGGCTGCAAACAAGAATTACAAATATCTGTAAATAAAATTGATATGGCAGTTTTTCCATCAGAGGTAATTGCCGACATCAACCCTGTACCCGAACCATCATACATTGAAAGCGGGGATGACCAACGTAGAATTCGAGCATTATCCATAAGCGTCCTTGAAACTCAAGCTAATAATGGACATACGGTATATCCGCAATCTTTGCTGACCAAAGAACTGGAAAAAATGCCGTTAAACATTGAATGCGACGTATCCGAAGACACACTTAATGCTATTGAAGAATTTCTAGAAAATGAATTGGTTCTAATCCAATGCGAAGACGATAACAAGGCATATCAGTTAAAACGTCTGAACTTAATTGATAATTACATTCGGAAAACTGTTGAAGAACGCCAAAAAGCCGATCGTATTGAAATAAGTGAAGACTGGACCAATATCGTCAATAGCTATTTCAACAGATTACAAACAACCATTGACGAAAAAGAGAAAAAAGCACGCGAAGAAAAAGCAGCTATTCTCAAGGAACTTGCCGAATCCAATTTCTCCGTTTTAATTGGCGGGGCAGGCACAGGAAAAACCACACTTTTATCATTACTATGCCAATCCGATAAAATAAAAAATGGCGGGGTATTACTCTTGGCCCCCACAGGAAAAGCAAGGGTAAGAATCAGCAAGACCATGAACGAAATGGGCGTTTCCCACACAGCATTCACAATTGCTCAATTCTTGATTAGGCATGGCAGATTTAATTACGCGACAATGAACTACATGCTTTCTCGTGAAGATGTGGGGGATATTCCGGCTACTGTTATTATTGACGAATGCTCTATGATGACAGAAGAAATGTTCGGAGCTCTTCTCAGCGCTTTACAAAGAGCGCAAAGAATCATCTTTGTCGGAGACCCTAACCAGTTACCTCCCATCGGTGCCGGTAGACCTTTTGTTGATTTGGTAAGGTATCTAAAGCACGATTTGCCGCCCTTCCCTGAACCGCAAGTTACAAAGGGCTTTGGCGAGCTCACCATAACCAGAAGGCAATCTGACAGCGGCGATGGAGACAGAGAAGATTCTCGGTTGGCAGAATGGTTCAAAGAACATTCGGAACCTCTTGATGATGATATATTCGCAGATTTGCAAGGAAATAAGTTAGGAAAGCACATCGCTTTTAAATCCTGGACAACGCCTGAAGATTTACAACAGAAAATCTTAGAGACTATTTGCGAAGAAACTGGCATGCGAGACGTAGATGATGTAAAACAATTCGACATCTCTCTTGGCGGAGTCGTTAATGGAGAATGGATGAATTTCGGAAGTTTTCCATCAAAGTTGGATTCTTGGCAAATATTATCCGCCTATAAAAATGACGCAAGTGTTGGCTCTGCGGTAATAAATCAATTAATTCATGACAAATACAGATCTAATGAAATTTATGAAGTAAATAGTATTAGACGAAAAAATACTCCACGCCCACTAGGTACTGATGCTATTGTTTATGGAGACAAAGTAATCAACACCCAAAATCAGCCTAGAAACAAATACAAAATGACAGATGCATGGCTGTACTACGAGCGATTAGACAAATCAGAAAAAACACCCATCCCATCAGAACCAACATTTTACGTGGCTAATGGGGAAATTGGCGTTGTAGAAGGTTTCTTCCCTAAACCTTCAAGACATCTTATAAGATTCAACTCACAACCTTTATACAATTATTCCTGGAAATCAAAAGTAGCCGACGAAGGCGACTGCGATCTTGAACTCGCCTACGCGCTAACCGTTCACAAAGCGCAGGGTAGCGAATTCAACAAAGTTATTCTCGTTCTGAACGAGCCAAGCCGGATGTTGTCTAGAGAAATGATTTACACTGCTTTAACTAGGCAAAAAGAAAAAATCATAATCCTTTACAACGAGGACGCCTATAAACTCAAAAAATATTCTTCTGTAGAGTACTCTGATATTGCAAGGCGCTTTACCTGCCTTTTCTCGGCGCCCAAAATTGTTGACTTCAATCATCGTTTTTACGAGGATAAGTTAATTCACAAAACCAAAAAAGGAGACATGGTCCGCTCCAAGTCAGAAGTAATTGTCGCCGATGCCCTTTTCGATGCCGGAATTAAGTATGGTTATGAAGATGACCTCCCTCTCAAAAATGGAATTATCGCTCATCCCGACTTTACCATCTATAAAGCAAGTAAACCGGTATACTACTGGGAGCATTTAGGAATGCTCCAGAAGGAAGAATACCGCCAAAAATGGGACATCAAACGAAAATCCTACGAAGAAATTGGTATTATTCAAGGCAAGAATCTAATCATATCTAAAGATGGATTAGACGGAAGTATCGATTCCCAGGAAATTGATAGGCTCATCAAGGAAATTTCTGCATAATGTACGGCCTGCCTGCAAATACGGAACTTTCGCGACAGCTCTCCAAGGAGCGTGTGTTCACCCAGTTCAAGGTGAACCGTGCCGCGCAAGATGCGTTCAATGCAGACATTTCGACGATGTTCATTTCGAGCCACATTTCAGAAGCGACCATACCTGGATTAAAACCCGGAAAAACAGTGCAAGGCATTTATGTACTTACGCTGAACCTCAAGCACCCCGGCTGCGGCAAGAAAAATCTGGAACTACTCGCCAAAGCAATACCGCAAAACATGATTTTTGCACTTGCCCTTGACGGAACGTTGCAATTTGCTGTATATTACGAGAACCTGTACGCAACAAAACCCGTTCAGGCAGAAAATGCAAAGCTGGAGTTGCAAGGAACAAACCTTGACGAAGTCTGGGAAGGACTAATCAAGAGTATCGGTAACATTGTCGTTGAAGGCGAGAACACCCTTGTAGAGCAGATTGCGGTAGACGATGCCCGTGAAGCCCTGCAAAAGAAAATTGAGGACCTGAAAGCGAAAGCCTACAAGGAAAAGCAGCCACGCCGCAAAATGGAACTTATAAACCAAGTCAAAGATTTGGAAAGCAAACTTAAATGAGCCGTTTAATTGAAATCATAAAAACAAAAAAGATGCGTCGAAAACAGGCGTATAAAAACATTTTTATGTTTATAGCGGTAAAAAAACAAGGAATTTGAGTCAAAAACGAGGTTTTTTATAAAAACAATTTGGTCTTAAAATTGTTTTTATAGCGTTTTAAGGAGCCCGCAATGGAACACTTGAAGATGGAAACGAAGGATATAGCAAGCGAGAACTTTGAGAAACTCAAGGCGCTGTTCCCGAACTGCGTCACGGAATCGCTCGACAAGGACGGCAACCCGGTCCGTGCCATCGACAAGGACCTGCTTATGCAGGAAATCAACAGCGAAGTGGTAGAAGGTCAAAAGGAACGCTACCAGTTCAATTGGCCCGGCAAACGCGACGCCATCCGCAAGGCGAACGCACCCACCACGATGACGCTTCGCCCCTGCAAGGATGAATCCGTCGATTTCGATAACACGCAGAACCTCTACATCGAAGGCGACAACCTCGAAGTGCTCAAGTTGCTCCAGAACAACTACCTGGGCAAGGTCAAGATGATTTACATCGACCCGCCCTACAACACGGGCAACGACTTTGTCTATAACGACAACTTCAAGCAGGATTCCGAAACCTTCCTCGAAACGAGCGGCATGTTCGATGAAGACGGAAACATGACCTTGCAGAACTTCGAGAAGAACAGCGAAAGCAACGGCCGTTTCCATACCGACTGGCTCAACATGATGTACCCGCGCCTGAAAGTCGCAAGGAATTTGCTAAGCGATGACGGCGTGATATTTATTTCCATTGATGATAATGAACAGGAAAATCTAAAGAAGATTTGTGATGAAATATTTGGCGACTGCAATTATGTTGGAAAAATTGCAGTCGTTAACAATTTAAAAGGAAGAAACGATCGAAAAGATATTGCTACATGCCATGAATACATTGTTATCTATGGTAAGTCAGAGTTTATTGCTGGAGGAATGCCTCTTACAGAAGAACAAAAGAGCAAATTTGATAAAACTGATGAACATGGAAATAAATATCAATTACGCGATTTAAGAAAACGAGGTCGTCCTGATAGGCGCGAAGATCGCCCAAATATGTTTTTCCCAATATATTTTAATAAAAATACACAAGAATGCTCTTTAGAATATCATGAAAATTGGGTTGAAATATTCCCAAAAAGAGGCGATGATTCTGATGGACGATGGAGATGGGGAAAACAAAAAGTCGCTTCTTGCCTCAATATTTTAGAACCCTTTTATTCGGAAATTGCTCAACGTTGGGGAATTCGTCATCGCGTTTATTTGAATCCAGGATTAAATCCAGCAACCTTAAGTGATGATGAAGATGAAGAATCCGAAGAGCGAGTATCAAAAAGCAAATCCTTTTGGATGGGCGCAGAATTTTCAAGCGATATCGGAAGACGACAATTAAAAAAATTGTTCACTGAAGCGTATTTCGATTATCCTAAATCTATTGATTACATCCTAAATACGCTATATATGGGGGCCGATTCTGATTCAATCATTCTTGATTTCTTCTCCGGTAGCGCAACAACAGCCCACGCTGTAATGCAACTTAACGCAGAAGATAATGGCAATCGTAAATTCATCTGCGTTCAGTTACCTGAAGTGACTGCAGAGGACTCCGAAGCCTACAAGGCTGGCTACAAGACCATCTGTGAAATCGGCAAGGAACGTATCCGCCGTGCCGGCAAGAAAATCAAGGAAGAATCAGGCGAAAAGGCAAAAGATCTCGACATCGGTTTCCGCGTTCTGAAACTCGCCGAAAGCAACATGAACGATGTGTATTACAAACCCGCCGACATCGACCAAGGCTTCCTCGACAAACTCGATACCAACATCAAACGCGACCGCACCCCGATGGATTTGCTGTTCCAGATAATGCTCGAATGCGACCTTGAACTCTCCAGCAAAATCGAAGAACGCGAAATCAACGGCAAGAAAGTCTTCTTCGTAAACGACAAGGAACTCGTCGCCTGCTTCGATGAAAACATCGACGAAGCCACCATCACCGAAATCGCAAAACTCAAGCCTTACTACTTCGTCATGCGCGACAGCTCCCTCGCCACCGACAACGTCGCCGACAACTTCGAACAACTCTGGAACGCCTACAGCAAAGACACCATCAGGAAGGTGCTGTAATGAGATCATCCCAAGAATTGACATCGTTTCTAGAATCCATCCTCGAAAAAGCAAAATCACGTGGTTCTGCCGGCGAAACGGAATGGCTTGAATTCAAGACCAACATCGGGGATACTCATGCAAGCATTACATATGAGTTCCTCGGGCATTATCTCTCGGGACTAGCCAATGCTGCTTGCGTCAAGGATGTAGCCTACGCCTACTTAATTCTTGGAATTGAAGATTCTACATGGAATATAGTCGGAACGAACCTAAAAATGGAATCTGCAAAGAGAAGTAACGAAAGCTATGAACTGTGGCTTCGTCGAGGCCTTAATCCTAGCTTAAGTTTTGTAATTGAAGAATTCGACTATCATGATGATCCCCAAAAGCATATCGTAATATTTACTATTCCCGCAGCCAGTGGCGAACCCATCTCTTTTTATAAAAAGGAATCCATTCGCATCGGCAGCAACTTAACTGATCTAAAAAATTATCCAAATTTTCTTCGCAAAATTCTTAATTCGGAAACCGATTGGAGCTCAAACATTATCGAAAAAGCAACCATCGATGATCTTGATCCAGAAGCAATCAAAGCAGCTAGGGAACAATTCGCCAATAAGCACGAAGAATTCCGCGAAGAAATGGAAACTTGGGATGACATCAAATTCCTAAACAAGGCGAAAATCACACGCCAGGGGAAAATAACTAACACAGCAATCATCCTTTTGGGCAAGCCCGAAAGCGAAGTGCTCATTTCTCCCGCCGTGGCAAAAATCAGATGGATTCTAAAAGATTCTAAAGAAAACGAACGCGATTATCAAATAGAATCATGCCCCTTCATTTTAGCATCGAAAAAAATCTACGCTAAAATCCGCAATCTCAAATATCGCTTTATTCCACCTGAACAGGGAACTCTATTTCCTGAAGAAATGGATACCTATGAGCCGTATGTCATTCGTGAAGCGTTGAATAACGCAATTGCGCATCAGGATTATACGATGAGCGGAATGATCAATGTCGTAGAATACGATGACAAGCTTGTATTTTCGAATAAAGGGAACTTTATCCCTGAATCCGTCAAGAATGTATTGACATTCGATGCACCGGAAGAACGCTACCGCAACAGGTTTCTCGCACAAGCGATGGTGGAACTCAAGATGGTTGATACCATTGGCAGCGGAATTCGCAGAATGTTCAATTTCCAACGCAAGCGTCTTTTCCCAATGCCCGATTACGAGCTTTCGAACAATCGAGTACAGGTAACTATCACAGGAAAAATCATTGATAACAACTATTCAACATTGCTCGCCAAGAATCCAGACTTGACGATTAACGATGTCGAAATTCTAAGTCGAGTACTACTGAAGCGAAATGTAACTTCTGCAGAAATCGATTACCTCAGAAAGCTAAAGCTTATCGAAGGTCGTAAGCCCAATATCTATATTTCAAAGACCGTGGCACAAACTGTTGGAAAAAAAGTTTCTTACACCAAAATTAAGGGGTTCGACGACAAGTACTACAAAGACTTAATTTGCCAAGCCTTGGAACAACATGAACAATTAGGTCGTAAAGATTTTGAAGAATTACTAATTGACAAGCTGCCTGATATTTTAGATCGTGAAAAAAAGATTAATAAAGTCGGCAATCTTTTAACATCCTTGCGAAAAAAAGGACTTATCAAATTTAATTCTGAAAACAAATGGGTATTAAGTAAAACCAAGTGAAATTAAACGAATTTAAGTGAATTTAAGTCAAAATTTAAGTGAGACTTAAGTGGTCCATTTACTGAAAATTGCCGAATTTTAACCAAAATAGGCAATTTGAGGTTAAATTTAAGTCAGAATTTAAGTGAGATTTAACTCAAATTTAAGTGAAACTTTAAGAGAAATCAGGGTAAAAATATGAAATTTAAGTTCAAGATTCAACAGTACCAGACCGACGCGGTGGAATGCATTGCCCGCGTATTCGATGGCGAACCCTGTATCGACAAGACCCTGTACCGTCGTGATATCGGCAAGATCAATTCGCCCATGCTTAGGCTTGAAAACGAGGAAGGCTACAGTAACCACGAATTGGTGCTATCCGAGAACAATCTTCTTGAAAATATTCGCCAGCTCCAGCTCGAAAACGACATCAAGAAGTCTGAAAAATTGAATAAGAATCTTGGACTTGTGAATCTTGACATTGAAATGGAAACCGGTACCGGCAAGACTTATGTCTATATCAAGTCGATGTTCGAACTGAACAAGCGTTATGGCTGGAGCAAGTTCGTCGTCGTGGTGCCGAGTATTGCCATCCGCGAAGGCGTCGCCAAGAGTTTCGAAATGCTGGAGACACATTTCTTTGAACACTACGGCAAAAAAGCCAAATGGTTCGTGTACGACAGTTCAAACCTGCAAAAGATTGATTCCTATTCGAGCGATGCCGGAATCAACGTGATGATTATTAACACGCAGGCTTTCGCAAGCTCCATGAAAGAGGGAGCGAACAACAAAGAAAGCAAGATTATCTATTCCGAACGCGACGAATTTGCAAGCCGCAAACCAATTGACGTCCTTAAAGCGAACCACCCGATTATCATTATGGACGAGCCGCAAAAGATGGAAGGTGCCGCTACGCAGGCAGGCCTCAAACGGTTCAATCCGCTGTTTACCCTGTATTTCTCGGCAACACACAAGACCGACCATAACCTGATTTACGCCTTGGACGCACTGGATGCATACAACAAGAAACTTGTCAAGAAAATCCAGGTCAAGGGTTTCGAAATCAGCAATATCCCGGGCATCAAGGACTACATGTATCTTGATGACATCGTCAAGAGCAAGAACAAGGCGCCTATCGCAAAGATAGAAGTCAATGTCAAGTTGAAAAGCGGTGTTATTACCCGCAAGATTTTGAGTTTCGTGGCGGGCGACAAGCTTGAAACCGCAACAGGTCTCCAGGTCTATAAGGGGCTCGAAGTTCTGAATATTGACCCTGAACGCAGTTCGGTTACCTTTGTCAATGACGTTGTTTTAAGCAAGGGCCAAGTGGTCGGCGACATTTCCGAAGACGCCATGAAGCGTGCCCAAATCCGCGAAACCATCAAGTCGCACTTCGAAAAGGAAAAATTCAATTTCGCACGCGGCATCAAGACGCTTTCGCTATTCTTCATTGACGAAGTTTCCAAATACAAGTCTTACGATGACGAGGGCAACGAAGTCAAAGGCGAATACCAAAAGATTTTCGAAGAAGAATACGATTACTACCGTAACGAAAACAGCAATCTGTTCAATGGAAAATATCAAGAATACCTAGACCGCTTTGATGCCGCACAAGTCCATAACGGATATTTTTCCATCGACAAGAAGGGCCACGCCGTCAATAGCGCCCTCAAACGCGGTTCCGACATTGCAGACGATATTTCTGCATACGACTTGATTCTCAAAAACAAGGAACAGTTGCTCAGTTTTGATGAACCGACACGTTTCATCTTCTCGCATTCGGCACTCCGTGAAGGTTGGGACAATCCGAACGTGTTCCAAATCTGCACCTTGCGCCACGCAAGTTCCGCCACAGCAAAACGCCAGGAAGTAGGCCGCGGCCTCCGCTTGTGTGTAGATGTCAACGGCAATCGCATGGACCTCGACGCCCTCGGCGAGAACATTCATGAAGTCAACAAGTTGACCGTTATCGCGAACGAAAGTTACAAGGATTTCGTCTCGGGCCTTCAAGCCGAAACCAAAGAAGTCCTGCGCACTCGCCCGACAAAGGCCGACGAAGAATTCTTCATCGGCAAGAACGTCACCATTGATGGTCTCAAGCGCCCAATTACAAAGGCCGAAGCAGACGCTATTCACGCCTATTTGCTCATTAATGATTACATTGACGAAAAAGGCAATGTTTCCGAGATTTACAAGACCGCACTCAAAAACGGATCGCTAGAGCCCATCAAGAAGGCTTCCATCGCTCCCATGGAAGCAGATATCCACAAATTGGTGCAATCTATCTTTGATGAATCCATCGCCCTTGACGGGATGGTTGAAAACGGCAACCAGACCGAAATCAAGGATAACGGGCTCAACAAGGCAAACTTCGAGAAAAAAGAATTCCAGGAACTTTGGAATCAAATTAACCACAAGTACGCTTATACCGTACACTACGACAGTGACGAGCTTATCAAAAAAGTCGTGGATGACATCAATGCAAACTTGATTGTGAAGAAACTGTCTTATACCGTTCACTCTGGTGAGCAGAAAGATGTAAACGATTTTGGCGACAATCAGAAAACCGCCTCAGAAGTTGTTGATGTCGCCGCCATGTCGCAAACCAAATACGACTTGGTCGGTGAAATAGCCAAGGGCGCAACGCTCACGCGCAAAACCGTTGTCGCCATATTGAAGCGGATAGATGCAAGCAAGTTCGCAATGTTCAAGAGCAACCCTGAAGAATTTATCAGCAAGGTTATCAAAACAATCAAAGAACAGAAAGCGACTATGATCGTGGAGTGCATCCGCTACAACACAATTGATGACACCTACGATAGTACGATTTTCACAAACGAGAAGCATTCTTCGACATACGAACGCGCAATCCCAGCCAATAAAAGCATTATGGAATATGTATTCCCCGACAGCGAAAGCGAAAAAGATTTTGCCCAAGCTCTTGAAAAGGCAACCGAAGTATGCGTGTACGCCAAGCTCCCGCGAAGTTTCCAGATTCCGACCCCTGTAGGCAACTACGCTCCCGACTGGGCTATCGCCTTTGAAAAGGACAAAGTAAAACACGTATTCTTTGTCGCCGAAACAAAGGGCTCAATGGATACGATGATGCTTCGTCCTGTCGAAAAAGCAAAAATTGAATGCGCCAAGAAGCTCTTCAACGAGGCAAGTAATAGCAATGTTCGTTATGCGCATGTTGCGAGCTATCAGGATTTGCTTAACGCAGTGAGAGCGGGGTAACCATCATTTTTTCCTATTTGTAAACATTTACTTCAATATATCAATTATATCACGAAGCGAGCTTGCATATAAGTCATCGCAGAAATCTCGTTTAATTTGAAATTCAAATTTTCTTGTGCGATAACCACTTTCTTCTATTTCATTGTTTAAAAAGAATAGTTTGACATAGTCTTCTTGTCGTTGGGAGTTTTGCACCTGATATACTTCGCAGATTTTTTCTTTGCGATATCTACGTATCACACTTTCATAGTAGCCACATTCTGACAAGCTCCATTTTTTCAAACATTCGCCTATGGCGTTATCCTTCGGAATATAAAAGAAGTAATTGTAACCATTTCTTTCGTTGGATTCGGTATATATTTGGGGTTCGCCCGATGCATTTTTGAAGCGGAAAAGACTTTCAACTAACTCATAGCAAAGAATTCCCAAAGAAGGCTTTTCTAATTCTCCCAAACGCGCTTTCGCTATAAGATGCATTGTTTTTGCCTGTTGAATAATTGTCTCGATATCGCGCATAGGCATAGTGTTAAGTACATCGCGAATAAACGCAGCAACATATTCAATCTTAACATAACCTGAATGATTGAATTCTGTTTCTAATCCATCCAAAACATCAAGTATTTTATCATTTAATGACGATTGCGGAACCGGGATTACAAGTTGAATAAACTTCAACAAGTAGTAGTCAGCAAACCGCAATTGAACATTACTTTTCCCCTTATCATCAACAATTCCTTTAATAGACTGAGCATCATTGCCATTTTTTCGAACCGTCCAATCAAGTGCTTTTTCATTACTGAAATTTTTTCCAAACGCTCTAGATATAGATGCCGCAAGTTCGTCTTTATTGAGAGCAATCAATTGAACGACAGGAATACCATAACATACATGATGTAATCGTTCAAGAACTTTGATTGAATACTCTGGTAAGCATCTATCAACTTCGTCCACTATAATCAATATTCCACTAAAGTTTTCTTTTAATAGAGTCAATTTTTCCCGAACACCCTCAATAGCATCTTTTAAAGGAAGCATCGTATCAAAATCACGAGGCAACGCCTTTGATTTTTCATCTTCAAAAGTTTCATTTCCCGCATCTAACAACGCGGCAGCATTTAATCCTGTCTTATATTCAAATACAGTCGCAGCAACAGATTTAAAAAATTTCAAACAAGATTTAACACGTATTTTTACTCCTGGAGCCATTTTGTCCTTTACAAGACGTTCTAATTCATTAATTATAACAGAAATTATAGCTACTAAAGGTTCATCATAAAAATCATTTTCCCAACAGTTATAATGAAGTACAAGATATTCTTCATTTTTTAATTGATCTTCCAACATATCCAAAATGAAAGTCTTTCCACATCCCCATCTACCATCAATAGCAAATGAAAAACCATTATTCTCATTTAATGATTGTTGAGCAACAATATCCTTTAATAACGCAACAAATTTTTCGCGATTCAACAAATCATGATTTCTTTTATTCATATGGATAATCCCTTCTTTTTAGAATATTATAGCAAACATATGATTGCTTTTGCGTTTGACAGCAACTTTTTTAATCAATCACTGTTTTTAGCAAAAGCCCCCCCCCTACTTGCAATGTTTCTTGAGCGCTGCAATATACGCCTCTGCATATCTCGATTTCGTGACGCCTTTGCGCATAACATAACCGACTGTCATTTTGTCGTGGACATCAAGGCGTTTTGCGATGATGTTCTTGCCGTTGAGTTTGTGGCTAATGACGCCGGAGCAAATGGTGTAGCCGTCAAGGCCAATGAGCAAGTTGAAAAGTGTCGCACGGTCACGGACTTTGATGTTTCGCGGGCAATCGAAATCAATGGCGGTGAGCGGTTCTTCGGCAAAGTAGAACGAGTTGTAATCGCCCTGTTCGTAAGTCAAGTACGGGAATGGCTTGAGATCCGCAAGCGTGATTTTTTCTTTTTTCGCAAGCGGGTTCTTTGACGACATGAACACGTGAAGCGGTGTTGCAAAAAGCGGTTCAAATACAAGATTGTTCTTTTGAATGAGCTTGGTGATGACCTTTTCGTTTTTATCGCTGAGGTAAAGTACGCCCATTTCACTTTTCATTTTGGCGACATCGTCAATAATTTCGTTGGTTTGCGTTTCGCGAAGCGTAAAATCGTAGCTCGGGCCACCGAACTTGCGGATAACATCGACAAATGCATTCACGGCAAAAGAATAGTGCTGGCAGCTGACGGAGAAAATCATGTTGCCGCCCTTGCCGCCTTTATAGCGGTCTTCCAAAAGCGTCGCCTGTTCCAGAACTTGCCTTGCGTACGAAAGGAATTCATCGCCTTCGTTTGTGATGGTCACGCCTTTGTTGGAACGGTTGAAAATCGTCACGCCCATTTCTTCTTCGAGTTCGTGGATAGCAGCGGTAAGACTCGGTTGCGAGATAAAGACTCGCTTGGACGCTTCGGTAATATTTCGCGTGTCAGCAATGGCAATGGCGTATTTAAGTTGTTGTAGAGTCATAAGTTTTCCTTATCGCTAGTTATAAATAACCATAGGAAAAATCTATGGTGAACGTATAAAAAATAGTATTTTACCGATGATAAAAAGTGAGGTATATTTGGAGCGTTCAAAAAACAAAGTAAAAAGGTAGGTAAAACACTATGAGCATTAAAACATCTGTAATTGGTTTCCCGCGTATCGGTAAGAATCGTGAACTCAAGTTCGCTAGTGAAAAGTTCTTCAAGGGCGAAATCTCCGAAGCAGAACTCCAGAAGGTCGCCGCAGAAATCCGTCAGTACGGTTGGCAGAAGCAGAAGGCCGCAGGCATCGACTTCATCCCGTCCAACGACTTTTCGTTCTACGATAACGTTCTCGACACCGCATTTTTGCTGAACGTCGTGCCGGAACGCTACAAGAGCCTCGAATTGAGCACGCTCGAAAAGTATTTCGCCGCCGCCCACGGTTACCAGGGTGCAAAGGGCGATGTGAAGGCCCTCCCGATGAAGAAATGGTTCAATACGAACTACCACTATATTGTTCCCGAATTGGACGACTCTACTGAACTTGCTGTTGCAGGCGATGTGAAGCCCCTTCGGGAATACAACGAGGCGAAGGCCGCCGGGGTACATACAGTGCCTAGCCTCGTTGGACCTTATACCTTCTTGAAGCTTGCCCGCTACAATGGCAAGAGGAATGCTTCTGCATTCGCGACACCTGCGGTGAACGCCTACTTGAAGCTGGCCGAACAGCTGGCGGCGGCCGGAGCCGAGTGGGTTAGCT
>NZ_JBGUHR010000033.1:0-130497 GCF_045112255.1 Fibrobacter sp.
CGGGGCCCCAGCTCGGAGTTGCGAAGGCCGCACGGGCCCCTCCCTGCACCCTCCCCATCCTTGGCCGACGCTTTATTCTCTCGACGAAATATAAGGTTTTCACTTTTTTCATTTTTTCTCGCAATTAACAAAAAAAAAATCAATAAAAATTTTTTAGAACAGCACTAAAAGCTTATTTAAAGAATTTCGCGAGGGTGGTGCAGAGGGCATTGACGTCCACGGGTTTTGCCACATGGTCGTTCATGCCCGCTTCCATCGCGGCACGTTTATCCTCATCAAACGCATTTGCCGTCATCGCAATAATCGGCACATTTGCGACATCGTTATTTTTCAGCTTGCGGATCTGGCGGGTCGCCTCGTAACCATCAATACCAGGCATCTGAATATCCATCAGGACAGCGTCATACTTATTTGTCGAGAAACGCAATTTTTCAACAGCCAGGTCGCCACGTTCCACCGCAGTGACTTCTACACCGCGGTCTTCCAAGATTTCCGTAGCAATTTCCCGATTGAGCACATTATCCTCGACAACCATCACCTTGCGGCCAGTAAAATCAAACGATTTGGCCAACGAAATCAACTGTTCCGACTCAGCAACATTCCCCGGTACATTTCCGCAGAACCGTTCAAGCATTTGTTGCAAATCCGACGGAAACAACGGCTTAGCAAAGAAAGATGTCACACCCGCTTCAAGCGCTTCTTTTTCAATATCCAGCCAGTCATACGAAGTAAGCACGACAATCGGAATTCTAGAATCCACAAGCTTGCGAATCTTACGCGCAATTTGAACGCACCTCATTCCCGGCACATTCCATTCAATCAGGAACAGACGGTATTCATCGTTCAAGGCTCTCGATTTTTCTATATAAGCCAGGGCCTCATCTTCAGAGGAGCACAAGTCATACCACAACTCTTCAAGCTTCACGGCGGTATCAACCGTTCTACAGACACTCGGCCGATCGTTTACGATCAGGCAATGCAAGCCCCTGAACTTTTTGCAAGCAGCAATTCTATTGGGTTCATCGCAAAGCTTAAATTTAAAAGTCATAATGACTTCGGTGCCAACATTTTCCTTGCTCAAAATGCGGATCGTACCGCCCATCATATCGACAATATTTTTCGTGATGGACATGCCAAGGCCTGTTCCCTGAATACCGCTTACCGTCGAAGAATTCACACGGGTAAACGGCGCAAAAATCTGCTTCAGGAAATTTTCACTCATGCCGATACCATTATCCTTCACAAGGAACTCGTAAATTCCATAACCCGGTTCAGCAGGAACCTCCTTGACATTCATTGAGATGACACCTTTTTGAGGCGTATACTTGATGGCATTGGAGACGACATTCAGCAACACCTGATTCAAGCGCAGCTTATCGCACATGATCATTTCGTTGCTAATGTTTTCAAGTTCAATAAAGAACTGTTGCTGCCGAGCGCGAACATCCGAAAGAACAATTCCCTTGAGCGTATGGATTATATCCGCAAGGCGTTCTGGACGATCCATAATATTCATCTTGCCCGATTCAATGCGGCTCATATCCAGGACATCATTGATAAGCGACAGCAAATGCTCCGAAGACTGCTCAATTTTCGCAAGATAATCTGCAACCTGTTCCTTATTGTCAATATGCTTCGCAGCAAGACCCGTAAAACCAATAATGGCATTCATCGGCGTACGGATATCATGGCTCATGTTGTTGAGGAATGTAGTCTTTGCGCGGCTTGCAGAATTAGCCATCCGAAGAGCCTGTTCCAAAGCCTCCTTGTCCTTTTTCTGCTTACGGGTTTCCTCGTCAACGCTATGGAAGCCAGCGACAATCTGCACAGGATTCGTCGCCGTCAACACAAACTTTATCTGCCAGTATTCAACATGGTCAAAGACATTAGCCTTGAAATTCACATAATAGGCATTCTTGTTCTTCAAATTTTCAAGAATGATTTCACGGCGCGTCGATGCGTAGAACTGGTCCCGATCTTCTTCACAAACAAACTGATCCTTGATGACATTCAACCGTTTATTGAATCCCAGAATTTCTCGCCAATTCCTGATGATCCGCGGGAAAACATCCGTACAGCGATAAACATTTTCGTGCATGGAAACTGTATCGACATAACAGACCAAGTCAAAGTCCTCGGCAAGACCCTGGATTACAGACTGCTGCTGGATTTCCTTGCGAAGAATATCATCCTTATCTGCAAAGCCAAGCGCCACATATTGGGGGTGATCGGAATCGCCGACTTTCACAAACTTCATCTCGCAATAGCGATTGAGGAAGTTCACGTACATCGTGTTAAAGCTTTTGCGATTGGCAAGCTGTTCCCGGATATTCTTAATGGAACCCGCCTGGAGCATTCGGTTCTTGTAGATTCCGCTCACAAACTTATCGACATACACGGAGTACGCCAAGGAATATTTAACATTTTGCTTAAATGTTTCACCAAACGAATTTGCAGTCGCCTTGTTCATGGAATAAGGCGTTATCTGTTCGGAATCAAGATCGATATAATAAACGGACGTGTATTCTGCGGAAAGCGCCTCGATGATGGAAATATTGCGTTCCAGCTCCTCTTTCTGCTCTGCTATCTTCTTGTTCAGCTGGATTTTTTCGGCACGTTTCTTGTCCACCGCTGCAAATGTCATAATCACGAGAGTCGCAACGCCATTGCGGCGTTCCACGACCTGCATGACAAAACTCACCCACGGATTATTGAAAATCGATGCTTTAAAAAGCAGCTCTCGGCGATCGTCATGTGCAAGGAGCCGCTGGATATATTGCGGGCTTGCAAGGCGCATCCATTCTTCCTTGTATTCGCTATCGACAATCTGCACCATTCGGCTAGCGCGATAGGAGCATGTATTGCGCTGTTGCTCGTTGCCAAAATCAACATGCCTCGACGGCAAAATTTCACGCGCAGAATCATTCGACAGATCACAAAGGAGAATCGCCTCGTACTCGGCCATGATCTTATCATGGACAAATCGAGCACTCACTTCATCATCGCGGTTTGCAAAGGCCACAATTATTGCTTTCGGTTCCTCGTTGTCTGCGCCGACCTTCACAAACTTCATTTCACTGTAGCGCATATGTCCCGACGATTCCGAACGGAAAAGGGTCACGTATGTTTTGTTGTTCTTGAGGTAAGCCTTGATATTGCTGACATTGCCAGCCTCAAGCATCTTCTCCTTATCCGCATCATAGACCCGTTCATTTACAAAACGCAAATAGGCATCAATATATTTAATGCCGTTCTTCTTCATTATTTCGTAATAAGGTCTTGAAATTTCATTCATCGAATACGGGATCATTTCCTCGGTCAAAAGATTGACATACATAACCGACGAATATTCAGACGCCAAGACATCAATGATCGAAAGGTTTCGTTCAAGTTCCTTTTTCTGCTGCACGAGCTTTTCGTTCAAGCTGAGCTTTTCGGACTGGTCCCTATCCACAACCGTGGCCGTCATGACAAGCGTTACCGGGACACCGTCAATCCTATCCAGGACACGAAACACGTTGCGGCACCAAAAATACGAGCCGTCACCCGTCAAATGCTTGAAAACAATTTCCCGGCTATCTGTAGTCGCAAAAATACGTTTCAAGTTTTCAATACTTCCAAACTCATTCCACTGTTCCCTGAATTCCTCATGAACAAATGCTGACGCGTTCTTGAAGCCGACTTCAAAAGGAATAATATCCTTTTCTTTTACGCCATTGTAATACTTTGACCTGCGAATAACCTGTATGATATCCTCTTCCAGGTTGATAAGGTCAATATTTGCAAATTCTTCACTGACTTTTTCGTTAATTTTTTTATTGATAACTTCATCGTTCTTGTTGACAAAGCCTACCAGAAACTCATTTTCTTCGCCAATATCAAAGCGCATTACGCGTACTTCGTACCAACGCGCATACCCGAGCGCAATATCACGGAATAAAAAGCGGAAACTATGCTCGCGAGAAAGCCGGTGGAGAATATTTTCCATATTAAGACCCTGCAATATTCTTGCTCTATCCGCAGGGTGAATCACATTTATAGCGACAAGGCCGCCTGCGCCATCCAGCTTTCCTTCGGCCGGGAACAACCCCTTGAGTTCGTCTTTACAGTAAAGCGTCCTAAAAGTTTTCCGTACCGGATTAAAGACAAATACAGATTCCACCCGTTCACCAAATTTCATAACGATGCTTTCGTTAAGATGGCGTTCAAGTTCGTAACGTTGCTTGGAACGGATATCACGGTCCACATTGCGAAGCCTCATGACGAATCCCTTGAGTTTACCAGATTCATCACGATCCGCAAAAAAGTTCATCTGAAAATAAATTTCGGCGCCTTCAAATTCGCACCTGAACGGAACCACATATTGAGAATTCTTTTCAAGATTTTGAAGAATTGTTTCGCGGCGAGTGCTTTTATAAAAAATATCACGGTCATCTTCACAAATAAAATTTTCGCATATAAGCACAAAACGCTTATGGAGATTCCGTTCCCCGCGAAGCGCAGGAACACGAGCCACGAGAAACTGGCTGGCATGAAAGATTTCAACATCATCTTCTTCAGGACTTTTAGACAAGTCCACATAGCAAACACAATCAAATTCATCCGCAATCGATTCAATAATTGCGTTACTTTTTTCGATCCAAGATTGTTGGTTTATATCTTTTTTTATCATGCTTGCCCCGTCTCCATCAAAATATATGAAAAATCCCCAAAATTAAAATGAATCCATCAAAAACATGCGATTCGTGTCACAGATTAATATATTGTAGCCATGCTTTACCTGAAATTTGCGCTGAACCTAGAAAACCTCGCCGATGAACTGATCGAGGCGGTATCCAAGGCATGGACAAACCCGTTTGAAGCCCCGGCAGTCCTGTTCCCGGACCCGAAACTGGAACAGTGGTTCAGGCTAAAATGGGTACAGAAAAAGAAGTCGCTCGTCGGGTTCAATTCGATGATGATCGACCGTTTCCTCATGGAAATTCTCATCGGCGATGACCCGCACAAGCAAAAGCTGAATTCCGACATGCTCCGGAACGTGATTCTCGCGCACCTCGTCAAGGAGACAAACGGTACGCCGAACTACATGCTGATGGACGATGAAGTCACACGTTACCTGGTGATCGACGGAGCGCTCGACGAGACGCACCTTTTTGACTTTGCAAGCAAGATGGCTTCGCTGTTCTTGGAATACGAGACAAGCAGGCCGAGCGATTTCATTCGCGGCACCGACGGAAAGTCTGCACCGGGCATTCTCGACAAGTGGAAGCAAGGGCAATTGGATGACTTTTTTGGAATAGCAAACCACGACATTGCAAAGCGTGAAGCCTGGCAGCGCAAGCTGTACTCCGCCATTTTCCACGCCCACGACGGGAAGCTTTCGCTGCTTTCCGAAGTTTTCGAAAACGAAGCAAAGCGCAAGGGTATCGAACGCACGGAATACATGACGATCCCGTACCTCTACATTGCATGCCACGACAAAAATGGCAATGTTCAATTCCACACGGAACACACAGGCAACACGCCGCTATTCATTTTTGGCCTCGGAGGCATGGGCCAGTTTTACCGCGTAATTTTGCAGAAGTACGCCGAGACGCACGACGTTTACGCCTACATCCAGAATCCCTGTATGGAATTCTGGGAAGACACTTCAACTGTTCACAGGCAAAACGCAACGATTCACCGAAACTGGATTTCACGCAGTGGACAGTGGAGCGACAAAAATGGGGACATCGACAAGGTCCGCGAAAAAATGTCCGTTGGGATTTCGGATGCGGGCGAAAGTAACGATGTCGATGACATCCCCGAATACACAAGCGCAGAAGCGGAATCCGAAAACACGCTGCTCTGCAACTGGGGACGTTCCGGCCGCGACAACATCAAGCTCTGGTGCCAAGCAGCCAATTACGATTTCGACTTCAGCACAAGCGATGCAAGCGATCTCCCGCACGATACGCTTTTGCACAAGGTGCAGTACGCAATTGCAAACCGCATCAACACATTGCCGGACTTTACCGCAAGCGATTGCAAATCAAAAGACTTTAGCCTCGATGTGACCGCAGCGCCGACCAAGATTCGCGAAATCGAAGCGCTCCACACAAGCATCTGCAAACTCATGCAAGAAGGCGCTCGCGTGAGCGACATTCTCGTCGTATCGCCCGCATTGGACGATTACCGCACCGCCATCAAGACGATTTTCGACCAGACTCCCGAAAAGAAAAAGTACGCCAGCGAAAACGACAAGGACGGATTTTTGCACATCCCGTTCGCCATTGTCGATTCACCCGCCAGAAGTTCACAGACCGAAAACGTACTGGACAACTTGTTCTCGATTCTCGAACAGGGAACCATTACACGCCCAACGTTCTTTGCGCTTTTGCGCAATCCGGTCGTACAGCAGACGCGCCACATCAGCGAAGACGACGTGAACAATTGGGAAAGCTGGATCGAAGAGACGAACGTCTATCGCGACCGCGAGCACAAAAAAGAAGACTGGCTCGGCGGCGTTCGCCGTTTGCTGCTTGCGAAAATGACGAAGAATCCCGTTGTATTTTCACACGGAAATTCGAGCGAAACGCTCATGCCGTATGCCGACATGGCGACAAGCGACAACCGCTCGCTTTGCAAGTTCGTGGAATGCATCGAATCGCTCAAGATGTGGATGGATTTCGGAAAGGCCGGACAAGTCGCCGACCTCGACAAGCTCAGTGATTTTATCAGCGAATGGATCACAATGTCTGGCGCGCCCGACGGCTTCGCCAGTGAAACGATTATCGTCAATAACGTGATGCAGGCCATCGAAGGTCTCCGCAACCAAATGGACGCCGGCCTCGAAAGCATCTCGTGGAAGGTCGTCAAGCAGACTCTCCTCACCGCCGCACAGTCATCTGCTTACAGTTGCGGAACGCTCTTTGTCAACGGCGTCACGTTCATGAACTTCATCCCGAACCGCATTATTCCTGTAAAGCACTTGTTCTTTATCGGTGGCGATTCCATGAACTTCCCAGGCGCAAAACAGCACAACACGCTAGACCTCCGCAAGTCTTGCCGCCCGTGGCCGGGCGACGATTCGCCTATCGCCAAACGCCGTTACGCATTCCTCTGCCAGCTCATGAGCACAAGCGAAAGTTTCCACGTGAGCTACGTGAATCAGGACATCCGCAAGGACGCCGAACTTTACCCGACCTCCGTCGTGAACGACATCCGAAAGTTTTTGGTCAACGCTATTAATTGCGATAAGAATGGCGCACCCGCCGAAAAAATAGGGCTTTCCGAAGCGTGGCCCGAGAACAAAATTTCGCTCGATGAGACTCGCGACTTTACGGAACTTTTCTCGCAAAAGAGCCTCCGCAACAAGCGCGCATTCTTGAACATGATGCAGGACGGATTTGCCCATGTAAATCCCGCAACTGGCGCGATGCAAAACGCCGACGAAAACATCGCTGTAAAATTGCCCGAACGCGTTCCGCTGTACATGCTCAGCGATTTTTTGAAAGACCCGTTCGAATTCCGCATCAGCCAGATGCTCGCCGCCTCCGAATCCGACGATCCGGAAAAGGAGCTGTTCGAGCCAATTCATTTCGAGCCTCTGCAAAAGAGCGAACTTTTCAAGATGATGGTAGCCGCAGAACTTTCGCACAAGTCCGAAGAGCTTGAAAAATTCAAGAAGGAATCCGCACTCAAGGGCAACATGCCCGACGGCATCTTCGGCGAAAAACTTCTTGCCGAAATGGAATCGCAAAAGAACTTGATTCTTGCAAAAATGGGAGAAAATCTCGTTTCGCAAATCAAGGAATCCTGGAGCTATCAAGCAAAAATCCAGGACATTCAAATCGACCGCAGCGCTGATAGCAAGTGGACACTTTCGGGAACGCTCGACTGGTGCAATAGCGAAAATCTCGACAAGATTTCCGAGATGATTTCGGTCTCTTCGTCTTACAGCAAGACGACTCTGGACAAGTTCTTATCCCCTTACGTCAAGGCGCTAGCCATCATCGCACAAAGAGCAAGCACTCTCGATGCAGAACAGACCGTAAAGATTTCCATTTACAACACCGACGCCACTGCAGAACCGGCGACAGCGACGGTTTCCATGACACCTCAAAAGGCAACAGAGACTTTGCAAGAAATCTACACTGCGGCATTCGGCACCGAAACGGAGCGCCCTTATTCCAAGGCTATTCCCGCGAACTTGCTCGACACGCAAGGCATTACAAACATTCGCGCGTTCAAGGACAAGCTTTTAGACTGCTGGAAATATTTCGACAAGAAATCGCTTTTCGACCCCATCACCGATGTCGGTTTTGAAGCCAATAACTTCACAAACGAATGGAACGATGCGATAAAGAAAATGCGCAGCCTCATGCAAATTACAGTTAGCGAAAACGTAAAAAGAAGGAAGGTTTAATTATGGAAAATTTCAGTCTCCAAAAATTCGACCCTTCCAAAAGCCTTTTCATTGAAGCCTCGGCAGGCACAGGCAAAACGTACACCATCCAATTGATGGTCGCAAAGCTTATCAGCCTTGGCACACCGCTCAAGAAAATTCTCATCGTCACGTACACCGAAAAGGCCGCCGGCGAACTCAAAGACCGCATCCGCAAAAAAATCGACGAAGTCCTTATTAGCCGCAAGCTCGACAAAACAAACGAGGAAGAAAAAGAACTCGATGACGCAACACTTGCGCTATTTTCCAAGGCTTACCAAGATGTAGACAACGCCGCCATTTTCACAATCCATTCGTTCTGCCAAAAGGCGCTCAAGGAATACGCCTATGATGCAGGCAGACCGTTTGACATGTCGATGATTGACGATAGCGAAGTTCACGATCTCGTCGAACAGTTCATTCGCGACAAATGGAGCGACAATAGCGATTTCCAGTTTTTGCTCAAGACCGATTCTGCACAGTCCATCGCCAACAAAGTTGCAACGGGTCTCGAAAATATCGTCAATGTCTATCGCGGTAGCGAAGGCGATCGTGAAATCATACCTCTCGACAAGCCGGAGCAAATTACTTTCGGCGATACTGCTTTAAGCGATGAAGACATTCGCACCATTGCCGTTGCAAAAACATTTGACGACATTCTCGACGTCGCCATTTTCCGAGACGCTTTTTCGACTCTCGAAAAACATTCGGCCGAGAAATTCAGCAAGACTTCAAAAAACTGCATCAGCGATTTTTTAAGTGCGCTCAAGCTTTGGGAAAAAGACAAGACGCTTTTTTCTGGCGTTTCGTTCAGGGACAGCGATTTCGTTCGGACAACTTGGCCGTCCGACGCTTACGAAGCTTTTTTGACATTCAAATCGTTAAAAGAATTACTCCCCTCCATCAATAGCGTTTTGCTCAACAACTTCTTGATTCCGCAAGCAGCAACTGTTTTCGACGAATGGCAAAAGTACAAGACCGAAAAGAAATGCCAGTCGTTTAACGACATGATTCTCTCGGTGCACCGCGCAGCGCTTGACACGAGCAAAGGCGATTCCTTGCTCAAGAGTAGACTCCGTGCGCAATACACGTACGCCATCATTGACGAATTCCAGGACACAAACCAATTGCAATGGGATATTTTCAGTGCCATTTTCGACAAGATTTTTGTCGTGGGCGACCCAAAGCAATCAATTTACAGTTTCCAAAGTGCCGACGTGAACGTCTATCAAAAAGCCATTCACGAAATCAACAACGGCATGTCGCTACAGACAAATTTCAGATCCACCACGGGAATCATCAACGGCTGTAACGAACTTTTCAAGGGAGACTTTTTTACTCCGAACGAAGGGGCCACAAAGCTCGTCGATTTCGAGCCATCGCTCCCGCCGCAAAACGAAAAGCAAGTCAAGGCTCCGCCTAAAATTGGAGGCAATGAAGTCGCTCCCATCTGGGTTAGCGATCAAGACATCAACGAAGTCGATTTCGCTCGTGCCGCCGTTCAAAAAATCATCGACTGGTGTACTTTCGTCGATGGCAAAAAAACAGCTTTGCAAGTTTTCAAGAAAGACGACTGCACGCAATACCGGAACGTGACCTTCAAGGACTTTGCTGTACTCGCCCGCAGCCGTGGTGAAATGGACGCCATCGAAGACGCCATGCGCTCTGCCGGCGTTCCGTTCAGCCGTTACAAAGACAGCAATCTTTTCAGTTGCCGCGAATGCGCCGAATGGATCGCCATTTTCAAGGCGATTAACGCACCTGATTTTTCTGCATGGAACAGGCGCCTTTTAAGCGAAGCGCTCATCACGGACTTTTTCAGGATTACCCGCCAGGACATCCACTATGCCGAAAGCAAAGCGTTCGACGACCCGAACAATCCCGTGCGCCAAAAATTAAACGCATGGACGGAACTGGCGCAAAAGCGCCGTTACGCAGAAATGCTCGAACGCATCTACAGCGATACGCAAGTCGAAGAACGCTTGACCGAAATTTCGAGATTGCAAAATTTGGCAAGGCTCCGTCAAATCGGCAATTACGCCATCGAGTACCTTTACAATCACAACTGTTCCATTGAAGATCTCGTGCGCCACTTGGAAGCACTTGCAAGCTACAGCGAAAACGCAGATGATGAAGACGGTAACCTCGTCGAAAAAAGCAGCGATTACGACGCTGTGCAAGTCATGACGATTCACGCCTCGAAAGGTCTCGAATTTCCTGTCGTGATTTCTGTCGCAGGATTCAAGGGCAAGCGCCCCGCAACAGGCCCGTTCCTTTATCACGACAACGACGAAATCCGCCTCGGCTTCAGTGAACATGCCAAGACCACGCGCGAGCGCGAAGAACTCGAAGAATGGAAGCGACTCTTCTACGTTGATTTCACGCGAGCCTCTTCGATTCTCATGTTGCCGCGTTACGAGAAATGGAAAAACACCAAAGGCGTCAAGCCGGAATACGCATTCCTTGAAAGTTCCATCAATGGTCTCATCGAGAATGCATCGGAACTGACGTCAATTTTACCGAAAGCGGAAAACTGGAATCCGCAACAGCTAAGCGAAACCGTCAAGGAGCGCATTTTAAAGCCGCTCAATGAAAATTCCGAAATCGGGAAAGTCTTGAGCACCGATGAAATTCGGGACAACCTCATCCAGCAAAAATGTGCCATGGCAAGTTTGCAAAGCAAACTCGCCGACGCAAGCATTATGCAGTATTCGTACAGTTCGCTTTCCGGAAAAGCGGATTCGCCTGTAGACGCAGATGATGGCAACCGCACGAATCGCGAAGGCGAAGAAATCGCAACAGCGCGTACGCCAACGGTCCAGATTCGTGACATCGATACCGCCGCCGTTAATTGCACCATCGCAGCGGATGCTTCGCTTGATTACCAAACGCATTTGAACGAGAGCGCACACAAGTTCCCACGCGGTTCGCATGCCGGTAACGCGCTACACCGCATTTTCGAATGCACCAAGTTCCAAGAGTTCGGTTTAGAAAACAAGACGCTCGAAGACGCTCTCGTGAATCCGCAAACGAGAAACATCATCGAAGAAGAATTCAAGCGCGAATCGCTCCCTATCTGGAATCATCGAGACTCCTGGATTGACATTGCCACGCGCTACACATGGAATACGCTGAACGCAAGATTGCCGGAGATCGCGGGCAGTTCAGTGCAACGCGCAAAACAAAGCGCGGGGAATGCAACACAAGATGCGCCGCAGACCTTCGCGCTGATCGACATTCCGCTAAGCGACCACAAGCCCGAAGTACAGTTCAACCAGAACGCCACCGACGAGATTCTGGCGAACTCCAATAACGAGAATCGCGCAAACTCTGAAAATAATGCAAGCGGCGAAAAATGCGCCGACAGCGACATTCTCAAGCGTTTCTGCAAAGGCTTCATCGACTTGCTTTTCATCCGCACCATAAACGGTCAAAAGTACTATTCCATTCTCGACTGGAAATCGGACATGCTCGAGAACAATAATTACACGCCCGAAGCGATCAAGGAAAAAGTCGATAACGATTACTCTATCCAACGCGTACTTTACAGCTACTGCTTGATTCAATGGCTTAAGCAGTTCTACGGCGAAGGCACCTCCGAAAACTTGAGCGAATCTGAAATTTTCGAAAAGCACTTCGGCGGCATCTATTACGCGTTCATTCGCGGCACCGAAGGCGGTACCCCCAAGGGCATTTACGCACAAACTTGGAAAAGCTTCTTCGATCTCGAAAGCGCCTATCAAAAAGTGAAAGACCTTATGAGCAAGCCCTCCATCGTTAAGGAGGAAAATTAAAATGGACCATAAAATACTCGCCACAGAATCAATTGACGATTTCATTGACGCGCTTATCGAAATGCGCGGCCTCGTCCCGCTTGACAAGCACTTGCTCCACTTGCTTTTTGAAATCAAGAACGACATTTCGCTCCACACGCAGAAATTCCTGACGCTCTGCATGTCGCTCCTTGACGACGGCAACACGCGCGTTCTGCTGAATGCAGAACAGTTCACGGACATGTGGACTCGCAAATGGAACGGCCTCGTGATGCTCCGCATCAGCACCGCCGAAGAAGATATCGACGAAAACGCTTTTGCAACCGCAAGCGATTTTGCAAGTATCATCGCACACGGCATTCAAGACATCTTGACAAGCGACTTTTCTACGATCATGGAAAGCCGCGAGACCGACACAGCATCTGCCGAAGATTCGTTAAGCAAGCCGTTCATTCTCGCCAAGCGCCAGAACGGAACGCACCTTTATTTCACCAAGCATTTCGACGCCAAATGCGTGATTAAAAAAGCAGCGAATATTTTATTCAAAGATGGTCGCAAACCGACCGATGAAGAAATAGCTCTGTGTACCGAAAAAATCGCAAACATCTGCAAGCCTTTCGGCGACAAGCCATTCACCATCAAGAAGCGCCAAGCTGAAGCCATCATTCGCGGGCAATCCGAAAACCTCGTTATCACAGGCGGCCCGGGCACCGGCAAAACCACCGTCGTTCTTTACATTCTGTGGAATCTACTCGCAAGCCACAGCGAAATGCTCAACTGGAACATCTATCTCGCCGCCCCGAGCGGCAAAGCCGCCGACCGTATGCGCGAAAGCCTTATCGACGGCCTCGCCAGAATCCGTGACGAACAAAAAAATGAAAACGAGCGCATTTTCCGCAAGCTGAACGAACTCGAAAGCAGCACCATCCACCGTCTGCTCCGATTCTCCAAAAGCAAGGGCGGATTCATGTACAATCACGAAGAGCAATTCCCCAAGAATTCCATCTTCGTCATTGACGAAGCGAGCATGATCGACATCGAAATGTTCGCAGCGCTTCTCGAAGCCATTCCCGAAGGCGCTCGCATCTTCATTCTCGGTGACCCGTTCCAGCTCCCGTCTGTTGATTCCGGCGCCGTTCTCGGTGAAATCTTGAAAGTGCAATCCGGCAAGGATTTTTCCGTCAAGCTCAACGAATCCAACCGATTTGACGATCGTTCAAACATCGGCAAACTCGCCGCCGAAATTAAGGAAGTCGCCGAAACCAAGGACAACAACAAGTTCGTTCCGCACAAATTTGCGCACGATTCCAACGAAATTGGGAGTGCGCGCATCCCCGACGCATCTGGCGACCTCGCAAACAAAAACGCAGCGACCTTCAAGGATAAAGTTTTCTACAGAAAACTAGAAACCGACAACACCCCGCTCACCAAAAAAGAAGAAGACAAACGCATCGAATCGTTCATTGCCGAATGGTCCCGCGATTTTGCAAAACTCCCTGAACTCGCCGAAAAGATCAATCCGCAACGCACCGGCACAGAATTGGACGATCCCAACCACAGCGAAACTGCACGACGCAATGAAATCTGGCAACTTTCGCTGACAAAGCGAATCCTCTGTGCCGAACGTCGTGGACTCCGAGGTATCGAAACCATCAACAAAAAAGTTTGTTCCAAAATCAAGAGCCTCTGGCGCGCCCAAAAGAAAACGCAAGGCGAAACCATCCAATGGGATGACTCCGGTTATTTCCCTGGACAACTCCTTATCATCACGCGCAATCAGGAAATGTTCAAGCTCTACAACGGCGACACGGGAATCGTCGTCTTTGACGGCAACACCCCCTGCCTCATGCTCAAAAAGGCGCCACCCCAGGGCAGCGAAAGAACCCGCGACGACTTTGTCTTCTACCCGCTCTCGGTCCTCCCCGAAGATTCCATCACCACCGCGTTCGCCATCACCATCCACAAGTCGCAAGGCTCCGAGTACAAACACGTCACCATGTTCCTGCCGACCAAAATCGGCCACCCCCTCCTTACCAACCAAATCATATACACGGGCATCACCCGCGCCAAGGAAAGCGTCACCATCATCGCAGGCGACGACACTTTCAAAGCCGCCGTTACCACCGTCAGCGAGCGCGACACAGGAATTTCGCTATAGTTTTACAATTCCTTGTACCCGCGCCCACATTTCTGTGTATATTTAAGTAAGAAAAAAATAAAGGAAGAAAAATGACAACAATCAAAGAACTCAAAGCAAATGGCGCCCCGCGTTTCAAAGTCCCGGGCAAAGAAGAAATCTACGACGCATTCGACCAGTTCCTCGCAGAGAATTTCCTCGGTGAAACCGTCGAAGCCATCCCCGCAGCACCGGCCAACGGCGAATTCGCCCCGCAGGCACTCGCCCTCTACGCCATCGCAAACACCGGCAAGGGCAATGCTGGTCTCTGGAAAGCAGGCACCGGCACATCCTCCAAGAATTGGGACTTGAGCTTTTTGCAAGGCATCCTGAACCAGTTCTCCACCCTCCCGGCAGCCACACGCGGCAAGACCGTCGCCGAAATCAAGGAACAGCTCGAAGACTTTGCCTCCAAGAAGTTCGCCAAGAACCCCGCAAACGCCCGTAACGGACTTTTGCACCTCTGCAACCCGAACATCTACGCCCCGATTTATTCTTTTGCAGACAAACTTGCAATTTGCAAGGAACAGTCTCGCTTACTCGAAGACTTCAAGCTTTCAAACCGTTGGGACAGCGGCCTCCTGAAACTCAAAGTCTTCCGCAAAGACGGCTACGTCGCCATCCAAACTGACGAACAGCTCTGCTGGATTTTCGATAAACTCTCTGTGATGCACAAAATCGAAGACGAAGAATTTGAACAGTTCATGAAAAACTACTTCACCGCCCCGAAAAAGAGCACCGCAAAGAAGAAGTAATAAAGAGTCACCCCGGATTTATTCCGGGGCCGCCATACACAAATGTTTATAGCTCATCGCCCGCAATTACGCGGGCGAATTTTTTGTTTATATTTACCTAAAAAAAGGTTCTTTGTTTATGTCCTACGAATACAGCGAAAACATCCTTGTTCAGGAAAGCGCCGGCGACTTGCTCCAAAACGAGTTGGGTTGGCGTGTTGTATTCGCATATAATCAAGAAATTCTTGGCGAAAGTGGAACATTAGGGCGAACCACTTACAGAGAAGTTTTGTTGCAACGGTATTTTCGCGAAGCACTTCAAAAGTTGAATCCGTGGATTACGTCCGTGCAAATTGACGAAGCCATTCAAAAGTTTACGACAACGCTTAGCACTTCTTCGCTACTCCAGATCAACGAAGAAAAGTACGGCTTTATTCGCGATGGCATTCCGGTCTCTTACAAGAAACCCGATGGCACTTCGGATGTTAAAAAGGCTCTTGTCATCGATTTTTCGAATCCCGAGAACAATGATTTTCTCGCAGTCAAGGAAATGAAAATTCACGGCGAAATTTATCGCCGCCGTACCGATATTGTCGGCTTTGTAAATGGCATCCCGCTTTTATTTGTGGAACTCAAGCGAAACGATGTCGCCGTGCAAAACGCATACGACGATAATTACACGGACTATCTCTCGACAATTCCGCAGCTTTTCTATTACAATGCATTTTTGATGCTTTCTAATGGAGTAGAGGCTAAAGTAGGAACGCTTGGCAGCAAGTATGATTTTTTCCACGAATGGAAACGTCTCAAGGAATCGGATGCGGGATCCGTCGCGCTTCAGACGATGCTTCGCGGAATTTGCAAAAAAGAAACGTTCCTTGATCTTTTATCGAACTTTATTCTTTATGATCATTCCGACGGAAATACGGTCAAAATTCTCGCTCGCAACCACCAGTATCTTGGCGTAAACGAAGCGTTCAAGGCTTACGAAGACCGCAAGCTTCGCAATGGCAAGTTGGGCGTTTTCTGGCATACGCAGGGGAGCGGCAAGAGTTACTCCATGCTTTTCCTGTCGCAGAAGATTCGTCGCTGTGCTAAAGGTTCGCCCACAATCGTCATTCTCACGGACCGTGACGAATTGAACAAGCAGATTAGCGATACGTTTGAAAATTGCGGAATGCTTGGCAAGGTAAAAGCATCCAAGTTCATCGCTACAAGTGGAAAGGACCTTGTTACAAAACTCAAAGGCAACCCGAGTTTCATTTTCACGCTGATTCAAAAATTCAACAAGAAAGATTTGGCTCCAATTTATCCGGACCACGATATTTTGGTGATGTCCGACGAAGCTCACCGCAGCCAGAACGGAGTGTTTGCGGATAATATGTGCGCCTTGCTCCCGACGGCATCGCGAATCGGCTTTACGGGCACTCCGCTTTTAAAAGATGACAACATCACCGAAAGAACTTTTGGTGGCTACATTTCCATTTACGACTTCAAGCGTGCCGTAGAAGATGGAGCAACCGTTCCGCTCTATTACGAAAACCGCGCCGACAAAATCAAGGAACTCAAGAATCCCGAAATTACGGATAAGATTCTCAATGCGATTGAAGCAGCGGACCTTGACCCGGAACAGCAAGAAAAGCTTGAAAAGGATTTTGCCAAGGAATACCACCTGCTTACGGCAGAACCGCGCTTGCGTTTGGTGGCAAAAGATTTTGCACACCACTATTCCGATCTTTGGACGAGTGGCAAGGCGATGTTCGTTTGCCTCAACAAGGTGACTTGCGTCCGTATGTACAACTACGTACAGGAATACTGGGCCGAAGAAATTGCAGCTCTTGAAAAGCAGTTGAAAACAGCAACCCAGCAAGAAGCCCAGGAACTGGAACGCAAAATCCAGTGGATGCGTGAAACGGAAATGGCGGTTGTTGTGAGCCAGGAGCAGAACGAGCAACAGACTTTTGCCAAGTGGGGCTTGGACATTACGCCTCACCGCACCAAAATGGAAAAGCGGGAACTGGACAAGGAATTCAAGGACTCCAAAAACAAATTTCGCGTCGTATTTGTCTGTGCCATGTGGCTCACTGGTTTCGATGTCAAAAGCCTCAGTTGCCTTTACCTGGATAAACTGTTAAAAGCTCACACGCTTATGCAAACGATTGCTCGCGCGAACCGCGTGAACGAAGGCAAAAGCAATGGCTTAATTGTGGATTATGCAGGCATTGTCAAGGCATTGCGTAAGGCTCTTGCGGATTACACGAACAATGTGAGCGGCGGTCACACCGACCCGACAATCGACAAGTCAGAATTGCTGAATCGCATTATCGAAATTATTGCGAAAACGGAAGCGTTCTTAAGCGGAGTCGGAGCGACGCTTTCAAAGATTATTGAATCCAAGAATTTTGAGAAAATCGCCGCAATCCAGGACACCGCAAATGCAGTCTGTTCTTCGGCTGAGAACAAGAAGACATTCTCCACATACGCTGCCGAACTTTCGCGTCTGGTGAAATACACGAATCGCGAAGACATCACAACCGAGAACCGCGACAAGATAAACGCAATAGATGCAGTCGCTCGCAATCTGAAGGCTAAACGTCGCCACGTAACCAACGTGGATTTGATGGTTCAGCTGAACCAGATTGTGAATGAATACATTGAAATGGACACGAACGACGCAAATAAGTCTTCAAAACAATTCGATATCAGCAAAATTGATTTTGAATTGCTCCGTCGCGAATTTGCCAAGGCAAAACGCAAGAACCTCTTGCTCCGCGATTTAGAAGAACTGGTAAAAGAGCGGCTTTCCTTGCTATTGGCAACTAACTCCGGCAGAATCAATTTCTACGAGCGTTACCAAGAAATCATCAACGCATATAATAGCGAACAGGATAGGGCGACCATCGAAAAAACCTTTATGGACTTGATGGATTTGGCTTCGTCTATGGATACCGAGCAACAGCGTTTTGTCCGTGAGGGTTTCAAAAACGATGAAGAACTCTCTATGTACGATTTGCTTTTCAAGGACGACTTGAGCAAACAGGACATCAAAAAGTTGAAATCGGTCGCCGTAGAATTGCTTGAAAAGGTAAAAGCTAAAATCGAAAGTCTCGACCATTGGACCGACAAGCAAGAAACCAAGGCCGCTGTGGATACCCTCATCCGCGACACGCTCTGGCAAGAATTGCCCGAAAGTTACGACGATGTGGCCATCAACATGTATCGCGCCCGCGTTTACGAATACGTTTACACCCATTACAGAGTAGCGTAAATCTGGAGGACCAGTGCGTATAGAAGATATTCTAGCCATGGAAGAATCCCAGACCTTTGACCGAAAGAGCGTCAACATCGCTCCGAAGGACTTCTCTAACCATGTGTGTGCTTTTGCGAACGCTGATGGTGGAATTATTGTCGTTGGCATTTCGGATAAGACTCGTCGCATTGAAGGTGTTGATCATCGAGAAAAAGAAGTCAATGAACTTTTACGTGTTCCGATGGATTTTTGTTCGCCGACGGTTCCGTTTGCTCATGAACTTGTTGAATGCGTTGATGCCAAAGGCAAGCCGAACCATGTGCTGGTATTCCACATAGAGGCAAGCCCCTTTGTTCATGAAAACCAGGCGCATGACGTTTATATGCGTGTGGGCGACAAGTCTAAGCTCCTTTCTTACGATGACCGTTTGACGCTGACCCTCGACAAAGGGTTGCGTTCCTTTGAAGATTTTCTTGTTCCAGACTCCTGCTACGAAGATATAGAGGAATCTTATCTCAAAGAATATTTGAGCTTAATCGGATATTCTAAATCCCCACGAGAGTATTTGCTGCAGAACAAGAACTTCGCAAAGGAGAAAGAGGGAAAATTGCAAATCAGCGTTGCAGCCATTTTGCTGTTCGGCAAGAAACCCCAGTCGTTTTTCCCGAGGGCCCGAGTCAGGTTTATCCGTTACGAAGGTACAGAAGAAAAATTCGGTGCCGAGATGAACGTTATCAAGGATGTGACTTTTGAAGGTCGCATTCTTGAGCAGATTCGCCAGGCGGTCGCCTACATCCAAACGCAGATCAAGGAACGTACCTATTTGACTGCGGGCGGAATCTTTACCACCGAACTAGAATATCCGGAATTTGTGCGTACGGAACTGGTCGTAAATGCGGTAACCCATAGGGATTATTCCATTCGCGGAACCGAAATCCAAATCAAGATGTTCGATGACCATTTGGTGGTGGAATCTCCGGGGAATTTGCCAAGTCAGGTGAAAATCAACAAGATTCGTAATTCACATTTTGCACGCAATTCCCATATCGCGGAATACTTGAAAGATTACAAGTACGTGAAGGATTTTGGCGAAGGTGTGGACCGTATGTGCCGGGAAATGGAAGCGCAGGGGCTGCCCAAGCCGGAATACAAACAGGACTCCTTTATTTTGAAAGCCATTATTCGAAATTCGGGTTATGTTTTAAAAAAAGTTGACTTTGCTCCGGAAAAGGTTGACTTTAATCCTAAAAAGAGTGACTTTTCTCCGAAAAAAGTTGACTTTGGCCTGCAAAAACTTAACTTTGAAAAAATGGTAGACGCTTCAACGTACAATATAACGATGAAAAGGCACATGAAGGCAATGATTACCGAAGTTGGGTTGCAACAGGTCTTTGGAGCCAAGTATGTTGCCAATTCCCTTAAGGTTAGCAAAACTGCCGCAATCGGAATTATAAAGAAAATGTTTAGTTTGGGCGTTATAAAGCCCGTGCAAGGAAATGGCAAAGGGAAATACATGCTCAATCAAGAAACTAGCAAGGACCAAAATGGATAACAAGAGTTTAAAGAAACTTGAAGCCGATTTGTGGGAATCTGCCGATTTGCTCCGTGCCGATTCCAAGTTGACATCGAATCAGTATTGCATGCCTGTTTTAGGACTTTTGTTCCTTCGTTATGCTTATGGCCGCTTCAAGAGAGTCGAAGCCGAAATTTTGAAAAAGCGCCCCAGCAGGGGTGGCCGCGTTCTCCCTGTAGAGCCGAGCGATTTTGTTTCGAAGAGTGCATTGTTCCTCCCGAAAGAAGCGCAATTTGATTACTTGGTGAACTTGCCCGCAAATATTGCATCGGCAAAACTCAAGAACGAGCACGGCCAGCCGCTCAACAGCCTTGGCGAAGTCGTGAACAACGCCATGGAACTTGTCGAAGCCCAGAGTGAAAAGCTCAAGGGTGTTCTCCCCAAGACCTATACCGACTTCAAGGACGAACTGCTCGCCGAACTTTTGCGCACGTTCAACAACAACGCATTGGACGATGTAGGCGGTGACGTGATGGGCCGCATTTACGAATACTTCCTCAGCAAGTTTGCCAAGAACATCGCGAGCGACGATGGCGTTTTCTTTACGCCAAAGTCCTTGGTGAAGATGATTGTGAATGTGTTGGAACCCACGCATGGTGTGCTGCTGGACCCCGCTTGCGGCTCGGGCGGAATGTTCGTGCAGACAGGCGACTTTGTGAACGCCGCCGGCATGGAAAGCAACGAAGCCATGACTTTTTACGGTCAAGAAAAGGTGGAGTACAATGCACAGCTTTGCCAGATGAACATGGCGGTGCATGGCCTTACCGGTGTAGTAAAGTCCGGCGATGAGGCGAACTCTTTCTATCACGACGCACACAATCTTGCAGGCGAATGTGATTACGTGATGGCAAACCCGCCTTTTAACGTGGATAAGGTGAAAGCGGAAAGTTGCCAAAATGCAGGTCGCTTGCCCTTCGGTCTCCCTGCGGTAAATAAGGACAAAGAAATAGGCAACGGAAACTACCTGTGGATTTCTTATTTCTACAGCTACTTGAACGAAACGGGCCGTGCAGGCTTTGTGATGGCTGCTTCTGCAACAGATAGCCAAGGCAAGGACAAAGACATCCGCGAAAAGCTGGTGGCTACGGGCCATGTAGATTGCATGGTGAGCGTGGGCAACAACTTCTTTTACACCAAGAGCCTGCCGTGTACCCTTTGGTTCTTTGATAAGGGTAAACACAAAAAGATTCAAGACAAAGTTTTGTTCATCGATGCTCGCAACTATTACACCGTTGTTGACCGCACTTTGAATGAATGGAACGAATGGCAACTCAAGAACCTGAATGCCATCGTTTGGCTCTATCGTGGCGAAACGCAGAAATATACGGAACTGCTTGCAGAATACCGTTTATCATTGCTTGCCTACGCTGATTCCACCGAAGATAAGCAGCTCGAAAAGATTCTCCGCAAATCCACAAAGATTGCAAATACTTTTGCAGAACTCAAGGAACATCGCGAAACGCTCCGTGCACAGGCGAAAACTGCCGTAGAAGCCACCGACAAGAAAAGCAAGAAGAAGACCCAGGAAGAATGGGATGCCCGCCTTGCGGAGCTTGACGAAATCATCGGAGTCGCCAAGGAAGCCGACTGGCTCTACGAAAAGTTTGGTGACGGCAAGTACAAGGACATTCTTGGACTCTGCAAGATTGCCTCCCGTGCCGAAATCGCCGAGAAGAACTACAGCCTAACTCCCGGTGCCTATGTTGGTGTTGCCCCCGTAGAAGATGACGGCGTAGACTTTGCCGAACGCATGACCGAAATCCATCAGGAACTCCTGAAACTCCAGGACGAAAGTAACGCCCTCATGAAAACCATCTCGAAGAACATGAAGGAGATGGGACTGTGAGATTAGACGAAAGACGAGAGACGAAAGACGAGAGAGTGTGTCATCCTGAGCAAAGCGAAGGATCTAAAACAATTCTGTCGGAGGTATGCGAATTTATTGTTGATTGTCCGCATTCTACTGCAAATGATGAAGGTGTTGGCTATCCCCTAGTGCGAACGCCGAATGTTGGTAAAGGACGATTGGTATATAGTGACATGCACCGAGTATCGGAAGATGTTTATAATCAACGAAATTTCAGAGCCGTTCCACAAGAAGATGATTTGATTTTTGCTCGTGAAGCACCCGCAGGAAATGTAGCCTTAATCAGAAAAGGAGAAAAGGTTTGTCTAGGTCAAAGAACTGTTTTATTGCGACCGAACAAGCAAAAGGTAGATCCAAGTTTTTTGACATATTATCTATTGGCACCTAAACAACAATATGGCTTAACAGGAACAGCTAATGGAGCGACCGTTGCACATGTAAATATGCCGACTATTCGTAACTTGGCGATTGAACTTCCTGATATCAAAATACAACAAAAGTTAGGTGGAATTCTTTCAGCATACGACGACCTGATTGAAAACAACCAGAAGCAAATAAAACTCCTCGAAGAAGCCGCCCAGCGCCTCTACAAACAATGGTTCATCGACCTCCGCTACCCCGGCCACGAAACCACCAAAATCGAAAACGGCCTTCCCGAAGGCTGGCATTATGGTAGTATAACGGAAATCTCAACTTGTTATGACAGCAAACGGAAACCTCTTTCTTCTAAAGAAAGAGACCAACAAGAAAAGATTTATCCATATTATGGCGCTGCATCATTAATGGATTGTGTTGAGAAATTTATCTTTGATGGGGTATATCTGTTGTTTGGGGAAGATGGAACCGTAATTACAAGTGATGAAACCCCAATGTTACAATATGTATGGGGAAAATTTTGGGTGAATAATCATGCGCATATATTTCAAGGTGCTAATGGTTATTCAACGGAGTTTCTTTATATGCTTTGTAAGCATATGAAAATAAAGGATATTGTTACTGGTGTCGCGCAACCGAAGATAAGTCAGGGAAGGCTGAATGACAAAAAAATTGTTATACCCTCTCGAACGATGGTTGCGAAATATTCTGAATTGACACAAACTGTTTTTAAACAAATACGCTTGTTAAGTGATGCAGTTAATGCGTCCAAGGAAGCCCGCGACCGCCTACTCCCCAAACTAATGAACAACGAAATCGAGGTATGAAAAAATGATTGACCAATTAATAGGTGTTCTTTCAGAAAATAAATATGCAACGGCTTTATCTATTTGTGCAATGCTTTTATCAATAATTTCTTTAATTTACAATAGAAAAAATGTGAAAATGCAGCAATATGTTAATACAATAACAAACGAAAGAATAAAGTGGATCGGTACATTAAGAAATGATTTTTCAAATATTATTTCTTATATATTTCTCACGGTTTATGTGGAAAAAGATGCCGAAGAATGGGAAGAAAATTATGAAGATAATTTTTTTCTTGAACATGATGATCCCGAAAATATATCAATGGAGGATGACATAGAGTACCGAGAAGTAAAAGAAAGAATTAGAGCTTATCAATCAATGGGAAGAAATGTAAAAAATGATAGGAATAATTCTAATTTTATTAAATGTATAGACTCCGTTGTAATGAAGTTAAATGATCAAGATGAAAATGATAAAGAATTAATTCATATATTGGAAGATGCAAAATTCTTGCCTTTTGGCTTATATGAAAAAAAGACAATTGAAGTGAAAATAAAAAAAATAAAAAATGTAATGCGAAAAACATTAAAAAATGAATGGGAACGCGTAAAAAAAGAAGTTCAAAAAGGAGGATTAGTAAATGGAAAACGAAAAAAAATCTTTGATTGATTTTGTTTTTGCGGCAACAATTGTTGGTGATTTTTTATTTGCGAGTGCCATATTTGTGATGATATGGAATAAAGTTATTACGGAGGTTCCTGGATATATATTTGCTTTAATAACATATGTTATGATGTGCTTATTTCAAATAGCTCTTTTTTATTTGAAATGGCAATATCAACTAGCAGAAAATAAATGTAAAAAAGAATCTTGAGTAGAATTTCACGATAAAAAATAGAATTTATGATTGATAACTTGAGAGAAAGTAATCTTAATGATAGAAGTTCAATATATGAATTCTTTAAAAACAAAGAAAATTATGAAAATATAGGCTTGCAACAAGTCTCTCCTCAAATAAACGGGGGGAAGCTTGAATCTAGTCTTGTAGAGAGTAATTTTGATGGAATCAAGGGTTCTCCAACTAATCCATGTGTTTTTCAAGATTGTGTCTTGAATTTATATTTAAAGTATCTATGGGATTCAACCATAGAAATCAATGACTTTGATCCTATTCTCTTACGCAATACTGTTGTCTTTGGAAATCTTTTTATAAATTTCCTTTCTAAGGATAATGAATGCTCTCACGCATCCATCAGCTTTGATAATGTTATTGTTTTTGGGAAAATAGAAATAAGTTCAAACATAAAAAATATCGAATCTATAAGTATTAGAAATTCTGCTGTTGATGAAATTTTTTGTTCGGATATTAAATTATGTGAAAAATTTGATATTTATGAATCATCGATTGGTACAATTTCTTTTCATGATGTGAAAATAAAAGATTTAAGATTATGTTGCTCACAAATAGAAGCCGTAAGAATAAACGATAATGTTTTTTTTGAAAAAAAAAGGACATGTAGAACTGACATAAATGTAGATAAAACATTTGATTTGAATAAGCGCGATATATATGACTATAAATGGAACACCTTGCCTAAAACTCGTTTTAACGCAAAAACAGCAAGAATGATGACTGATGATTCACGAGAAATCATATTTCAAAAAACATTCGAATTTTTGAAATCATTTCCCGTTGGAATTTCGTTAAAAGATTCTGCCGCAATAACAACTAAGAAATTGTTTCATGACAATAAAAAAAGTAAGGCGTATTTTCATCTGATTCTCAACTTTTTTTTAAATCCATGGATTGTTTTGATCGTTCTTTTTGTGATTATTGGTTCTTGTACATGGCTTTATGAGGGAAGAATGTTCTACGCTACTTTTTCGAGTCGAAGTGAACCTGCTCCATTAAGTTGCGGAGAAGCTCTATATTATTCTTTAGTTTCTTTTACTACTATCGGGTACGGAGACTTTATTTCTAGTGATCCTCTAGTCCGAGTGGTAAGTACAATTGAAGGCCTTCTCGGTATTTTACTTGGAGGCGCGTTCCTGGTGGCTCTGACTAGAACATATCTTGATTTTCATAACGATAGATTCAAAAACTGATTTTTAGATTTTAAAACTAGTATTCTTCTAAATATAGAGATACGATTATGAGCATTTTTGCAGAACAGGTTTTCAATCCTTCGGGAATAACATCGACTTTTGATGAGAAGGCTTTTTCTAAGAAAGAAACAATATTTATATGGATTGATATTTTAGGATTCAAAGATAAACTGAAAGATGTAGAAAATTACGATGAATTAGCTTTCTTACTGGATTATTTTCAAGAGCTCTTTAAGCAAAAAGAAGGGTGGTATAGAACGACCGTTATTTCGGATGGAATTGTATTGGAACTGAATCCGAATAGAGAACAATGGAATTTTGAAAATGTGAAAGCTTGTTTTGATGATATAAAACGAAAGCAACTAGAATTTATTTTAGAAAAGAAATATGTGATAAGAGGGGCGATTGTTGTTGGAACGAGTCGATTAAAGAAAGAAAGTGATAGGAATTATATCAGTAATGGATTATCTTTTGCTTATGAATTAGAATCAAAAGGAATAAACTGGCCTATCATAGGAACAAATAGCAATTTCTTTAATCGAATGAACGCAATGTATCAAGACGTCGGTCGTCAACAACCCTTTAAAGATTTATTCAAAAAGACGTTAACGCCAAATGGACAAGATGTTTATTTTTTAGACGTTTATTCTGATTTAGAAGGTGAAGAACGATCAATTGTTGAAAAAATAATTCAAGATCAACTAAGAAAACACCAAGAAGAAAAAGATAGACCTGTTTACAATAAATATATATGGCTTTACAAATGCATGCACAACTATAAAGGTTCTAAGGCCGAATTAGATGCCGAACTTGAGGAGGTTGTTTTATGAGTGATTATATTGAATTAGATCTTTTAAAAGATGAAGACTCCTCTGCAAAAATATACGATATTGATTCTGCAATAAAAGAGTCGAAAATTGCCGTTATTCTAGGAGCGCCAGGTTCCGGCAAATCATCTTTACTGAAATTATTTGAAAATAAGAATTCATCAAATACGACAAGGCGAACTTTTCAAGATTTTGACTTAAATCCTGACATTGATGATAGTACTCAATATCTTTTGTTAGATGGATTAGATGAGTTTAGAAATGCACAAAGAGATAATAAAACAGGAATACTTAAACGAATTGCTTTAAAATTAAAACAACTTGATAAAAAAGTAAAAATCACTATTGCATGCCGAGAAATGGATTGGCTTGGAAATACTGATGAGGATGCGTTAAAAAATTATTTGCAAAATGATGTGCGAGTATTTACAGTTAAACCTTTAGATGAACAAAAAAGAATTGAATTATTAAGATTTTTTGGAGTGAACGAAAACGCAGATTCTTTCAAAACTTTAATTGTAGAAAATGAGCTGTTTGATAATCCTCAAATCTTAAAAATGTTTGTAGAGATTTATAAGAGAAAACCTTCAATTTGTATAACGACGAAAGCTGAATTATTTAGATACTACATAGAGTTTTCTCAAGAACACAATGAAGAAAATTTGGCGAATGGTATAAATCAGATAGAACCAGATCTGTTTAAAAGAAACGCTGGCTATATCGCATATTATTATATGTTTGCTAATATAAAGGAATTTAATGGAGAAATTTGTAGAAAAATCAGTTCGGTAGATTCCGGCTACAGCATTAATGATTTAACTATAGTAATACATTCTAAATTGATGCAAGAAGGATCCTTTGCACATAGAATGATTGCAGAATATCTGGCGGCAGAATATCTATATGAAGAAAAAATAAAAAAGGAATTATGGCCAATAAGTAGAATGAAAGCATTACTCACAAATGGTGAGAATATTGTTTTTTCAGAATATCGAGGTGTTTATGCTTGGTTGTGTTTCTTTTCGAAAGACCATAATTTAATAGAAATAGATCCATATTTACAATATCAATATGGTGATAACTCTTTATTTGCCGATGAAGAGAAACTGAAAATAGTTTTGGCGATAAAAAAACATTCCGAAAGTAAACCATATTTTATGAAATATGGTGATAGAAATAAAGCGGACACTTTAGCTTGGAAAAATGACGAAAAAGATTTAATTCCTTTATATAAAAGTTGTTGGAATAAAAAGAATCATTTTATTCGTTTTTTAAACGACATTCTTCTTGTGCATAGTGATAATCCGTCAAAAGAATTGCGTGACTTTGCTAAAGAAGTTGTATGCCGAAATGAATTAGAATCACACTTTAAAGTATCATTGATAGAAATTTTACGAAATGATTCCGAAATTTTATTTCAAATTTTGGAGGACATTAAGCATGGACGAATTGAGGATGTAAACAATGAATTAAAAGATGAAATTTTAGGATGGTTGTATCCGACAGACATTTCACCTGAAGAAATATGCTCTTATATTAGTTCTTATAAGCCATATTCGGTATATACTCATCGCTTTGAGTATCTTTTAAAAACTCCAGATAACAAGTTGAAAATTGTTTTGGATGAGTTATTCCCAATATGTACATCTATACAAGAAGTTAATATAGATGAAATGTATGAGGATTTGTTGGAAAAATATTTTCTGATTCTTTTGAATGATGAAACAGAAAGAAAATTTTGGGAGGAGTTGGCTTATTATGCAGAAAAGATAAATCATAACTTTATATTTTGGAATGCTGAGGAAAAAGTCTTAGATACTAAATTTAGCGATGAAAAAAGAAATAAATTATATGAAGAATATTTGAAATTGATAACGCCACATGAAGAGTCTGAAATAAATCTATGTTATGATAAAGAAATAAATTTGGTGAATGCGGCTCAGAGAATAAAGCCACAATCCATTTGCAATATTATTGAACAATTTCTTCAAGACGGCGAATCTGAATATTTTAAGAGCAATGTCATCCGTAAAATAACGCAGGATTATAATATTTTTGATGCTAGCCAGCTAAAAGAAATGAAAGACATTCTTTGGGATTGGTCAAAACGGCACAATTTAAAAAATGCAGTCCAATCATTTTTGAACGAAATAGATAAAATAGTTAGTGAAAGCAGAAGGTATAATGGAAAAGACAACTATTTAAAAAAAGTCAATGAAGAAATAGATAAAAATGAGTCTTATATAGCAGGGTTGTCCTGTGATGAAAAACGCAGTAATATGAATATTTTGCAGGCCTGTGCCGGTTATTATTTGCATCATCTTAGTGACAAGTTTGATGAAGCGAGTTTAAGAATCAAAGAAAAAACTTATAACGAATTTTGCAACATACTAAAGGATCTTTTTAAAGAAAATCTAGATGCCAATAGAATCTGTAATGATATAACAACTATAAAGTATATGGCGGAAAATGTTCCGATGCAAAGTAGGAACATCGATTACATTTATTTAGCCATGCTCATTCTAAACAGTGATTATGTTTATTCATCTATTACGGATAATGATGTTCGTGAATATTTCTACATCATCTCCATTATGAATAATAGAATAGCGAATATTCGTCATTCTGTTTTTGAAGAATATTATGAAAAGACTGATTTGAACAACTCCATTGCGGTTTTGAAAAAGTTTTACGAATACTATGTTAACACAATTATTGCAAATGAAGAATCAAAAAATGTATTGCTGAATTACGTAAAATTAGACAACAGTGGCAAGAAAACATTAAAGAAAATCAAACAAATACTTAATTTTATACCACAGAATAAATCAGAACGTTACAAATATTTGGTAGAACGATTTCTTGATGAGTATGCACAGCAACTTGATTTAGATGATTTGAAAAAAATCGTTATAGACGATTCAAATTTGAAAAAAAGATTGCAAAGTTTAATCGCTTTTAGAGAAAAAGATTATTCCAAAGCAGATAAGGATTTTGTTTTAAACATATATTCCTTTTTAGGGAATAATTTGGAGTATTTTTCGGAAGATGAAATATTGTTTTTTATGAGATCTGTTCTAAAAATATTTAAAGATGAAACCGTTATGGAAGAACGTAATGGAATCATTGATTCGGAACAAACACTCATAAGAACCTTGAGGTACGGCTTTTTTCAGGGAATAAATGGTGAAAAAGGTTTGAATGTATTGCAACGTTTACTCAACGAAGGTGGTTTGAGTGAGTATTGGGAAAATCGTATAAAAATGCAGATTTATGAATTGACTTTGGAATTGAGCGAAAAATCTGCAATAAAAATGTCAATAGAAAAGGCAAAGGAATACATTTTCAATCGAACATATAAAGATGAACTTGATTTTTGGAAAGATGTTTGCGATAAACTTGATTTTATTAAGCGTGAAATAGAAGATAATAGAGATAATCAGAAAGACGCTTTTTATCAAAATAAAATAAATTCTAAAAATGAGGAAAGTTGCAGGGACTTAATTCTTATAAAATGGAATGATAAATATTCAATGATTGCGAAAGCGACCAAAGAAAAATATGAAGCAAATAACAGAGTTGATATAAATCTACAATGCCAAATGGGTATTTCCGCAGAAGTTCAAATTGAGTGTAAAAAAGACAGTAACGCTCAAATAAAAACAGGTATCCCAGACCAATTAGTAGGTAAATATCTGAACAAGAAAAATGTTAATTACGGAATATATTTGGTCTTTAATTTTAATAACAAAGATCCAGAGAATCTAAGGAAGTCATTGGTTGCGACAATTCCTAAAGAATACAAAAATAACATTGATGTGAAATGCTTGGATTTGAGGTACTAAGTAGCTACATTTTATAGGATAGAAAAGCGTGATGTTCAACGACTTCTTCGAACGGATAAAATTTAATAAGCTCTCGGTGCCGCATCAGAACCTCATGTTCCAAAAGGCAATACCTATTTTGGATTCTTTTGACGCATCAAATAATTATGACTTAAATCAAGTTATAGAATTATCAAACATTGTTCAAATTGTAAAGTCAGTTGAATGTCCTACAAATGTTACTCCTGAAAAATTTAATGAGTATAGAAGGGAAACGGATACGATATCTCGTTTTGTTTCATCTTATTTTCAGCGATTAGATTTAAGCGATATTGAAAACATTTTCCAGGGGATATGGACTTATTATCCGTTAGATATGCTGGAATTGTTGGAAAAATTCGGCTTATTGGAAAAAATTTCCGATTCTAGCGTTCAAAATCTGCTCGATAAAAAGCTAGTTTCATTGATTCATATTTTAAATTGTAAGAAATGGGTGAAAAAATACAATCAGGTAATAACCAATTGTATGATGAACAATAAAGATGCTGCTGAAATAATCATCAAATACTATTTGGTGAAAGATTCTAGAGAAAGAGAAGATGTTACATTCCCAAAAGCTCTGACTGAAGAAAAGAAAATAAGCATCCTTAATTATTATGTTAACGATGCAATTGAAGCGGATTCAGATTATTTAGAACTGGTAGAAAATGCTCCCATAATACCAGGTCTTGACATAGATGATAAATTACGACTGAAGGCGAAAAAAGCTAAAGAGAAAAGTTTGGAAAAGTATTTTGAGGAGAATGGTTACGTCCCCTATGCTTGTACGGCTGTTTTTCAAGAGACAGATGAAGATAAAGAAGAATCTTATAATGAAAAAGATCGCCATGCTTATTTCATCTATAGCAAGAAATGGATTCGTGAGCACCTCGATTTCCCGACTCTACTCAACAACTTTATATTCTTGCTAGATTTTTTTGATTTAGAACTACGCAGTCAATTTGCGTTAAGAAAGAAAAGTATAATAGACGATCTTCTTGGCAATAGTGAAGGGATAAAGCATTATCCTATAAATACTCGATTTAAAAATAGCCAGATGATTTATCATGAGGTTTTATCGGAATATGTGAATGAATTGGGCTATTACGGAATAGGCGTTGAAGACTTGATTGATTATTTCTTCAAAGAATATTTGAAAGAGAATTTCAATATTTCAGATTTTGAATTTAACAAGCCGTCGAAAACAGTATCTTTGGATGAGCGGATAAAATTGTTATTCGTTGAAATTGACAGCCTCCTTAAGCAACTAAAATACTATAGAGAAGATGGTTGCATTGATAAGGAGCTGATGTCCATTTCGTCTAAACCTGTTGGCATTGGAGAACTGAAAAGTTTTCAAGAACAGAAATACGCCTATGCAAAAGGGAAAGATTTGAAAGAGGAAATGCGTTTCCTCTTTAAGTTTGACTTGATGTTCGGCATGAATTTTGCATGGAGTGGTTATATGTCCTTAGTACAGATAATTGCTAAAGAACATCTTTTCATAACTGACTTTACAAAGGCTGCTCAGGGATGGATCATTTGGCTGATAGAACGAGGCTCTTTACGTTTAAAAGAGGATGGAAGTCTTGGTTTAAACCTTGTTAGATGTAATGTTCTATGCGACTTATATGAAAATGAAGTCGTCTGTTTTGCACATCAGACTGTAGAGACAAAAGAAATTTTAGAGAACTTGAAAAAAGCTGATGAAATTGATATTGGCGATACTCTATTCTCTCGTCAAGAAATCAATTACTTCAATTTTGTAATGAACAAGAAAGAATTCTCAAACGGGATGGATTTGAGAAACGCTTTCCTGCATGGTTCTTTCCGTGGAACAAAACAAGATTTACAGCGAGCATATATAGAAACTTTGAAAATTCTCATAATGATAGTTGTCAAGACAAACGAAGAATTCTGCTTGAAGCTATAGGCTATGTAAAATTTTCTTGTCCCTCCTGCCAGTTTTGGGGATATTAGGTACATTACATTTCAGCGCGTCATTCCGTAGAAAGGAATGATGCGCTTTCGCTTTATTTGGCTTTGCCATATCGCAAGGGCGCTCCTAAAAAGAACAAAAAAAAATACAGGAGATCCTATGACCAAAAAAGAAGTCACCACTTACTCCCAGCAGACATTTGAAAGCATCAAGCATATAGATGAAAACGGGAATGAATTCTGGTACGCTCGCGAAATGCAAAGTGCATTAGAATACGCACAATGGCGTCGTTTTCAAGATTCCATAGAAAGAGCTAAAACGGCTTGCAAAGATAGTGGATTTAATATTGAGGATCATTTTGCCGACGTCGGCAAAATGATAAATCTCCCCAAAGGGACTCAACGAGAAATCCCCGACACCAAGCTTTCCCGTTATGCTTGTTACCTGATTGTAATGAATGGGGATCCCCGTAAAGAAGTAATAGCCCTTGGGCAAACATATTTCGCTGTTAAAACTCGTCAAAAAGAAATTTCGGATACAATGGTGCAACTTTCGGAAGATGAAAAACAATTGGCCATCCGTGACGAAGTAATGATTCGAAATAAATTCCTTGCCAGTTCTGCAAGGGCGAACGAAGCGCATTTTGCCGTAGGCAAGAAAGTTCGCCAGACGATTGCTGAACTTGGCGGAACAATGCCAGAAAACCTTCCCACGCCCAAAACAAGCAAAGGAGACCGTACGGCGGAAAGGTTAATGAAAAAGGTTAAAGAATGGGTTAATGTAAAGGATTCAGCTCCCTTCCGGATATCTTCCAAGATTTCGTTGTGCGACATCTTGGAATGCCTCAAGGAATTGTATTCACGCAGTTTGCGGATGTCCTCTGTATCAAAGCGGTTGCTTTTAAGTTAGGGAAATCTGAATTCATATTTACTCCAGCATATCTTTTGTCCAATACATTCCTAGCCTATCACGAATCAAATTCATTACAGCTTCGAAATTCAATGAATCAGTGTATTTGATTTTGCGTAAGAAATTTTTCCAGAGAGCAAGTCTTGATTCGTCTTGGGCAAATTTTGCAGAAAAAAGATTTGCATTGGAAGTATAATTCGTTTTCCTTGCGCGGAATGTCGCTTTGATAGCCGCTTCAAGAACCTGATTGTCAATTTCGTGACTTGTCAAAATCTGATAAACATCAAAGAAATCCTTCATACGACTATTGCTTTCGTCGCGCGCAATCATGGCATGAAATTTTTCCGCGACAACCGATTCGATTGAATAAACAAAAATATTCGCTTTAGGCAAATTGTCGAGTAGTGTGGGGTACGACATCTCATTTACACCAACAACTGAATCTCCGAATCCAATATCAATGGCAACCCACTGGCGAATTGAATCCAGATTTGCCTGTATTTTCACATGAAGTCCGAGGTATTCCTTATCGTCCATTATGTCTTCAACTTGAATGGAATCAATGTCAAAGGTAATGCCGTCTTCAGGACAAGCCTGCGAACAAATATCTGCAAACATAGAGCGGAGTAGTTCTGGCTTTGAAGGAAAATCCACGCCGAGCAAATCCACATCCAAAGTCGGGCGTGCTATTAAAGGATTCAAAGCAAACAGCAGAGAGCCGCCTTTCAAATAGAATGAGGATCTGTACTTACTTTTTGCAAGGCAATACATCAAGCGCTCATGAAAGAAGCGTATGAGAACCTGCTGGTAGTTCCCATGCACTTTTCGCGTTTGCTCCAGTAGGCGATTGCGCACTGATTTTGCAACATCCTGAACCATTTAAATCCCAATTTCCAAATACGTTTTCAGGGTCGCAGCAACACGGAGTTTTTTTGCATATTCTATGAGTTTTGCGATGTTCCTATCGGAGCGATGCAGATACGCTTTGAGGATTTCGGCGCATACATCCAAACCAATTTTATTGCGATATTTGATAGCGTCGCAGACGGAGCGTTCCAAATCAGTGACGCGCACCTTGTGACCATGAACTTCCGTCATCGTGATTCCGAATTCCAGCAGATGATCCGACCAATAATAAAGCGTTACCGGAGGGAATTCAGGCAATACGAGTTTGCGCTTACGCGGGATGGCAATGCAAAATGCGGAGGGAATTTGCGTAGTGAGTTCGTAATGCTCCCATGCAGAATACATGCACAGAACGCCGCCAGGCACAAGAACATCTATGTCTATCATCGTATCTGCCAGCGCTGCAGGCTCTGCAAACACTCCGGGGCGCAGGCGTAGCAGTTCGCCGGACTGGACTTTTTGCAAGGTCTGGTGATACTGATAGGCGCTCATGTTCTCGCGAACCATGAAGCCTTCGGTATTGCCAATTTCTTTTCCGTCGTATTTGAGCATGTTCTTAATATAATAAAATTACGGCGATTTTACAAATATGCCGTAGAATTTTAACATTTCATTTTGACGCACCAACCGTTTCACTAGCGAAACACCGGGCGTTACTTTCTGAAATACACGCCCCGCCCGCGACCACTTTCGCGCATTTTCAAGCCTCTTTCGCACATTTTTCCGCACATTCCCGGCCTCGTAATCCCGCAAAAACCGCGATTTTTTATCAAATTTCGCGATTTTCACAGCATTCTCCGACATTCCACAAAAAATTTTTTCTGCGAGTCCCTCAAAAATGAAAAAGTTGGCACGGCTTTAGCTTAAGGTAGGGTGTAAAACAAAAGGGCCAACGGTGAACGCCGAGCCCGCAACAAAAAGAGGTTAAAATTATGATGAACACACAGATCCTTCCGAACGCTTTCTATGGTATCCAGAACTTCATTGACAGCTTGAACGCCGCAAACGCAAAGTGCGAATGCACCTACACGCCGAAGGCTGACTACTACGAAACCGAAGGCGGCTTTGCTCTCGAAGTCGAGCTTCCGGGCGTCAAGAAAGAAGACATGGACATCCAGGTCGAAAAGAATATCTTGACCGTCAAGGCGACCCGCGCACGCAAGGACGAAAAGTTCACTTACGAACGTAGCTTCCGCTTGGCGGACGACATCGATACCGACAACATTAAAGTCTCCTTGGAAAACGGTATCCTGAAATTCGATCTCTCCAAGAAAGCTCAGGCTGCAGCCCGCAAAATTACCATCGCCTAAAAAGCGATCGGGCTAACGCCTAAAATTTCACAAGCTCCTTTTTCATACCTCCTCCTTAGAACAACAGATTCCCGGCAGCGATGCTGGGAATTTTTTCAACTTGTCATGCCCGCGAAAGCGGGCATCTCCTTTTCTATTGCCAAAATTTACTTTTTGTACTATATTTCAATTTGCGAATGGTTCTCAAATTGAATTTACACGTACTTGACAGGCTGATGGTCGCCTTGGCGCTCTTTTACACGGAGCGTCACGTTGAGCATCACTGTCACGGCGAACATTGCCACGTCTGTCATCACCTCCACCACTGTCTGGACTTGATTTCGGAATTTTGCTTTGAACTCGTCGAAGCGCCGATTGAAATCATTTGCCGCTGTTTTCTTTTTAGGCTGGTTCGTTTCGCGATTATCATTCTGCGTCCGACAACGCTTGTTTCACAAAAGATTTTACTGCTAAATTAATTTTTATCCATTCTAGGCGACTTCCGCCTTATCAGTACCATATTAACAGTACATACTAAAAATTTATTTTCTTTAAAGGCCCATTGTGCCCCGTCATCTTCCGACAGGAAGATCCATAATTCTTGTATAAGAATTTTCTAGGCATTCTCCCTTCATTGAAAATTTCAAAATTAAAATAACATAAATAAAAGGATAAAAATGAAAAAATTTTATTCCATGGCCTGCGCCATTCTCGTCGCAGCCTTATTCGCTCTCGTCGCCTGCAACGACAATCCTAAAAGCAAGATCGCTAAAGAGCACAAGCTCTCCGTCGTCACGACCATCTATCCTGAATTTTCATGGACCAAGTCTATTCTCGGCGACCAGACCAGTTCCGTGGATCTCTCTTTGCTCATCAAGAACGGCATCGATTTGCACAGTTTTAAGCCGACCGCACAGGACATCGCAAAGATTGCAAATGCCGACATGGTCATTTATGTTGGCGGAGAATCCGATGAATGGATTGAGAAGGCTCTCGAAGCAACGCCGAAAAAGGGGCGCACCGAAATTAACTTGATGAAGGTCCTCGGAGACCGCGTAAAAGCGGAGGAAATCGTCGAAGGCATGCAAGCCGAAGAAGAACACCACCACGAACACGCTGAAGAACACGAGCATGAACATCATGACGAACATGCCAAAGAACACGAGCACGAACATCATGACGAACATGCCGAGGCTCACGAGCACCACCATCACGATGAAGAAGTTGAAAACGATGAACATGTCTGGCTCTCGCTGAAAAATGCCGAGGTGATTGTCAAGAAAATCTCCGAAGAACTTTCCAAGCTCGACGCCGCCCACGCCGCAATCTACAAGCAGAACACGGACGCTTACGTTGCGCAAATCCAGGCTCTCGATTCAGAATACCGTGAAGTTGTCAACGGAGCCGCCCGCAAGACCGTTCTTTTCGGCGACAGATTTCCTTTTCGCTATCTGGTGGATGATTATGGTATTAAGTATTATGCCGCGTTTGTTGGCTGCTCCGCCGAAAGCGAGGCTAGTTTTGAAACAATCGCATTCCTCGCAGGAAAAATGGACGCAGAATCGCTTCCTGTAATTTTCACGATTGAAAACAGCAACAGTAAAATCGCAAAGTCCGTTCTCGCCGCAAGTAAAAAATCCCAGAGCGCACTAATTCTCTCCATCAATTCAATGCAGTCTATCACAGAAAAGCAAATAAACGAAGGTATCGATTACTTATCGCTTATGAAAGCTAACTTGGAAAACTTGAAAAAGGCTTTGAACTGACATGTTTCTGCTCAAGTGCAACAAATTAACACTGGGATACAACAACAAAGACATTCTTCACAGTTTTGATTACGGGATTCATTCCGGCGAATACCTCTGCATCATAGGCAGAAACGGCTGCGGAAAGACGACGTTCTTGCGCGGCCTCGCCGGTGTTTTGCGTCCGAAATCCGGGAAGATCGAGCTGTGCGACAACCTCAGGCGAAACCAAATCGGCTACTTGCCGCAAATCACGATAGCGCAAAAAGATTTCCCGGCATCTGTCGAAGAAATCGTTCTATCGGCATTTCAAGGGAAAAGCCTGCTGTTGCCATTTTACGGGAAAGCCCTCCGCAAGCGCGCAAGCGAGTGCTTAGAACTCACGCGGACAGAGAACCTGCGGAAAGAAAGTTTCCGCGAGCTTTCTGGCGGTCAAAAGCAGCGAGTCCTCCTGGCCAGGGCATTGTGCGCGGCCGAGCGCCTGTTGCTTTTGGACGAACCCGTCACAGGGCTTGATCCAGAATCTTCAAGGAATATGTACAGTATCATCAAAGACCTTCACGAAAATAAAAACATGACTATCGTGATGGTCACGCACGACATTGAAGCCGCCCACAGCAACGCTACCCGAATACTCAATTTCAATGAATTAGCACAATAACGGAGATGCCCGCTTACTTCGACTGCGCTCAGCACAGGCTCCGGCGGGCATGACAATTTAGCCCATGCTAGACAAACTATTTTTCTACCTAGACTTTCCTTTTGTACGTTACGCAATTATTGTCGGGACACTTATCTCACTATGTTCCTCGCTTTTGGGCGTCACGCTCGTTCTCAAGCGTTATTCCTACATTGGCGATGGACTTTCGCATGTCGCGTTCGGAGCGCTCGCAATCGCGGCGGTTCTTAAAGTCACGAACAACATGCTCATCATTTTGCCCGTAACCGTAGTCGTTGCGATTTTACTCCTGTGTGGCAGCAAAGACTCGCGTTCGGGCATTCAAATTAAAGGCGATGCCGCCATCGCCATGGTCTCGGCGGGGGCACTCGCTATCGGCTATTTGCTGATGAACATTTTCTCGTCATCGGCAAACGTCGCAGGCGATGTCTGCACAACGCTATTCGGCTCCATGTCCATACTTACGCTCAAGCCGACAGACGTTTACCTTTGTGTCGGACTTTCCGCAATCGTCCTTGTAACATTCATTCTTTTTTACCACAAGATTTTCGCCATCACGTTTGATGAAAACTTTGCACGTGCGACAGGGGTAAACGTCAACGCATTCAACCTTCTTATCGCAATCATTATCGCCGCAATCATAGTCCTTGCCATGAATCTCGTCGGAGCGTTGCTCGTTTCTGCACTCGTCGTTTTTCCATCGCTTTCCGCCATGCGATTTTTCAAAAGCTTTTTCTCGGTGACTGTTGCTGCGGCCGTGATTTCCGTCGTCTGTTCACTCACCGGGATTGTCGTTGCCATCCTCGCCGGAACGCCCGTTGGTTCAACGATTGTCGCCGCCGATATCGTCGCATTCTTCATCTTTTATATAGCAAGTTTCATCCGCAACAGGAGAACGTAAAGCACGATGTCATCCTGCCCCGAAGTGTAGCGATAGGGGAAGGATCCATAATTTTTCATCGGAGTTTTTATTTTGTACAAATTATTAACAATTCTACTTTTACTTCTATTCACAGCGTTTTCATTTGGCCAAACATCTACCAACTACGCCGACATAGACCTCACGCGAATGAGTAGCACCATGGTTTACTCGATGGTTTACCAAATGGTCACTGACCCTCAAAAATACGTCGGCAAGCGCATCAAAATGAAGGGCGCATTTTCGACCTACTTTGACGAAGAAACAGAGCAGCGTTTTTTTGGTTGCGTCATCAAGGACGCACTCGCCTGTTGTTCACAGGGACTCGCTTTTGAACTAGCCAAGCCCCGCAAATATCCAAGCGAATTTCCATCCCAAGGTACACCCATCACCATTATCGGTACGTTTGAATTTGAAAAGATAGAAGACGGCATCGGCTTTCCAATAATCAAAGATGCCAAAATGTACAGATAGAGTTTCACCCATACAAAGGATAAAAATGAAAATCAAACACCTCTCTCTTGCCGCGCTCTGCGCATTCTTCGCCGCTTGCGGCGACAGCAATTCCACTTCCACCGATCAGCATGAGCACTTCGAAGCTGAAGGCTGGAACCTCTACTGGCCCGATTGGAAACTCGCCTACAGCGTCTACCAGGGCAAAGAAGACAAGAGCCTTGAAACGCTCCGCGTCAACGCAAACTGCCTTAGCGAACATTTGACCGTCAAGTTCCTCGATGACGAAAAGAAAGAAGTTTCTGCCCCCAAGGACGACGAACATACTCTCGGCTGGAGCATTGGCGACGAATCCATCCTCGACATCGAAGCTTGTGGCAGCTGGGGCTTCCACCTGAAAGGCGTCAAGGAAGGCGAAACAACGCTAACGCTCAAAGTCAAGCACCACGACCATGCCGACGCACGTACTCCGGAAATCCGCATCATTGTTGACAAAGCCTTGAAGGCAGAAGATTGCCCGTTCCAGGACGATGACGATGATGACGAAGATGAACACGAACATCACCACGATCACGAACACGAGCATGATCATGAATAAAAGCCTTATTAGGGCTGCCATGGGGAGCCTCCTTTGCGGAGGCTTCCTTTCTTTTGCATACGCCCAAGAATTTGTCCAAGACTTAGGCAATTCAACAGTTGTTGCCGAACAATCTAGCGAAACCATTTTAGACGGTCTCCGTGAAGACGAAGATTTAAAAGGCGAAAAGCTTGACCGCAAAGTTTCCACAACCATTGCAGAAACCATAAAAAACGAACCCGACATCGCCATCCGCTCCATGGGTCCTGCCGCCGCGCGCCCCGTCATCAAAGGACTTTCCGGCAGTCACGTCACGCTTACCGAAGACGGTTCGTTTTGTGGAGACATGAGCGCCACCTCGCCCGATCATGCGGTCGCATCCGAAGTTTTAACCGCCCACAAATTACGTATCACACGCGGCCCACAAATTCTCGCACAATCTTTCGCCGCCGCCGGTGGCGTTATACACGTCAAGCATCAAGACATTCCGTTTGACGATTCACTTTTCCACGGCTACATCGCGAACTACGCCGAAACAGGGCAACCCGGATTTGCAACCGTCATAAACGCAAACGCCAACGTTCTCGGAATCTCGCTCAAAGGTGAAGTTTCCGCACGCAACATGAGCGACATGGAAACCGCCAAGGGCACACTTAAAAATACCGAAATCGAAAATCGAAGTTTCGCGGTCGGCGCCGCCTACAGTCTCGACCGTTTCAAATTCGGAGCATCGTTCCGCTCGTTCAATTCCGATTACGGCATTCCTGGCGGATTCATCGGCGGGCACCCCAACGGCGTAGACATTGAGCTTTTCAAGCGCGACCTCACCTTGCAAGGAATGTACATTCCTGCAACAAGCCCCGACACGCTCAACGCCATCTTCCGTTACAATCAATACCACCACAAGGAATTTGAGACAAAGAAATATGTTGGCGCAGAATTTGCGGTCAACCAAGCCAATTTGCGCATTGAAAAATTCATCGCCAATAGTGGTCCATTTTTCGGCATTCGCCTCGGCGGTGAACTCGACAACCGCTCTGTCGAAATGGGCGGTTACGTCTTTACGCCTCCGACAAATTCTTACGCCGCATCGCTATTTTCCATTGCAAGTTTAAATGGTTGGAACGGCCTAGAAATTACCTTGTCCGCACGACTTGGCGGAGCATTCTTCAGGCCACGTGAAAGCGTCGTTGCTGACAAAGACGCCATCGAAGACCGCAACTTTGCACTATGGGCATTCGCAGCCGAATTTTCACAGATCGTCGCTCCCGGGAAATTCCTGACACTAGACGTATTCCGCACCACACGCGCCCCGACCATCGAAGAACTTTACAACCAGGGGCCGCATCTCGCCGCCTACACTTACGAACGAGGCTACCACAAGCTCGACGCCGAAAGCGGTTACGGAGCGGAACTCGAATTTCGCGATTACGGCGAGCACTTCAACTGGCGAGCCTCTACGCACATCACCTGGTTCCTGAACCATCTTGCACCACGCGCTACCGGCGACACCAACTGGTCCCAACTTTTGCCGATCTACCAGGTCAGCGGCGATGACGCTCTCCTCATGGGCGCAAGCGCTTCCATCGAGACTTCCGCAGAGCAAGGTTTCTACGCCCAAGCAGGCGCAAGCTATGTTTGCGGATTTTACCAGAACGAAAACTGGAGCGACATGCCACAAATCCCGCCATTCCATTTTCACGCCGAAACGGCCTACATCTGGCAGCACGTCCGTGCAGGCATCAACACGGAATTCGCACTCGCGCAAAACCGCTTAGACCGTTACGAACAACGCACACCCGGCTACATCACGTTCGGAGCGCTCCTGGAATTCCACTGGGCGCTCACACTTGCTAATTACAGCATCGTCCTCCGTGGCGATAACTTGTTCAATGCCGACGTACGCAACCATCTTTCGCGCCTCAAATCCGTCATGCCCGAAAAAGGCCGTAATATAAGCATCCTCGCCAAAATCGAATTCTAAAAAGCATCCCTTCGCATTGTCACCCCGGCCACAGTGCCGGGGTCGCCATTCCCCATTACATAGAAGCTTTTTTATGGTCTCTCCCGCGCGATATTTGTATATTCTTTAGCGTAAAAAAGAAGATTTACGATGGCCGATAAAGAATTGCTTGATAAAGAAGTTTTAAAGACCGTTAGCCGCATTGAACTTTCTGTGCGCGGCACACTCGACACCGTGATGACAGGAGCTTACCACAGCTCCTTCAAAGGAAACGGTATGGAATTCAGCGAAGTCCGCGAATACATGCCCGGCGATGACGTGCGCACAATCGACTGGAACGTGACCGCCCGAACCGGAACACCTTACGTCAAAAAGTTCATCGAAGAACGCGAAATGACCATGCTCCTCATGGTCGATGCTTCCAGCAGCTCCGAATTCGGTTCCGGCAAGCAAATGAAGGGCGAAGTCATGGCAACGCTCACGGCTCTCCTCGCATTCGCTGCCATCAAGAATAACGACAAGGTCGGCCTCCTCATATACACCGACCAAGTCGAACTTTTTATTCCGCCCGAGAAAGGCCGCAAGCACGTGCTTCGCCTCATCCGCGAAATTCTCTACTTCAAGCCGCAGCACCACGGCACCAATACACAGGTCGCCTTGGAATATGCAGGCAAGATTTTGAACCGCAAGGCAGTTGTAGTTGTGATGAGCGACTTCTTGGATGAAGGTTTCGAAAACGCATTCAAGATTTTGCGCAAGCGCCATGACGTTCTCGCCGTATCCGTCGTGGACCCGCGCGAAATGGAACTCCCGCCCGCAGGTCTCGTAGAACTCGAAGACCCCGAAACCGGTGAAACGCTTTTGATCGATACCGGCGATGCCGCCTTCCGCGAAGCATTCGCCCGCGAAGCCAAACGTCAAGGCAAAGCGACCAAGGAACTCTTCCAGCGCATGTCGATTGACTTTGTCCGTATCGAGACGCACGACGACTTCAAGGAAACTGTCGCCCCGCTCATCGAGCACTTCCGCCGCCGCGCCCGCGCCGCCAGCAGATAACGAACATTCAACATTTTGAACGACTCAGTTGAACTTGTCATTCCGGCCTCCGAGCTCTTTGATCACTTAGTGCTTTAGCACTTATGTGAGCATGATCCGCGTATGGGGACGGAATTTCCTTTTTAGCAATAAATTTTAAACCGTTGCCGGTCTATACCCGAGCAATTTCATGCTGTAAAGCGCAGTGCCCTTGCTAATGCTACGAACGCCCGTAGCGTATCCGAAAATTTTCCGAAGCGGGACATCGGCTTTCAAGAAGTGCGTTTTGCCATCGCCTTCGATTTCTTTCACCTTGCCGTCACGCGCCTGGATATCGCCCGTCACAAGCCCTGCGAAATTCACCGGGCATTCAAGCGAAAGTTCCATCACAGGTTCATACAATTGCACATCCGCAGGCTTCACGAGCTTCGCCACCGCATCCGCGCAGCACTTCTTAATCATCGGCGGGAGCGCCCCTTCTGTCCATTCAAAGCGATGGACTTCAAAACGCACACCTACAAGCGGCCCCTTGCCGAGCACGCCGACTTCAGTCGATTCCAAAAGCGCCGAGCGAACACCCGCCAAAATTTCAAGCGGAGCCTTTTCCATAAATTCCGCAGACAAGCGAATATCATGCGCATCGCCCTCTAGCGGAGAAGCCGAGATGCTGATGGACATTTTATGCGGTCCAATCTGGAACGTATTTTCTACAGGCCCTACTTCGCGGCACAGGCGTTCTTGCCAACGCACTTCGGGGCTGCCGGCGCGTACTTCGCAACCAAATTCACGTTTAAGGCGAGCGAGCAAAACATCGAGCTGCACTTCGCCCACAGTATGCAAATACCAGAACCCGCCATCATCCTTTTGCACGCGGAAACTCGGATCCATTCGCGCAAGCACCGAGAGGCTGCGCTCCACGTGGGCGTAATCTTCCGTGCGCACACATTCCACACGCGTCTGCAAAAGCGGCAAATAATTTTCACTGATCGACGGCGCGACATTCCCATTCTGTGCGGCAGTTCCCACAGCATTATAGATTGCTTCGCCTTCGGCTCGCAATGACGTACCAGCCGCATTCTCGCTCTGCATTAACCCCGCCGCATCTCGCCCTGCATTCAATTCCTCATTCCGAATTCCTAATTCCGAATTCAGATAAATCACCTGCCCAAGTTCCGTTTCAAACGGCGAGACCATCGCATAAATGTCTCCCGCACGGATTTCATCGACAGGCAAAAGCATATTCGCCTTGAGCCTTGAAAATTCAAAACCCGCCGGCCAATCGCGACGCAACAAATCTACATGACTGCGGAACAGCGAAATCTCGCCCACGCCACGGAAATGCCTCAAGCGCACAACTTGCCCAAGCTCATTTTCGTCAAACGTCGGGACTTCCGGCAAAAAGAACGAAAGCGCCGTCACGAGGCTCCGAATGCCAAAGCCCTCCAGCGCGGAACCCGCATAGCAAATCACATATTCATCGCTTGCCGCAAGCGCCTTGAGTCCGCGCAAAAGCATCTTCGGCGGCACCGGCTTATTCTCAAGCGCAAGCGACAAAATTTCATCGTCAAAGTTGCTTGCAAACTCCACCGCTTCATCGTAATACTTTTTCAAAAGCGTACGTTCTTCTGTAGCCCCCGCATCCGATTCCCAGCCGTCATCGAGAATTTCTATACCCGATTCCGAATGCACCAAGCGGCTCTGGCTCAGCACATCAAGCATCGCACACATCTTGCCGTTTTTAAACTGCGGCACAGACATGAGCACCGGGCGCACTCCAAGCGTTTCTTCAATGTTAATGAGCGTCTCGTCCAGCGAATAATCGGGATTGTCAAGCTTATTTACAAACAAAATCGTACGTACACGCGATTCGCGCAACTTGCGAAACGACGCAAGCGTCTGCGTCTCGACGCCACTTGCAGCACTCACCACAAGCACAGCGCCTTCCACAGCCGTAAGCGCCATATCGACTTCGGCACCGAAATCGACATGCCCCGGCGTATCAATAAAATTGAACCATGTATTTTTCCATTCGAAATGCGCCACGCCACTTTCAATCGTGATGCCGCGTTCCTTTTCTTCGGGCATGTAGTCCATCGTGGCAAGGCCATCTTCTACGCGCCCCGGGCGGTGAATTTCACCCGCTGCAAAAAGGATTCTCTCAGAAAGAGTCGTCTTGCCCGCATCAACGTGGGCCAGAATAGCAATATTTCGAATCGGCTGTTTCATAAGCCCAAAGATACATTTTACTGGTTCATGAACGAGAGCTTCAATGCGCTGTCATAGAGCCGTTTCGCCCAGGATTCGTGACTTGCGGATTCTCCATAAAGATCGTCCAGAATCGTGCGGATTCCTGCCACGCCGCCACCTTTTTTCAAGATGTACACCACAAGCAGGCTAATCACGCCAAGCGACGAGTTGATAATGTCCAAGTCCGTATGTGCAAGCTGGAACGCCGCCAGGTGATACGCATCCTCGGAATTTTCCTTGACAAGCCGATCCACATCGGCAAGCGTGTTGAAACGCAAGAACTTCAGAGCCTTCAAAAACGGCATCAGCGAAGACTCGTGAATTTCAGCTTGGTTGATTGCCGCAATACGCTGATTCAACTTGTCAAACGGTCGCAACTTCAGGTAATTCGTAAACGAGTCACCATTCAGCGCCACTTCGTCAAAGCGCCCCGAATGCACAAGCGACTGCACGTGATACCTGTAATTATTGATATCCGTTCGGATTTTGCAGAACTGTTCATCGACAAGTTCCAACATGCCTGCAAGGCGATTCAAGTTGCGCAAATATTCACGCGGAATCTCAAAGCCAGACTTATAACCCGTATCGTGATCCAATGTTGCCCACACATGCTGCAAAGCCGTTCGCATCTGGATTTCAAAACGGATTTCATTCATTTCAGGGCATTCAGGATCTTCATGCAAGGACTTTGGAATCGTACATATAAAATGTAACGAGTTATAGCCAAAGCTATCGAGTTCGTGCATTTTGCGCTTGTCAACGCTATTTTTCCAGTCGATTTCAAACAAGCTCTCAACAAGTGCTGCAATTTTTTCAACATCGTCATTGTAGAACACAATCACGCGGGCACCCAAAATGTCCGTCAGATCCGTCAGGGACTTATACTTGCCATTTTTGCGTTCAAGCTTTTCAGCAAGGCTTGCCTCGGCCTTGATTCGCGCTTCAACGGCAGTCACATAGATATTATTTTCCGCTACTTTTTTCTTGAGCAAGTCACATACAAAATCTCTCAACCGTTCATAGACCGGCATCTTTTCGCGATATTCTTCAAGAATTATCGTTTCAGTAGGATTCAACCCATATTTTTCAACAGAGTCTTCGCCCATTACCGTCTCCCGCCAAAGATCTTTTCAATCAGATCCGTAAATTCCGCATAGGCGAAAGTGCCATCAAGTTCTTTCAACGATGCAGCCAAACCGCGATAATGCCATTCATGTTCCTTAATATCGGTCACGTGGAAAATGTTCCAGAGTTCATCGCCTTTTTGGACAAAATCACGATAAATAATTCTTGCGTTGCTCAGCTTATCGCCCATCGCCACAATCTTTGCATCGCGACTGGCTCGTGCCAAGCGGTCAATTGCCGCCTGCTTGCGGGAATGCCAAGAATCCGATTCGCTCACGCCTTCCATGAACACGTCCGATTCTTCTTCCACAAGTTTTGCCACGCGGTCGCCAAACTCTCGGCGGATATCATCCAACGTAACAGACGTATCTTCGACGGTATCGTGCAAAGCCGCAGCCGCCATCAATTCCTGATCGTCCGTCATCGTCGCAACAATTTCCACAGCCTCCATCGGATGGACAATGTACGGGAAGCCCTTCCCTCGGCGACCCGTACCGGCGTGAGCCTTGACCGCAAAAATAATGGCTTTGTCAAGAACAGATGTATCCATATTAGTCTTCCAAGAAATATTGGACACTAGTCACTACGCGGACTTTTTTGATATACGGCGTATTTTCATCGCGGTCCTCAATAGAGAACTGCCCTTGCGTCGCCGTCTTGATTTTCCCAAGTTTGCTATCGGAATCCAAAGCGAATTTCTCGGCCGTGACGCGAGCGTTCTTATTCGCTTCATCAATCATTTCAGGCTTAATTTCATTCAGGCCGTTAAAACTATAAACTTTACGATAGCGGTAATCGCCTTCGCTAAAAGCAATTCCCTGTTTTAAAAGTTCACCCTGTCGGCCCATCAGCTTGCGAACCTTATCGACATCCTTAGAAGCAACGGTCAACACAACTGTCGCCACATAACGGAAAGCACGTCTATCATTGTTGTAAAGTTCACTCTGGGCATCTACAATATCCGTTGAAGAGCGGCTGATTTCAGATTCGTCAATGCCATTGTCTCGCAGGAACTTTTCCAGCGTTGCATTTTTAGTTTGTACAGTTTCGTAGATTGCCGAAAGATCATTGCCAAGCTCCTTGTAAACAATCGGCCATATCACAAAATCAGCCTTAACCACCCGTTCCGATAGTCCCTTTACGGATACGATTCGTTCACGATCTTTCGTGTGCATCATGGCGCAATAAAGAAATGCTCCAAGCCCGAGGATTGCAATTGCCAACACCAACGATTCTTTAACTCTAGACATATTTTTCTCCTTTGCCGCAAAACACCCACGGCTATAAGATTAATATACAATCTTGAGTAGATCCTAGTCACTGGTCAATGGTTATTAGTCGCAAACATTCACTGTTTTTCTCTCGTCTCTCGCCTCTCGTCTCTCGTCTAATTTCTAAATTTGCACTCGTAACAAAAACCCGCGTGTGCGGAAAGGATAATCTATGTCTAAACTGACTGATTCTAAGGAATGGAAGGCCCTCGAGGCCCATGCCGAAGTCGCCAAGACTTGGCAGATGAAGGAACTCTTCGCGAAGGACCCGACTCGCGCCGACAAGTTCAGCGCCGAAGCCTGCGGACTCTTCCTCGACTACTCCAAGAACATCATCACCGACGAAACCATGGCAAAGCTCCAGGACCTCCTGAAGTCCGCCAATTTCGAAGACATGCGCGCCAAGTACTTTGCTGGCGAAAAGATTAACACCACCGAAAAGCGCGCCGTGCTCCACACCGCACTCCGCTACAAGGGCAACGATCCGATCTGCGTCGATGGCAAGGATGTCATGCCTGAAGTTCGCGCCGTGCTCAAGCACATGGAAGACTTCACCCACCTCGTCCGTAGCGGCAAGTGGAAAGGCCAGAGCGGCAAGTCCATCAAGTACGTTGTAAACATCGGTATCGGCGGTTCCGACCTCGGTCCGGTGATGGTCACCGAAGCCCTCAAGCCGTATGCAGAAAAGCCGATCGCAGGCGAAACTTCTCCGGAAGTCTACTTTGTTTCTAACATCGACGGCACCCACATGGCCGAAACCCTCAAGAAGGTGAACATCGAAGAAACGCTCTTCATCGTTGCTTCCAAGACGTTCACGACTCTTGAAACCATGACGAACGCCGAAACCGCTAAGGCTGCCGTCCTCAAGGCTTTCAACGGCGACAAGTCCGCTATCGCAAAGCACTTCGTCGCTCTCTCCACCAACACCGAAGCCGTTACCGAATTCGGTATCGACCCGGCAAACATGTTCGAATTCTGGAACTGGGTTGGCGGCCGCTATTCTCTGTGGTCTGCAATCGGCCTCTCCATCAGCCTCCGCATCGGCTTCGAAAACTACATGAAGCTCCACCAAGGTGCCTATGAAATGGATCAGCATTTCAAGACCGCTCCGGCTGACAAGAACCTCCCGGTCATCCTCGCCCTCATCGGCGTTTGGTACAACAACTTCTTCGGCGCATCCAGCTACGCCATGCTCCCGTACGACCAGTACCTCCACCGCCTCGCCGCCTACTTCCAGCAGGCAGACATGGAATCCAACGGCAAGACCGTTGACCGCGACTCCAAGCGCGTGAACTACCAGACGGGTCCGATCCTCTGGGGCGAACCGGGTACGAACGGCCAGCACGCCTTCTACCAGCTCATCCACCAGGGCACCAAGATGATTCCGTGCGACTTCATCGCCCCGGCCAACAGCCACAACAAGATTGGCGATCACCACCAGAAGTTGCTCTCCAACTTCTTCGCTCAGCCGGAAGCTTTGATGAACGGCAAGACTCTCGCCCAGGCTCAGGAAGAACTCCGCGCCGCCGGCAAGTCCGAAGAAGAAATCGCATTCCTCGCTCCGCACAAGGTATTCGAAGGCAACAAGCCGACGAACTCCATCATGATGGACTACGTGAGCCCGGAACGCCTTGGCGCTCTCATCGCCATGTACGAACACAAGATCTTCACGCAGGGCGTTATCTGGAACATCAACAGCTACGACCAGTGGGGTGTTGAACTCGGTAAGCAGCTCGCCAAGAAGATCCTCCCGGAACTTGCAAAGGCCGACGCCGAACTCCACCACGACAGCTCCACCAACGGACTGATCAAGTGGTTCAAGGCTCACCAGGCTTAGTAGCTTGTCACCCCGGCCACCGTGCCGGGGTCGCCATACACAATTAGAAAAAAGTCGCAGCACTCAAGCTGCGGCTTTTTTGCATCCAAACTTTCGGGCATTTACCAAACAATTCGCCCGACAACGCGTGAAACTTACACTTCCACGCCCTTTTCCTTGAGTACCGCCATCACCTCGTCATACGGGAGCGGCTTTGAATAATAGTAGCCCTGTACGCGGTCACATCCTATTTCCTTCAGGAAATCCAGATGTTCCTTTGTCTCCACCCCTTCTGAAAGCGTACCGACATGCAACTGTTTTGCCATGTCCACAATGGCGCGAATAATCACCTTGGACTTTTCCGTAAAGTTCCGCAAGAACATCATGTCGATTTTCAAAAAGTCAAAATCGTAATCTTTCAGAACATTCAATGACGAGAATCCTGCACCAAAGTCATCCATCCAGACTTCAAAACCGTCATTCTGAAAACGCGTCACCTGTTCACGAATAAAGCCATCCTCGTCGCCATCCAGCACCGATTCCGTAATCTCGATATGGATCATTTCATGCGGCACGTTGTATTCCCTGGTCAACCGCGTAAGTTCCTTATAAATGTCACTCAGCTTAAAATCCAGGCGAGAGAGGTTGAATGAAATCGGAACGCACTTGTGTCCCAAATTCGTTTCCTTGCGATACCGTTCGCAAACCTTCTTGAGCATGAACAAGTCGAGTTTCTGGATCAAGTGCGCATCCTCGAGGATGCCGATAAATTCTATTGGCGGCAAAAAGCCATGCTCCGGATCATCCCAACGGGCAAGCGCCTCAAAACCACAAAGCTTATTCGTATTGATATCCACAACGGGCTGGTAATACACCTTGATGTATTCATTTTTCACAGCCTCGTCAATGTGTGCTATCAGGTACATCTTCAAGCGCTCGCGGGCGCCCATCTCATCGGCATAAAAAGCGACATATTCATCATAGACGCCCTTGGTCGTTGCCTCTGCAAGGCGCGCACGCATAAAGCAACGCTCAACATTTTCGTTTTCTACGCGCTGCACATACACGCCCGCCTTGATTTCAAGCACCCCCTGGGTCGAGAATCCGCGGATTTTATCATGCGCTTCTCTTATCTTGGAATCCACACCGACTGCATCGCCCACCGCACGGAACGTATCGCATGACACGTGAGTCACATAGCGTTCCCCAAACAGCGACTTAAGCGTATCCGCCATAAAGCACAAAGCCTTATCGCCCTCTTCAAAGCCAAACCGTTCATTAAACGCCTTAAAGTTATCCAGGTCAAAAACGAAAAACGCATAACGTTTTTTCGGATTTCTAAAAAGCAAATCCTGCACATAATTTGTGAACAGGAGAATATTCGGGAGGCCCGTAAGTTTATCGTGGTTACGCGCAATTTCCGCCTGCTGCGTTAGGCGCACCGTCCTGAAAATAAGCTTCACCGCAATCGTAAGCGTAAGCCAGAAAAGCCAAGCCACGAACACCAGGTAATCCAAAAACTCCGGCGTCACCTCGATCATGCGCACACACACATACATGGCGAGGTTCACAAGCAGGCTAAACAGCGTGACAAAACCCAAGAATCCAAAACGCGTAAAAATCTGCGTATTGCGGACAAACAAAAGTTCGTTCCAAAGGAGTTTCCACCAGAAGAAAATTGCAACCAGGTTCACCAAAGCGGCGCCGATCTGAGTCTTGCCCACCACCATTCCGAGGTAGCCCACACCGACAGATGCCGAAAGCAAAAACAGCGATTGCGACCAATGAATGGACAGCCTTTTGCTAAACACCAAAATGGCAAGCGGAATCAGCACAATGCGGCTCAAATAATCCACGATCACATCAAGCATCAATGGAACTTTGTCCATTGCACACGAAAGCAATTGCAAAAGCCCATGATAAATCAAATCAGCATAGATCATGAATGGGGTCAGCGAAAAAACTGCACCCCAAAAAAGTATTTTCTTCAGGTTCTGCTTTTCACCAAGCGTTGCCAGCGTAACAAGCAAAAAGCCACTCGCCAAGAGCGACGGGAATAAGAACACATGATCGGCATAATCCCAAAAATTTATCATTGCAAATACCCTAGTGCTATAAATATAATGTATAACCCCATCCTGTGCACACGAATGGGAAAAAAACGCGCTTTTTAGGCGTTATATATTGGAATAAACGCTAGGGATTTACTTCACTTTATCAAAATCAAGCCCGTCATCGACCGGAATCGGTTCATTCGGATTCTGGACATTGACGTCTACTGGATCGGGCGTTCCAAGATCCGTCGGCGGAGCAGGCATTTTCGTCGCTTGCACAGTATGATCATCGCGACCATCCTTTTTCAATTGCACTTCATTCGGGTTGTTTCCAACGCCGATTACAGCAGGACAACCCCTAGGATTATCACACGCACAACCTAAGACAAACAAAGAGAAAGCAATCAAAACAAGTTTCATACGCTTTAATATACAAAAGAATCACAAATTGGACAATTCGTCAACAAAAAACGGACCATATACGTCCAGTAGCAAAATCAAAATTTTTTAAATTTGTCGCGAAAAATTTATTTGGGAGCAATGCATGAAATCCAAATTACTCTTAGCAACGTCAATTTTCGCAATCTTCGCACTCAACGGCTGTCTGGACCAAGTCACAGAAGCATCAGATATGTCGGCACTGGCTTGCAAAACAGAGCCGCTAGACGACAACAGCGGCCTCAAGATCATCTGCGGAGGCGATTCCGTAGGAGTCGTCCTGAACGGCAAAGACGGAAAGGACGGTAAAGAAGGTAAATCAGGTGCCAATGGCAAAGACGGTAAAAACGGAAGCGATGGTACGTCGTGCAGAGTCGAAGAAAACAAGGACATCGACGGGTTCGAAGTCTTCTGCGGCGACAAAAAAGTCGGTGAACTCAAAAACGGAAAGGACGGCGCTGACGGCAAGAACGGAAGCGACGGTACGTCGTGCCGCGTTGAAGAGAACAAGGATATCGACGGGTTCGAGGTCTTCTGCGGCGACAAAAAAGTCGGTGAACTGAAAAACGGCAAAGACGGCGCTGACGGCAAGAACGGAAGTGACGGAACATCGTGCCGAGTCGAAGAGAACTCTGAAGGCGACGGCTACGACGTCTACTGCGGAGACAAGAAAGTCGCTGAACTCAAAAACGGAAAGGACGGTGCTGACGGCAAGAACGGAAGTGACGGAACGTCATGCAGAGTCGAAGAAAACTCTGAAGGCGACGGCTACGACGTCTACTGCGGTGATAAAAAGGTCGGTGAACTGAAAAACGGCAAGGACGGCAAAGACGGCAAGAACGGAAGCGACGGAACATCATGCCGCGTTGTAGAAAACAAGGACATCGACGGGTTCGAAGTCTTCTGCGGCGACAAGAAAGTCGGTGAGCTGAAAAACGGCAAGGACGGAAGCGACGGAACGTCCTGCCGTGTTGAAGAGAATTCTGAAGGCGACGGTTACGATGTCTTCTGTGGTGACAAAAAAGTCGGCGAGCTGAAAAACGGAAAGGACGGCAAAGACGGCAAGAACGGAAGTGACGGAACGTCGTGCCGCATCGAAGAAAACAAGGACATCGACGGGTTCGAGGTCTTCTGCGGTGACAAGAAAGTCGGCGAGCTGAAAAACGGAAAGGACGGCGCTGACGGCAAGAACGGAAGCGACGGAACGTCGTGCCGCGTTGTAGAAAACTCTGAAGGCGACGGCTACGACGTCTACTGCGGTGATAAAAAGGTCGGTGAACTGAAAAACGGAAAGGACGGCGCCGACGGTAAGAACGGAAGCGACGGAACATCATGCAGAGTCGAAGAAAACAAGGACATCGACGGGTTCGAAGTCTTCTGCGGCGACAAGAAAGTCGGTGAGCTGAAAAACGGAAAGGACGGAGCTGACGGTAAGGACGGAAGTGACGGAACGTCGTGCCGAGTCGAAGAGAACTCTGATGGCGACGGTTACGATGTCTTCTGCGGTGACAAGAAAGTCGGTGAGCTGAAAAACGGAAAGGACGGCAAAGACGCAAAACCCGTCGAAATTCTGAGCAACGCTTGTAACGTCTTGCGCACCACAACAGACACATTCTCCTCCATGTACGACGTTTTCTACTGCCTCCGCCCCAACGAAAAAGTCACATTCATCCTCCGCCACGCCGCCCGCGACAGAAACAACACCGGAACAAACGGCAGCCTCAACCAAACCGGAATCAATCAATCCATACAAGTCGGCCAAAAGCTCAAAAAGCTCAACATCGACGACTTCTTCTACATGCACACAAACGTCTATCGCACCCTACAGACCGCACGAATCATTTCCGAAAATAAAGGCCAAACAACCGGAAGCGAAGACGAATGGAAAAACACAACCTCCAACGAATACCATGCACAGAACATGGACCTTCTTGAATCCTGGTACATCCGAAACGAAAACAGAAAAAAAGATTGTCAAGGTCAAAACAGCTGGGGCTGGAGCATATACTCCAAAGTCGCCTACGAAGAATACGACAAGAAAAATAATAGCGATAGCGAAAACAGAGCCGCATGCGAAGATGCATTATACAATATCGAAGAAAGAACACAAGAGTTTATCAGCACACACTTCACATACGACAACATGCACAAGATGACCCTAGCCATCTCGCATGACCAATTCCTCGTGCCATTCGTCATCGCCATCAGCCACAAAAAAATCCATGACGACAGCAACTACACATTGCAGTTCCACAAGCACGAAAATAATTTCAACTACTGGATCAACTACCTGACCGGTGTTGCCATCATCGTGGACCCCGACAATAACACTACAGTCATCCCCGTCACCGCTCTGGACGATGGATTCCTGCGTACCTACTAGCAATTCAAATTACAAGTACTTTCAAGCCCCCGCCCGGGGGCTTTTTTCGTATATTAAGCAACATGCCAAACGAGAACATAGCAGATCTTCAATCAGCCATTTGCATGGCAATCCTTTTTCTATTGGGAATTGTCCTACTAGGCATTTGGGGATATATGTACGACAAAGTAGACGCCTCAAAACTCAAGCACATTCCTAGAATCGACATTCTCTATATTCTCTACATCGCTATTAAGTACCTACAACAACACTGGAAATCAGAGAAACGCAAAACAATTATTCTCTTTCTGTCCTTCCTGATAATATTCTTCGGCGCCATCATTATTGCATTTCACGCCAAATAAAAAAGCACCCCCATCGGGGTGCATTTTAACAAGGTCTGCGACTCTCGCAAGTTCGATGGCCGCGACTTTCGCGGCATCTTGCTCACGAGCACTAAAGATTACGGAAGTTGCGCTTTTCAAGCGCACTGCCCAGCGGCTCAGCCATGTCAGAACGCAAGCGTTCTGCCGCGGCATTCGCCTTTAAGGCACTTCAACAGAATCCAAAATCTTCTGAACGACGGTTTCGGCAGTGACTTCTTCAGCTTCGGCTTCGTAGCTCAAAATCACGCGGTGACGGAGCACTTCCATAGCGACAGCCTTCACATCTTCCGGCGTCACGTAAGCGCGGCCCTGGATAAACGCATGAGCCTTCGAAGCCTGGGCCAAGCCAATAGAAGCACGCGGAGAGGCGCCCACTTCCACAAAGCCCACCAGGTCGCTACGCTTGATGCTACCCGGATCGCGCGTCGCCAAGACCAAGTTCACGATGTATTCACGCACGCGTTCGTCCACATAAACCTGCTTCACGAGCTCGCGAGCCTTCAAGATATCATCCTTCGTCGCAACAGCCTTCGGCTGGCGGAGCCCTGCACCCGAGACAGCATCGAGAATCTTCATTTCGTCAGCCTTGTTCGGGTAGCTCACCTTCACCTTCAAGAGAAAACGGTCCACCTGAGCTTCCGGCAGCGGATACGTACCTTCCTGTTCAATCGGGTTCTGCGTGGCAAGCACTAGGAACGGCTCGTCCAGCTTGAACGTCTCATCGCCAATAGTGATGTGGCGTTCCTGCATCGCTTCGAGCAAGGCGCTCTGCACCTTCGACGGCGCACGGTTAATTTCATCAGCAAGCACAAGATTCGTAAAGAGCGGGCCCTTGCGCGTTTCGAACTTTGCTTCACGGGCGTTATAAATCGTCGTACCGAGCAAGTCTGCCGGCAGCAAATCAGGAGTAAACTGGATACGCTTGAAGTCGAGTGAAACAGCATCGGCAAAAGCCTTCACCGCAGTCGTCTTGGCAAGGCCCGGAAGACCTTCCAAAAGCACGTGGCCATCAGCCAAAATGCCCGTCAGAATGCTTTCAACCATTGCCTTCTGACCAATCACCGTATCTTCAACTTCACGCAGCAAGTTCATGCAAAAAGAACTCTGCTGCTTCACCTTTTCCGAAAGTTCCTGAATATCCATTTATTTTACCTCTAAGTTTTTCATGCTTTAAGATACTAAAATCTTTCAAAAAAAACAAACGAGATTAGTCTTTAGTCGTTAGTCTAGTCATGCCCCGCCACCTTTGTCATCCCGGACTGAGCTTGCCCCGGACAAGTTCCGGGGTTTCGGGAGGGCACCCCCTTCTAGGTTTTCTAACTGTCCATCAGGAGTTTCTTACAAGAAGGTGATCCCCTCCCCATACGCGGATCATGACTACTAAGCAGCATAGCTGCAAGTAGTCAAAGAGAACAAGTCGGGGATGACAAACGCAAATTACCTTTTCTTCTTCACAGCGGGTAGTTCAGGGAGCATGGCATCAAGCAAACGAACGAGCAAACCGTTGTCTGCAATTTGTTCTGCGGTGACACGCAGCATCGGCTTTGCGCCATCATAGGGCAGCTGCAATTTTGCATCTGGGAGCATCGCCTTTGCTGCAACCACAGGCTTCACAAGCAAACGGTCATCGTAAATGCCGCCGAAGATTTTCCCATCAGCGTAAAGGATGTACTCGCCCATCATCTTGCGGGTGGTCACGCGCAGTTCCCCCTTGAACTGCGCCAAGACGTAATCACGGAATTTTTCAGTGCTCGGCATTTTTATTCTTCACCAAATTAACGATGCAATCCCTAAATTCGCCAGCATTACTAATATGGTAGCTATCCGCACCATAATACAAAAGCGAGTCCTTGCTATTATAGGTAGAACTAAGATCCATCAAATTAGCGTTTTCAGCCTTGCAAATTTCCGGAGTCATTTTGGAATCAGACATATAGTCCAAAACGCAAACGCTATTATCAGATTTCAAAGTCACACCGACTTCTACATAACTACCACGATCATACTGCAAACGCTTCGCCTTGGTAAACTAGACCTCAAAGTTCCGCCCATTAATCACGAATGAAATATGCGTTTTATCTTTACTGTTAATAACAACATTCTTTTTTTGCGCATGGGCTTCAAAATCTTCACTTTTCCAGAACGCCGTCCACGGGAAAACTCCATATTGCGATGTAATAATCACATCAAAAATATCTTCCATAAAAGAAGACCCCGTATAATCGTCATATTCATCTTCTGTCGGGGCATACACGTCTAGCGGTTTACCATTCAAATCGGTCATTGACGCAAAAAGGGTATCCTGCGTAAATTCAAAATATGTAATTGTATTTTTTTGCCTGCTGCTTAATTCTTTTGTATCACTGCAATCAAGTGAATTACTTTCTTGAACATACTCGCAGTTTATCATTTTCCATTTGTTCTTAATCTGTCCATTTTTACCACCAATAAATATTTGACCATACGTTCGAACATCTTCATCGGTATAGAAAATGACAAGCGTATCGCCTCTAAAACCATATTCTCTTTCTATATGTTGCGTATCCACCATCGTCACAAATTCGTATTTTTCATCATCAACTTTGCAAATATCATAACGACTCTCTTCATAGACTGAAAATCTCTGATTTGCCTCATCCATGACCAGCGGGAACTTGACACCCACAAAATTTTCTCTTGAATTATTGGACACCGGATTAGACTCGCCACCTTCACTACAGGCGAGTATCGCCACAGAGCTAAAAAACAAACAAGCAAGATTCAATAATTTCATAAAGATCTCCTTCCAAATCGTTTACTGCTAATAATACATTATTTTCGCCCCTTAAAAAACATCCAATTGCATAATTTGTTGTATATTATGCCACATGGCAACAAAATTCACTGAAGAATATCTCAAAGACTACAAAGAACAAATTTGCAAGCTGCCGCTTGACGAACTCTATGAAGTTTTAGATATTATCAGAAAAGACGATTCCCCAGAGCGTCAAAACATCGTCAAAGCGCGCATCGCAGAAATCGAAGGCGAAGAAGACGAAACAGACGCAGAATCAAATATCGTGCCCTGCACGCCATTCCCCGAACAACTCCAAGACGAATGCGACACCCAAATTTCAACTTCTGACACTGAGCAAGCAAATACCGAAAGCGACGACCCATCGAATCACGAAATCACACAAGAAGAAATAGACAACTACAACAACACACAACCCATGCCCGATACAAACGGACTCATTTCATTCATCTTCTTAATGGCAATTGGTTTTGGTATTATTCTCTTTGCTCTAATTATGGGATCAATGAGCACAAACAAAAGTGCAGGTTTTCACGATTTAAAAATAATGAACGTCCTGCCGTACCTCAAATACGTCCCTATAGCATCCATCTTGTTTCTTTACAAGCTCACCCGTAAAGAAATAGTCCGAGACTATTGGCTAAACCATCTTAAATTAGCCCTCAGCATCGCATCGTTTCTCGCCGTGAACGCAGTCATCACATTTATCACGGGAACATACAACGGGATTTTCCGCAGTTGCTCAGGAACGCCCGCAAAAATAATTGCCATAGGGGTTCTATTCTTCTCAATAATATTTATCGTAAACGCATTCCTTTTCATCAGCAAAAGATACCGTCCAAAACACGGGCTTACGCTAGCAGCGCTCGCCCTCGTCCTTGAAACAGCCCTCCGATAATCTCGTTTACAATTTCTTTTTCAGCATTCTCGCACACGGCTTTTCGACAAGTTCGTGCAGCGCAACGGCAATAACCGAGCACAGCGCAACCGACACCGCAATTTGCAAAACGTTATTTTGAATACCACAAGTAGCAAACAGCCTGTTTTCAATTTCAGTATTAAAGGTCTGCGCCAAGAAAAACGCATAGCTCGCCGCACTCGCATAACGCAAAACCGCAGACCCCTGCAGCCGTGGCGATTTCAATCCCGCCAGCGTTAAAATCATAAAGGCAAACAACGGCAGCACAATCCAGTCGTAAAGCATGTAATTGCCTACGAAAATATTCAGCCGCACCGCAATCGAAACGCCCGCAACCAACAGAAAAATCTCAACAATCAAAGCTTTCCAAGTCGCAAGAATTTTCGCAATTCCCGCCCGGATTGGCAACGAGCACAACAGAACGCCGATAAAAAATTCCAGGCCACGGAAAAACGGGTTTGCATAAATCGAATCCGTCTTGAACGTATGCACGACAAGCGGCGACCAAAGCAGAACAGCTGTGCAAATCGCAAGCACAATCCACTTCGTGCGTGTCGTCATCTGCTTTACAGCTTCCTGCATCAGCGGGAACGCCAAGTACGCAAGCAGCAAACAGGAAATAAACCAGGTTCCGTCATTATGGCTCACCGGAAACAGCGTCGAAAACACGCTTTGCAATCCCAAGACTTCAATCGGCAATAGCACCAGATTTTGGAACGCCGATTCCTCTCCCAAGGTCACGACATACAACGCAGCCACAACCAAGTACAAAGGAAATATTCCAAAAATGCGTTTCAGATAAAAGTTCTTGAGTGCAGGAGCCTGTACAAGCGACTTGTCCTTGTACGTCAAGAACAGCACATAGCCCGAAAGCATAAAGAACGCCGTCATGAACACGGCGCCCATCGAGACAAATCCCGTCAACGGTCCAAAACTGCTTTCGTGATGAATATTGCAATGGAACAGCAACACCATCACGGCCGCAACAACGCGAAAGAGGTCAAGCCCCGCCGCACGGTTTTGCATTTTGGACTTGTCGATAATCACTAATCGTCTTCCTTGATGCCCATGAGCGTCATAGCAAGTTTCCAGGTTTCCTTATTCTCGAAGCTGTCGCGCTTGCCGCCGCCATAGCGGGCGTGTGCAAATTCCTCGAGCAAGGGCTTCCAGCCGTCAAGTTTACCATCAGCCACGAGAGCATCCAAGTTCACGGCAGAAGCGGCGGCAGTTCCTTCGGCAGCTCCGAACTTTTCAAAGGCATATTCCTTGCAGATTCCTTCAAGTTCCAAGAGCCATTCGCGGCTGTCAGCAACCATCACGCGTTGCTTTAAGACCACCATCTTCTCGCGCATCGCATTTTCAAACGCACTCTTCGCTGCAGCCTTTGCGCATTCCCGAGAACGCTTGCGCATGCGCCACAGCGCTGCAAGCAACACACAAACGCCAACGGCACCGCCTGCAATAAATGGCATCACATTAAACGGCGCATCGACACGTATAGGTACGCTCTCGCTACGCAAATCGAGTGACTGGCCCATCGGCGTCGGGATTTCAAAACGCATAGCAGGAATGTTCAAGTTTCCCGTATCCTGCATCACGAGCTTGTAGTTGAACGTGATCTGCGCCATTTCCTTGCCGTCCTTTACCGAGCGGCTAGATTCCTGCGACACGCCCAACTGCAAAATGCCCTTCGCATTCGCAGAACTTGTCGGCACCACGAGAATCGCGCTCCCATTCACGCTCCACGAGACCGTCACTGGGAAATTGATTGTATCGCCCACAGTCGCCGTGAGCGGCACATTTCCAGCAGCACTCCCGGCACTTTCCGCATTTCCTGTAGCAATTGTAATCCCGAGCTGTTCCGCCGTCGGGAGCACAGGCATTCCCGCGGAATCTCCGTCAACAGAACCAGCATCACCGACTGCGTTCGAACTGTCTGCGGCATCCAAAACACCAGACGCATTCAAGCTATCTGTAGGCACCACAAGCGCCGTATCCGGCGCATTTTCTTTCACCAAAGCGGCATTTTCAGCACTCGCCGCATTCTTTGACTTAGACTTAACCTTTGCAGTCTTGGATTTCACATTCTTTTCTTTCATACGCAAAGAATATACAAAAAAGATACCTATAAAAAAGAAAAGCCCGCACAACGTGCGGGCATGATAACTTAAAGCAATTCGAAACTTCCACTCATTAGAACGGACGAACGAACAAACCGTTCAGCAAGGCAGAATACATCGAGAGCAAGATATCCGGGAAATAGCTGCCACCGGTATTCGAAAGCGTCTTTGCATTCACACCATTCGTGCAAAGGCTAAGCCAAGTCGGATTGTCAACAATACCAGTAGCACACCAAGCACCATACCAATGGCTCGGTACAGTAGTACTATTAGTGTTGTCAGGGCCAATCGCCAGATTCCATGAGTAATAGACAGAAAGGGCAGCATCATCCGGATTGTTTTTCGCCCTGGTCGAGATAAACTGGTTCAGCTGAGTCAGGATTGTCGCCGCACGCGGATCCTGGAACCAATAGTAATCCCAGGCAATTCTCCACGGGATACGCACAGATTCCTTATTGAACGTATACCAGGTGTAAGTCTTTTCGTTTTTGCCGGCTGCACCATTAGGCGGATTCACAGCAGTGCCCGTAGCATCACTCCAGTCCGGGAACACGCCTGTACCCATAGCCTGAACATTCTGCATGTACGTATACATCGCATTCAGAACGCCCATCCAATCATGAGACGGGTCCACCATCGCAAAAAGCCTAAGGGCCACAGGAGAGAAGTAACTCAGGTTGTAAGTCGGATTCGCTTTCTTCCATATGCCTTCATCTCCAGAGTAAAGGAGCAAGGTCGCCGGATTGACTTCCAGATCCCAAATAGCGCTTATAAAATTCAAAGCATCTTGTAAGTACATATCCTGACCAGTCCTGTAATACATAAGGATCAAGGCCGTCGCAATATCTTCATCGGCGTCCGTGGCGCTGGAATTATCGACATCCCTCCAGTAGAAGGACTCAGTAATCCACGGCATAAGCCTTCTGTTGACCCATGCTCTAAAGCCCCTCGTATAATTCCACAAACGGCGGAAAGTTTCATCATCCTGATTGAAGTAAGCCAAAAGCATGCCGTATCCAATGCCTTCAGACACCGTACAGGCTCGGGCTCTCCAATTGGCTGCTGTCGCATCTTCTACGTAGCAGTAATCCTTATAATAACCGTTAGCCTGATTTTGCCAGATAACTCGGCCAACACCACCCAGCGGGTTATTGACTGGATCATAAACATAAGCCGCAGGGAACACATTACTGAATTCTACAGCAAGAGACGGATAGATAGCCATTTCCTGTTCTTCAGTCGTGTAATGGAAACTTCTCCAATTCTGATAATGGGTCATAGCAACAGTCGGGTTCGCTGCAGGAGCGAGCTGCGGATACACGACCGGTGCAACAGCGGAGCTAGCGGGAGCAGGAGTCGAGCTAGTCGGAGTGGGCGAAGATGTCGGCCCCGGATCAATAGCAGAAGAACTTGTTGGAAGCGGAATCAACGCGGAACTTGGCGTCGGATTGTCAGGTGAATTCGGATTATCGTCGCCACAGGCGCCCAGAAAAAAAGCCGAGCCGACCAAGGCGGACAACAGGAATTTCTTGCAAATCATAAAAGCCTCTTAAAGCAGGATTGGTAAATGCTAATGTAATATATATAAATATAGCTATTAGCGAAAAAATGAAAGTAAAAATGAATTTTACCTGTGAGCAAAAACAATTTTAGGCAAAACGAAAAGGGCCGCTTGCGCGACCCTTTTCTGAAATTCTTGCGAATCCTAAATTACTTCAACACGATCTTGTTGGTGAAGTTGACGGACTTGCCAGCAACGCGAACCATGTAGACACCTGCATCGAGAGAAGCGAGGTTGAGAGAAGAGGAAGCGTCGACAGAACCCTTAGCAACAACCTGACCCTGGAGGTTCAAGACTTCAGCAGTGGCAGCAGACTTGATGCCAGCGATGGAGAGAGAACGGCCAGAAAGGATTGCCTTTGCAGAGGATGCGCTACGAACAGCCTTGATGCTGGTGCTCGGGCAAGTTGCAGTGTACGGGCCAACTGCAGCGATGTTGAACTTGTAGCTACCATCAGAAGTCTGGATCTTGAACTTCACAGCGACGAGACGCTTTGCAGCTTCCGGACCGGTGATCTTTGTAGCTTCCTTGTACCAGGACGGCATCTTAAAGTCAGACCAAGCGAGAGACTTCACCTGGATAGAAGAAGCCTTGGAGAGACCTGCAAACGGGTTTGCGTAACCGATGTCAGCATCGAAGGAACCGAGGCCGAGTTCGAGATTCGGATTTGCTTCAGAAGTATAAGAAATGCAAAGACCGCCCCAAGAAGTTGCGTCAGCCGATGTTGGATCACCATCACCACCTTCCTGGCCAGCAATGTTGAAGCCGATACCAACGAACGGCTGATAGCTCAAGTCACCCTTGTCGAGGACTGCAGTACCGCAAACGCCCGAGCAGTGTTCGATAATCGGGTCAAGAGCAGTCTTGTCGTAATCGTTACCCGGGTTTACCGGCCACTGAACTTCAGACTTACCGCCGTCAGCCTTATCATTATAGGCCCACCAGTAACCAGAAGTTTCGGAGCCATTGTCAAGACCCGTGTGAACCTGGGGATTGCCTTCTTCACCAAGCCAAAGCTGGAAAATACCGTCATCAAGTGCTGCAAAAGAAGCAGATGCAACAACAAGAGCCGATGCAATTGTGAGTTTCTTATTCATAATTCTCTCTCTTTTTTTAACTGTTTTACCCAAAATGGGTGATTTGGACAACAATATATTTTATTTTCTTTCAAAATGCCATACCTACAGCCCTTTGAAAAAAAAATTTACATAGTCGTCAACAAACCACCATTTCTTTTCTAATATAACACATTAGACGCTGTCAAAGTACATACAACTTTTATTACAAAAAACTTCTGTATATTTCATCACATAAAAACAAACGCAACTTTTTTATTACGATTCAGCTATTTCATTCTGGCGCGCAGAAAGCTACATTACATTTAATAAGTTGTCGTTCCATCTCACAAGCGGGAATGGCAGAATAAACAGGGTGACGGTGTAAAAACTGAAGAGGACGTAAAAAGCCTTGTGTTACAATGGTAAACAAAAAATTAGGCTAAAATGTTTACTATCTTCAGTTTAATTAGATAATTTTTGTCAAAACAAAAGGAAAACACTCATGAAATTGACAAAGCTCCTGACAGGCTTCTTGGCATGCGCAGCAGTATCTGCATTCGCTGCCGGAGCCGCAACAGCAACACCAAAGAAAGTCGGCCCAGTTTCTTATTATGGCGCCCTCCACACAAGCGGAAACAAGATCGTCGGCGCAAAGAACAACCAACAGGCGATGCTCCGCGGCGTCAGCCTTTTCTGGTCCGATGCAACTGGCGACTCCTACTATAACCCTACCGTCATTTCGTGGGTCGTTGACAATTTTAAGATCGACGTATTCCGTTATGCTATGGGTATCGAATACTACGATAGCGATGGCGGCACAAAGAACAAGGTCGATGCAGGATCATCCTACAAGGAAAATCCTTCTGGACAGTTGTCTATGATCGACCGCATGGTTCAGGCAGCTATCGAAAACGACGTCTACATCATCATCGACTGGCACAGCCACAGAGCCCACCAGGAAACCTCCTTAGCCAAAGAGTTCTTCAAGACTGTCTCTGAAAAGTATAAAGACGTTCCGAACGTCATTTACGAAATCTACAACGAACCGGTCAATGGCAGTGGTGGTGACTGGGGCGCAGTCAAGAGCTATGCAAGTACAATCTGCCCCGCAATCCGTGCCAATACGCAGAACCTGATCATTGTCGGTACACCGAACTGGTCTCAGCATCCGGAACAGGGTGCAAGAGATCCGATATCTTCTACAAATATCGCATACGTCTTGCACTTCTACGCGGCAACCCACTCTCAGGGCAGCTACGGCGGAAACGTAACTAGTGCTCTCAACGCCGGCTATCCAGTATTCATCAGTGAATGGGGCACGACCAACGCCGATGGTAACGGCGATCCGAACTCCAGCGCAACAAGCGCCTGGACAAGCTTCATGGACCAGAACAACATTCCGAACTGCAACTGGAGCCTTCGCCAGCAGACCAGCCACGTTGACGAAAAGAGCGAAAAGTCCGCAATTTTCGCAGGCAACAAGGCTCTCGTGAAGGCAGCAGATCTTGACGCAGCAACACTCACCACTTCTGGCAACATTGTTAAAAGCTACCTCACCAAGAACGCCCGCGCTTGGGCTGACTCTCTCGTCAAGGGCAAGAGCGGCAGCTGCTCCTTCAAAGCAACAACAGCCAAGCAGACCGACGGCAAGATTTCTGGAGTTCTCAAGTCTGGCTGTACATATACATCCAGCAACGAAAAAGTCGTATCCGTTTCTGGAAGCGACCTCGTCATCAGCGATTACGGTTTTTCCATTTTGACTGGCAATGACGGCTCCCAGTCCGTCGTAACGATCTCCCAGGTTGCAGGTCAAACCATTCCGAACCTTGAGGACGTCACCTGTACATTCTCAGGCCCCTGCGTGTCTGGAACAACGACCGGCAGAACGCTCGACTTCGACGGCGACGGAACCAACGACTATATCCTCACAATGGATGACAAGACAAGCGAAGGTTCCAAGTTCACAATCACGTCTCTCGATCCGACAATTGTTGATGTCAGCAAGACCACATGCACCAACAAGAACTGCTCCAATTCCCAGAAGAACGAGAAGGTCTGGATGCTCCACTTCAAGAATTTCGGAAAAGCAAAAGTCGTCGCTACAGCAGCCGCAATTCCTGGATTCCGCGCAATGCAGGACACCTTCGAAATCGAATACAAGAAGGGTGACGCCCGCATCTCGAATTCGTTCAAGAACCAGAAAGTCGCAATCGGCGCTGTCGCTACCGAAGGCCTCCCAGATGCAACCCTCACCGGCAAGGCTCCGATTACCTACACTTACAATGGCAAGCCGACTTCGGAATACATCACCAAGCAGGGCACAGGATTCGTCGCCGGCGCATCCAACGCAATCATCGTCGTCACCGCCAAGGCTCCGGAAACCGACACTTACGCAGAACTCAACAGAAGAATCACCATCATCATCGGCGATAGCGCTTCGGCAGTCAACATGCAGGAATACCAAGAGTTCATCAATCCTTCGATCGCTGTCAAGCCAGTCCGCAAGGTCGCAAACAGCCTCCAGGCCAGCATGAACGGTTCGATGCTCCACTTTACGACCAAGAACACTGGCATCGTAAAGGTGGATATTTATGACGCTCTCGGCGCAAGCGTAAAGCAGATGTCCGATGTCTATGGCAAGGGCAACCACGCCATCGACCTCAAAGGTCTCCCGAACGGTTCCTACACGCTGATCGTCCGCCAGGGCAGCCAGAAGGCTTCCGTGCGCTGGACCAACAAGTAAGCAACCAGGCGGGTTTCGCCCGCTAACAAGAATGTGAAAAACTCCAGCCGTTGGCTGGAGTTTTTTTTATTAATCAGTCAATAAGCTTAAGCCAATCCATACATCATAGAAACAAGTTAGAACTGTATGGATCCTCCTAGCGGAGGATGACCGTTGCCATGACATTGACGCGTCTTGCTAAACGGCTCAGCCATATTTGCGCAAGCACAACTGCGGCGTCGCCTTGGAACACACTCGCCTTATGAAGTTGAGCCTTACTTTTTTGAAGAACGACGAGAACCATTCAGGTTGTAAAAGAGTTCGCCGTCACGAACAACAGCGCTATTGCGAAGCCGCTGGACAATGGGGGCATTACGCGTTCGGGAAACACTGCCGCCTGAAAAACGAGCTTGCCGAATAGAAGTCCGTTCGCAGTCACCCATGACAAAACTTCCGACATGCAGTTTGTCCTTATCTAAACAAGACTCGCCGTCCACAAAAATAAAGCCATTATCATCATAGCAATCTTTATTTGCAAACCGGATGCAATCTTTGGGATTCGTTTCACTACAAACTTTTAATCCAACATTCATGTGGACTCCAGACCAGTCCGAATGGCAGCCGACTTTCGCCTCTACAGAAATCTCGTTGTTCCCATCAAATGTCATCACCGTATCGGCTCCCTTGATTTCAATTTTTCGACTATGGACCTTCATGAAATCGATAGAATCCGAAAGAGGTATATCGTACGAAAGAATCCCCAACGTATCCAGCAAGCCGAAATTCGCCATGCCAGAAACATGAAGCGAAGCCTTCATCTTTCGCGTCAAGTTGCCAAAGCCAACATTCTGGACGCGAATTTTCGCACGGAGCATCCCATCGCTCATAACCGAATCTGAGAGCCACGATTCACGCAGCACAAAGCGGTAGCCCAGGTGATCGTCAATGAACTTGAAGCCTGAAAGCGAATCGACACGCGACGGGTCGTAATCAAAGTCATTCTGCTTGAACGGAGTCTTTTTCCAGCTGTCAATCAGGTTGTTGTTCCACTGAATATTCAAATAGCTCGTATGCGTACGGAAACCCTCATACGCGAGGAACTCCGGCGTATTGATGACCTGATAGCCGCTCGCCGTCGTCAAAGCCTCGCCGCCATAAGGCGTGTTGATGCCGTACTTTTCAAGCCAGGCGACACCTTCTTCGCGGCAGATGGAAGTCTTACAGTCTGCACCCCAGGTGCCGTAATCGTATTGCGTTCCCAAGTAGCCGTCATTGAACATTCCAACACGGTACATCGTGTCGCCCTTAGCTTTCGCAACCTCTGCAAACTTTTCGCCGTCGATGTGGAAATCCACGCCCCAGTTATCAAAGCCGAGCACTTTCGCCGAATAATTCCCCGTTCGCGTGAGGATCTTGAGTTCGGGAGGTGTGCTGCGTAGCATCAAGTTCGCCGCTTCGGCAACGCGATCGTAGGTAATGCTTGTGTCGGAATGCATTTCGCCATAAGCGCCGTGCATACCCATTTCGAGAGCCACAATCACGTCCGTATTCTTCGATAACACAGGCGCAAGTTGTTCCACATGACGCAACACCCACTTGTGTTCCGGCGCAACATTGCTGCGGCCATTGTACCACGGGTCATAGCAAATTCGCACAATGACGTGGCCACCATTCTTGCGGATGTTGTCAAACGTCTGTTGCAACACGTTCAAGGCATCTTCCGTGAGATCCTGGCTCTTGCCCCAAGTCGTATCCTTCTTGCCGCCAGCCGTATCAATCCCAAGCCACGCGCGACTGCTGAATTCCGAAATCTCGGCTCTCAAATGCAACAATTTGCCATAAGGTTTTTCAATCGGCTTACCACCTGAAGGCTTTATATGCAACACCTGCGGCACATAAAAACCGCGATCGAAATTTGACAGCGTCAGCATGGCATCGGTCGTGTCAATACTTTGCTTCACAAGTCCGGCTGCAAAAACAGGCGACTGCAACAGCGCAAGCAACAGGAGCACCAGCGCAGTGTTCCCCCAAAAGCCTAAACGAAAAGAACGAAAGATCATAGAATGAATATATATAATTAAGCACAAAAAACCCGACGAAAAAATCGCCGGGCCTTTTGGGTTTTATCGCTGTTCGAAACGAAAAGAGAACAAGCTTAGTCAACCTTCACGAAAGCGTAGCCGAGAATGACCTTTTCGCTTGTAGAACGGTTAGCAAAACGCTTGATGCGGACTTCAATAGAACCTGCTTCCGGAGCCACGAAGTCAACAAGTTCGTACGGGTTCTTGGCCGATGCAGAATTCTTGATACGAGTACCATTCTGCCAGACGCTCAAGTCGATGTCCTGGGCCACATTCTTGTTTGCCAAGGCATATTCACCAGAAGTCAGCCAAGAAATAGCGAGGCGGTAACGCTTGCCCTTCTGGATGCTGTATTCCGTGAAGACAATTTCTTTATTCGAATCGAAATTGCTGTTGTTTTCGCCCTGCCAGAAGCGCCAGCGATATGCATCAGACCAGGTGAAGCTGGAATAATGCGGAATGCCAGCCAAGAAGCGGCTTGAGCCATCAACATCATAATCCGGATTTTCAACGGACTTGCTGCCAGCGATCAAGAGAGCCTTGACAACTTCCGGATGCCACCACAGGAAGTGGTGCTGAGAAAGCATGTTGGCAGTCATGCCCGCCATAAACGGCGTTGCAGCACTTGTACCATTGAAGGTGCCGTTATACGTCTTACCAGAAACGGTATAAGAAGCATCGCCCGGGAAGCGGAAGCTCGTGTAGTTGGCCACTTCAGGCTTGTCATTCAGAGCAATCGAGTTCTTGGAAGACGAATACGAGACATACATATTGTCAACCGGAGAGACTGCACCAACAGAAATGGCGTTCAGCGCTCTACTCGGAGAACCAATATAGCTTTGTCTGCCGCCATTGCCAGCAGCGACAAATTCTACAACTCGGTTCGTATAAATGTAGTTGTCCATAACGGCATCATGTGAAGTATAGCCATTATCATCCAAGACAAAGCTCCAGGACTGAGAGCCAATCATGATCGGCTGGGCGTAGCTGCTCACATTCGTCGGATAATTCACGCCATCGATACCATAGATCATAGCCTCAGGAGCGGTAGTCTGCAAGACCCTCGTAACGCCAATAACATGCGTAGCATAACCCGGGCAAGTACCCAAGCGCGTATAATAGCTTGTATTCACGTAGCTAAGCGGAGGGCAGCCACCTTCGTTATAATAGACACCGACGCCCTGGCCCTTGACGCCATTGTTATGTGCATAACTGGTGACACCAGACTTCTGAAGGATATACGAATAATCTCTGTAATCCTGAGAACCATAAGAAAGGTTTGGTTCAACTTCCTTATATTCAGTGATGTACTTGGTTTCGCTGCTTGCAAGTTCCTTTTCAATTTCGCTAGCCGTCAAGTACGCTGTACGCGGCGAAACAAAAGTCTTCTTGGAATCATTGTACTTCTTCTCGCGCTTTTCAGCCTTCGAAAGATACTCTGATTCGCTAACCTTGGTACCATTCAGCCAGTAAGCCTTCTGATTCGTATTCGGGTTGAATTCATAACGTCCACTAACAGTCGGCAACGGAATATCATTCGTCTTGACATCGTTAATGACGACCTTCATCTTCTGAACGTCAGAATCCTTGATTGCGTAGTCCAGAGAACCCTTCTGAGCACCGCCACGACGGCCCAAAACGTCAGACTTCACGGAGACCTTACGCTTCTGAGCATTGCTCTTCTGGTTTTCAACGAACTTCTTAACGCTATTGCTCATTCGAGAAGTAGCCGGTGCGGATTCATCGACCCATTCTTTATCTGTAGACTGAACGTCATCAGAAGTTGCTGCATAAGAAGCGGTTCCTCCAACAAGAGCCGCCACTGCTGTTATTGTCAGCATTTTTTTATTCATGTTTTACTCCTATTTTATGATACAAACGTATCACAAAATAAATGTTAATAAAATAACATGATACTTTGTTATGATTTCTAGCTATTTTTACTTATTTTATTATTACATTATTATTATTTTAGTTCAAATTAATACTAATAAAGAAGAATTAGTTTGCTTCATAAAAAACATACAACATTTACAAACGTATCATCAACAAAAGAAATTCAAATTTCATCTCAAAAAGATCAAGTCCAGCGCAAGCTTTATTTTCAGCATTTTTCATTCATTTTTAATACAGAAAAGCCGCAGCATTTAAGCTGCGGCTTTTCGAATTGCACAAAAGGTGACCCCGGAATAAATCCGGGGTGACAATAGCGATTACTTCTTAGAACGATGGCTGTTCTTGATCCATTCAGTCTTGTGGACTTCCGGGATATCATCGAGCAAGCGGAGCGTGTGCGGTTCGTTCGTGTTGTCGAGCACTTCAGCAGGAGTACCCTGGTTCACGATCTTACCGTCGTGCATGATGAAGATACGGTCAGAAACGTAGTTAGCAAGGCCGATATCGTGAGTCACGAACACCACGGTCATCTTCAGCTCGTCTTTCAACTTGCGGAGGTAATCGAGGATGTTTGCACGGACGCAGGCGTCCACCATGGAGGTAGCTTCGTCAGCAATAAGGACCTTCGGACGGAGCGCGAAGATACGGGCGAGAAGCATACGCTGCATCTGACCGCCGGAAAGTTCGAACGGATACTTGCCTTCGATATCTGCCGGAGTCACGTTCACAGCCATGAGACCTTCGTCAACGCGGCGACGGACTTCTTCCTTGGAGGGCTTGTCCTTCAAGATGTTGAGAGCGTCTTCGAGCTGGCTTCTGATGGTGAAGAACTGGTTAAAGCAGCCGAACGGGTCCTGGAAAACGGACTGAACTTCGTTCCAGTGGTCCTTCAGGTTCTTGATCGGCTTGTCGCGATAGAGGAACTGACCGCGAGTCGGCTGGTAAAGGCCGAGCATGATCTTTGCAAGCACGGACTTGCCGCATCCAGAACCACCCACGATGGAGATGAATTCTTCGTCATAGATGTCGAAAGAAACGTCCTTAACAGCAGTCTTCAGGTTCTTGCCGGCACCAAAGTCCTTGCTGATGCGCTTGGCAGAAAAAACAATGGGCTTATCACTTTGCATAATCGCACCTCACGTCACGATCGCCGACAATGCGGAGATTCTGGGTATTCTTCTTGCAGTCCGGGCATGCCTTGCTGCAACGCGGAGCGAAGCGGCAGCCCACAATCTTGTTCTTGAGGCTAGGAGGAGCACCTTCGATAGCCACCGGATGGCGGCCACGCTGGCTTGCCTCGGTACTGAGCATAGCGCCCATCAAGGCCTGCGTATACGGATGACGCGGATCCTTGACGACCTGTTCTGCAGTACCCTTTTCCACGATTTCGCCTGCATACATAATGGCGATGTTGTCTGCCACGTGGTAGAGGAGCGGAAGTTCGTGGGTAATGAAGATCATCGTGGAGAAGATGCCCTTGTCCAAGAGATCGAAAATCATCTTGATCACTTCCTTCTGCGTGGAAACGTCCAAAGCAGAAGTCGGTTCGTCAGCAATCACCATCTGCGGGTTCAAAAGCGTGGAGATACCGATCACGGAACGCTGGCGTTCACCTGCGGTAAGCTGGATCGGATAGGAGTTCAACACGCGCTTCGTGTCCATGCCGAACAAGTCAAAACGTTCACAAAGGCGGTCGTAGACTTCCTTCATGTCGATGGCCTTGCCGGGCTGCTGGTGAGCAGCGATCACGTCGGCTGCGATATCCTTGATCTTGCGGACCGGGTTCAGAGCGTTGAATGCGCCCTGCGGAATCATGGAGACCTTCTGAGCGAGGACGTTTGCACGGACGTCTTCGATAGAACGGTTCATGAGGGATTCCATGTGGTCACCGCTCTTGACGCGAACGTCACCCGTTTCCGGATAAAGCGGCGGAATGCACATACCCATAAGGCCAGAAACGAGCGTGGACTTACCGCAACCCGATTCACCGGCGATACCGAGAATTTCCCCCTGCTTCATGGAGAAGGACACGTCTGTAACAGCGTGAGTCTTGTCTCCAAAACGGCCGAGGTAATAAAGACCCAAGTGGTCAACTTCAAAAACATTATCAGACATTTTTTACCTCTTACTTGCGCAGACGCGGGTTGAAGACGCCTTCCATAGAAGTGTTAATCAGGTACAGAGCAAACACCGTGAGGGTAACGACGATCGTTGCCGGGATGAATGCAATCCAGATGGAGTCGGAGAGAGCACCGTTGTCCTTAGCCTGGTTCAAGATGATGCCGAGGCTGGTGGAATCGACAGGGCCAAGACCGATCATGGAGATGGAGGCTTCGGAAAGGATACCGGAAGACACCTGCATGATGAACACCATGAACACGTACGAGAGCAAGTACGGAAGCACATGCTTGATCACAATCGTGAGAGTCGATGCACCGTTGATACGGGCAAGGGCGATGTGGTCACGGCTACGGAGAGAAGAAGCCTGGGCACGAACGGCACGGGCAGACCAGCTCCAAGCAGTAAGACCGATGATGAGACCGATCAAGGTGAGGGAACGGCCATCCTTAACAGCAGAGCTGATAAGAACGAGAATCACGAACTGCGGAATCACGATGAAGATGTTGGTGAGCATGTTGAGCACTTCATCAACCCAGCCACCGCGGAAACCGCCGAACAAACCGATAAGCACACCAATCGTCGTAGCAATGATACCAGCAACAAAGCCCACGTAGAGGGAGCTACGGAGACCGGCAATCAAGAGAGACACATAGTCACGGCCAAGGTGGTCGGTGCCGAGCCAGTGGGCAGAGCTAGAACCTGCATACGGGCCAGCGACGATGTCACGAGCGTGAGTGTCTACGTTGTAGAAAAGAGGTCCAAAGATGGCGATGAGGAGCGTGAGCACGAAGATGGACACGCCAATCACGAACATCGGGGACTTGAGAAGGTTTCTTAAAAGCTTACCCATGATTACTTACCTCCCATCTGGAGACCGGCCTTGACACGCGGGTCAAAGACAGCGATCAAAACGTCAACTGCAAAGTTTGCAACGAGAACGCAAGTAGAAATCATCAAGGTGCAACCCTGGATCGTTGCGTAGTCGTTCTTCTGAATGGCATTGAGCATTGCCATACCGAGACCCGGATAAGAGAAGATCATTTCGGTAATGAGAGCGCCACCCACCATGGCACCGAGGCTCTGGGCAAGGCCAGTGAGCTGCGGGAGCATAGCGTTGCGGAACACATAGCTAATAATCTTACCTTCGCGGAGGCCGAGCCACTTAGCATACTTCATGTAGTCTGTACCGAGTTCGTAAATGGACATGGAACGCATACCCGTTGCCTGACCAGAGAGAAGAATCGGGAACACAGAGAAGAACGGGAGTACATAGTACCAGCTGACGCTCTTGAAGCAGGACCAGCTGAACGTAAGTTCCGGAATATCCGGGCTGTAAGCGCCCATAGCCGGGAACCAGCCAAGCGTGATGGAGAAGAATGCCACGAGGAGCATACCGAACACGAAGAACGGCACACCGTTTAAGAACATGGCGCACGGGAAGAATACCTTGTCGAAAATGCCGCGCTTGTATGCAGCGAAGGCACCGAGAAGGTTACCCACGATCCAGCCGAGAAGAATCGTCGGGGCCTGGATAGCGAGCGTCCACGGGAGAGACTTCTTGATAACGTTCGTCACCGGTTCGTTGTTCTGGTAAGAGAGGCCGAGATCGCCGTGGAACACGTTGCCCACATAGCGGAAGAACTGGGAAACAGCGGAAGCAAGCTTCGGATCGGTCTTCATGACCGGCTGATCGACCATGACGGTATCGATGCGTTCGGCCTGAACCTTTTCCATGACAGGAACTTTATCAGCAGCGGCCTTGGCGACCTTTGCACCCTTCTTGGCCTTCTTCACCTTCTTGGCCTTTTTAGCCTTCTTGCCCTTTTGTGCGACAGAAGACTTTTCAACAAAGACCGGGTTGCCAGCTTCATCGAGCTTCTGGCGTTCGACCATCACCGGATTGCCGGCTTCGTCAACGACCTTGACAACGTTCACGACCGGATTGCCGTTTTCGTCGAGCTGCGGGACCTTCTGCATCACGACATTGCCGTTTGCATCAGTTTCCGGTTCATAGATAACATTACCATTTTCGTCCACTTCGGCCATACCGAAGGAGACGAGAAGTTCAGCCTTCTTCTTCTGAGCTTCAGTCGGAGAAAGGCCCTTACCGGCTTGACCCATGATGATGTCAACCGGGTTGTTGTCGCCGAGACGCGGCAACGCAAAGTTGAGTGCCACTGCGCAGACGAAGGTCAGCAAGTACCAGAACGCCTTCTGCAGGACATAACGTAGCATAGGATATTGTTTAAGCATTGGTAGTCCTTTATCCTTTATTTAGCAAGCTTCAAATTCCAAAGGGTCTTGGTACCCGAGGCCACCCACGGAAGCTGAGCAGGAGCATACGGGTTTGCAGCGGTCGGCCAGTTCGTCCAGACGCGGTCGCTGAATTCATAGAACTGTTCCGGCAAGTAAACCAGCGGAATGGACGGCTGGTCTTCCATGAAGATCTTGTTGAGTTCGCGGTAAGCAGTTGCGATAGAATCAGCATTCTTCATGAGCGGAATAGCATTGAGGAGCTTGTCGACTTCCGGACGGAAACCTTCGGTACCCGGCTGGTTGTAACGGCCGATGTTCACGCCAGCCCAGGCGCCAAGCGGCTGCCAGTCGCGGCTTGCCATGATTTCGTTGAAGCGGCTCCACGGAAGAGACGGAGTCACGTCAGCAACAGGCTTGTGCATGATGAGGTCGAAGTTACCGAGACCCATGGCCGGCCAGTAAGAACCGCCATCCACGAAGCCTTCACGAATATCGATACCAGCCTTGCGCATACCTTCGACAGCGATGGTCACCATAGCTTCCCAGTCGGTCCAGCCGTTCGGGCTTGTGATGTACATCGTCGGGATCTTTTCGCCCTTGGCATTTTCCATATGGTCAAGCGTACCGTCGCTATTCCAGACAGACTTGTAGCCAGCTTCAGAAAGCATCTGCTTCACCGTTTCGACGCGTTCCTTTTCGTCCGTGATGGTGAGCTTGACACCATACTTAGCGAGGTCTTCATCGCTGATGTACTTGCCTTCAAGATTGGTCGGCATGATGAGGCCCGGCTTGATCTGGTCCGTGTAGTCGGACACAGCGAACTTGCGGAGAGCCATGTAGTCAATAGCGGTTGCAAGAGCACGGCGGAAGCGCTTGTCGTTAAGCGGTTCCTTCATCGTGTTGATGATGAGCATCGGCATTGCGCCCGGCAAGAAGTAAGGCGGTTCGTTGAGCCAGGTATGTACGCCAGCGCCAGCCTTGCGGTTGATACGCGGGATGTAGCTCTGGGAAGCGTCGAGGTTGCCGCTACGCATGGCGATGGTGTTATGTTCGTTGTTCTTGTAAATCGGGTGAACGATATACTTCGGAGCAGGGAGCTGACCATTGTGGAGAGCGGCATTGCCCCAGTAGTCGTCACGGCGTTCAAGAATAATCTTGTTCGGGTCGGCGCTGCGGAGAGCGTACGGGCCGGAAACGACCGGGTTCTGGTCCATCGGAAGCTTCTTGACTTCGTCCTTGGAGCCAAGCTTTTCGATAAGCGGTTCAAACACGTGAGCCGGAACGATACGGATGGCCTGCAACAAGTCCATCACAGAAAGCGGGTTGTTGCGCTGCTTCTTGTTGATAAGGAAAGCAATGCGTTCCACCGCACCTGCCGGTTCGGATTTAACGGTATCGACGTGGATTGCGGAAATCTGTTCGCTAGTGTTGATGGAACCCATCGTGTAGATGAACTTCACGTCACGAGAAGAGACCTTTTCACCATCGCTCCACTTTGCGGCCGGGTTCAAGTCAACGACGATAGAGTCGTTGTTCTTGCTCACGAGCGAGCCAAGGAGGGATTCGATCTCACCGGTCAAGGAGTTGTAGGTGAGAAGCGGTTCATACATCAAGTTGAAACGACCACTCACAGGCCAGGTTGTCATCCAGCTTTCTGCAAGGGGGTTGAACGTACCAGGAGCATCATTCTGCTGCCCAGACAAGTAGAGCGTTTCCTGACGCGGCAAGGAACCGCTGGCAAGCTCGTCTTGCGATGAGCTACCGCACCCAAAAAGTGCGCCAGTTGCCGAAAGCACCAAGGCCGTTCTAGCAATCGATTTCAATCCAATCATTTGAGTCCTCTTAGAATAGGGCCTTCGCGGGGCCCCCTTTAATTGAAAATTCAAAACCTAATATAGATTATTCCTTTTAAAAATAATTTTGCGACTTAGTAAAAAAAGTCTTGATGATTTCTTAAATCGGATTAAGAAATTTTTACATTTAGAAATGTTTACACACAAGGGCTAAAGCCCTTTAAACCTTAATAAAAAACATTATGCGGGCGGTGCCCCAGCTCAGAGTTGCGAAGGCCGCACGGGCCCCTCCCTGCACCCTCCCCATCCTTGGCCGACGCTTTTATTCTCACGACGAATTTAACTGATCTTTATTTATCTACTCTTTGCGCTTCATCAATTAATAAAGACAAATAATCTCTGGATCCTTCCGCCTACGGCGTCAGGAAGACGGAGAAGCAATTTATACAAAATTTTCAATTACGATTATTCAGCAGCGTCAGCATCTTCAACGGAATCACCGGAAGCGCAGTATTCGGCGACCTGTTCGCGGAGCTTTGTGCCTCGGACTTTGCCGAGCAAATCGATGATGTCTTCGAGCGGAGCGTCCATAAACGCTTCGGCGCTTTTGTACTTGCTCAGAATCTTGATGCGGGTTTCATGTCCAACGCCTGGCATCTTGAGCCATTCGACTTCAAGATCCTTCTTGCGTTTGCTGCGCTGGTACGTAATGGCAAATCGGTGCGCCTCGTCGCGCGCGTTTTGCAAGAGCTTTAGCGCGGGACTTGTACGGTGCAGCACAATACTTTTGCGGTCATCAGGGAACACGATTTCTTCCAAACGCTTCGCAAGCCCAATCAGCGGCAAGTCCTTATCGTGACCAAGCTCCTTTAAAATCTGCATCGTGGCATCGACCTGACCTTTACCGCCATCGCACACCCACAAGTCGGGCATCGGGATTCCTTCTTCTTCCAGACGGCGGATACGGCGCGTCATCACTTCGCGCATGCTCGCAAAGTCATCGACACCTGTTACAGTCTTGATGATAAACTTACGGTAATTGCTCTTGTCGGGGCGACCGTTCTTGAATGCCACAAGGCTTGCGACCGTGTTCGTACCAGACAAATGAGAAATATCCACACACTCGATGCGGAACGGAGTCTTTTTGAGTCCGAGAACTTTTTGCAGTTCAAAAACGCTACTGTCGATTTCGCTGTACTTTTGCACTTCGGCGCGCATTTCCACGAGAATCATGTCGGCATTCGCCGAAGCCAGTTTCAAGAACCCGAGCTTTTCACCGCGCTGCGGATTCGTGAGCACGACCTTGTGCGTCGTCTTGGATGCAAGCGCCTGCTCAATAGACTCGCGCTCCGCCATGTCCGTCGGGAGTGGCACATCCGTCGCAATTTCGCCCGGAATAAATTCCACATCCATGTACCATTGCACGACCATCTGGCGGAAAATTTCAGTCTCGTCATCTTCGAGCTTGCATTCCAAACGGTAGTGGCGGCGCCCGCAAAGCACTCCATTACGGTACTCGAAAATCACGGCGGCAGCCATTGTGCCGTTCCGCTTGAGCGAAAGTACATCCACACAGAGGCTCGCATCGGACACGTCCGTTTTCTGGTGCGCACTCGTCGCCTTGAGCGCCTGAATCGCATCGCGCTTTTTCGCCGCCGTCTCAAAATCCATGCGTTCGCTCGCCTCGAGCATTTCGCGTTCCCAAAGTTGAATCAGGTCATCGCGCTTGCCGCCCAGAAGCATCTGCGTCTGCGCAACTTTCTTTTGGTACTCTTCACGCGTCACAAGCCCCGCACACGGAGCGCCACAACGCCCAATGTGATAATTGAGGCAAGGACGCACCGGCCGATTGAGAGGCAACTTCAGTTTGCATTCGCGAATCTGAAAAAGGCGAGCCGCAATGTCTTGCAGCTGGCGGATCACGCGCGAACTCATATAAGGCCCGTAATACAGGCAGCCATCCTTCTTGACCGAGCGGCTCAGAAACAGCCTCGGGAACGGCTCGTTCACAGAGAACGCGAGATACGGAAAATGCTTGTCGTCCTTGAGCAATACGTTGTACTTAGGCGTATGCTTTCGGATGAGATTTGCTTCCAGGATGAGCGCTTCGGTTTCGCTCTCCGTGATAATCCACTCGATGTCGCGGATATACGGGAGCATGAGCGTCGCCGCGCGGTGCCCGGCATGGTCGCTGCCGTCAAAGTAGCTCGACACGCGGTTCTTCAGGACCTTTGCCTTCCCTATATAAATAATCTTCCCCTGGGCGTTCTTCATGATGTACACCCCAGGCAGCAGAGGGAGTTCCGCCAGTCGCCGCTCAATGTGTTCACTTACTGGAATCATGCATTTTCAAATCTATTTAATTTTTTATATTGTCGCGCCCCAATAAAAATAAGCAATTCCCTTTTCTCAATTAGGATTCAAAAAATCTATAATACAAAGGTCATTTTACATTTTATCACACTCTAGTTACAAGAAAATTTTATATATCTTACATAGTAAGTTTCGCACCCCGCCAAATATGGAGAAATAATGAATTTCGAAAACATGAACTTGTTGTCGCAGAAGGTTGAAAGCGTCCTTGGAACAGTACGCGCCCTGCGTGAAGAAAACGCCAAACTCAAGCAGCTTCTCGAAAGCAAAAACGCCCAGGCAGAAGACCAGAAAAACCTGCTGGATTCCGCCAACGCAAAGATCGCCGACTACGAAGCCGCCCTCAATGCAAGAGCCAACCAGGCCGCCGCCCAGGACGAAGCTATCAACGAGAAGAACGGCATTATCGACAACTTGAATGCCCAAGTCAACGAGAAGAACGGTATCATTGACGCCCTCAACGGCCAAGTTGCCGAGAAGAACGGCATCATCGACAGCCTTAACAGTCAGGTCGCCGAAAAGGACAACGCCATCAATTCTTTGAACGGACAAATTAACGAAAAGAATGGCATTATCGATTCCCTGAACGGCCAGATCAGCGAGAAGAACGGTATCATTGACGCCCTCAACGGTCAAGTTGCTGAAAAGAACGGCATCATCGACAGCCTCAATGGACAGGTCGCCGAAAAGAACGGTATCATCGACAGCCTTAACGGTCAGATCGCCGAAAAGAATGGCATCATTGATTCTCTGAACGGCCAGATGGACGAAAAGAACAACATCATCGATTGCCTCAACGGACAGGTCGCCGAAAAGAACGACATCATCGACAACCTCAACGGACAGGTCCAGAACCAGGGCAACGAAATCGCCGAAGCCCAGAGCAAGTTCCAGCAGCTCCTTTCTACGATCGAAAACGAACTCGGCACCGAAATCAACATCAACGAGCCGGCAGCAGAACAGGCAGAAGCCCCTGCTCAACAGGCAGAAAACAAACCTCAGGAAGAAACCCCAGACCTGTTCGCGAGCAATGGAGGCTCGCAACCCGGTTTTTTCGGCTAAGGTGGTTGTTGGATAACGATCCATTCGGCGTAGGAATGAAATAATATGGCAAACGAGACACTTAGATCAGTCAGCATTAACGTCGCTCAAGAACGCATCCACATCCGCACAGACTTGCCCGATACGGACTTGAAGGAAATCGTCGATTTCATCGAAAGTCGTCTCGATAATTCCTCGAAATTTAAACTGGAAATGAAAAAGCAGCTGTGCTTACTGGCTGTGGAACTCACTTCCGAAATTGTCGAGCTGCGTAAGCAATTACGCAAAGCCAAATCGTATCATGACCTGATGGATAAAGATATTAGGGAACTTTCACTCCAGCTGGACGAAGCGCTCCCTAAAGCCGACAACCAAGTTTAGGCTCAGCAGATACATTTAATACACATTCAAAATCTCGGTATTTTATGCCGAGATTTTTTTTCATTTTCTCCCTTGTTTTTGCTATTTAAGAAACATATATTATACGTGGGCATCCCACGGATTTTACACCCGATCTAACAGGAATAAATCAGCTCGTTGCTCTTGTGGTTCAGTTTAGGCGCGCATCGACGCGAAAAACAAATCCCCGAGGCGCTGCTATCATTGTAAAATAGTAGTTTCGAGTGTTCGCACCGTAGGAGATGCCCTTTTTTTATTTGTGGCAAAATTTGCCGGGGCAAAAATGGAGATCTCCGAAAAACTACTTGAACTTTTAGAGAACGCAGAATCCGAAGATATTTTTGACAAGGCCGTCGTAGGCTATTTGCTCCCGGACGGCACAAGCCACACCGTCACGCTCAACACTCCCGAAGACACGGTTTTCGACATTGCGTCGCTCACGAAGGTCTGCCCCACATCGACGCTTGCGCTCTCGTACATTCTCGAAGGCAAGCTCTCCATCGACGCCAAAGTCATCGACTTCATCCCGGAACTCAAGACAAACTACCGCGACGAGATTTACGTTTCGCACCTGCTCACGCACAGTCTCGATTACCGAGTCCCGATGAAGACGCTGCGGACGCTCTCTCCCGAAGGGATTCTCAACGCACTTTATACGTACCAGTTCGATGCAGCTCCGGGAACCATCTTCAATTACGGGAACCCTGCAAGCGTACTGCTCGGCATTCTGTTGCAGAGACTCACAGGCAAGAACTTGCAGGAACAAGGTAACGAAAGATTCTTTACGCCGCTCGGCATGACACGCTCGGGCTACAACCCGCTCACGCGCGTCCCGAAATCAGAAATTGCGGCCACCGAGCTTTGCGAATTCCGACACCGCGAAATCCAGGGCGAAGTCCACGACGAGAGCGCCTGGGTATTGCAAAAGCTGTTCCCTGTCGGGAGCGCCGGCATGTTCAGCTGTGTGCCCGACCTCTTGAAGTTCGTGAAAATGATTTTGATGGACGGCAAGTACGAAGACAAGCAAATCGCTCCTGCCGGGATCCTGGACATCGTGAGCCACAACGCCCTCGCCGATAGCGTCGGAGCAGAAACCGCCCTTGGCTGGGAGCTGAACGCAAGCAAGTTCATGGGCACAAAGGTCTCGCCGCAAGCATTCGGCAAAACAGGATTCACGGGCGCAAGCATCGTCGCCGACCCGGACAAGGGAGGCGCCATCATTCTCCTCAGCAACTTCACTTATCCGCACCGCGAACCGAACGCCGACAGGATTCACGCATTCCGCGCAACGCTTGCCGACGCATTCTTCGGCGCGATTGGATAAAGCAAAAACGGCCCGCGTACGGGTCGTTTTTAAACTTTATGGATCCCCTCACAAATGTAGATACGAGAAATAATGGTTCCCGTCGCTACGCTCCAGGATGACTGTTCGAGGATGACATATACCGGAACAAAGTCCGGCATGACAAATCCGTTAGCGGCCGGAGGCCTTGCGGAGCATTTCCTTGCGCTGGGCTTCAGCGAACATCTTCGCCATTTCCATGCGGTTGTCAAGGATTTCCTTTTTCTTGGTTTCTTCCTTGCAGTTCACGCACTTGGTAGCGGTCGGCACAGCCATAAGCCTTGCCTTCGGGATCAGCTGTCCACAAATTTTGCAAACGCCAAACGTCCCGTTCTTGATGCGCTTGAGAGCTTCTTCAAGATAAACGAGGTACTTGCCTTCGCGGGCTGCCAACGAGAAATTAGTCTCAAGTGAATTGTAGTCCGTCGCGGAATCAGCGCCATCAGAATCGCCACCGTCACCGGACTGGGATTTTTGGCCCTGGAATACGTTAGCTTTTTCGGACTCGCTTTGGGCAGTCACAAGCTCACGCCTTTTCTCCAAAAGCATTTCTTCAAAAAACTTAAGATCAGCATCGCTCATCTTTACGGGTTTCTTCTCAGCCATTTTAAACTCCTTCTTTGTGAGTTACACTGTGATAAGCACCGCTTTAAATTATCTTTTTTTTACAAAAAAGAACAATTAAAATATTATTTTTCAAAAAAAAATGTTGATAAATCGATTTACCGTCTACTAAAAAATGTCCACATTCAGCTTGAGACCGTCTTTTTTGACGCCACTGAGCATCTCTTCAAAATCCTTTTTTAGGTTATCAAGATCTTTATTCAGCTTAGAAGTCTCATCGCGGAACTGACTGACAGTACCTTCGCTTTCATCAAATTTTGAAACAACGGCAAGAGCTGCGTTCTTTGAAACATCAATTCGGTCCATCAAGTTACGGACACGGTCCAAGGCTTCGCTCGCCTTTGCAGCAGTCTCGCCACCACGGTCCGAAAGCTCCCGCAAGGAAGATTCAATCTTTTCACCCGCTTCATGATAACCGTCGAGCAATTCGTCTACGAGGGATTTCCACTTGCGGATATCGGCCTTCGTCACGCGAACAAGCCTTGTCGCTTTTTTCGCCACGCGATCCATCCGCTTGCCCGTCTCACCGACAGTCATTGAATCATAGAAATCCGTAAGCGTCTGCTTGACATCGCCAATATCTTTGAAAACCTCTGCAAGGTTCTTCGTGATGCCCGCAGTGCCTTCGTCATAAAGGCCTTTCACGGTATCGCCTTCGGCAACGAGCTTGCTTGAGTTCCCGGTAATAATGCTCATTTCGCGTTCGCCCATGAGTCCCGCCGTCACGAGACGGAATTCAGAGTTCACAGGGATTCGAGCTTCAGCAAGCACTCGAGCAGAAACATAGACCGCTTCTTCAGTGAGCTTGACATCGACGATTTCGCCCATAGCAATGCCACGGACGCGTACAAGGTTGCCCGGAGAGAGCGTACCGATGGTCTCGTATTTCACCACAAACGTATAGCGTTCGCGATACGGGCTTGCCGGATGGAAAAAATAGGCCAAAAGCCCACACGAGACCACGATAACGACAAAGATGAGACTTGCGACAAAGTTTTTCTTGATTTTAAACAGCAAACTATTCATAGAAAGACCAGTTCTGCGGATTAAAATCTAGCAAATCATCGGTAAACTCGCCCTTTGCCTTAGCTTTGATCTTTTGCAATAAAGACTCGTTAAAATCCTGAGCCACGTTCTGGCCGCTCATTTTCATGAGAGCGTTCATCGCAATGACTTCCGAAATCACGGTCATGTTCTTGCCGGGAGCCACAGGCAACACGACTTTCGGGATGTTCACGCCCATGATGTTTTCTTCCATTTCGTTGAGTCCAGTACGTTCATAAGAAACATCCTGGCGCCACGGCTGGAGTTCAACAATCATTTCGATCTTCTTGACTTTTCGAATCGCGTGGATACCGAACATCGAGCGGATATCCAGAATACCGACGCCGCGAATTTCCATGTGATGGCGAATCAAGGGATCCGGACGGCCAATAATCGACTTGCCCACGTGACTGATGTGGACAACGTCATCGGCCACCATGCGGTGTCCGCTTTCGACAAGATCCAGGACACATTCGGACTTACCGACGTTACTGTCACCCACGTAGAGCATGCCCACGCCATAGACATCCACAAGGCTTCCGTGAATAATGGCATGAGGCGCAAAGAACTCGTCGAGGATTCTCTGGCTCATCTTGAAAAATTCAAACGTGTGGAGCGTTGTTGAGAACAGCGGGATGTGCAATCGGTTGCACATATTCTTAAGTTCATCGTGCGGAGTCTGCGCATGCGTCACGACCCACATGGGGGCACGGAACACAGACAAATTTTCAAAAATCTTCGCTCGCGCTTCAGGACCGACCGATTCCAGGTAATTCCACTCCGTGTGGCCAATCACCTGAATCTGCTGCGAACTATAAACTTTCGTATAACCAGCCATGGCAAGGCCAGGGCGGTGGATTCCGCTTTCTTCAATGCAAGATTCCATGTCTTCGTCGGGACAGTGTTGTACCAACTGCAAGTCCTTGCCATAGCGGATAAAAAAGTCCCGCACCGGGAAGCGTTCCCGGTGCAGGATCTTGATATCTTTCAATCTATCAGCCATTACGTGAGTTCGGAAACCGGCTGAGCCCTATGATCGTTCTGCTTGTCGTTGGCCTTCTTGAGCTGGACCTTGATACGTTCAAGCGTTACATCCACAGCCTTGCCCATGTTCTCTTCGTCGGCAGAAGCGACAATGACAGAACCTGTAATGTTGACAGAAATTTCGCAATGACGCTGGTGTTCGACTTCATGGTCAAGAATTACAGAGGCGCTAGTGATATTCGGGTAAAATTTGGCCAACTTATCCATTTCTTCCTGAATACGGTCCTGAAGACCTGCAGATGCGTTAAAATGACGAGCAGAAAACTGAATATCCATAATGAACCTCCGTATGTTAATGTTAAGATATTTTAACGAAATAAAACAGTTTGGAACTTCCGTTCCGCAATTAAAGTATATACATCTTTTTTTTTCAAAAATCCACAACTAAATTGGATTTTGCAAAAAAAATCGTTCCATCTTGGAATATTTGCTATGGCGAATCGCCCAAAAAAAGCCTTTTTTACCGTTTTCTTTGATTTTTAGGCAAAATCTTGAGTTCTTTTTCGCGATATTTGGCTACAGTACGGCGCGCCACCTTGATTCCCTGCTTCAAAAGCTCGTCACTGATGTCCTGGTCGGAGAGCGGAGAAGACTTGTCCTCTTCGTCAATGAGCGTCTTGATGGCATCGATAATCTGCGCGGAACCCACTTCTTCGGCATCCGGGGAGGATCCCTGCTTGACGCCAGATGTAAAGAATTGTTTAAGTTCGTACATGCCGTAGGGCGTTTCCACGTACTTCTGGTCGGTTGCGCGCTGCACCGTGCTCACTGCCAAATGGACATCGTCGGCGACATCCTGGAGGATCATCGGCTTGAGGAATGCGGGGCCATTTTCAAAAAATCCGCGCTGGCGCTTGACAATCGCACGCATCACAAGCTCAATCGTCGAGAAGCGGTTATCGACCGCCTTGATGAGGTCCGTCGCCTTCGCGAGCTGCGCCTTCACGTATTCCTTGTCCTGCTTGGATGCAGACGGATCCGTGAGAATCGCCTTGTACGTCTGGTTGATGCGGAGCGACTTCTGCATCTTGGTCTTGAAGCAGATGACTTCGTAATTGCCCTTCTTCTCGACGACTTTCAAGTCCGCATTGATGATGTGCGAATACGAATGCGAAAGCTGGAAGCCCGGATGCGGGCGCAAACGGGAAAGGCTTGCGACAGCGGTCTTGACTTCATCGGCGGAGACGCTCAGGGCCTTCGCTATCTTTGCATAGCGGAGCTGCAAGAGGTTCTCGTATTCCTTCTCGAGAATGCGGATAGCGAGGCTCGGGAAATTCGGAATCGCGTACGCCTGGATCAGGAAGCATTCGCGCTGGTCGCGGGCGCCAATGCCGCTCGGCTTGAAGGACTGCAAAACGTGAACCGCCTCGCGCACCGGGAGGCTTGCGTCTTCGAGCTTGAGTTCCCCACGGAGTACGCGCTCAATCTCGTCAATGTACTTATCGTCCGACTGGACGACCATCGCCTCGGATTCACCTTCACGACTGGAATCGCAAAGGAACCCGTCATCGTTAATGGAGTTGATGAGGTACTGGACCAGCTTGCGGAAATGCTCTTCGGTAACGCCATTTTCCTGGAGCTGTTCCTGCAATTCGCGAGTGCCGTTCCAGAGGCGGAGCTGATCTTCGAGCTGTTCCTGCAAACTCTTGCCCACATCCTTGATCGGGCGGTCCCAATCTTCGTCCGGGTCCTTCGCGCCAGAATTCAAATCGTTAAACGGAGCATCATCGTACGATGTGCCATCGCCCAAATAGCTATCCCAGTTCACATCCGTAGAATCGCCGTCGAGATAACTGCTATCGACATCAGCGGTATCGTCCAGGGAGCCGCGAGCCATATCCTCGATATCATCGGGGAAATCATCGGAATCATTTGCGCGCGGGTCGAGTTCTTCCGGATCCTTGTCCACGGGAACTTCCTGATCATCAAAGTCGCCATCGTCCACTTCCAAAAGCGGGTTGACTTCGACTTCTTCCTTGATGGCGGTTTCCAGTTCCTGTGATGTTTTCTGGAGCATCTTCACAGACTGGAGAAGCGCAGGAGATAGCGTCTGCTCCTGCGTCTGTCCGATATTTGCCTGCATCCCAAGATTCATAAAAACTCCTAATCCAAACGGAAAGAATCACCGAGGTAAATGCGGCGCGCTTCAGGGTCTTTGGCCAGATGTTCCGAAGAACCTTCCGTGAGCACCTGGCTCTTGTACATGATGTAGGCGCGGTCGGTAATCGAAAGCGTTTCGCGCACGTTGTGGTCCGTGATGAGCACACCCATGCCGCGGTCCTTGAGTTCCGAAATGATGGACTGGATGTCGGCAACGGCGATCGGGTCAATGCCCGCAAACGGTTCGTCGAGCAAGAGGAACGAAGGGTCGCTTGCAAGCGCACGTGCAATTTCCAGGCGGCGGCGTTCGCCACCCGAGCAGCTCATGGATTTCGTCTTACGGATGTGCGTAATCTTGAATTCTTCGAGAAGCTGTTCCAGCTTCTTTTTGCGCTCGGCGCGCTTCATGTCCTGCGTTTCGAGGATCGCCATGATGTTGTCTTCAACGGAGAGTTTGCGGAAGATGGAAGCTTCTTGCGGGAGGTAGCCTACTCCGAGGCGGGCGCGCTTGTACATCGGCTTGTCCGTCATCTCGATATCATCCAAGAAGATGTGGCCTGCATCCGGGCGGACCATGCCCACAATCATGTAGAACGTGGTCGTCTTGCCGGCACCGTTCGGGCCAAGCAGCCCAACGATTTCGCCCTGCGAAACTTGAATGGAGACATCGCTCACCACCTGGCGGTGACCATAAATCTTGCGCAGCTTGTCGGTGCGTATCGTGCTAACCAAATTTTTCACTGTGCGTCCTCCGTTTTCGCAGTTTCGCCGTCCTGTTTCGCTCTTCTTCTCCGTCGATCGAAAAGGCCCTTAAAATTCTTACCGCCAAAAGCCTTTTCAAACCTGGCCGTATCGGCTGCAGTATAAACCTTTTTTGAAGCATTCTCCGAAAGAGAATCAAGCTTCGCAAGAGAATCCTGCCTTGCCTTTTCCTTATTGCGGTTTTCCTTTTCCAGATCGATAAATCGCCCACTAGCGTTAGTCTTACGGCCCATGAGCTTGAGCGACTTCACCGCATTTTTCTGGGCATCGAACAAAATGTGAATCGTGTCGCCCGTCGCCTCGTTCTTGCCAGAAACAGTCCTATCCTTTTTCACGTAGAAGTAGGTGCTCTGCGCCTTGCCCGAAACAACAGCGCGATCCATACGCCCCTTTTTAAAATACAAATCTAGACGGTCGCCGTCCATCAAGTTGCGATAATCCTTCAAGTCCGTTTCGTAGAAAAATCCCTTTGCATTCAAGTTCACGTAAAGACGCTCAATTTTTCCCTTCTTGAATTCGCAATAAAGCGTATCGCCAAAAGCTTCAGTCACGTTGCCTGGGTTGCCGCGCTTCGGGGATTCATGCTGGATGCCATGAGCATTACGAATGACAAGGGCCGACTTGAGCATTTTGCCCGTTTCATCAAGCACGAGAAAAATGGAATCGCCAGTGAGGTGATAATTTTTCATGTCGCAAGTCGGGTGGCCCTTCATGCTAAGCCAGTTATCTTTGCGATTAAAGTAACCCGTATCGCAAGTGACAACCAAATCTTTTTGCGTGAGCTTTACATCCTGAAACGCCTGCGCAAAGCTGTTCTTTTTATCGTAAATAAGAGAACGGGATTCAATCGTTACCGTATCGATTTTTCCGTTCTTCTGCTTGTCGTACTGATAAAGGCGTGGCGACATCGGGATTGAAACGATATCTTCTTTGCGGTCATACTTTAAATACTGGCCCGTCATTAAATAGTTGCCCGCAGAATCACCGGCACTTACTTCGCCAGAAGCAATTGCAATTTCACTGCGCTTCTGATAAGAGCCGTTCCTCGCCCGGACAAAGCCAGACGGATGCGTGAAGAGAAAACCGCCATTGCACTCAACTGTTTCGGTATTGCGGTTCCAGGAAGCGCGCTGCGTCTTGAACGCGACGCTATCATGTACGAAATGGACATTTCCGTACAGCAAAAGCGTACCACGCTTGCGAGACACTTCAAGGTTATCGGCATGGTACATAATAAGCGGAGAAGACTGCGCAAACGCGAGAGTAGACGCAAAAATCAACGAGGCGATGGAGAGAAGTGCGCGGAAATTCATCACGGTTTCCCCGCATTATGCTGCATAAAAGGCAACCCAGCCAAACCACCTTTACGAGGCTTTGCCAAAGAAGAAGACGATACAGACTTTGCCGCTGGTGCCGCCCGAGAAGACGAAGAAGGAGGATTATTGAGACGTTCCGCCTCAGCCTGTCGTTTGTCTTCATCCTTCATGCGCTTTGCCGCATCCTGGAAAATGCCCGTCACGTTCGAGAGGATTTTCCAGTTGTCGAACTGCGCATCGCTTTCAAAACCGACACCCTGCAACACGTCGCCATCTTCGGAGACGACGCGTACATAGCTTGCGGTTCTGACCAAATTATCCTTCTTGTTCCAGAGGAGCGAATCGGCACGGACCGAGGCGCCCTTGGGAGTCAGCGCATAAACGTGGCCATAAGCGTAAACGTACGTGAACGTCATGTCGAGACTGCCAGAGTCCGCACGCAAAAAAGCCACGCGTTCGCCGATGGAATCGTAAATGTCCACGAACACCGGACGCACCGTCACAATTTCCTTGTCGGCCCAGCGTTCCAGATAAGCGGTTTTCAGGCGCCAGTTGAGCACACCCTTGTCGTAGCTGTCGAGAAGCGTCGTATCGGTAAAGAGCATCTGCGGGCGCTCGACGCGAATCCAGGGCTTGGGTTCCTCAATTTCTTCACAGCCGAGCAAAAATGCGGCGAGAATGGCACACGCAAAAACACCCCACAAGCGAGATGTCGGTGAAAGCCTATTCTGAATGTTCTGCAAAAATTGTGCCACGAGTACAAATTACAAATAAAAAGGGGCGTTATTTGGGGTTTTCGCCGAAATTTGAGGGAATTTGGAGGTATTTCATAGCAATTAAGCACACGATCATGCCGAAAGAGTCTTGAGCAGCTCTTTTTTAGTAGCACCCAAAGCAAAAAACATTTTAATCATCAACTCAAGCGAAACGCTCGCATCCGCATGTTCCACTTTTGCATAACGAGATTGACTTGTTTTTGCAATAACCGCGGCAGACACTTGAGTTTCACCAAGTTTTTTCCTTTTAGCAATGAGAGCTTTCGCCAAAGCAACTTTCATTTCAACAATAGCCATTTCAGCTGGATTCAAGTCAAGGAATTCATCTACATCCCCAACTACCCAGCCCTTCTTCTGCAATCTTTCTTTTTTCGCTTGATCCATAATCTAATTCTCCATATCATAAAATTTCAAACGTTTCTGACACAAGTTTATCACCTCATCGGGCGTTTTTTTCGTTTTCTTTTCTATCCACAAAATCACAACAATTGCATCCGCATCTACACGATAAAACAACCTCCAAGTTTTATTTTCGTCTTGAATTCGCAACTCGTGACAGTGATCTCCAATAAACGGCATCGGACGACTTTGCGGCAAAGACAAATTCACCCCCAATTGCAACAATCGTAGCAAGAATCCTGTTTCTATCCTCGCTTTTTGTGACAATGGTGGAGTTTTCGGCTGTTCATGCAACCAAACTAAAGGTTTGTGTTTCGTACTCATAAAATATATATCAGATTTGACATAATGTCAATAGTTTAAAGTTAATGGGACATTATGCATTTGCAAATTCCATGCCAAAACTAAAACAGCAATTTTGATTTAAAATCGACAGTTTTATCCAAACAAAAAGTGATTAAACGACTAAATCAGTGATTAATCACTGATTAATCAGTTTTTCTGCAAAAAAAAGATTTTTGGACATGTTAAAATAAAAACTTAGGAATACATCTGTAGTAAGACACAAAACAGAGCCTTACAACAGTCTAATGATGTTATATTCATCCATTGAACATTTCAACTAGACACTATTAAATCTGATAAAAAGCTTTATGGTTACCAATAACCATTCAACCGATCGATTTTTGCCTGATGCATTAATTTCAATCCGTCTCTTTCATCATTCAAAGCTTCAATATCATTGGCAATACGTTCTATTTGCTGAGTATTTAGTATCGTTGGCAGGTACATGTAGTAATAATCAAAATCCATATCACGAATAGTTGCTGAAGGAATGTTATCTCCCAGCACTGCATCATTTCCAAAAATTACTAAATCAATAATAAAGTCCTTATATGCTGGAAATTTTTCTTTTAACGCTTGAATATGCCCATAATTCTGATGATGCGGATTTTTCATCGTGAACATCTGTCGTCCATAGTAATAAACCCTCCACAGATTATCATACATTCCACCAACAACTAGACCGGAATAAGTTTTCTTTTCCACTACGAGAATGCCTTTCTCAGTTACAGCAAGGATGTCTATTTGCTGAACATCATATCTTCCATAAACGTAAACATCCTTAAAAACAATCCCATTGGTTATAGCTCTGATTCTATCTGCTGTGTACATTTCACCATGAGCCCCTATTGTGAGCGCATCCCATCGGAATCCCCATAAAAACTTAATGAGAAAAACAAAAAAGGCAATTAAAGCGAAAAGCATGATTGCCATTACAAAGAACCATATTCCGCCATCCTTTTTTTGTTGTTGAGGATAGTCTTTTTTTGGAGAGGTGTATCTATAATTAATCTTTAGAGCGCCAATTGATGGCGTGAATTTAAATTCACCATTTATTTTCTTAAAATCGTATCCGGTTTTTTGCGGCCAGAATTTACCATAAAAATTATTATTCTTCCATTTGCTCCATACACCATTATTTATTCGTGTTCTAAACGAATTCCCCTCTATCCAAATTTTTCCTTTGGATTCGACGCCTTGTATTCTGTCAGATTTATAGATTTTTTTTAACGAATATTTCAATCGACATTTATCTAATTCGTATTCAATATAATCTCTTTTGATTTGCCGCTCATAAAAATAACAGCGGCCATTTTTGTAAGTGATTTTATCCTGATAAACCTTTTCAAACGCTTTACCAAGAGTTACACCATTTTTGTCTATAATCTGTGATTGCAGTGAATTTGATCGCATCTTTTGAGCACAAGATGAGCCTGTAGCTAAAAGAAGCACTATAAAGAAGACAATCCGTTTAATCGTCTCTTAAAAAATACTTTTTTTATGAAAAAAAATCATTTATCCGAGAAAAGTCTATTTCAACTAGCATTCATTTGAAGTTTAGCGAACCAGGGGACAACAACACAAGACGAGTGTCGCGACAGACCGTTTACGGGCTGGCATGATTGAGCCTAGCAGTTGGGGCTTTAGTCCCATCCCCCCTCTAACAGCAAAAGGACTGCGCACGGGCAGTCCTTTTGAAATTTCATGGATCCCCTGCGCTCCGCTCCGAGGATGACAAGTGTGCGAAGCGTCAGGATGACAAATGCGAGAGACGTCTGAATGACGGTATAAAAAAGGCGACCCCGGCACAGTGGCCGGGGTGACATTGTAAAGGGGATTCCGTATAAGGCGATCCCGTCCCGGCACAAGGCCGGGATGACATGGAGTCCGGGATGACGGTAAGCAATTAGCCTTCGCGGCCGAGCATGAAAGCCTTCTTGTTGCCTTCGTGGAACTTTTCGGCAAAGAGCTTGTTCAAAGCGACGAGCCACTGGTCCACGGTGAAGTCGAAGTGCTTGGAAAGCTTGCCGAGCATGGCGACGTTCAAAGCCTTCACGTTTTCGAGCTTGGAAACATCGATGTCAGCCGGCGTGAGGAGTACGCCGCCCTGCTTCATGTAGGCTTCGTTCACGACAACCTGCGTTTCGTCAAAGACGACGAGGTAGTCGGCTTCGCCGCACGGAATCATCGGGGACTGAACTTCTTCGCCCTTTGCAAAGCGAACGTCAGAAGCGATGGAACCACCGCGCTGGCTCATGCCATGGACTTCAGCCTTCTTCACATCATAACCTTGTTCGAAAACAAGTTCGGCCATCACGTCACTAGCCTTGATAACACCTGTGCCACCGAGGCCTGCAAACTTAACGTTAATTACGCTCATAATTATTCAACCTCTCTATTAAATGTTACCATTCTTCTTGGCAGCAGCTTCTGCTTCGGCGAGGGCCTTTGCTGCCTTTTCCTTGTTAGCCTTGTCCCAAGCGAGGATGCTCTTGAGAGCGAGAATGCACGGGCTTTTGGCGATGATGAGCGTGAGTTCGTCCTTTTCGAGGGATTCCTTCACGAGGCGCTTGAATTCTTCCGGTTCCTTGACCTGGTTCACTTCATAGACATTGTCAAAACCGGCGTTCTTTGCGATAGCACCGTAGTCGAGCTTGTAGGCCGGAGTGTGGTCGAGGTGACGGCCCGTACCCGGGTGTTCCTGCTGACCGGTCATAGCGGTAATGCTGTTGTCGAGAATGATGACAACGTGGCCAGTTTCCGGGCGGTTGTAACCAGCTTCGACGAGGCCGGTGATGCCGCTGTGAACAAACGTAGAGTCGCCAATCACGGAGACAACGCGCTTCGCCTGTTCGCGCGGGAGCACATTGCGGAGGCCGATGCCCATACCGATTGCAGCACCCATGTCAATCATGTAGTCCATGGCGCTAATCGGCGGGAGAGCGGCGAGCGTGTAGCAGCCAATGTCACCGGAGACGATGCAGTCGAGTTCCTTGAGAACGGCGAAGGAACTGCGGTGCGGGCAGCCCGGGCAGAGCATAGGCGGCTTACCCTTGACCGGAACCGGATCCGGGTTCTTGTCGCCAGCGATAATGCGGCGGACGCGGTTCACGTCGAGTTCACCAAAGCGGAAAATCGGGTCAAACTTGCTTTCGCACTGGATACCAGCGGCCTTGATGTTTTCAGCAAGCCACGGGTCGTTTTCTTCGATGACCATGAGACGCTTGCCTTCAAACTTCTTGGCGAAATCCTTGATGAGCTGCATCGGCAGCGGGTAGGTCATACCGAGCTTGAGGATGCTTGCTTCCGGGGCGGCTTCGCGGACGTGGTGGTAGCTGATGCCGCTCACGATGATACCGAAGTCAGCGCTGCGCATTTCAACCTTGTTCGGGCCTTCGGCAACGTTCCAAGCTTCCATTTCGTCCATCTTGGCGCGGAGGCGACGGCCAGCCGGCTTAGAGAAGCCAGGCACCATCACATGCTGGGCAATGTTGCGTTCAAAGTTCGGCACCATTGCCGGGAGTTCTTCCTTCGGCACGACGATGGACTTGGAATGGTCCACGCGGGTGGTCATGCGGAGGATGACAGGAATCTTGAACTTTTCGCTCGTCTGCATGGCGATGCGGAAGAAGTCGTAGGCTTCCTGGGAGTTGGACGGTTCGAACATCGGGCAAACGGATGCCTTGGCGTGGTTACGCGTATCCTGTTCGTTCTGGGAGCTGCCCTGACCCGGGTCATCGGCAACAATCCACACCATGCCACCATCGACACCCGTGTAAGTTGCGGTATAGAGAACATCACTTGCCACATTCAAGCCAACCATCTTCATGGTGACAACACTGCGGGCGTGACCAAAAGCGGCACCGAGAGCGACTTCGGCAGCGACCTTTTCATTCGGAGCCCACTGGGCATAGCCACCCAGTTCAGAGTAATCTTCCAAGATTTCGGTGGACGGAGTACCCGGATAACCTGCGGCAAGCTGCACATTGCAATGACGCATGGAAAGGGAAATGGCTTCGTTGCCCGAAATCAGCATCTTTTTCGCATTTGGATCAAAAGCTGGCATGATATTCCTTTTTTGTTTTAATCGTTTTTTAAACGAACTGCAATATAGAAAAAAACTATTTTGCACATCCTTGGTACGGACTTCAAGAAACGCGAAAACAAGAAGTAATTTTTTGTTATATATAAGGTGACGCAAAATAAGAGGTAGAAAAATGAACGTTCCAAATTTCAGTGATAGCATTAAGTTCGTTGGGGTGGATGACCGCGAGATTGATTTGTTTGAGGGGCAGTACAAGGTTCCTGACGGAGTCTCTTACAACTCCTATGTGATTTTTGACGAGAAGATTGCCATCACGGATTCCGTTGACGCACACAAAGTAAGTGAATGGTTGACAAATGTTGAAAATGCGCTGCAAGGCAAGACGCCCGACTACTTGATTGTCCACCATTTGGAACCCGACCACGCCGGCGGCTTTCTCGAATTCATCAAGAAGTATCCGAACGCAACTATTGCCGCATCTGCAAAAGCACTTGCATTCATTCCGCAGTTCGTCAAGCTCCCCGAAAGCACAAAGACGCTCACGCTCAAGGACGGCGACACGCTTTCGCTCGGCAAGCACACGCTAAAGTTTATCGCAGCCCCGATGGTCCACTGGCCCGAAGTCTTGCTCAGCTACGAAGAATCCGAAAAGATTCTATTTTCGGCAGACGCATTCGGCACATTCGGACTTTCTGGCAAGCTCGGCGAAGACTGGGTGAGCGAAGCAAGACGCTACTACATCAACATCGTCGGGAAATACGGCATGCAAGTGCAGAGTGTGTTGAAGAAACTCGCCGGAATCGAGGTTAAGACGATTTGCCCGTTGCACGGCCCAGTTCTTACAGACAATTTAAGTTTCTACATCGACAAGTACAACACCTGGAGCAGCTACGCACCAGAAACGCAGGGCGTGTTTGTCGCCTACGCGGGTGTGTATGGCCACACGGCAGAAGCCGCACAGAAGCTCGCCGAATCGCTCCGCAAAAAAGGCGTTGACGTAACGATTATGGATTTGGCCCGCACATATTCTTCGGAAACGGTCGCACAGGCATTCCGATACAGTCATCTCGCCGTATGCGCAACAACGCTTGACGCCGGGCTCTTCCCCGCCGCCGAAAAGTTCCTCACGCACATCAAGGCGAAAAACTACAGCAACCGCAAAGTCGGCTTTGTCGAGAACGGTTCGTGGGCGCCAATGGCCGCCAAGAAAATGCACGAGATTCTCGATACACTCAAGAACGTGACATTCTGCGAAACGACGGTCACGCTAAAGTCCGCACTCGACGAAACTTCTGCCGCAAAACTCGAAGAGCTCGCCGTAGAATTCGCGAAGGATTTGGGGAAAGCATAGTTCTCAATACGAGAAGGTGCCCCCGCAACGGGGTGCGGGGTGACAATGAAAACGTGAATTGCATGACAAATTGCAAAAAAGTCGGCGGGAGCCGACTTTTTTCGTTAATTACATTTAAGAATTGTGTATGGCGACCCCGGAATAGGATCCGGGGTGACAAGCGCGAGGAGGACGTCGCCAACTACTTCTTGCTGGCGAGTTCGTCTTCGAGTTTCTTGTTGCGGCTGTCCTGCATTTCGCAGATGTTCTTGAGGTTGTTGATTTCTGCGTTCTGCTTGGCTACCTGATCCTTGAGGTCTTCGCACTTGGCGGCGTAGGTCTGCTCGGATTCGATGCGGCTGTTCAACTCCTTGCGGAGGCTGTCCACGGAATTGCGGAGCTTTTCGACGGCGTCGTCGGCATCCTTGATAACCGGATTATCACAGGCTTCGTTTTCGTTGCAAGAACAGCACTTAAAAAACTTCTTTGTAATGGCAACAGTCGCTGCGGCACCGAGAATGGCGCCGACTAAAAAGCTATTCGTCTTCATGATCAAACTCCTTATGATTAAATCCACCTAATAATATCCATTCTAAGATCGTAAAAGTCAATATATTTTTAGAAAAATGCCGTTTTTACGAGAAATGTCACTGGATCCTTCACTTCGTTCAGGATGACGAAGAAGAAACCGGTTTCAGGATGACGTGAGCGTGAGGCACATTTCGTGATAAAAAGCACGCTTTTCCCGAAAACTTGCAAAAATGGTACAAAAAACTTATATTAAGTCAGGATAAATCATGGTGTATATGGCAAATCCACTCTATTCAGTTCTTTCTTTTACCTGCGCCCTTGTTCTGCTGATTTTCATGAATCAGTTTAAGATTGTATTGGACAAAAGCGAAAAAACGGACAAGGATTTCCTGCACCTTTCCATCTGGGTCATATTTTTCTGCATCCAGGACGGCGTTTGGGGCATCTTCGGAAGCGGGATTGTCCATAACAACTCCCTATTTTTCACGTCATCAACAGTTTTTCACGCTACAGCAGCTCTTTCCGCCTACATCTGGCTGAGCTACATCCTGAACTTCATCAGGATCGAGCGCGATAAAGCAGTCCCCACCAAAATGCTTTCTTTTGCGCTCGTGTTATTCCAGTTTGCGCTGCTCGCCTTAAATTACAAATCAAAATTCATTTTTGACATTTCGGACGACGGGACATACATCGCACGGTCAGGTCGAAATCTCCTTTACTACAGCCAGTACTTTACATTCTTCGTCATTGGGCTATTCACCGCATACAGAATCGCAAGCGCGAAAAACGTAAACACGCGGCGCCATTACGCAGCAAGTTTCCTATTCATTCTTGCGCCGCTTCTTTGCGGGCTGCTCCAAAAGGCATACCCGTTCGCCCCCTGCGATTCCATCGGGTTCATGCTCGGATGCTGCACGATTTACGCATTTTTCATCTCGAAAATCAGCAGGAACAGGGACCTTTCCCAGAAGGCAGTCATCATTGCGGGGCTTTCTTCGGACTACGACCTTGTCCTGTACATGGACATTACCAAGAACCAGACCAAGTACTACCAGGTCAGCGAAAAGTTCGCACCGCTCCTCTGGGAAGGCCGCAATTCATCGGACCCCAAGAGTTTCGACGACTTCATGCGGCGAATTTTCGTTCCCAACGAGTTTAGCGCATTTATCGAGAAATCAACCATTGAAAAGTGCATCGACATTTTGCAGACGGCCCCCTACTACACCATCCCGTTCCTCGCCAGCATCGACGGGCATACGGAGCATTACCGTCTGAAAATCGCAAGCGACAAGAGCAATGCGCAAGCGTTCATCGTGGGCATCATCAATGTCGAAGAAGAGCACCGTCTCGAAGAAACGGCAGATCGGTTAAGAAAGGACCTCCAGCATACAAAGCTGATCGCGAATAAGGATCCGCTGACAGGTGTCGGGAGCGCCGCCGCGTTCAAGGCAAAATGCGATCTCATTGACCGCCAGATAAAGGCCGGACAGAGAATCAAGTTCGCCATCGTTGAATGCGACGTGAACGACCTGAAGATCATCAACGACTCCTTCGGCCACGACATGGGCGACGAATACCTGAAAAACTGCAGCAAGACATTCTGCAATGTGTTCAGCCACAGTCCCGTATTTCGAATTGGCGGCGATGAATTCGTGATCATCCTTGTCGAAATGCAGTACGACAAGCGCACCGAACTTTTCGAAAAGCTCAAATCTTCCATCAGCCTCAAACGGTCTTCGAGGGAACGCATCTCATTCGCTGCGGGGATGGCCGAATATAGCGCACAGATCGACGAAAGCGTAAAAGACGTACTCAAACGCGCAGATACGTTCATGTATATAGATAAAGGGAAGTTTAAGAGCTAGTCAATAGTCATTGGTCATTAGTCAATGGTTATTAGTTAGTGGAGGTAAGTTTTGTGCAGGGAACTCTCCGCCTCTGCGGGGAGAAGACACAAAAAACCCCGGGTCTTTCGACTCGGGGCTTTTCAGCGGGAAGAGCGAGATTCGAACTCGCGATAGGATTTAGTCCTATACGTCCTTAGCAGGGACGCGCCTTCGGCCAACTCGGCCATCTTCCCATCTTGGGGTCCAAATTTTAACAAATTTTCATCAATTTTTCAAGGGGTAACAGGCAAAATCATTGTTTTTCCATGCAAATAAGCCTATTTTTTACACGAAAGCCACCGTTCTACAGGACGCGCCCGCGAAACTTTTATATCTTGTAAATCGTTAACAGTCAACATCTTACGGTAAAATGAATAAGTTTGTCAAAATCACTGTAGCTTTCTTTCTCGTAGCCCTAATTTGCTGCATACCCTTCTACATCGTCGTGTTCAAGATCCTCCCCGAACGCGATCCGGACAATCTGTTCAACCGGACCAATATCTTGCAGGTCCTTTCTGGAGAAACCCGCGTTTTCTACGAGGACGGAGAGACATTGCTCGGCGCATTCTTTGACGCGAACCACCGAGTTTACGTTCCCTACGGCGATATTCCCGTCAACCTGATCAACGCCCTCGTCGCTGCCGAAGACTCCCGCTACTGGACCCACAACGGCTACAACTTCAAAGGGTTCATGCGAGCCATGTTCAACAACGTCAAGGCCAGGAGATTCGTCCAGGGCGGTTCATCGCTCACGCAGCAGGCGGTCAAGAACATTTTCGGCCGCGAAGAACGCTCCGTCAAGGAAAAGCTCAAGGAATTCCTGAACGCGCTCCGCATGGAAAAGCACTTTTCCAAGGAAGACATCCTGGAATTTTACCTGAACCAGTTCCACGTCTCGGGCACAGGCAAGGGTGTCGCCATCGCAGCCCAGTACTTCTTTAACAAGGAACTCAAGGACTTGACGCTTGCCGAATGCGCATTCATCGCAGGCTCGGTGAAGGGACCGTTCAACTACGACCCGTTCATCCAGCGCACCGAAGAACGCAGGCAAAGGGCGCTCGAACGCGGCGAGACGCGACTCCGCTACGTGCTCGGGCGCATGGTCGAAGAGGGCTACATCGAGCAGGCCGACATGGACGCCGCCATCGCAAAGCCACTAGAGTTCAACCACGGCAACTTCCGCTTCACGATGAGCACGACGCTCGAACGCCTGGAAGAACGCCTCGACAGCGACTTTTTCCACGAACTTTTCCAGAGCGAAGGCATCGAAGACTGGCGCAAGGCCCAGCTCGAAATCACGACGACATTGAACGCAAAATCGCAGGACGCGGCCAAGCGCGCATTGCAGACAAACATCAGCAACTTACAGCTACAGCTCGGCGGCTTTGTACTCCCGAAGGCGCAATTCGCAAACCGCGCCCGCACTGCACGCAAGGGCGATTACCTCTACGGCGCCGTGGATAGCGTTTTCTACGATACGACCGGCAGGCTCCAATCGCTCAAATTGAACTTCGGCCAGCTCAAGGGCATTGTCACAGAACAGTCCGTCAACGAATTTGCAAAGCTCGCCGGTGGCGACGTGAACAAGATTCTCGCGACCCAGCTCAAGCCGGGCGCCATCCTCCTCGTGAGCATCATCGACGAAATGCCGATCAACGGTTACGCACCGTGCAAGATTGAAACGGAACCGGTGCTGCAAGGCGCTCTCGTCGCCATCCGAAATGGCAAGGTGCTCGCGAGCCAGGGCGGATTCCACAACACGGGATTCGACCGCAGCTTCAAGGCGCTCCGCCAGCTCGGTTCCAGCTGGAAGCCGATTCTTTACGCGCTTGCCCTCAAGTACCACTGGAACTACCTCGACAATCTCGAGAACGAATTCAACGCATTCCAGTACGGGAACCAGTTCTACTTCCCGCGCCCGGACCACAAGAACAAGGGTGACGTTGTAAGCATTGCATGGGCCGCCACGCGTTCCGAAAACATCGCAAGTATTTGGCTTTTGGAACACCTCATGGACAAGCTCTCGGACAAGGAATTCGAGGACGTCGCCCGCGAAAACGGATTCGCCCGCATGCCAGGCGAAGAACGCATCAAGCTGATCGAACGCCTGCGCGACAAGTTCGGTCTCATGATGAAGGAAGATGTCAAGCGCGAAATTGAATTCACGAAGGCCCGCGACGCCCTTGTAGAGCGTTACATGAACGACGGCAAGGTACAGCAGGCTCGTGCCGTGCAAAACTTGCGCTATGGGACATTCAACGATGTCGGCTTGAAGCAAGCGAAGCGCGACCCGAAAATCACGAAGTACGTAAACCACAACTTCAAGCGCTATTCTGAAATCTGGCGCGCCCGCGAAATCCAGGAACTTGACCCGGATGAATCGACAAAACTCTTGCCGCTCGATTCCGTGCAGCTTGCGGACAACTTCACACTCGCCGATTTCAAGCGACTCAATGCGATGATCGAGCCGGTCGATAGCGACGCGGATTACTTTGACATGGCCCATCTGCGCTACTGGCCGGATTACCGCCGTGCACTCGCCATGGCCGACTACGCCCGCTTTGCAAACGAAATCGGCATCCACCAGAAATTGCAGAAAGTGTTCAGTATGCCGCTCGGTGTGAATGACATTACGCTTGCCGAAATCACGACTGCCTACCAGACGCTCCTTACAGGCAAGATTTTCAAATGCAAGGACGCCAACTGGACCGAAGCCTGCTTTATCAAGGAAATCAAGAACCGCGATGGCCGTACGATTTTCAGAAACAAGATGGAATCGATGACCGTGCTCGACGATACCGTGACAACGCAGATGGGCGTGATGCTGCGCTCCGTGTTCACGAACGGTACAGCCCACAGCCAGCTTACCGCACTTAGCGTCAAAAATCCTGAAGGCGCATCGAAACTCCGCTATCCTGTAATGGGCAAGACGGGTACAACAAACGATTACCGCAACGTGGCGTTCTTGGGAGCGCTCCCGACGTACGTGAAGGAAAAGAACGGCATTGCACTGGATTCCGTAATTGCTATTGGTAGCTATGTGGGCTTTGATGACAATAAGCCTTTGAAATCGGGACGCACTCGTATCGCAGGCGCCTCGGGTGGCCTTCCGCAATGGGCTTCGTTTGCGAAGGAAGAAATCGGCATTCTCGGCATTCCAAAGCAGATCGACTTCCTTGACATTTCAATGATCGCCACGGGCGAAGTGCCGTTGATGCTGACAAACGAACGCGGCGAACTCACGGTGGACCCGATGACCGGCGAAGCTTTGGTGAACGGCGAAAAAGGTCGCCCGCTCCCGTGGATCGACGTACCGGGATTCACGCCGCCGCAAGTACAGAAGATTGCCGCAGAGACAATTGCAAAATCTGGAATTGTCGTGAGCTTGCCGATGCCGCAGCCGCAGCAAGCCATTCCAGCCGATGCAAGACCTGTTTCAGAAGTCATGAAGGCCGATTCCATAAAGAAGGCAACGGAAGAAGCAAAGCAAATCCCGCTTGACGCACAGCCAGGCACTACAGAAAAGCCAAGCGCTACGCAAGCAGCAAGCACAAAGCCGGTACAGCAGACGATCACGCCTGTCCAACCGCCAAAACCGCAGGCCGCTATGCCGAAGGACGACGACTGGGATTTGCCCGAAAACTTCAGCAGCAAAAACGCATTCGTGCCTATCGAAGCTGATGCTGAATAGGCGCGACTTCGTCGCAGTTATTAGTTATTAGCTGTTGGTCATTAGTCATGACTATTGACCGCTTCGCATTTCGTCGCAACAGCCAATTTCGAAGCTCTAAATTGCTATTTTTGTTCACGATTAAAAAACGGAGTGTTTCATGTCTAAATCAACGGTTTTCGTTCAGGCAGCCACATTCGCCACAGCGTTCTCGCTCACCGCATGTATCGGGACCAGCCAATGCCCCTCTCCAGACACAAACCCCTCAGACAAAGCACAGTCCACACCGTTCACAAAAGTCATTGGACAAGATACCGTCCAGTCTGCAGAAACGCAAATCGGAACGCATACCGAGATGCAGGTAGTTACAGGCGATAGCGCTACACAGATTCTCGACCAGTTCAAGCTTACGACGCCCGAGCAGATCATGACTCCGGACCAGACGCCGACCATTCTCGTACAAACCCGTGTCGATACAGTCTTGATGATGTTGCCTCCTTGCGACCAGACCCATTTTTCGCACTGTACGCTCGAAACGACGATGGATCCGTACAAGGCATTCCCGGCACTCGCCAACTATGTCTTCAGCTATGCCGATACGCTTAGCCGCGCAGGCCAAACCGATTCCGCGTCCGTCATCTTGAACAGTTTTTCGACAATGGCACCGATGTGGCAAGAATGGCAAGCCTACTCGGATACATTGCGTAACGACTTCGGCAAGCGCCGTGAAGAAAAGGCTAAAGAATATGAATCCATGGCTCTCCAGATTCAAAACATGAACCGCGTACAAGCCTCGTACAGCATGGTCGCCGAAACAGCAGACAGCCTGATTTCGCAGCTCGCCCCTGGCGACTCGCTTTCCAACTGGGCCAAGGAACAAAAGAAAATCGCTTATTCGAACACGCTCAAGAAAGCTTCTAAGGAATTTAACGAAATCAAGGTTCTCGCCGACGAAAAGGCGCAATTCGCTGAAGCCCGCAAGCAGACCGAAACGTTCCGCATCCGTTACCGCGATTTTGAAGACACGCTCCATGTGCAAGCATTCCTGAACCACATCGACGAACTCGAAAAATCAACCGATTCCGAGACCGCCAAGATGTGGGAAAAGCAGGACCCCGCCGCAGCGCTCGCCAAGGCTGACACGCTTATCGCCAACGAAAAGTTCGACAAGGCAAAAGACTTGCTGAACAAGCTCAAGACGAGCAAACTCCGCAAAGAAGCAAACGAGAAGTACATCGCCCTTGCCGATGCCTACTGCAATAAGCAGCGCAAAACAACATCACAGATTTTTGCAAAGTCCCTGAAGCAAACGGACGAAGAAAAGAAAAAGAAATTGCTGAACGACGCCATCGCACCGCTCGACAAGTGCCTCGCGGAATTCCCGGAAACAACGCAGCGCGACAAAGTCGAAAGCAATAGAAAGTTTATTGAAAAGGAACTCGCCAAGTGACAGACTGGTGGAATTACGCCCAGTACCCGGCGTTCTTTATTTTGGGTGCAGTCGTAAGCCTCATCAACAGCATCGCAGGCGGCGGCTCCACGCTTAGCCTCCCCATCATGATTTTCCTCGGGCTTCCCGCCACTGTCGCAAACGGAACAAACCGCATTGGACTCATCATCGGAAATTTCAGCAGCGCCTTTAACCTCGCGCGTCACGGCTATCTGAACAAGAAAATTTTCATGCAGCTTTTGTTGCCGACATTCTTCGGCGCACTGCTTGGCGCATGCTTCCTGGTCCGCATTGGAGACAAGCTCTTCCAGGCAATTCTCGCCGTCGTGATTTGCCTTGTGGTGGTCATGAGCAACTTGCGCAAGGACATTCTCGGAAAGCCTCCCGAGAACCCGCCCGAAAAACTCACCGTCAAAGGCGCCATCGGATTTTTCGCCATCGCCGTCTACGGATGCATTGTGCAGGTGGGCGTCGGCTTTGTACAAATTTTTAGCCTCACGCGTTACACCGGCCTCGACCCGATTCATGTAAACGCCGTCAAGAACGCACTCACGAACGTGTTCCTGATCGTAAGCACGGTTGCACTCGGACTCTCCGGGAAAATCGACTGGCCCATTGCGATTATCATGGCCGCAGGCGCCTGGCTCGGCGGCTATCTCGGCAGTTTCACGCAGCGCAAAAAAGGCAACAAGTTCATCCAGCGGTTCATCAGCGTTTGCAGCATTGGCATGGCCATCGCGCTCGTGGTGGACCTGTTCGCGAAATAACTCCACGTTCCCAACAAAAAACTTATTTTTTTACAACTTTGTACAACTATTTTAACAAAGTTGTATATACTTACGCTATATAAATTTATTTCAAAAAGGCTATAAAATGGCACAAAATTCCTCTACGATTAAATTTTACCTGGGCGACGAATCCCGCCTGGTCATCGATGATTTCAGCTCAAAAGACGAATCCATGTTCAAGGATTCGTACAACGCAGCCTTAAGCATCGTTAAGAATTACATCAGTGGAGGAAAGAAATCAACCAACTCTGAAGATGCTACTGTATTTTTCAGGCAGACAGCGGATGTCATCGACAACAACATCATAGCCTTTATCGGAGAACGCGGCACCGGCAAAAGCTCCTGCATGCTCTCCGTCGCCAACTTGCTAAAAAACATCTCTGACGCAAACGACAAGGTTTCAAAAGATATCTACGCCAATTGCAATCGCGGTTTTGAGATCCTCGAAACAATAGACCCTTCTTTCTTTGAAGAAAAAACAAACGTCCTTGAAATCGTTCTTGGAAGAATGTTTTCGAATTTTAAGAAAAAATGCGAAAACACAGATAAAGACAGAAATGAGGATTTTGAAGAAAAGAAGGACCGCCTTTTCAAAGCGTTCCAAACCGTAAAAGAAAGCCTTGTCCATAAAAACGGTTGCCAAGTCAACGAAGACGACTGCGTCGATGGCTTACTGAAATTAACGGCATCCGTCGATCTGAGAGACTCCATTAAAGAATTGGTAAGCAAGTATCTAGAATTCACAGAAAAGGACATTCTTGTAATTTCTGTGGATGACCTTGACCTGAACACCAAATACGCCTACGAAATGGCAGAGCAGATCCGCAAGTATCTGCGTCAAGAAAAAGTCATCATATTAATCGCGTTAAAGCTAGAACAGCTTGAAAAGGCCGTACAATTACAGTTCGAGACGCAATATAAACTGTTAGCACATGACAAGCCAAACTTTTTTGAGATGACATCAAAATACATCAACAAGCTTTTCCCAGAAAAGAATAGAGTATTTTTGCCCAATATCGATGTCTGGTACGATGCAGAAGTTCAAATTTTTAAACGATCGGATAACGGCCCTATTGAACATAACGGTTATAAATGGGACATCTATGACAAAGATCATAAAAATCAAACATTGAAATATTACGTCGTTTCATTAATATTCCAAAAAACAAGATACCTTTTTTACCATACAAAAGGAAGAGTTTGCCCCATTGTTCCTAGAAACTTGCGAGAACTAAGACATTTGTTAGGCACGTTATGCGCCATGCATGATCACAAGAAAAGAGAATATTTGGATAACAATAAACAAGCATTTAAGGAGTATTTCCTAAAAATATGGGTACCCAACAATTTGAATGTAGATTACAAAAATTTTATTTTAGACCTTTTCAAAATATCCAATCCCGCCGAAATTAACAAGACAGTCATTCAAAAACTATCAAGCTCTTATAGTCAATATTTAAATCAACCAAAACTAAGTAGACTTTCTGTAAAAAACGAGCTAGACGACTCTGACGAAAGAATTGAAGAAATACAAAAAATAATAGATATTGCAAATTTAGCATACAACATCACTTTAGGAGATGTTCTTTTAACAATAACCTACCTGAAAGAATGCCTAGATAACAACAATGACAAAATGTTCATATTCGCCATAGAAACATTTTACTCAATGCGTCTATATGAATATTACGACTTAATGGTAGAAAAGAAAAGAAAAGAGTACCAAGATAATAAAGATGATAAAAGCGGAAATGTAAAAAAAAGTGACGACAATATTGACGAGAGCATAACAAAAAAAGACGCATTAGATGGCTTGACCGCATATGAAATACTTGTCGGAGGCGCATTCGTCAACACAAATGCGACAAGAGTTCTCTCTTCTCAAAAGAACGGTAATCGACGTGACTTGCGATCCATAAAAAAAGACTCCATAGAAAATCTGTTCAATGAAGTTCTAAATGCTCCTGAAACAGACTACAACAAATTAAAGTGGGTTGAATTTTTCGTAATGTTCATTTCTCGAAAGGACTACGACTCCATAAAAAGGAGAGGCGTTTCAGAAAAGAAATGGAGAAAACAAAACGAAGTTACATATAAAACAGATCTAAATTCACCAAACTTAATATTCGACGCCTTTTCAATATTCAGCAGTGTCATTAATATCGAAAGACAATATAACAGATTCAATAAAAATCTGTATGAATTAGCCTCAAAAGAAGGCGTAGATTCGTTATACAACAAGCTCAAAGAAATATGTTATAAAGAAAGAAAACGCGAATCAACCCCTCCTGATGCAGAGTGGGATACAACATGGAGCTTGTTGTCTTCTGGATCAATTAGAAATATCGATGTACTTGAGGCACTCGTTCAAGAAGCAAACCTTTTAGGCGAAGCATATCACAAAGAAGGTGCAGAACATCTACAAAACTTTTTAAATAAAACCGCAGCGTTTAACATAAAAACATACGATATCAAAAACGTTAACGACAGATACACCATACAAGTTGAATTTGCAAGCGTTTTACACGACTTCCTAAAAACACAAATTGACAAAATGAAAAGTCCCAGTAATGATGGAAAAATCAACATATTTGACAGCATTTATAATAGTTGTGAAAACGAATCTAAAAAACATGAACCATCAATCAACACAACCGACTATAAAGAATTAATCAAAACGCTCAAAAAAACATCAGGTGAAACATCTCGAAAAATCATATTCGACGCATACCCAGAACAAGCTAATGATGAAAATTTTATAAAAATCGTAAAAGCAAACATACCAAACGGTATGACTATAAGCACTGAAAAATTCGCAAGAGAATTAATGGAAAAGATTTTCGACGAATATCAAAAGCTAACTAATGAATAACCTGTCTCGCATTCTAAAAACATATTTCGTCGATGCCGATTTCGACAGCATCGTCAATGCAGAATTCAGAACTGATACAGCAAGTAAATCCCCTGAAAAGGGGATGTCCGATGACGATTTTGTTAAAATTATTCAAAAAGACGATTTCGTTTACGGATTCGATGTTGCCAAGGCAATCAACCGTTCTGCTTTAACCTACGGACTCAAAAACGAAAGCGGGAAAAAATCCGTCTTCAATATTTTGAGTTCCGCAGTTGAAGAGATGCTCGACTATAAAAACGACGAACCCATATGCAAGCAGGAACATTTTTTACGTTGGAATGAGATTTCCAGAATCATCGGCGAAGATCTCCTTACACTCGCTTTTTTAGCAAGCAACAACAAAAAATATTCAAACCTCAATTCATTCGCCTGGAAACCTTTCATCCGTTCAGATTCAACTGCCGTAAACAGCATATTGGACAAAGGCTTATACGAACTTCATTCCCATCTATTTGGAGCATCGCTCAATATCGACGTCAATTGGCTGGCGCTAATGAATGCCACACAAATGGATAAAGAATGGAAAAAAAAGCTATCCAAAAAATTTCCGTCTGAATTGCTTATCGCAAAAAAAGCAATCGCCCTAAGGTATTGCCTTTTTGCGAAATTACAAGGCAAAAATCCTCAAATAAATTTATATCAAATCCTAAAAAGTAAGGATCCGCTACAATTAGAATCTCTTCTGCAAAATTGTTACCAAGACATCAGGCTGCAAAAGCAAAACGCCTTGCATTTTGAAAAAAATGTCATTGACTACGCTATCCCCAAAAACATCACACAGAGAGATAGCGACCGATACCACAATGTTCCATTAATTGGCGAACGAATCCTGTTATACAAGGCGCTGCGAGAAATATACACATCCGAGAAAAAACGCGACGATTACTCTCGATTGCTCTACGCATACATCATTGCCAAGAATCAATTTCGAAAGATTATTGTCCAGTGCGACCAGATTAAAGGATTTGGTTATTTTTCAGAAGTTCAAGATCGAAAAAACTTATTTGAAAACAACAATTTTTATAGCACATTAATCCTTTTTATGGCGGTTCAAAATATCGTATGCAACCAGCCCATAAAAAAGATGGAAATGAGATTATCGCCCCCAAAGACGGCAAACAAAATCACACACAACATCATTACAGGAAATAAACGCATCCTTGATAAATCTTTCCGAAGAGGAAAAGAAAATCAAATCGCAAGCAACGTCAAGCTGGGCTATATTTTCCATTTCATCAAAAAAGATGAAAAAAAGGATAAAATCAAATTTTCCGATTTTTACTGTAGAAACCATTCTGTCAGAGACACCGTAAACAAACAGGCGACCGCAATAGAATCCTTGATAAGGGCAAACTCGCCATACTTTGTGGGTGGAATCGATTATCCGCAAAAGATCAAGCCCAAACATGCGGAATATCCAGTTGTCGGAATCGACGCCGCGAGTTCAGAATTCTACTGCCGCCCAGAAGTTTTTGCACCGTCTTTCAGACGTTTAAAATACGTCCAGCGCAATACAGTCCTCGACTATATGTACGGTCGGATTGATGCGCAATTAGGGCGTACTTACCACGCCGGCGAAGATTTCTACGACATTGTAGACGGTTTGCGCGCAATAGACGAATGCATCAACTTCATGAATTTTGGCGAAGGAGACCGCATAGGGCACGGAATCGCGCTCGGCGTAAACGCAAGTACTTACTATGAGGAACGCGATTTCAGGATCATCCTTCCAAAACAAGATATGCTGGACAATGCCGTATGGATGCACAAGATGATGGAGTTCTACTCCATTCCCGACGAATACGGTTTAAAGGCAAACCTGAGAAAAGTTTTCCGAGAATTGTTCTACGAAATATACAGCGATGTATTTAACAGCAAGAATGAACTGGAAAGCACTTCCATCTCAGACTACTACGATTCCTGGCAACTCAGAGGAGACGATCCGGCAACCATCCTCGGCAAAGAAGAAACCTTCAAGCCTTACATGCTCGGCGATCACGACGAATTAAAAATCATTCGTAAGATTTCCAAAATCAGAAATCTTTTCCGAGCCTATCACTATTCCGGCAGCGCCAAGAAAAAAGGCGCAGAATGCAAGGAATTCCATCTGCATGAAGGTTACGACAAGGTCGTGGAACAGCTCCAGAAAAAGCTCCGCGAGCGCATTCAGAAGAAGCATATATCCATTGAAACAAACCCAACGTCGAATATGCAAATTACGGATGTCGATCGCTACGCAGAGCATCCCATAACCGTATTGAACAATTCTTATCTAAAAGCGAAACCGGATTCCATGATCGACGTGTCCATCAACACTGACGACCAAGGCGTCTTTGCGACATCCCTTGAAAAGGAATTCACGCTAATGGCGCTCGCCCTCGAAAAGGAAAAGGACAGAGACGGAAACCCGCTTTATTCAACAGTCGATATTTACCGTTGGCTAGACAGCATTCGCGAATCCGCCTGTTTCCACAGTTTCCTTTAATCGCTTAACGCCTCAGCTCACCGGATTCCTGTGATTTTCAAAGAGTTGCCGTAGATACGCGGCATCTCTTTTTTCTTGTTCTGTCTTGAGGTCTTCCATGATCTGCGCAAAATAGGCGGCCCTTCCCGAGTCTTTTGCAAGGAAGGCATCTTCATAACTGCTCTGCGCCACAGCAATCACTTCTGGATTGAAGCCTATCGTAATTCCATATTTCTTACAGGATTCAATCATATCATCATCGTTTATACTTTTGTAGTCAAAATCGATTTTCTTGAGAAGCATCGCCATATCGCCGACAATTTCAAGCAGAACATCGCTCGACGATGAAAAGCGCGACCGCAAGAAGCTGCAATACACAGCCTCCTTGTACATCTTTTTGTTTATAAAATAATCCTTCAAAAAGCGGAAGCAATGAATCATATCGCTAGAGCGATACGTGTACTTCATGGCAGAGACGATTTCTTTCCGCAAGTTTTCCCAGTGGCCTTCTGCACTACAGAGCATCGCATACAAAATCCGGCACTTCGCAGAGGACGGATTCCACTGGATCGCTTCAGTCACACCTTTCAATGCTGTAGAATAATCGCCCAAGTCCAATGCAGCGAGCGCATACTGGCGGTAAATCCAGTCCATCGGGCAGACGAGGCTGACATTCTTGATCTGCTGCGACGGATTCTGGTAAAAATGCTGATAAAGCACCCATTCCATCTCATCAGAAACGGCAACATAGCTGACGGCGTCGCTAGTCACAAACGGATGCTCTTTAAGCGCCTGCATGAGCGGTTCGAGAATCTTTAGCGACTTTTCGTAATCCTTATTCTTGTACGCATCCAGGGAGAGGCTCAAAATTTCCATCACGCCTTTTCGGCCGCCAATTTCTTCGAGCTTCTTGCTCATGATGGCGGACTTTATTTGGAAGAGGTCTTCCTGATTTTTGGCGTCTTCGATAGATAACATAGTCTACTTTCAAAAAAGTACTTTAATAAAATACACTATTTTGAAAACAATAGACAATACACGGACGAACAACTACACTCGTTTTTTTCGGCGTTTCTTTTTTGGCTTAAGGCGCTCGCCAAGGCTTGCGCGCAGTTCACCTTCTATTGCAGAACCGCCTGCGGCGAGGAGTTCCTTTTGTACGCGTTTGAGCTTCTTGATACGGGCTTCCAGGCGGAGCGCTTCTTCACGAGTCTCGAGTTCGAATGTGTGTAAAATGCATTCCGGCGGGAACGCCTTGGTAAATCTAGCCCCGTGCCCACTACAATGTTCCTCATAACGGGCGTTGACATCCACGGCATAGCCCGTGTAAATGCGGTTACCCTTGCAACGGAGCATGTAGACGAAGTGCGGCATTTTTAGACGAGAGAACGGACCTACGGTCTTACAGACGAGAGACGAAAGTTATTAGTTAATTTTAAAATTTGAATAAGCACTTTTATCAGGCCTTCCGTTATCAATCCGAGCGGCAAAGCCGCGACTATTTGACTCTCTCGTCTTTCGTCTACCAGCGAAGCGGTCTCTAGTCTAAAACAGTCAACTATTCTTTCTTAGACACAATGCTCATGTAGATGGTACCAAGGATAGCGGCGCTAAAGCTTCCGAGGAGGATGCCAAGCTTTGCGGAATCCTTGTTCGCGCCGTCTTCAAACGCAAGGCCAGCGACAAAGAGAGCCATCGTAAAACCGATACCGGCTAGCATGCCGCCGCCCCAAAGGACTTTCCAGGAGTAACTCGGCTTCTTGGAAACGCCAATTTTCACAGAGAGTAGGCTGAAGAGGAAAATACCAATCGGCTTACCGAAAATGAGGGCAAGCGCCACGGCACCAAGCACAGGCACGTCAAGACCGCCGAGCTTGATTTCGACACCGGCATTCGAGAGCGCAAAGAGCGGCATAATGCCAAAGTTCACCCACGGCACAAGCATCTTGTACATGCGTTCCTGAAGCGAAACGCTTTCGCTTGCACCGCGCTTGAGCATCGTAAACACTTCATATTGTTCATTGCGGTCTTTCGTTTCGCCAGAGAGCACGTTTCCGACACTGTTCGTGAAGTTCGCCACCATGCCCTTCGCCACCACGGCCTTCGCAGGCACTGAGAGACCGAGAAGCACACCAGCAATCGTCGGGTGCACACCGGACTTGACAAAGAACGCCCACACGGCAATACCGATAATGTGGAACAAGAGCAAGTTACGCACACCAATGCGGAAGAACACGTTAATCAAGGCAAGGAGAGCAAAGGCGATTCCAAGAGCAGCAAAGTTGATGCCGTCGCCGCTCGGGTACCCAATCGCAATCACGAGAATCGCACCGATATCGTCAGCAATGGCCAAAGTCAAAATCATCACGCGGAGCGCATGCGGCACCTTCTTGCCGAGAATCGCCATGCAGCCCACCACGAACGCGATATCCGTCGCCGTCGGGATTCCCCAGCCATGCGACGTACCCGGAGGGCAAAGTGCCAGATAAATCAGCGCCGGGAAAAGCATACCGCCAGCAGCGGCAATAATCGGAAGGCTCGCCGCCTTCGGGTCGCGAAGTTCGCCATAGGTCATTTCGCCCTTGACCTCAAGCCCGATATTGAAGAAGAATATCGTCATCAGCGCGTCGTTGATGAACCAGTGCAAGTCGCCCGCGCCTACCCAGCTGCCAATCGTCACCACGAACGGCAGGTGCCAAAAGTGCTCGTACGATGACGGACTCAGGTTCGCCCAGATGAGAGCCGCAAGCGTCATAATGATGAGCACTATGCCGCCCGTCGTCTCCACCTTCATCAGGCGTTCGATCGGGGTGATAATCTTACGTACCGGGGTTTCCGGGAACATATCTTCAATTTTATCGCTGCTTGTTACTCGTGCTGACATATGCTTTTCAATATAGATAAGTTTTTACATTTTTTTGGAGCCGTACCGCCGTTGTAACAGATAAATAGGAATAAAATTACAAGAACATCGCAAGCACGTCCTTAAGCTTTTCAATACTGACCGGCTTTGCGATATGCTCGTTCATGCCAGCCTCGAAAGAAGCCTTGCGGTCTTCGTCAAATGCGTTAGCGGTCATGGCGATAATCGGGATTTCGGCAACATCCTTGTTTTCGAATGCGCGGATGCGCTTTGTCGCCTCGTAACCATCCATCACAGGCATGCGCACATCCATCAAGACGACATCGAACGGTCTCGTTTTGGCCTTCGAGAGCATCTTCACGGCAATATCGCCATCTTCCACCGCCGTCACGATAAAACCATTGTCCTGGAGGATTTCCATCGTAATTTCGCGGTTGAGGATGTTGTCTTCGACCAAAAGAATCCTCTTTCCTGCAAATCCGGAGTTGACAAGGGTATCGCCTTCTCCATTTTTCTTCAGCTGCACCAGCTTGAACTCAAACGTCATCGTGACTTCGGTACCGACATTCAGGCGGCTTGCAATTTCAATCTGGCCACCCATCATCTCGACGGAGTTCTTCGTGATGGCAAGTCCAAGGCCCATGCCGCGGACATCCCTCGACACGGCAGATTCTCTCGTAAACGGTTCATAGACCGTCTTGAGGAACTCTTCGCTCATGCCGATACCGTTATCCTTGATGCGGAACTCGTAGGCCGCATAGCTAGACTTCGTAAGCGGCGTTTCCTTGACGCTCATCGAGACAGAGCCGCCTTCCTTCGTGAACTTGATCGCGTTCGAAAGCACCTTGAGGAGCACCTGGCGCAAGCGTTCCTTGTCGCAAACGACTTCGTCATCATTGATGCCGACGCAATCCAGTTCGAACTTGAGGTCCTTCGCCTGCAAATCATTGCGGATGTCGCGTTCCACCTCATGGATGACTTCGAACAAGTGCATCGGACCTTCGTTGAGGTCGAACTTGCCCGATTCAATACGGCTCATGTCGAGAATGTCATTGATAATCGAGAGCAGGCGATCAGAACTCTGGTCGATTTTCACAAGGCAATCCTTGACGCGCTCGGCATCTTCCAAATGCGTTGACGCAATTGACGTAAGGCCGATGACTGCATTGAGCGGCGTACGGATTTCATGGCTTATGCTATTGAGGAATTCCTTCTTGGCGCTATTTGCCGCCTGCGCTGCCGAGAGCGCCTGCTTCAAGGCTTCGGCCTGCGTTTCGAGCTGTTCCTTCTGCTCCAGCTGCAAACGGGTTGATTCATCGACGCTGATGAAGCCCGCCACAATCTGATTCTGGGCATCAGGCGCCTTACCCGCCATCACAAACTTGAGCTGCCAATATTCAATAACGCCATTGATAATCATCCTATAGTTGACGTAATACGCATTCTTTTTCAAAAGCTTTTCGCGGACAACATCGCCAGATGTCATTTCCATAAACATCTTGCGGTCATCCGGATGCACAAGCGTATTCGCGATCAGCTTTAAGCGGTCTTCAAAATTCCCAACCTTTTTCCAGTTCGGGTTATCGGCCCAGTTATTCTTCTTGACGTAATAGAGATGGTCTTCGCGGGTTGACGGGTTGATAAAGCTCACCAGCGAAAAGTCTTCCGAAAGGCCCTTGATCACAGAAAGCCTTTCGCGTTCAGCCTCGACAGCGACCTTTTCGTCATTCACGTCCTCAACACCGATGAGCACATAACCCTCGCCCTTGCCATCGGCAAAGCCAATCAGCGTATGGCGCAACCAGACCCAGTTCCCGTTAATGAACCAGCGCATATCCACAACTTTTCGGGATTCGTTCGGCCCCATCATTTCCAGGAAGGCATCCCTATTGAACACGCTATGGCAAAGTTCCAGATCGTCCTTATGGATTTTCGTGAGTTCATCGTTGTTCATGATATCGTAGAGCGAAACATTGCAATCAAAACGGCTTAGAATTTCTTTGTACAAGTCATTCATGGCGCTCGGATAAACCACATACGATCCCGATTCCGGATTCACGTAATAGATATGGATAAAGTTTTTAGAAAGCAATCCCAAAAGCTTCATCTGCATGTAACGGACCCTTCCGACATCGTCCTGTTTCGAACGGTCAAATTCACTAGAAATACAGCGTATCGCCACTCGGCGGAGCAGCGCAAAATACGCAACAAAGAGAACAAGCACCAAAATTCCAAAGCAAAGCAAGATAGAGCGCACCTTGTGGATAGCGGCCATCGCCGTTTTTTCAGGCGCCGATATCACAATGCTCCAATGGTTTACAGCCAACGGCCTATAATAAAAGCAGTTGGACTCCTCCCAGTAATTTTCAACACAAGCTTCACCCGTAGCACCGGCAAGCATGCTGTCAACATACATCGAGAACAAGCCCTTTTCATTATCCATTTCGTTCATGTAATCGTATATGCTTTTCAATGAATCGTGCTTGGTATCTGTAATAAACCGACCGTCATCACGGTTGACGACATATACAAACATCTTGCGATTATAGCGATTGTCATTGCGCAAATACTGGTGAATAAGCCCAAGGCTAAATTTCCAGAACACAACAGCGACAGTACGCCCACGGCTCTTGACCGGTACAAAATGGAACAGGAGCTTTTCTTCGGGCTTGTCACTTTCAAGGTGAACCGCCACATGAGCATCCTGCGAGGATTCTTCCTTATACGAAAGCCCCATATTCAAAGATTCCGTCACAGCACCATCCGGCAAAACAACAACATCGCCCGGCAAAAGCACACTTATTTTCTGATCGCGCAAGAACGGCTGCATTTCGTTGAGCTTAGGCTGCAAGCTGTCGATAGAATAGTTTTCCCGGTCACCCAATGCATCGGCAACGAACTGCAATGTTCCGCCATAATGCAGGTTATTCATGATAAATTCATTCGACGAGACTTCGGCATATTCGCGCAACCGATTAAAGCAGCCATCCTCCACAATCTTCAGAATTTTTTGACTGGCAATAAAAAACAACAAAGTCGAAACGGCGACAAGAACTACGGCAAAAACAAGGTGATCTCGACGCATCACCTTTTCATTATGGATTCCATCAATATTCTTCAACATTCAGTCATCACTTTTTAAGGAATTTTGACAAAATATACTTCATTTTGTCAATGTCAATCGGTTTGGAAATGTGTTCGTCCATTCCCGCATCAAGAGCCGCCTTGCGGTCTTCTTCGAAGGCATTCGCCGTCATGGCGACAATAGGAATACGTGACTGGTAACCCGCCGGAAGCACACGAATCGCACGAGTCGCCGCAAAGCCATCCATGATCGGCATCTGCACATCCATCAATATAAGATCGTACTGACCCGGCTTAGATTCCTTCATAAGATCGACAGCCTGTTTTCCGTTTTCAGCCGTGAAAACTTCAAACCCGTTATCAACCAAAATGTCGCTTGCAATCTGGCGATTCATCTCGTTGTCTTCAACAAGCAAGACCTTTTTGCCCTTGAAACTAAAACCCTTTATCGGCATTTCAAGCCCTGCGCAATCCCGGTTGTGCAACTTGAAATCCAGATTGAGAACAACTTCTGTTCCCTTGTTCTCTTCGCTAAAGATTTCAATATTTCCGCCCATCATTTCCACAATGTTCTTTGTGATGGACATGCCAAGACCGGTTCCCTGGATTCCGCACACCGTCGAGGAATTCGCTCGCGTAAACGGTTCATAAATCATTTTCAGGAATTCCGCGTTCATACCCATGCCATTGTCGCGAATCCTAAATTCAAACTGAGCAGCCCCCAGCTTTTTGGACTTTTTCTGATCGACCTGTAGCAAAATAGAACCGCCGTCATGCGTGTACTTGACCGCATTGGAAAGCACGTTCAGGAGTACCTGATTCAGGCGCAGACGATCGCAGACGATCCCTGAATCGGAAACATTCATTTTCACATCAAACACGAGCTTCTTTGCATCGACATCCGCCTGGACAATATCCTTAAGCGCATTCACGATCTCGACAAGGTCCTCGTCCTTTTCCGAAAGCACCATCTTGCCCGATTCGATGCGGCTCATATCCAGCACATCATTGATGAGCGAAAGCAGATGGTTTGAACTCTGGCCAAGCTTGCGCAGGTAATCCAGCACAACTTCCTTTTCATCGATATGCGCCATCGCAAGCCCAGTAAAGCCGACAATGGCATTCATCGGCGTACGGATATCGTGGCTCATATTCGAAAGGAACGTCGTCTTTGCACGGTCCGAAGACTGCGCCATTGAAAGGGCTTTCTGAAGCATCACCTGCTGCTTTTCAAGCAGGTCGTTCTGTTCGGCAATTTTCGCATCCAGTTCAAGCTTTTCAACCTGATCGTCGCTCAGGAAGATGAACGAAAGTACAAACGAAACCACTTCGCCTTCATCGTTGCGTTCAATGGTCGTAAACTTCGCGCGCAGCCATTCCCCGCTTTCAATCTTGAATTCCTGTTCACGCTGGTCGGCATCCTTCAAGAACTTCTGCACATAGAACAGGTTCGAAAGCTTGAGCCAATCCTGCTTAAACTCTTCCTGGACGAGGTTACTGATCTTCTTGATTTCAGTAGAATAAGTACTGTACAGCGGACGTTTTTCAACCCACGTCACGTTGGAAGATTTAATCGTACGGAACGAGTTGTCCTCGACATTTACAAAGTAAATGGACACATAGTCATCGTACAGGATGTCGTTCACGAAATCCTTGAGAATGAGGTCGTCCTTTTCAGCAAAGCCAAGTGCAACAGCCTTCGGATTGTCGAACTCGTCACCAACCTTCACGAACTTCATTTCGCAGTAGTGCGGTCTGCCGCCTACATTCCCGCGATACGTCGTGATAAGCGTCTTCTGCCGGACAAGGTTTTTCTGGATATTCTCAATCGCGCCAGCCTCGCGCATCATCTGACGGTCGCGCTCCCAGACAACGCCGTCCACATATTCCTCGAACGCCTTGGAATATGAAAGCCCCGAACGGAAACGGCTGCCAAACAGGGATTCCGATTCCTTATTCATCGAATAAGGAGTAATGGTATCCTTTTCAAGATCGATATAATAGACAGAAGAGTATTCCGACGCCAGGATATCGATAATTTCCAGATCCTGCTCGATTTTCTTCTGGTGCATGCGCGCTGTACGGATTTGCTCATCCTTATCCGCAAAGCCGATCACAAAAGCCTTCTGCTTTTTATTCACGGCAACAACTTTGCACTCACAGAAGTGGTCGGCAAAATTCAGGAATTCAAAACTCGTGACCCCTTTTTTCTGGAGAAGCGGCTTCAGGTTCTTTATCGAAAGCTTTTTAAAGACGAAGTCCCTGTTTTCTGCGGCGACGATGTTTCCGATAATAAAGTTTATCGCCTCGCTATAAGTCATCTCCTTGAGCGAACAGCAAAGCCGCTTCTGAATGTTTGCGTTCAGCTTATGCGGAGTCACGACGTCCGAATCCAGGTCGCAATAGAAAATGCACGAATAATCCGACGCCAAAAGCGACGTCACGGCGGCATCTTCGTCCATGCGCTTCCTGCGGTTGATTTCGTTTTCCACAAAACCGGCCACCAGCTTCAGCACGGCAAAATTCTTTTGCGATTCCTTCGGATTATCTATGACGACAAAGCCATACCGCCGTTCACTGGAAACAATCGTCGAGACACCAATGCTCTTGACATCCAGAACCGGCAGCGTTTTATACAGCCGTTCCCAAACTCCAGATTCATCATTCTGCGAATCGAGATAAACGGCATCCATATCGCCAACGGATTCGATCCAGGGATTGATGAGTTCAAACGGGAGACGCTGAAGCCCAGCCTTATTGGGCCTTACACCCTTTCGGCACCATTCATACGTCATGCTGAGATAGGCCCTATCCTTATCACTTTCCAGAATGTAGGCCCTATCGGCCTCGTAATAAGAGGCAAGCGTCGAAAGCAGCTCTTCGATTGCATCCTCAGACCGCTTTTCGGAATAAAGCACATCGATGCAGTCTCGGATCGTCGCATCCTGCTTCTGCTGCTCCGAGACGTTGTACGCCACCATCATCGCCTGGTATTCGTTCAGAATCTCGTTCTTCGAAACATAGCAGACAAAGCGGCTGTAATGCCAGCCTATGTGCGGCGAATAAAAGCGGCACGTATATTCAGGAATCGAATCGCCCTTCTGGAACTGTTCAATAAGCGCCTTTGCAGAAAGATGCTGGATAAATGCCTTCCGGTATTCCTTATCGACAAGCTGATTTGCGATTTTTTCTACAACCGCATCATACGACGGGAAATCTTCACCAAAAGAACCGCTCACATCCCGCGACTCGCCCTCGACAATCTGGACAAAGGGGCGCGAAATTTTCCCTTCAGAAAGATTCACCTTAAAATAGCTATAGGCCTTATCAAGAATCGCCTTCCCATAAAGCTTCTCGTTGAGAGCGCTCTGGAACCGTTCACGCCTGGTGTCCAGATCCATCGTCTTGATTTCGTCGCGCAGCTCTTCTTCGGCGGTCTTCTGGATTAACGCAAGTTCGGTAATGTCGCGATGCCAGCCTTCAAGCCTTACCCCTTTCTTATAGCCAAAATTGCGGGTTCCACCACAGCGGACAAAGCGGACCCGGCCGTCGGGAGCATGCCAGGGATACTGGATTTCAGGCGCCTCGCCAGCGCTCATCTTATCGACATACGACTTGACTTCAGCAAAATGTTCGGGATCAATATTGTCAAACCAGGCATGAAACACGTCCTCTTCAGGTACGCCTTCCCCAAGACCAAGCAATTTAAGCATGGTCTGGTTTGCCGTCATCCGCGGAGCGCATCCTTCGTCTATTTCGACAGCCCACAGGCCAATGCCAAAACAATCAAGATTATCGGTCGTCAAAGTTTTCGTGTTTTCATCAGCCATAAATAAGGTCCCATATCCTATCTTATAAAAATAATACGTTTTATTATTAAAATTTCAAATCAACGAAAAAATTTATGTCAAGTTAAACAACACTTTTCCTGAAAAAAGCTAAAAAAGTAAAAAAAATCCGGACATCTTTCGACATCCGGATTTTGTTTCCATATACAGATTCTACTAGAAGAATGCAGGCGGCCAACGCGGGTTCTTGGAGGACATATCGATCTTGTAAAAGTCCTTCTCGAAACGTCCGTCGTCCATGCCGTACATCTGCATCACGTGGCGAGCAATCCACTTGCCGAGCTTCAAGACGGTAAGCTTCTTCCTCAGGCGGCCCTGGCAGTCACGGTTCATGATATCCGGGAGCGTGGAGGTCGTGAGGATTTCATCGATAGCCGGGCTGTTGAGCTTTTCGCGGGCTTCGGCGCTCGTGTGGAAGTGCGTAACACCGAAGCAGACGCGGTTCGGGTTGCCCTTCTTGATATGTTCGCAGCACTGCACGATCGTCGTACCGGTGCGGACCATGTCGTCAAATACGATCACGTCCTTGCCTTCGATTTCTTCAATGCTGATGTCGGAGAGTTCCGGGTTGAAGGTCATGCTGATTTCGCGTTCGCCGGTACGGACCTTGTCCATCACGACGCGCTTGCATTCCGGGAGCTGGAGGGCATCAAACACGGCGTTCATGAACGGACGTGCGCCCTTGTCCGGGGAGACGATCACGAGGTTGTTGCCGTCCTTGCCGGTCTGCACAAAGTTGCTATTCTTGATGTAGTGGGCGTAAACGTCCGTCGGGATCAAGTTGTGGAAGTTGCCTTCGAAAATTTCGTTGAAGAGGTTCTGCACCTTGATGCTGTGGTTGTGGCAAGTGACAACAGCATCGACGCCGGCCTTCTTGAGGAGTTCAGCGTAGAGAAGACTCGTGAATGCCTGACCGTCGAATTTCTTGAGGTCGATGTCCGGGCGGTCCTTTTCGAGTTCACCGATGCGGTGCGGGCCACGGTCCTGGGCGCTGTAGAAGAGGTCCGGTTCAACCAGGACGACCTGTTCTGCACCGTTATCCTTGGCGGCGCGGGCCAAGATGAAGTTACGCATCGCATAGTCGTTGCGGCTGCGTTCATGGTTAGAGACAGAGCAAATCAAGACAATCTTGCCTTCCAGACGCTTGCCGATATGTTCCAGGTCATCCATGTCCAGCATGTAGCGGGGGCAGAATTCGGAGTTGGCGAAAGTCTTCAGGGAGACCACGTCGGAGATATCTTCACGGAGACCGATGTACTGCGCCATGTCGATGGCAAAAGGATCATCGGTAAAGTTGCCGGTCACGATAAAACGATCTGACATTTTCCTAACCTTGATTTAGGGGGGTTATTTTGTGTTATTCCCAAATATAGTTAGATTCGATCCACGTTTCAAGTTTTAAGGCAAGAAAATTGACAAAAGCAAAAAAGCCCCGGCTTTCCGCCGAGGCTCTTTTTAGATACTTTGTTCTAAAACGGCAGTCGCAGTCGCGACACTCGCCTTATTAGGCCTTCTTGCAGCCCTTCTTGCAGGCAGCCTTCTTGGCCGGAGCCTTGCAAGCCTTGCGCGGATCACCAGCGTAGACAGCAGCCTTGCCGAGTTCTTCTTCGATGCGGAGGAGGCGGTTGTACTTGCAGACGCGGTCCGTACGAGAGAGAGAACCAGTCTTGATCTGGCCAGCGGCAGTACCGACGGCGAGGTCAGCAATGAAGGTGTCTTCGGTTTCGCCAGAACGGTGAGAAACGATCGGAGCATAGCCTTCAACCTGAGCGCGCTTGATAGCAGCGAGGGTTTCAGAAACAGAACCGACCTGGTTCACCTTGATAAGGATAGCGTTAGCGATGCCAGCCTTGATGCCTTCATCGAAGATGGTCGGGTTCGTAACGAACAGGTCGTCACCAACGAGGTTGATCTTGCCACCGAGCTTGTCGGTAAGAACCTTCCAACCTGCCCAGTCAGCTTCATCGAGACCGTCTTCAATGGAGAAGATGGAGTACTTGTCGATGAGCTTTTCATAGAGCTTGACCATGTCAGCAGACTTAACAGTCTTCTTGGTGCTCTTCTTGAACGTGTAGGTAACAGCCTTGGAGCCTTCCTTTTCAGTTTCCTTGTCGCAGAATTCGGAAGAAGCAACGTCAAGAGCGATCTTGATGTCCTTGCCGAAAACGTAACCAGCGTTTTCAGTAGCGGTCTTCAAAGCAGCGAGAGCCTTTTCGAGGGTCATCACGTCCTTGATTTCGTAACCGAACTTGTTCTTAGCCGGCTTGATAGCAACGCCCGGAGCAAAGCCACCTTCGTCACCAACCGTCGTATCGAAACCACCCTTCTTGAGGACAGCCTTAAGAGCGTGGAAGATTTCGGTCACCATCTGGAGACCCTTGGAGAAAGTCTTAGCGCCAACCGGAGCGATCATGAATTCCTGGAAGTCGATCGGAGCGGAAGAGTGAGCACCACCGTTGATCACGTTGCACATCGGGCACGGGAGGGTGAGCTTGGTCGTGCCATGGAGCTTAGCAATGTACTGGTAAAGCGGAAGGCCTGCGTCCTTAGCAGCGGCGCAGCAAACAGCCATAGAAACACCGAGGATAGCGTTTGCACCGAGGGTGTTCTTGAGCATGCGGTTGCCGTCGAGTTCGATCATAGCATCGTCAACTGCGGTCTGGTCAGCCGGATCCATGCCAACGATCTTCTTAGCGATCTTGGTGTTGACATTCTTCACGGCAGTGAGAGTGCCCTTGCCGAGATAGGTCTTCTTGTCGCCGTCGCGGAGTTCGCAAGCTTCGCGTTCACCGGTGGATGCGCCACTCGGAACTGCTGCGTGACCAACGATACCGTTGTCAAGAGTGACATCGACTTCGAGAGACGGATTGCCACGGGAATCCAGGATCTGACGAGCCCAAACTTTAGCGATTTTAGCCATTTTATTAACCTTCTGTTAAAGTGAAAAATTTTTTGTGCTTTAAATATAAAAAAGTAGAAAGTAGGTAGTAGACAGTAAGAAGAAAAAATGTGAAGATTTAGTTGTTAGCGATTAGTCATTGGTCATTAGTTGTTAGTCATCAGTTAATGCTTCTCCGTCATCCTGAGCGAAGCCGAAGGTTTTACTTGGACGATCCAAACAAACCTAGCTGCACAAAAGCTCCAAAACGGAAATGACGATTTGTAATTCTTACATGACCGCCCAAATCAATATAATATCCACCTTCCTTATAACTACCGAAATAAACGATCCTAACACCAGCAGCCTGAGACCAGCCAAATTCCCAGCCTTCGGAATAAACTAAGTTGCTAATTCCATAATCAACGAAATGATGTGATTCAAACAGACCAATTCTAGATTTTTCAGAAAGAGCCCAATAAGTATTGCCAATCATTATGTATTCAACCCATTCCGAAATCCTATCACGTTTTTCTCTGTTAATAGTGGGATCATTGGGATTTCCAGAAACCGACACAGATAAAATAAACGCCCACAAAATTTCATCAGAAATTCTGACTCCATCTGACCGAATATCTACATCTACAGATAAAGCTGTCATGCCAGCACCAACGCCATCTCTTTCCCAAAGACGTTTATTATTCCTTATACCAAAAAAAAGGAACTTGAATTACAGACGGAGCATGGTAAGCAATCTCCATATAAAATCCGTCGGGAAAATACTCATACTTAACACCCGAAGATCCCTCAACCCCAGCATCAATACTTTCAACTTTATTCGTATCGACAAAGCCGCTCGTATCAACATCAAGTGCTAACGATATCTTCGAAAGTGAATCAGTCTCCAACGAGTCCTGCAAAATCGGCTCGTTCGCTTCAACAGGCTGCACAGACGGTTGCGCAATAGCACATACCGCAATCACCAAAATGTAGAACAGCGCAAACAAATTCATTCTTTTCGAAAGCATCACGGGCAAAGCACCTTCATCTTAAACCAACAATGGGATATTACTTCCTTGCGAATCGCAGCCCCACCCAGATCGTGTGAAGGTTGAACGTGCTGTATTCCTTTTCAGATTCAATCGGATTTTCAAACGACGCAGTCAAGGCAATACCCATGTTCCACTTTTCGTTAATAGACCAGGTATGCCCCACATCAAAATCGATGCTGTAATTCGGAGCAGATGTTATCTCAATAGTACCATGATTCCGACCCACAACACCAGACTTTTCCTCATCTACCTGAGTCTCGATAATGGAAAATCCAAACGACGCACCGGCATGGAATCCCGTCAAAGGAAATTCCTTTTTCGCAAAGGGGAAGAACGTAAAACCAGCCCCAAAGAACAACCGCGTTGAAAAGGAATGGAGTTCACTGTAGCGAATATACTCCTCGTGCTCTACCCAATGATTGTGGAACGCATAGCCATCATCGTCGCCATTGTATTCCACAGGTTCGCTCACGACATAACAATCGAACTCATGAAGACCTTCGGTGTATGTTCCCTGAACAACGCCAAATACAGCCAGCTTCTCCCAGCCATACCCTACTTTCAAATCCAGCACAGGACCATAACCCACATATTCCACCCGGTCCCGCGGAGCATATTTCCCGCTAGGCCCCGTATCCACACAATCCTCGTGTTCAAAACATTCATTCACATGGTCATTGGCCTGCTGCAACCGACGAGGGCGCTCCTGTTCAATGTAGTTCGCCTTGGCTATGCCTAGAGAACCTTCCAAATAAAGTCCCTTGGCCGAAGCTACAGCGGCAAGAATGGAAATCATCAAAACGCAGCTTTCAAAAATCTTTTTCATAAAAATTCCCTTGCGATATGGATAATATATAAAATAATTTTATTTTTCCACAACATGACCGGAAAGTTCACGGAAGTCGTCTTTTTTGTATAAGGTAATGCCAGGCGAAATCAGATGAAACACAGACTGTTCCGCAAGCGTTTCTATGCAAAACTCGAATGAATCCAGACGATTTCGATAGCTTTCCATTGAATTGTCAAACGACACGATGTAAGGCGGGCGCTTCAGCTTTTTGCTCATAAAAAGCGATTGCAATTCTACACCTACGTTATCATTCGCGACCACCCACGCATCCACAAGCGGGATATCCCGGACCAGCGACAACAAGATACGCCTAAAATGAGACCGAGCCTTAGGCTCATGCACAAAGTCAAACGGGCTTGCATGCGTCGCATCCGTCGCCTCATAAACTTGCAGCCCCGCTTTTTTAAGGCCACGCAAACGATCGATAGACCATGAACTAGAATGATACGGAGAAACATACGCCACATTCGACACCCCCCGTTCCTTCAGAAAACGCCCCACCGACCGTCCAGGAAATTCACCAAAAGCAAGATTGAAAAAAGCAAACCGCTTTTCCCTCTTTAAGGCGCGTGGGATAGCCGATAACGGATGCTCCCACCACACGGCTACCGGAAACTGCGTCCGTGAAAGCTTTGCAAAAAGCGTATTCACATTGAACACAAGCATTGTCGAAACGATCGCCCCGAATCTGTCACGCAAGCTTTCCACTTCAATCCGCGCTCCGCTCGAATCCAGAAACGCACATTCCCTTTCGAAATAGCCAAGCACCTTCAGCTTCAAATTACGCCGATGCGCAACCGCATAGACACTATGCATAAACTGCAATTCGCGTTCACTCAGGCCGTTGAAATTCCCACAGGGATTACAGCGCATTATCAAAAGGATTTCTTTAGATTCCGTCAAGGCAGACTTTCTATTTCCAAAGTAATAGTGGCCAAGCCCCTTGCGCTCCAGGATGCCTTTTTCCCGCAAAAGCACTAGCGTACGGCTCATCGAACCTTGCGTTGTCCCATAAGCCAAGCATAAATCTTTTATAGACGGGATCGGGCTATCGGCCACAATTTTACCAGATTTCCAGTCTTCCAGCAAGAGCCTTTCCAAGCGATCGGTTTCACGTTCACGCACTTCAACCTTTATACACGATCTTGGCCCCCAAAAATACCCATTGCCCTTTTCCCCATAAATCTTTCCAAGGGAAACTAGTTTCCGGTATGCACGAAAAACAGTAAATGTCGAAGCCCCCGAAGATGCGGCAACCTCGCGTACGGAAGGGAGCCTGTCCCCATCCTTAAATCCTGAAGACTCTATCCACTTGCAAAAATCATCGACCGTCATAGGGCACCTCAGCTTTTCAATAGATAACAATAGATACACTATAGCAAAAACGCAAACAATACTTTGTAACCAAAAACGAGACAATACGTATTTTTAGGTTAAACAAGTCTATACACTATCAATACCAAAACATCATGTTCAAGAAACTACTTATGCTCCTAGGAATCGCACCTTTTACAGCAATGGCATTTCAAATCGGAGCCTGGGTCGGAGGCCCTGGACAATACCCGCAGCCCACACGCGAGAATGTCGAGGCATTTCAGAACATGCAAGGTCACCACATCGACCTCATCAGCCATTTTACATTATTCGATATAAACGACTGGAATCAAACAAAAGAATACGCAAATGTCGCCAAGGAAAACGGATCTACGCTAGTTGTCACCTGGATGGCAAACGGTTACAACGCCCAAGACATCGTTGACGGCAAATGCGACAATTACATCCGAGAATTCGCAAAAGGAGTGAGGAGCTTCGGCGACGAGATTTGGATGCGTCCACTGCACGAAGCAAACGGCGACTGGTACGATTGGGGGGTAGGAAAAGCCGGAGCTGGAAACACAGACGCAAACGTCGCCGAAGCATTCCGTCACATCGTCAACATTTTCCGCGAAGAAAACGTGAATAACGTCAAGTGGGTCTGGACAACGAACGCCTCGAATCAAGGCAGCGGCACTACATTAACCGGGAACTATCCCGGTGACGATTTCGTGGACTACATTTCCATAGACGGATACAACTGGGGTAAAAGCCAGAGCTGGTCCAGCTGGCAAACATTCTCGCAAGTATTCAAGAAAGCCTACGACGCGCTCGCAAACATCGACAAGCCACTCTTTATCGCCGAAATATCCAGTTCTGAAAAAGGCGGCAACAAGGCCGAATGGATAACCGACATGTTCGAGCAGTTCCGCACAAACTTCTCGCGAGTCTTTGCCGTCATGTGGTTCAGCCAAAGCAAGGAAAACGAAGGCGACTGGGCGCTCAACACCTCGCAGGCCGCCGTCGATGCGTGGAAGGCAGGCGTCACGAAGATGCAAAGTACTCCGCCTCAGAGTTCTTCGAGTGCGGCAAGCTCCTCTAGCAGCCAAACAACAAAAATCGAGAATCAACGCCACACAGGGCAATGGATGCTCAACTACAATAACGGGAAACTCCACATCCAAGTGGCAAGCACCATAAAAGCTTGCGTTCTACAGCTAGATTATCAGGGACGCATCTTGTGGCAAAGCCCCGTTCAGACATTCACTCCAGGGAAGCATTCGCTAGACGCTCCAGAAGCAGGCGCGCAAAGCATTTACAGGTTGTCTGTGCAACAGTAACTGCACAAAAAACTAATCTATATATCAAACAGCTTACCTGGCAAAAGATGCCTTTGTTTTATCCTATACAAGCTCCAATCCATGAAAACCTTCATGGAATCGGACTTTATATAGTCACGCATAGCGGCATCCCTTAAATAAACGGATCTTTCCAAATTCATCGACTTAACAGTTCCAGGAAAATCGGCAAATTCATCAAAATAAGCATAATTCATGGTTGTCACTGTATCGCCCGAAACATAAAAAATCTTCATAACTCTTTCTTCACAAGCAGAGTAATACAAGATTTTCCCAGCATCATCTTTAGGAGACAACTTCCATAGGCCATCTTCAAAAGTAACTCCAGAATAGTCTTCCGGCGTTCCAACAAACTGTCTAAAATCCATAAGATTGGTTTCGGCATCAGACGAGGGTAAAACCTTTCCCGTTTTTAAATCAGTAACTTTTATACGCCCATTATTACGGACCGTTTCCGTTTGAACTAAACTGTTCTTAACGGTTGTAATCGACTTTTCAGGTCCCGCAGTAAGAATAGCCATCCCAAAATTCATTTCAAGAACTCCAGGAGAGTTTATATATATCTTCACTTGGTATTCAGAGGTATCTGGATACGCAGCCTTACCTTGATTTTCAAAAACCTCTTCCAAGCTCACGGTGCTTGGCTCTGGTCCACAAATTTTCACATAAACACTAGAAGAAGAAGCTTCGCTTGAAGAAGATATTGCGACCGAACTAGAAGAAAGGACCTCACTAGATGAAGACCCTAAGACAGCACTTGACGACGATTGCACAGAACTTGAAGATTCAAGAATTTCAACACTAGACGACAAGCTTGCCGAGCTAGATGACGATGGCAAGACAGAACTTGATGATGATGAAACTTTTGCACTTGAAGAAGAGCGTACCGAACTCGACGATTTTGATAATTCCTTACTTGATGACGATACGACCTTTTTAGCAGATGAAGACTGAACATTTTCACTTGACGAAGACTGTTCCAAGTCAGAGGATAACGCAATTACATCAACTGGTTTATTTACTGGATTCTCGTCACCACAAGCAACGAACAACAAAACAAAAACAATTGACAAATACTTATTCATACTTTCTCCCTGAGACTACTTCGAATAATATAAAAAAATCACCCCCAGCTGAGCCATATCGTCATAAACTTATCGTAGACTTCATAAACACCTTGGTTATTCGTAACAATCTGCTTTTCGAGCAAGGCAGTTAACGCCTTTTGAACACTACTTGCAGAAAGGCTGTATTTCTTTAAGAATTGGCGACCCGTAATTTGCGAAACACGCCCTTCTTTTCCGATTGCAATGAGGAGCGTTTTTTGCGGGGGAGTCAAAAGAAACAGCAAATTCATGTATATCTCTGAATTTTCCTCGACAATATCCTCTACTGTTTCTTCCAATCGAGCAACATTAAAAGAACTGCCTTTTTCTGTAATGGAATAGGCATAATTCATGATTTTCTGGATGTACCACGTCACACCGCCAAATCGCGCATAAGCCTCATGAATTGAATCGTCATCAATCTTTCGTCCATTCTTTTCAAAGTGGTACTTTATAAATTCAGAATACTTACCTTCGGGAATTACATTCAAATTCATAATGGACACACTTTGGTAAAAAGGACGCGCCGCCGATACAAAAATTTCGCCCATCATTGTCCGTTCAGAACCCGCAAAGACAAAATTCGCATTATGGCAATTCTGTATATAAGTGCGTAAAGTCGCTTCAATATTCTTTTCCGGATAGTTCGAAATAGACTGAAACTCGTCAATAGCTATCAAGCACGGCTTATCTGCACTTTCAATATACGCAAAGATCTCTTCTAACGTAATTGCCGGAGTCTGAACATCGCCAAGTTCAACATTCCACGAAGGTAACCCTTGCACATCAAAAGATATTCCCGCCCTCAAGGATTTTACGGCATCAACAAAAGATTCAATAGCCTTCTTGCCGCGCGGCTTTAACGCATTCACAATCTGGCGTCCCATCTCATAGACGAAATCGCCAAGATTCTTGGTCGCGTAAATATCAATTACAAAGGTGTTATAACTACGGACGATTTTCGGCTGCGCAAAGCAATGCCTGATAAGCCCAGTCTTTCCCATGCGGCGCGAAGAAATCAACGCCACATTATTGCCATTCGTAAGCAAACGGGTGAGTTTCTTAGTTTCTTCTTCACGGTCACAGAAATACTCTGCACTCAAATAACCAGATGTCAAAAAAGGATTGATTACGGCATTATCCATAGCGATACCTCGTCTATACCGTAAATATACAATTTTTATCTAAAAGGGATTACCCTTTTTAGATAATCCTAATCAGATAATTAGAACTGTATGGATCCCCTCACTTCGTTCGAGGATGACATTAAATACAGAAAAGGCTCCGCTTTTTGAGCGGAGCCTCTCTCTAGGATAATTCTGTGCTTGCGCGCAAGAATTAGAAACGGAAGTGAGCGAAAGCCTTGTTGGCTTCGGCCATCTTGTGCGTATCGTTCTTCTTACGGACTGCGTTGCCTTCGCTGTTCTTAGCGGCAACGAGTTCTGCAGCAAGACGTTCTGCCATGTTGGCTTCGTTGCGGTTACGAGCTGCATCGAGGAGCCAGCGGAGAGCGAGAGCCTTGGCGCGATCCGGAGCAACTTCCATCGGGACCTGGTAGTTTGCACCACCAACGCGACGGGACTTGACTTCGACACGCGGCTTGATGTTTTCAAGGCAGAGTTCGAACTTTTCGAGCGGGGTTTCCTTGCCTTCAACCTTCTTGTCGAGGAGGTCGAGAGCGGTGTAGACGATCTGTTCAGCGATAGTCTTCTTGCCCTGCTTGAGCACGACACCGACGAGTTCAGTGACGAGCGTGGAGTGGAAACGCGGATCCGGGAGGATGGAGCGATGGAGAGCCTTTCTTCTTCTAGACATAGATTACTTCCTTACTTCTTGGCCGGAGCGGCACCTTTCTTCTTAACACCGTACTTGGAACGGCCGTTCTGACGACCATTGACTGCCTGGGTATCGAGCGTACCACGGATGATGTGGTAACGAACACCCGGAACGTCCTTAACACGACCACCGCGGATGAGCACGATGGAGTGTTCCTGGAGGTTGTGGCCTTCACCCGGGATGTAAGCGGTAACTTCCATCTTGTTGGAGAGGCGCACACGGGCAATCTTACGAAGAGCAGAGTTCGGCTTCTTCGGGGTGCTGGTGTAAACACGGGTGCAAACGCCGCGCTTCTGGGGGCAGGACTTCAAAGCTACGGAAGCGGTCCTGTTGCTGATCTGTTCACGTCCGTTGCGGACGAGCTGTTGAATAGTTGGCACTGTTTAATCTCCTAGATTTTGGAGTGCAAATATAGTTTTATTTCCAAATATTTCAAGTACTTAGCTGTTAATTATCCGAATCTTCCTCTTCAGAAGAGCCGATTTCGTTATCCAGGAGCTGGATTCCGGAACCAGATTCGTAATTTTCAGCCTGTACATTCTGCAAACGAGAGCGTTCTTCCATTTCGTCGGCATCGGCATCGATCACTTGGACGTTCCTCAAGTGACGGGCACCAGTACCGCACGGAATAAGTCGACCCATAATCACGTTTTCCTTAAGACCCATGAGCGGATCCACGCAGCCTTCGATGGAGGCGCGAGTAAGGATTTTTTGGGTTTCCTGGAAGGAAGCTGCAGAAATGAAGCTGTCCGTTGCCAAGGAAGCCTTAGTGATACCAAGGAGCATCGGTTGATACTTAGCTTCAGCCTTACCGAGAGCGCGCAGACGTTCGTTTTCGGTACGGAGACGGGTCTTGGAAATTTCTTCGCCCGGCAAGAGATCCGATTCACCCGGATCCAAAATGCGGACCTTACGCATCATCTGACGAACGATACATTCGATGTGCTTATCTGCAATAGCCACACCTTGCAGGCGGTAAACTGCCTGGATTTCGTTCACCAAGTGGCGCTGCACATCCTCGGGTCCGAGAACGTCGAGGATATCGTGCGGGTCCACACTGCCTTCGCTGATCTTCTGACCAGCACGGACACGGTCACCGTCATTGACCGCCAGATGGATACCACGCGGAACCAGCACTTTCACTTCGTTGCCATCCATCTGCTGAATAATAACTTCTTGGTTGTTGCGCACTTCGTTACCGTACTTGACGAGACCGTCAACCGGTGCGATGAATGCCTTGTTCTTCGGAACGCGAGCTTCGAAGAGTTCAGCGACGCGCGGAAGACCACCGGTAATATCGCGGGTCTTACCAGCTGCACGCGGAAGCTTAGCGATAACCTGACCGGAGGTAACCTTGTCGCCCTGATGTACGGCGAGGATAGCGCCGTCAGGCAACATGAAGTGGCCAACCTTTTCGCCACGTTCATCATTGATGATGATGACCGGACGCAATTGGTTCTTACCGTGCTGCTTGTCGCTGATGACGATCCAAGTTTCGACTTCGGTCATTTCATCGCGTTCAATACGGTAAGTTCTGTTTTCAATAAGATTGCTAAATGCGATCGTACCAGACACGTTCGTGATAATCGGGCTGTTATACGGATCCCATTCGAACATGCTTTCGCCCTTCTTGACGGTAGCATTGTTTTCGACGTGCAAGATTGCACCGTACGGAATCTGATAACGACCCTTGTTAATGCCGGTCGTATCGAAAATAACGAGTTCGCCCATACGGGAAACGACAACCTTCTGGCCTTCGTGGTCAACAGTTTCGACCTGTTCGAGTTCGACGTGGCCATCGACTGCAGCCTTCTTGTCGCTTTCAACCGTCAAACGGGAGGAAGCACCACCGATATGGAACGTACGGAGGGTAAGCTGTGTACCCGGTTCACCGATGGACTGTGCAGCAAGCACACCAACAGCTTCACCGAGGTCAACCGGACGACCGGAAGCAAGCATACGGCCGTAGCACTTAGCGCAGACACCGTTCTTGGAATTACAGGTGAGCACAGAGCGCATCTTGATGTGTTCAAGACCCGTAGCAGAGATCTTCGGGAGGTCGCGTTCGGTCACGAGTTCGCCAGCCTTGACGATCACTTCGCCCGTCACCGGGTGCTTGATGTCATCGACCGGTGCGCGACCGAGGAGACGTTCTTCAAGAGGAATGACAGTATCGTCACCGTCCTTGAATGCGGAAACTTCGATACCGTCGGTAGTTCCGCAGTCCGGTTCGGTAATAACGAGGTCCTGGCCCACGTCCACGAGACGACGGGTAAGGTAACCAGCGTCAGCCGTCTTAAGAGCCGTATCAGCAAGACCCTTACGAGCACCGTGAGACGAAATGAAGTATTCCATCACGTTCAAGCCTTCACGGAAGCAGGACTTAATCGGGTTTTCAATAACTTCCTGACCACCGAGCTGCTTGATCGGCTTCTGCATCAAACCACGCATA
>NZ_JBGUHR010000034.1:0-1663 GCF_045112255.1 Fibrobacter sp.
GGCTGCCTCGGCTTCGAGTTCGGCAATCGGCTTCGGTTCGCATTCAACGGTCTTGCAGTTTGCCCACGGGTCTGCGATGGGTTCGACGGCGACCGTATTGGTTTCAGTCACCACGAGGGACGGCGGCTCGACAACCTTCGGATCGTCTTCGACAATGGTCGTCGCCTTTTCTGGTTCGGCTTCGACGACTGGTTCTGTCGGAGTTTCGGCGGTTTCAGCCGGGGCTTCTTCTGTGGCTTCGTCAATCGGCCAAGTCACGTCGACCACTCCGGTCTGCTTTGCCTTACGCCATGCGGCGATCCAGATGACGAAAATAACGATGGTCAGAACGACCGCGATGATAGCTAATGTCATTTTTGACTCCTTTTAGTTAGCGCTAACGAGAAATAAATTATTTCATATTAGTGCAAAACGGAACAGTCATAAACGCATTAGCCACCATTGATCACTAGGACGCCTTGAAGTTGTATTCCGGCTTGATGACCATGTCTACCGTGCAGAGGTCGCCGATATTGTCCAAGATAGCTTGTACAGGCTTATAGGCCATCGGGCTCTCGTCGATCGTGCTAGTACGTACCGAGGTCGAGTAGATGCCTTCCATGGCAGCCTTGAAGTCTTCCATGGACAGCTTCGCCTTCGCATCGCCACGGCTCAGTACTCGACCAGCGCCGTGCGGCCCGGAGAAGTTAGCCGCAGCATTGCCCTTGCCAGTAACGATCAAGGAGCCGTCGCGCATGTTCATCGGAATGATAGCGCGTTCGCCGTTCTGCAACGAGATCGAACCCTTACGGATGATCTTGTTTTCCACGTCGACGTAGTTGTGCAACGTCGTGAACTCTTCCATGATGTAACGGCGCTTGATGTCCATTCCGTCCAAGATTTCCTGGAGCATCGCCTTGCGATTCCAGTAGGAAAACTCGGCACAGATCTTCATGTCGTTGAGATAGTCGTCTACGTCAGTGCCTTCAAGCCATGCGAGATTTGACGGATACTGCGTCTCGTCGCCAGTCTCCTTGCGGTTACGCAAGTAGCGGTCGATAGCTCGCTGCTGGTGGAACTTGCACACGACCTGTCCCAAGTAGCGAGAACCAGAGTGAATCACGATGTAGTGATTACCATCTTCATCGACGTCTACTTCGTGGAAGTGGTTACCCGATCCGAGCGAACCAACACTGTACAGCAGCTTATGACGGTCGGCGTCGGCAATCAATCCAGACAAGTCTACGTTCTTGGCAAACTTATGCAATGTCTTTCGGTGTGCCATTCCAGACGGAATATTCATCCGAATAACCTTATCAAGACGTTCATAGTTGAAATGGTATTCTGGCGAAATCTTACATACCAACATTCCGCAAGATATATCTACCCCAACCAAGTTCGGTACAATAGTATCAGTAAACGTCTGAGTGAACCCCACGACGCATCCGACTCCCATGTGACAATCTGCCATAATGGCAATCTTATTGCCTTTCATGCACGGCACGGCTAACAATTGCACAATTTGTCCATACGTACCGCTGTCCAAGTTTTCATATCCGGCGACATATACGTCAGCCGACCCATACTTTCCATTTATGGTAATCATAATTTTAATCCTTTTTCGTATTTATATAAACTACATTAGCTATGGCAAAAAAGAAACAGACACAGAACGAGCTCGACG
>NZ_JBGUHR010000035.1:0-2004 GCF_045112255.1 Fibrobacter sp.
CTTGGACCGTCATGCGCACGGTCGATGCCGTGACGGGCACATTTGACAGCGTAACTTCCGGCTACAAGGCAAAATACAATGTTGAGGTGGAAGAGGACGGCGTAACCTACTACGAACTCCAGCTGACAAAGAGTAGCAGTGGTACGATTATCATAATCCGATAAGGCGGTTTCGACGCCGAGGGTTTCCCTGCGGATATTGTGTTATTCCCGGCGGCGTTGGCTTTGTTCAGCGCCGCCGCGTTTTTCTCTTGAGACGTGCTCTTGCGCCCTTGTGCGTGATATGATACAATATCGTTGTTTTAAAACCACGATAATTGCGAAATTACGTGGTTTGCAAACTACACATTGGAGAGCAATGCCATGACTGAAGAGAGCGTTCAAATGATTTATGACATGTCCGCTGATCGCATTCGCGAGACCGAAACGTCGTTTCATCGCTATCTTTTTGATGAGATTGATTGGGATTCAAGGGTGGTCGCCCTTGACGGCCCTCGCGGAGTTGGAAAGACGACGATGCTTCTTCAGCATTTGAGAGAGAATCGAAATGAATCGGATTCAGCACTCTATGTTTCCGTTGACAACGTGTGGCTGAACGCTCAGGAGTTATACGAACTAGCCCAGCATCATGTAAGACACGGCGGTGAAAGCATCTACATCGACGAAATACACTATCTCGCAGATTGGCAGAATCTGATCAAGACCTTGTATGACAATTTCAAGACCTTGAAGATTGCCTATACGGGATCTTCGATTCTGCGCCTCGCGCAAGGGAAAGCGGATCTTTCGCGCCGCCAGGTGGAATATTCACTTGCCGGAATGTCCTTCAGGGAATTTCTGGAGTTTGAGGGGTGTGGTAGATTCCCGGTTCAGAAACTGGGCGACATCCTGAAAAATCATGTGTCCATTGCAGAGGCGGTTGTCTCAACTGTAAAAGTCGTGCCAAAGTTCGAACAGTATCTTGAGCATGGTTACTATCCGTTCTATCGCGAGGACCTTCGGCATTTCCATCGAAAACTTCTTCAGGTGGTGAACCAGGTTCTGGATGTCGATTTGCCCAAGGTCGAGGACGTCACGCCGGAAACCATTCGCAAAGCGAGGAGGATGCTGACGATACTTGCAGAATCAACCCCTCAGACGCCGAACAATTCCAAGTTGTGCCAGGGCCTTGAAATGGATCGCAAGCAGGGGCTCAAGGTCTTGCATGCACTCCGCCGGGCAGGATTAGTCGGAATGTTGGCGGAAGACGCCGATGCCTTGAGGCGCCTTTGTTCGCCGAGCAAGCTCTTTTGCGACAACACAAACTTGATGTGCGCGCTTACGCCCGATCCAGACAAGGGAACGCTCCGCGAAGTGTTTTTCAACAACCAGCTTTCGGTTCGCAATACGACAGCCTTCCCTTCGCGCGGTGACAGCATTGTCGACGGACGACATCTTTTCGAAATAGGAGGGGAAAGAAAAACGTTCGAGCAGATCAAGGACTTGCCGGACAGCTATCTCGCATTGGACGGCATCGAAGTCGGGCGGGGATGCAGAATCCCCTTGTGGCTCTTCGGGTTCTTGTACTAGTCTTTCTCAAATACATAATAATTAGTGGACGAATTTGACATCACAGTGTTCGAATTTGATATATAATTTCAACCATGAAAATTGCCAGTCTACTTTCCGCCGCGCTCATTACGCTTCCGCTCGCGCTTTTTGCCGCGCCCAATCCGGTCGACGACGTGAACCTCAAGGGCTCGACCGACAAGGCGAATCCAGTCGGGTACAAGATCGGCGAGCCAATCGTGTTCACGCTTCGCACCGAGAACCTCACCGAAGTGCCGAAGGACAACCGCTACCGTGTCCGCTGGAAACGGACGGGCGATGACGGCCTTGTGAAGGAGGGCGAGAACCAAGTGGCCGTTCTCGGCAACTTCAAGCCGACAGGCGGCGAGTCCAAGTCGCAGAACGCATCTTCGTCTGTAAAGTGAAGTAAGGGAAACGAACATGAAATACATACTCT
>NZ_JBGUHR010000036.1:0-8135 GCF_045112255.1 Fibrobacter sp.
CCTCCTTGCGGAGGATGACTGTGGTCGCGACATTGACGCTTCGCGTCTTGCTAAACGGCTCAGCCATATTTGTGCAAGCACAACTGCAGCATTCGCCTTGGGGCATACTCGCCTTCTGAGTTGTCTTCGGGCTTTTAGCCCTCAGGATGACAATGACGTTAGTGCAAGCCCAGCGATTTGGCGTAGTCGCGAATCGTCTTCCAGTACAAAGCATGTTCCTGCACGAGGACGCGGGCGGCAAGCGTGTCAGGCGTGTCGTCTGGCATCACAGGAACTTTGGTCTGCGCCAAAATGCGACCGCGATCGATCTCTTCACTGACGAGATGCACCGTCGGGCCAGATTCCGTTTCGTGCGCAGCAAGCACAGCTTCATGAACATGGTGTCCAAAGAAACCTTTACCGCCAAACTTCGGCAACAGCGACGGATGAATGTTCAAAATGCGGTCCGGCATGCGCTTGAGCATGCAAAGCGGGAGCGCTTTCATGTAACCCGCCAAAATCAAAAGGTCCACATCGTACTTGTCGAGAACTTCGAGCATCGCGGCTTCGAACGCAGCCTGATCCGGATGCGTCTTACCCGAAATGTGATGCACCGGGATTCCGAATTCTTCGGCATGATGCACAGCACCACAACCCGCGTTGTTCGTAATCAAAAACTTGCACTGGGCTTCGAGGTCACCCTCGCCAATGTGATCAATAATCGCTTTGAAGTTGCTTCCACCGCCGGAAGCCATGACGCCAATTTTAAACATGGGCCAAATATAACTATTTGTGGTCGATTCCGGGCGGGGTACGGAGATAATAGATGACGCACGGGACTGTTATGCAAACGACCCAGACGAAAAAGTTGACATAGACAAACCACGATTCAAAGGTCACGTGGGCAGGGATAACGTAAGCTTTCAACAGGGAAAACACGACGATGAGGAAAACACCGGGGAGCATATGTGCAATCAACTTAGTCATACCCTAAAGATAATTCAAATCAAAAACATTTCATGTAAAAAGACTGAAAAAAGAAAACTTTACTGGATCCTTCGGGCTTTCTGCCCTCAGGATGACGTAAGAACAAGACTCAGGATGACGCCCCCTCTTTCGTCGCTCGTCTATAGCGGCATAGCCGCGTTCTTTCGTCTAATTACTATCTTTCCTCCCGTATAAACCTTTAAATATCGGACCTCATTATGAGCATTAAAGAATATCTTGCCGGTGCAAAAATGTCCGGCTCCGTCCAGAAGCTGATGACCCCGGGTCTCGCTGTGGAATTCATTCAGCCGTGGTACACCCCGCTTTCTACAACTCCTTCCACCACGGGTATTGCCGTGGGCGGTATCGGTTCTACGTTTACAGCAACGCCTGCTGGCACGACTCCCGTGATGAACGTGATGCCGGGCGTCCAGGTTCGCACCGAAAAGGCATCTGACCTCCGCTTCAACAACTTCTTCTTCAAGGAAGCCGTCCTCAGCGCAAAGGCCGCCCTCGTGATTGGCAACTTCGCTGCTTTCGGCATCTACAACAACAATTTCCCGCTCCTCGACGCTAACGGCGCACGCGTTTTCGGCGACGCCGACATGAAGGATCAGAAGAAGGCCGAAGCCAAGCTCAACAAGGTTCTCGCCGACAAGACATTCTTCGAAACGAACAAGGCCGCTTTTGAACGCTGGCACATCCAGTTCAGCGACCGCACCCAGGCTTTGATTGCCGCAGGCAAGGACGTTGCCGCCATCAACCGCGCCGTGCTCATCGACTTCTTCGACGGCATGGTTGGCGAAAAGGCCGCCCGCGAAGGCGCTCTCACCGCCGCTTGGACAAATGACAGCGAATTCCTCGGCCAGCCGGGTTATGACGCCGCCAAGATGAAGTACACCGCCCTCTATCCGGTCAGCGAAACTGTTTACGAAGGCAAGGGTGTTTCCATCACCAAGACGCAGTCCAGCTACGTAACTCCGGGCGACGAACGCCTTTCCAGCCTCCCGGTGAACGCCACCGTCTTTACGCTCGAAAACAACACCAAGGAAACCCGCGAAGTGACGATTGTCCAGATTCAGGACAGCATCACGGGCTACATGGCCAAGAAGGACCGCCAGGGCGTTCAAGACTCCAGCTTTGTGCTCGTTCCGGCCGCACGTTTCCCGAAGGGTGTGCAGTTCGACAAGGAACTCGAAGATGGCCGCTCCGTTCGCGGTATCGAATTTTATAACGAAAAGGCTCTCGCCGAAAGCGACTTCAACGGTTGCATGGGCGTGAGCGTGGCTTGGAACAAGAAGGACAACCTCAACGTTTCCGTGAAGCCGATGTTCTACCAGGACGACGCCAAGTCCGTCTTGAAGGCAGCTCTCCAGAGCGGTCGCGTTGCAAACTCCTGGGTCAAGAACGTTTACAGCGGTCGTGAAACGATTGCAGGCGCCATCGCCGTTACCGCAGTCCTCAAGCCGAAGCAGAAGGTTTCCTTCCAGTTCAACATGGTGCTTGACTTCCCGGAAATCAAGCTGAACAAGCTCACTTCCGCCAAGAAGTACACCGCATTCTACCCGGAAGCATACGGCCGCGTGGTCGCTCTCCTCACGGAAGCTCTCGCCGCCGACAAGACTTTCAACGAACGCCTCAAGACATTCGAAAACCTTGTTCCGAAGAAGCCGGTTGCAAAGCTCTACAAGACTGCCGCCAAGCAGGCTGAATTCAAGAGCCTCGCCATCAACACGCTCAGCTTCCTCGCCGAAGCCACCGTGTGGGACAAGGAAGACCGTTTCCTCGTTCGCGAATGCGCCGACTATCCGTTCTTCAACTCTCTCGACGTTTACTTCTACGGCAGCTTTAGCTTGCTCGCCCTCATGCCGCGCCTCGATGGCGTTGTGATGAAGCGCTTTGGCGATGCCATTCTCGCCGTGAACGAAAACCGTCGCCGTCACCACGAATTTGTGAACCTCCCCTACGCCGACCTCCCGGATCCGAAACTCGAAGGTCCGCGCGCAGTCCGTGGCGCAGTGATTCACGACCTTGGTAGCCCCTTCGACGCCGAACCAGATGCCTACGACTGGCACAACGTGAAGGAATGGAAGGACCTCGCGCCGAAATACGTGCTCATGGTCTACCGTCACTACCACAAGACGAAGGACATGCAGTGCCTCGCCGATTGCAAGGAAGCCGTTTACGCCGCCATGGAATACCTCGAAAAGATGGTGAACCCGGGCGAAAATTTCCCGCTCACGCACGGTACTGACGACACGTTCGACAACCTCTGTAGCTACGGCATCTCTGTTTACTGCGGTTCCCTCTGGATTGCAGGCCTCCGCGCTGCCGCCAAGATTGCAGAACTCCTCGGCGATAACGATCAGGCCGCCAAGTGGAACGCCAAGTCCGAAGCAGCAAACAAGGAATTTACCGAATCTCTGTGGGACGAAAATGAAGGCTACTTCCGCTTCTTCATCACTCCGATGGAATTGAAGGACTTGAACGTCGAAAAGTACGCTGAACTCCGCGAAGCCGTGAAGGTTTCTTTGGAACTCCCGGAAGATCCGAATGCAGGCGTGAAGGCCATCAACGAATGGCTCTGCGCAGGCGAAATCCCGGACGGCGAAGACCTCTCCAAGAACGAACTCCGCGGCCTCAAGAAGGCTTGGATTACGGCTCAGTGCAAGGATGCTTTCACCAAGAGCTGGGAAGCAAAGATTGCTAACGACTGCGACGACGTGTTCGCCGACACGATGCTTGCAGACACTTACCTCCGCTTGCTCGACCTCGAACCGATCACCGACAGCGCCAAGGCCAAGTCTAACTTGCTCAGAATTTTCAATACGAACTATAAGGCCAACAGCCCGCTCATCGGCGCAGCAAACCTTGTTCGTAAGGACGGTTCTCCGCTCGACGAATTCAACTTCCAGGCTCACGACGTTTGGATTGGCATTCAGTACAGCATCATGACCGCCATGATGTTCCACGGTTTGGAAAAGGAAGCCTCCGTGCTCGCCGATTCCATGATCGGAAACCTCTATGACGAAGCACGCGTTCCGTTTGCCGCACCGGAAGGATTCAACGGCTCTTGCCGCCTCCACCCGGAAGCACTCGTTGCAAAGTTCGGCCTCAGCGCAACTGCCGCCGACAAGATGCACAAGGAACTCCTGAAGAAGGGCGCACTCCTCGCCGACTCCCGCATCAGCCCGAAGCTCCCGCGCAATCTCGCAGCCTTCACGAAGGCTTTCGGCGCCATTGCAAAGAGCAACAAGGTCGATGTGAACGAACTCTTCACGCTGCTCCACAGCACGGCACTCAAGTACACCGCTGGTAAGTACTTCCGTCCGGGCATGGTTTTCGCTCTGCTCTACAAGTAAAGAGCAAGCTGCAAATTGTCATTCCCGCCACCGCGCGGGAATCGCCTTTAACTTAAACAGGTGTTCCAAGCGGAGCACCTGTTTTTTAATCATCGTTGACTTTAGGAACATCATCAACACGCACTACATCAAGATCCACAATCATCATTTTATTATCTAAATTGATACTTCCACCATCATTGAGAACAAGTTCTTTTGCACTATAATAAATAGGATCCGCATCCACTTTGAAAAAGATTTCTGAGTTGCAAAGACATCTCTTGGCATTTTCGTAATCATATTTGACATTTACGTAAAGCGTAGAATCCGAAGCAGAAACTTCTAGGCTGTCTATAACGACATCGCAAGTCATTGAAATATTTTTGATGGTAAAACCAACATTTTCAAGTGTTACATAACGATACACCACCGGCGGGACCGCAGCGTCAAGCATCGGGTCATCCATCGTTCGTCGCGAATCGCACTGAATAACGGCATCTGAGATAATCACGCGGGATGGATCTGAAACAGCAGAAGGACCATCGCTGCAAGCAAAAAGCGCAAACGACAGAGAAGTTACCAAAGCCGCCGAGATATAAACAGGCGCTGTTTTTGCCAAATTAAATTTTTTCATAAAAAACTCCTTCCAAGCATTTTTTCAAGAGCAAATATAATTTTCCGCTCCTTAAAAAGCAATATTTTTACGCAACAAAATATTAAAAATTTGCAATTTTAAGCCATTTTTAGCAAAAACAATTTTAAAATAATTTGCATATGCAACAAAACGTTTGATATAGAAAAACTCCGACATATGCCGGAGTTAAACGCACAAAACAGCACAAAAAATCACGTCTAGGGAGCAACGCCGTCAATGCCTTCAAAAACAATCTGGTCAATTTTCAGGTAAGAACCGCTCTTGATAAAGATGCTGAAGAAGCCTATTTCCTTTGAAATTTCGCTCCACGCCACCTGATAGCTATCGTCATCAAGCATTTCTTTGCCAGGACGCAGCACAACTTCGCGCCAGCCCTCCGCAACTTTCACGTTCCAAAGAGACTTGTGGAAATTGTTGTCGAGAACTTCGCGATAATGTTCCAGAGCCACATCAAATTCGCAGTCGCCGTTCACGGTCAAGCGAATAGCCGTGAGTCCACTCAAGTCATAATAGCCCGTATCAAGCCCAAGATGAGTCCCGAGCAGCACATAGCCTGAATCGCCCGGCACAAACTGCATCGAAAGGACCTTGCCACGTCCAGATTCCGATTCAATTGCGGCCGCAAAGCCCTTTGTGGAATCAGGTTTCAAAAGCGTTGCGCCATCCTTTGCAATATAATACCATCCATAGTTCGGATAAACTTTTGCAATGTTATTCAAACTATCGCCATCTTCAAAATCTTCGAATACAAATTCACGTGTAACGCCAGGCAAGCGCACAAGCGTATCAGCAACGGCGCCCGGTTCAAGAGTGACCTCGGCAACTGTAGAATCGCCAGCAACCACATTAAAAAGTCCCGCAGGCACATGAGCAAAAACGTATTCATCCCCAGAACGTTTTGCGATATACGGAGTCGATTCCAGCCGGAGATTCGCAAACAAGTTTTCAAGACTCGAATCTCCTGCGCCTGTACGCAGCATCAAGGATGACGACGGCAACAATGAAATTTTAGAAGGCGCGGAATTTTCAGTCAAGCTAAGCGAAGACCAGCTCATCAGCGAAGAATCAGCACCCGCAATGCCTTCGACAAAGCAATTTCCACCGGCACACGCTTCACTGGACTTTTCAAACTTTGCCGTGCCTGCCGAATCAGAAATAGACGTTTCGACTGCGGACAGGTCCGTCTTTGTGAATAACGTTACGTTCGCTTGAGCAAGAGGCCGGTTTGCATCGTCTAGAACGACAACGGCAATTCCATTCGTTGTTTCGCTAGTCGCTCCCGAAAAACTCGGATTGTTTTCCGTGCAACCCATAAAAAGAGAACCAAACACCACACTCAGCAAAAGGAACTTTTTCATTTTTCTTCCTTTTTCATCATTGGGAACAACTGAAAATTCAACTGGTAAACGCTATCACAAATTTCAGATGGCATCGCATTCACCACATTCACAATCGCACGTCGAGTATCAGCAAGAATTTCACGGATCTTGTCAATTTGCTTTGAATCCAGCGCCATTGTCAGCGTACTGATATCGCGCTTTTCCTTGGGCGTTTCGGCAATGGACTTTCGCGCCAGTTCTGCAAGGCTCCCCTGGTAATCACTGATGGAAGCACTCAGCCAATGCTCTTTAGTCTTCAGGTGCGCATCCGTCGGAACAATGCGCCCGTCCTTGCGCTGTTCAGCAAGCCCGAGCTGCAAGAGAGCGTCTACGGCATTCTGCACCTGTGTCGCCGTGAGTTTCGGAACGCAGGATTCACCGAGGGCAGCAGCATCGTCCGAACTGCGATAATCAAAAACATCTAGCGCCGAGCGGATCATCGGATAATACCACTGCTGGAAATAGCGGTAGCGCGCCTCATCGAGTTCACGGCTTGCCGCCGGACGCATTTTTTGCAAAGATTCAAAATGCTTGCGGACCTGTTCATCGTTTTTTGCCTTGCCATAGGCGACCATTTCACGGAAATACTCGGCCTTTGCTTCTTTAAAACGGAAAAACTGCACAAACGATTCAATGCACTTGGGTGAAACGTGGCGTTTGCCCTGCAAAATTTTCAAAAGCAAGCTCGCATCCATTTCCACCGCCGTCGCAAACACGCGATAGCTGAACGTCGGGTCCAGCGATTTCTCGATTTCGTAAAAGTCCAAAAGGAACTTGCGATAATCGGAATAGTCATAGATATTGATGCGGTTTCTGGCAAGCATAGGTGACCTGAATCAAAAATAGGTTTTTCCCTTAAAATTTCCAATTTTTTGAAGCCAGCTTCATCAATTTTTTTTGGAATCGTTGACATATTTGTCCACACCGCCGTAAGGCACATTCCACCCCTAGCCAGCAGCCACTAAATTGCTAAATTTGGAGTACTATGAGCTTAAAATTCGAAACCCCCATTACCGAAGTTCCGCTGTTCCACCAGGGTAAAGTACGTGACATGTACGACCTCGGCGACAGCTTCCTGATGGTCGCCAGCGACCGTCTTTCCGCTTTTGACGTGGTTCTCCCGACCCCGATTCCGGGCAAGGGCAAGATCCTGAACCAGCTTTCCCTTTTCTGGTTCAAGCACCTTGGCATGAAGAACCACCTCATCACCGCCGACGTGAATGAATATCCGGCCGTGCTCAAGAAGCATGCCGACTACCTCCGCGGCCGTTCCATGATCGTGAAGAAGGCTAACCGCCATTCCGTGGAATGCATCGTGCGCGGATACATCGTCGGTTCTGGCTGGAAGGACTACCAGAAGACCGGTAAGATTTGCGGTCACGTTCTCCCGCAGGGTCTCCAGCTCTGCCAGAAGCTCGAAAAGCCGCTCTACACGCCGAGCACCAAGCCCGACGTTGGCCACGACGAAAACATCAGCTTCGAACAGACTTTCGATATCGTTGGCGAAAAAGTTGCAACGACGCTCCGTGACATGTCCCTCGACATCTACACGAAGGCTCGCGACTACGCAGCAAGCAAGGGCATCATCCTCGCCGACACCAAGTTCGAATTCGGTGAAATCGATGGCGAAACCATCCTCATCGACGAAGTGCTCACTCCGGACTCCAGCCGTTACTGGCCGGCAGACAAGTACCAGGTTGGCAAGAACCAGGAAAGCTTCGACAAGCAGTACGTTCGCGACTGGCTCGAAACGCTCGACTGGGGCAAGACCTACCCGGGTCCGGAAATTCCGCC
>NZ_JBGUHR010000037.1:0-108002 GCF_045112255.1 Fibrobacter sp.
CGGGGCCCCAGCTCGGAGTTGCGAAGGCCGCACGGGCCCCTCCCTGCACCCTCCCCATCCTTGGCCGACGCTTTATTCTCTCGACGATTTTTATGATTTTATTTTAGTTTTTAGACCTCGCGTTGTTTGGTAAATTGAAGTTTTTTTTCGTAGACTTTTGTATATTCTTGGTGCTTGTTGATGCAAGATGTTTTACTGGAGTAGATAATGAGATTTGCCGAACCGAATTTTTTGTGGGGCCTTTTTACTCTGCCTCTATTTGCGCTTTTGTTTGTCTATGCGTATCATCGTCGCAAAAAGCTTGCGGCCCGCTTTGTTTCGCTTTCGATGTTGTCTAAACTTTCTACGAGTGTCTCTCCGTGGAGGCGCCTGACTAAGGTCTTGTTGTTGCTCCTTGCCATTGCTTTTTTGTTTGTGGCGCTTGCCCGTCCGCAGTGGGGCCGTAAAATGGAACATGTGGAGCGCCGTGGCCAGGACCTTGTGCTTTTGCAGGATGTTTCCTTGTCGATGCTTGCCGAGGATGTGAAGCCGAACCGCCTGGTGCGTAGCCGTCACGAAATTTCGGCGTTCCTGGAATCCCTGACGGGGGATCGCGTGGGCCTTGTGGCGTTTAGCGGTGAAGCCCAGGTGATGGTGCCCCTTACTCTTGATTACGGGACCGTGCAGATGGTGCTTCGCGAACTCACTCCGGGGTGGCTCATGCCGGGTACAAACCTGGAAAGCGCCATCCGCAAGGGTATGACTTTGTTCAAAAATTCCGGCGGTGCAAGCCAGCATTCCGTGATGATTCTCATGAGCGATGGTGAAGAGCTTGAGGCTGCTGCGGTCAATGCGGCGAAGGAAGCGGCTGAACTCGGCATCAAGATTTATACGATTGGCATTGGTTCCCGCGAAGGAGTGCCTATACCACTCAAGGATAAGAATGGCGGTAGCGTCTACAAGAAGGACATGCAAGGCAACATCGTGACGACCCGCCTTGAAGAAGGGACGCTACAGGAAATTGCAAATGTGACGGGCGCACTTTATTTTTACGCAAGCCCTGGCGAGTTCCAGTTGCAAAAGGTCCTGACCGAAATTTCGACACTTGAAAAGAAGGACCAAAGCAGCGACCGTATGGAAAATTACCAGGACCGCTACCAGATTTTCCTCGGGCTTGCCGCACTCCTGTTCTTGATTGAGGCTGTCATTTCGGAACGCGGCCGCCGCCGCAAGCAGCTCAATGGACGCTTTAGCTAGTTGCTGGTCAATGGTCATTAGTCATTAGATATGTCTTGCCCGCATGAATTGCGGGCATTTTCAATTTTAAGATGGAGATTCCCGCTCGGCGGCGGGAATGACATAGAATGGGCGGGAATGACATAGAGTGAAAATGAAAAAAGGCCCGGCGCGCTCGCGTCGGGTCTTTTTCATAGGAGGGATTGAAGAAGCCTTCCTGGTGGGGCTGTGTCTCGACTGGAGAACTGTGCGGAAGCCGGAGGTTGGCTTACTACGCGTGTTGTGGCCACTAGGAAGGCTCAATTATTAATATATGTCTATTTACAGAATGGGGTACGATAAACCTTAAATTGGTTGGTCTATTTTGGAATGTTCCTAATTAGTTTGCTATTTTCTAGTTGATGAAAACGAATTATTTGATTCCTGCTGCGGCCTTTGCGGCTTTGGTTGCTTTGACGTCATGTTCCATGATGCCTAAAAAAGCATCTCATGTTAAACATGTTCCGGATATGTATGCATCCGCTACAGAAAGTTCCAGTTCGGCTTTTGTTGCCGCGAGCGACTTGCCGGAACACTATAGCAAGATTGGGTTCCCAGAGTACAAGTATGTCGCTCCGTACCCGAAAGATTTTCGGGTAGAAATTGCCGATGGCATTACCGGCTACATTGTGAGCGACAATTCGCTTCCGCTTGTGGATTTTACGGTCTATTTTGAAGAAAGCAATTTGCCGCAGGTCTTGAAGGACGAGGCTGCTTTTGAAATGGTCGGTTCCATGATCCGTCGTGGTGCAGGCGGTGGCATTACGCCGCATGTGCTTGAGGATTCCCTGGAATTTGTCAGTGCATCGATTTCGACGAGCGTTGGCACCTATCTTTCGGCTTTCGACATCAACTGCCTTTCGAAGGATTTCCCTTCGATGCTGGAACTTTCGAAGAAGGTGCTTACGGATCCTTCATTCGATAAGACTCAGCTTGAAATCGTCAAGGCGAATTTTGTGACTGCATACGAGCGCCGTTATGAAACGCCTGCGAAGGTGCTGTCTGCCCTGAAGTCCAAGGTGAACTATGCGCCGAACCCGAGACTCTGGGATGCCAATTCCGCCGAGTACAAGGCGGTGACAGCCGCTGACGTGAAACGCCTTGCCAAGGGTGTGTTCTCTTCGAAGCGCATCGTTTTTGCTCTCGCTGGCGATGTGAACCGTGATTCTGCGGTGACCGTGCTCAAGCAGTTCTTTGCGGACTGGAATGTTGAAAAGCCGAAGGCGGAACGTCCCAAGCCAGAACCGCTTGCTTTTGCCCGCAAACCAGGGGTCTATGTGGTCGACAAGGATATCACGCAGGCGAACATTACGATGAACCAGCCGTTTGTGAAGCGTCCGCATCCGGATTATTACCCGACAGCGGTGGCTAGCTTTATTCTCGGCGGTGGCAGCTTTAGTTCCAGGCTCATGAACCGTGTCCGTAGCGATGAAGGCCTTGCCTATAGTGTCTATAGCACAGTGGGTAACGACTACCGCGATACGGCGATGACGACGATTGCGCTTCAGACGAAGGTCGAAACGGTAGATTTTGCCATGAAGCTCATTTTTGAGGAAGTGGAGAAGCTTGCGAAGGAAGGCCCGACTCCCGAAGAACTCGTGCAGGCGAAAAAATCCCTGGTGGAGAGCTTGCCGAGCCTTTTTGATTCCCCCGCATCGACGGCATCTATCTTTGCAAAGGGAGAACTTCTTGGCAAAACGGATAATCATTATATAGATTATGTGACAGAGATCAATGCGGTAACGGCAGAACAGGTCAAGGCGATGATCGCTAAGTATTTTGATAAGGAGAAAATGACGATTTCGATTGTTGGCCCTGTTGCCATGTTCGATTCGCTGAAACCGTTTACAGTAGTTCCCCTGGACAGTCTTGAGTTCAGGTAACCTTCAAGAGGGAGGCCTTTATGCAGGGTAAGAGTTTGCTGGTTTCATTTATGGGCGTGTGTGTGGCTGTCGTGCTCACATTAGGCTCTTCTCTGTCGTATGCGGCCAAAAGCGTTCCTGTGTCGGAGGTCTCTCGTCGGCAGCTTCTGGTGAAAATGCACAACAAAGATGACGACATGCGCTCGTTCTGTGCAGGAATGAACAAGTGTCTTGGCATCAAGTACGAAGCTTGCACCGAAGCCGAACTGAAGCCTTGGCAAAAGATCGAGTACAATAATGAATTCTGCGCTCCGTACAAGGAGATTGTAAAGCGCGGCTTCTCGACGGATATCAAGGCTCCCATGATGACGGAAGTCTTTATGCGTCTGGGCCGCCAGTATAGGGCTATCTACGAAAGCGAAGGAACGCTTCCGCTCGAAGTCAACGAAATTACGTTCCTGTTCGATAACATGCCGTTTACGGCAGACTTGATTAACGCATATCTGGAGTCTGAATATACGCTGGAGTACAATAGCATGAACCGTCGCTATTTCTCGGGCGGTAACGGTCATGGGCTTTCTGGCGATTTCTACTGGGCATTGCAGGATAGCGCTGGCGCAAAGACGATGCTTCGCAACATGTTCTTTGGATATGGCTATGCCGAGATTCTGAAGTGGTCCTTGAAGGGCACTGCCATTGCCTATCTGGATATGGACCTGGTCGCACCGCGAAAGCTTAAGTACAAACTCACTGCGGTCGTGTTCCCGGGCAATTCTGTGCTGAATTCCATCATGCAGATGCGCGTCTTCAAGAGCGTTGTGAACTCGAAGATCGATGACGTCGTGAACGATATCAAGAAGGCTGCATCGATGTTCTACAACGGAAACAGAAAACCGCTTAAGACAAATGAAAAATTGAAAACGCCTGAAAATCAGCGCCATATAGCAGAGTTTGACAAGGTCGTGTCCGGCGGCTCCTGGAAACTGGGCGATGCTGAACGTCTCGAACGTTCCCGGATGGAACTCAGCACCCCGAAGCCTCAGCCGGCCAAGCCTGCGGAACCCAAGGAAGAACCCGCTGAAATCAAGGCAAATACTTTTATAAAAAAGGACTAGAAAATGAGTGAACCTAAGGATTTGGAAACTTTACTTGCACGTGTCACGGAACGCCGCCGCGAACTCCTGACTTCTGTCGTGAATCGCCGTACGCGTCATTTCTGCATGGTGCTTGAAGATTTGTTTGACCCGCACAATATTTCTGCCGTGATTCGCACCGCCGAAGTATTTGGTCTCCAGGATGTTCACATCATTGAAGAAGACAACGCTTACAGCGTGAACAAGTCTATATTGAAGGGTTCCTACAAGTGGATGAGCCTTTATCTGTACAAGAAGCGCATGCTCTGCATGGAAAAGCTCCGCGCAAAGGGCTACAAGATTGCTGTTGCTAGTACGAATACGACGAACTCTGTGCTGGATCTCGATTTGAGCCAGCCGATGGCTTTTTATCTGGGTAGCGAGTTCCACGGGAACCATCCGGATACGCTTGCCCATGCGGACTATGAATTTAAGCTCCCGCAGTACGGCATCACCGAATCGATGAACGTCTCTGTTGCTGGTGGCGTGTTGATGACATACCTTGACGTGTTCATGCAGAAAGAGGGCCGTGAAAAGTTTGCGCTCCCGCAGGCTGAAAGGGATGCTCTTTTGCTCGACTGGTTGGACCGCCATGTGAACGGAATCGAGACGAACAGCCCCATCGTGAGGGTTGAAGAGTAATTAGGAATTCGGAATGCGGAGTTTGGAATTGAAATAATCGCGGCGAGGCCGCTAAATTAAATAAATCCTAATTCCTACTTCCTAATTCCGAATTGAATATGTCCCATTATTTTTAATATGAGTCTAATGCCAATCGCAAAATATGCTAGATTGTTTTTAGGATGAAAAAGAATACCGCTTTATATTTCTCTGTCGGACTTGTCGTTCTTTTGGCCATTTTCATTTTGATATTTGGCATGATTTTCTTGAACGAGAAGGATCTGCGTGAAACTTTTGATGTGTACCATTTGCGCTTTACGCAGGTGAGTACGCTTGTTTTGGATGACCCTGTCAAGATCAATGGTGTAAAGCTTGGTCGCGTTGAATCCATCGAACTTGCGGGCCACCGCGTTGTTGTGACGGTCCGTCTTAAGTCGAACGTGAAAATCCCGAAGGATTCTGAAATCCGTGTGCAGAACATCGGCATCATGGGCGAACGCCAGATTGGCATGATCCTTGGCGATTCGGAAGAATACTATGTGCCGGGAGACACAATCACGGGCCAGTTCGATGCAGGCATTGCCGAAGCGCTTGGGCTTGCCGGTGAAGTTTGTGATTCGACGAAGGTGCTTCTGGAAGCGGTAAAGACCGCCTTGAACGGGACGATTGCCAACCCGGATTTCCAGGACCGCTTCAAGACGCTTTTGGTGAAGGCCGAAAATCTTGAAGACCGCCTGATGTCGCTTGTGGTGACGACTGATCCGCAGCTCAAGAAGAGTCTTGCAAACCTGAACAAGGTGACCGTCAAGGTGAATGAACTTGTCGATGGCGTCAAGGAACCGATCAACGGCCTTTTTGCCGGAACGGACAAGGTTATGGGGAATGCCAACCAGTTGATCTCTGAACTGGAAGGAGTCACCAGACACTTGGATGGTCTGATCGCTAAAGTGCAGGCTAAGATGGATTCGAAGGACAATACCGTTGGTATCTTGCTGAACGATAGACAGCTGCACGACGATCTTGTCAAGACGGTGCATTCTGCTGATAGTCTGTTCAAGATCATCCTCCAGGATGGCCTTGATATAAATGTGGATTTTTTCTGAGGAATTGATGATTACAAAGTTATTTACTGTTTCCAACAAACTGGGCATCCATGCTCGTCCGGCCGGTATGATTGTTGATATCACGGGTCAGGCCAAAAGCGATGTGTCCATTGTATTTGATGGGTCCAAGGCCAATGCGAAGAGCATCCTTAATGTGATGATGCTTGCGATCCCGGCTGGTTCCGAAGTGAAATTCGAAATCGATGGCGAGGATGAAGAGTTAGTCGTTCAGCAGTTGGAAAAGCTTTTTGATGACCACTTCAACGAAGAACCCTGCTGATTTTGTGGCAAAAGCTCCCGATGAGTCTTCCCGGAAATCTCCGAGGACAGAACTTGTCGGTGTGCCGTCTTCCCCAGGCTTTGCTATGGGGACGGTGTTCCCTGTTGCAAACCGTGAATTCTCTGTAGTAGATGAAACGCTTCCGGAGAGTCGTCTCGCTGCGGAAGAACAAATGTTTTTGAAGGCGATTAGTAAGACCTCCAAAGAAATTGCTCAGATTAAGGAAATTTCAGAGACTAGAGCAGGCATCAAGGATAGCCTGATTTTTGCGACCCACTTGATGATCTTGCAGGATCCGGGACTTGTTAACGGCGTCCTCGACAAGATCAGGAAAAAGCACAAGAATGCGAAGTGGGCGGTGCATGTCGTGTTTAACGCATACATCGAAAAGTTTGAAAAAATTGATTCGCCCGCTATGCGCGATAAGGCGGCTGACCTCAGGGACTTGTATAACCGTCTGATGTCTGCGATGGACGACTCCGGACCTGTATTGGAGGATGTGTCTGACGAAGAAGGCTTTGTCCTTGTGGCTCATGAGTTTGTTCCAAGCTTCCTGATGACTTTGAAGCCTGGACAAGTTAACGCCATCGTGATGGATACGGGTGGCCGCACTAGCCATGTCGCGATCTTGTCTAGAGCGCTTCAGATTCCTGCTGTGTCCGGCCTTAGGAACGTAGCGGCCCTTGTGAAAAGCGGCGATACGATTATCGTCGATGGTGCTGATGGTAAAGTTATCATCAACCCGAACGAAGAGGATATCCGCAAGTTCCATGAACGCCAGGAAATGTTCGAGCGCCAGCGCCGTGAACTTTTCACGATGCGCCAGCTGGAACCGATGACTCGCGATGGCAAGTACATTGTGTTGCATGCGAATATCGAAATCCCGACGGAAGCAGATAAGGTAACGGACTTTGGCGCTACGGGTATTGGCCTTTACCGTTCGGAATTCCTGTTCTTCAAGAAGGATACTCCGACTGAAAAGGAACAGGAAAGCGCTTATAGGCACATCCTTGAAAAAATGGACCCGTATCCGGTCGTGATTCGTACGCTTGATGCGGGTGGCGACAAGCTTGTTTCGGGGGTTTCTGCGGTGAACGAATCAAACCCGTTTATGGGTTGGCGTTCGATTCGCGTGTGCCTTGACCGTGAAGACATCTTCATTACGCAGCTGCGCGCTCTTTTGCTTGCCAATACTAAAGGCAACTTGCGTATCCTTTTGCCGATGATTTCGAGCATGACGGAATTGCGCCGCGCAAAGGCATGCATTGCCAAGGCCCGTAAGCAGCTTGAGGATGAAGGCCATAAGCTCCCTGTCGTGAAGATTGGCTCGATGATCGAGGTGCCTGCGGCTGTGATGATTGTGGATAAGCTTGCTAAGGAAGTGGATTTCTTTAGTTTGGGTACAAACGACTTGATCCAGTTCACGCTTGCTGTTGACCGTACGAACGAACTTATTACGAATATGTTCCAGCCGCATCATCCGTCTGTGCTGAGCATGATTTACCAGACTGTGGTGGCTGCGCATCGCGAAGGAATTCCGGTTGCAGTTTGCGGTGAAATGTGTACGGACCCGATGAGTGTGCTTTTGCTTGTTGGGCTTGGTGTTGATGAGCTTTCGATGACTCCGTGGAGCGTGATGACCACGAAGAAGATTATCCGTTCCATCAACTTTGAAGATGTTCGTGATACTGCGTTGACGGTCCTGCAAATGGATGATGCCGAGAGCGTAAATGAGTTTTTGCATAAGAAGTATGCACAGACGATCATGGAACTCGGTATATCTGGTTTTGTGGGACAGGTTGAAAAATAAAACATTTGGTTTGCTGATGAAATTATTTTATTCATTGTTATTTGTTTGCACTGCTGCATTGTATGCGCAGGTGGATGGCTCCGTATATTCTACGTACAAGTCGCCTTTTGCGGAACAGGAAATGATTGCTCCGGACCAGTTCCAGGATGCGGTTATTCGTGCGGCCCGTGCAAAGAAAACAATGAACGATATTTCAATTTCGCAGAACCACCGCGATTTTGCCCGTGCAGCCTATTTCTATTACAGTGGGCAGTGGGATAGCGCTTATACGGCCTATAATTCCTTGCGCCACCGTGAACCTGAATTGATGGGAACTGTAGTGCTGCGCATGGCGAAGGCGAACTTCAAGCAGGAAAAGTTTGCCAAAATGCGCGAGACGCTGCGCCTTGAAAAGAGCCTGGAAAACGATAGGGCCTGGCGCGATGCCGCCGACCGCTTGAGAATTGAAGCGACGATGGCCGATTATTCGCTGAACGATGTGGCCCGCGCGGATTCGTTGATGGTCTACCTCAATGGAAATCCGGATGGCGATGATGTGGATCCGCTCAAGTACCGCTATGCCCGCTACTTGGAAGATTCATACCAGCTGAAGCAGGCGAAGCGCATGTACATGAAGCTTTTGACGAGCCGTACATCGTACAAGGATTCTGCTTATGCTTCTGTGCGCCGCTTGAGGGAAGTACTCGGTGCCCCGGAATCGCTTGCGGAAAAGGTCGCTTACGCGAAGATGGCCTGCACGAAGGACGAAATGAAAAGCTGTCTGGAGTTGCTTGATTCCATCCAGATTCTGGATGCCCAGCAGGTCCAGAAAAATCCAGCCTCGGCCGTAGTGCTTGACGATCCGGCCTATGCCCGCTTGAAAAAGAGCACTCTGGATTTGAACACCCGCATTACACTGTGGGAAAAGCGTGCGGCTGCGCTCCGCTCGCTGAACCGTAATGCCGATGCTATTGAACAGTACCGTTTCCTGATCGAAAATGTGGACCCGCGCCCGTCCTGGATCCAGGCGATTCTCAAGCTTTACCGTAAGGAAGCTGCGGGGCTTTTTGACGAAGAAATCCACAGCTATGATTCGCTTTTGCAGGATGTGAGCCAGTTCAGCAACGAGAATGCGAACAACCTTTGGCTGCGCGGCTTTGAATTTGAACAGAAGCTGATGTATGACAAGGCGATTGAATGCTACAAGAAGCTCATCCACAAGCGTTTCAAGAGCAATCTGAGGCGCCAGTGGGCGAGATTCCGCATCGGCTACTGCTACTTTAAGCGTGGCATGTGGGTGGAAGCTTCTGCTTATTTCCGCGATGCGACGAAGGATCCGTTCCTCTGGAGCGGCAGTGCGTCCAGGATGTTCCTTGGCGATACTTACATGAAGATGGGCGAGGATTCGCTTGCCCGTGCGGCGTACCTCGACTGCATCAAGGATTTCCCGCTTTCGTACTATGCTCACCGCAGCCGCACGAAGCTCTTGGACAATCGCCTGCTGCCGTCGGAAAAGATTCCTTATGCTCATGGAGTGCCGATGTCCCATGCGGCGACAATCGACTGGATCCGTTCTGTAAACAAGCTCGGAAAGCCGGACGCCTCGTACAGCAAGGAGCGTTACGAACGTATCAAGAAGCTTTTCCTCTACGGATTCGAAGAAGAAGCCTTCAGGCTCTATGAAGAAGTCAAGAAGAAGAACTTCAAGCGCATGGATTTCCTGTACGAATACGGGAAGCTGTTCTATGAAATGGGCGAAACGGCTGCCGGTTACAGGCTTGCGCGCCAGTTCCAGGCGAAGATGGATAGGCGCTTGTTTATGTCTCCTCCGCTTGACGTGCTTCATTACCTCTTCCCGGTTCCGTATGCTGACCCAGTAGTTTACTATTCGGGCACAAGCATTGATCCGTTCTTTGTCTATAGCGTGATGCGCCAGGAATCCATTTTCGATTTCCAGATTACATCGCCTGCGGGCGCCTGCGGCCTTTTGCAGATTATGCCTGCGACGGGCAAGATGCTTGCCGACAAGGAGGAAATCTCGGACTTTAATCCGAAGCGCCTGTACAACGCCTACATGAACATCCGCCTGGGTATCCGCTACTTGGTGGATCTCAAGGACGAATACAAAAACGACTACATGTACGTGCTTTGCAATTACAATGCGGGCCCGAAGCCGACAAGGCGCTGGCAGTCCGAAAGCGAAGGCCTCCCGTGGGATTTGCGCGTCGAGGACATCAGCTACTGGGAAACCCGCGACTACGTCAAGCGCGTCATGGGGAATTACTGGATCTATCAGGAAATATATCGAGATAAGTAGTTACTAGTTCTGAGTTACTAGTTACTAGGTTTTTGATTATGGCAGTTTCGAATTATCAAAATTTAATTGTTTGGCGTAAAGCGATGGATTTGGCTAAGGAAGTTTATGCTATAGTAAAGTTACTTCCCAAGGAAGAGCTTTTTGCTCTGTCAGATCAAATCAGAAGAGCTGTTGTATCAATACCATCTAATATTGCAGAAGGCTGTGGACGTGAATCTAAAAGTCAAATGATGAATTTTCTGAGAATCGCTAAGGGGTCTGCAGCAGAATTAGAGACTCAGTTATTATTATGCAAAGAAATCGGATATGTTGATGAAATAAAATTAAAAATGCCATTAGTTCTTTTAGATGAAATTAGCCGAATGATACGTTCTCTTATGCAAAAGGGATAAAAATTCTAGTAACTATAAACTAGTAACTAGTAACTTGCTATGCTATTCCTTCTCTTGACCATCGGTCCTGCGTTTTTGTTTGCTTGTGGCAATATCCTGGAAAAGTCCGGGGTGTCCACTGTTGGCAAGCGCACGGGCGGCACATCGAATCCTTGGGAATTTTTCAAGGGCATTGTTACAAATAAATTTTGGTGGCTTGGAATTGCTTGTTCCGGGCTTGCAACGCTTGGCTATTACATCGCTATGGCGCAGTACGATCTTTCGCAAGTGCAGCCGATGATGGTCCTGAATCCGGTGCTGACGGCGCTTATGGGGTTCTGTATCTTGAAGGAAGTTTTGACCAAGCGTATTGTGGTCGCGATTTGCTTTGTCGTGGCGGGCCTCCTTTACTCTGTTGAAAATCTCGGGGAATCGACAGCGGTGCAGAATGTCGGAACGCTCTGGCTGTATGCGGGCGGGCTTAGCTTTGCAACGCTGATTGCGCACCTCTGGGTGAAGGACCGCGAAATGGTGGACTCGCTCATCATGGGCGTCGGCTTTGGACTCTCGGCTGCTTTTTACAAGAGCCTTGCGATGGATTTTGACCTTGACAATATTGATTTCTCGTCGGTGGCGAACTTGCTTGTGGATTTCAGGACGCTTGGCTATATCGCTACTTACGGTATCGCTTTTTTGTATTCGCAGGTGTCGTTCTCGCGTGGCCGTGCCCTGTTCATTATCCCGTTCAGCGCTGCTGTCGGCGCTGCGGTTCCGACGCTTGCAGGTGCGCTCGTTTTTTACGAAGCGTTCCCGATGGGCAAGGTGGTTTCTGTGTCGCTCGTGTTGATTGGCGCCTGCCTCTTTATTATTCGCAGACCGCGCAGGAAAAAATCCTGAGTTGTTTTTAATCTGTCAAATGATCCTTTTTGACTAAGTTCTACTTACAATCAACTGACATAACGTGTCATTTCTTACTTAAATCTTTTATGACGCGGTGCGACATTCGCGCATTCATTTAAGAATATATATTCACGCCTATGGTGTGGATGGATTATCGTTTTGTCGCTTTTTGCATAGCGCTTATTGTGGCGTCGTGCTCGGATCCGAATCCTGTTGTCGCGGGTTCGGAAGACATTCCGAATGATCCGCAGCCGATTTCGAAACTCCCGTATGTTGGGAACTCTTCGGTGATTTTTTCCGAGATCAATTCTGTAAATCTGGTGTACAAAGACCATGAAGGCGGAGACGCTGGCTGGGTTGAGCTTTTTAATCGTTCTTCCGATACGGTTGACCTGTCGGGAACATATCTGACGGATAATCTCGATGAACCTGTTAAATGGAAATTCGGGAATGTCAAAATTGCGCCGAATGATTTTATGCTTGTGTTCATGTCCGAAAAGGATTTACGAGACTTTCAGCCTCCGCATGATTCGGTCGATATGATTGGTCCCGGTTGCTGGGTTTGGACTGATTCGCAAAATGACGATATTCCCGGTGAAAGTTATGCGGATCCGCTTGACGGCAAGAAAAAGTTCTGCTTTAAGGAAAATGGCAAGTCCATGTTTGGCTCGAAAATGCGGCTTGGGGAAAATGACGATCTAGGATGGTCATCGATATCTGCGTTTGTCGGGACTGGGTCTTCGGATAAGTCGGATGATGTGGATATTTCTGCCGCAAACGAAATCCTTTTGCATGCTTTTATTACGAAAGATCGCAAGGTGTCGATGCGCCTCGCGCAGCCTGATGTGGACGACTGGAAAGGCTATGAATTTGTTTTAACTGGAACGGGCGATTCTTCTACGGTATATCGCTTGATCTTGCCTCAGAATCAGACATTCCCTGATTTGGCGCATATTTACGGCACTCGCTTCAGCCCGGAAAAACGTGAAAAGAAGGAAGTCGTGATGAAGACCTTCTCGTTCATTGCCAGGAATCGTGGGCATGAGCCGCATGCGAATTTTAAGCTCGGCAAAAAGGGCGGTAGTCTTTATCTCGTCAATGAGAATCATGAAATTCTGGATTCTGTCGCATACCCGAAATTGCCTTCTGAAAAATCATGGTCGCTAGGATCCTTGGACGACGCGGGTGCTTTGGGCTTCGGCTATGGTGAGCCGTCTCCCTATGGGGCTTCTGCTGGTGCTGTTGTTCCGGCTCGTTCGCCTTCGATAGATTCCTTGGTGGAATTCCCTCCTTCGGGTTTTTACACGGACGAGTTTACGGTGAATTTCCCGCAGAATGTTACTGTACGCTGTGCTGTTGGGGGCCTTGCTCCTACAGAAGAAAGTCCTTTGACACAGTCGATAAAGGTTGATACTACGATGACGATCCGTTGTGCTTCTTTTGCGGCGGGCGCTCTTCGCGGTGAAGAACTTGTCCGTACTTATGTCTTTGAAAATGCTTCGTCGATTCCTGCCGTATTTTTGACGACTGATCCTAATTCCCTTTTTGATCCAGATTCTGGAATTTATGAGAGGGGAAATTTTGCGGACGGTGTTATCCCCTATTATGGGGCAAATTACTGGCTTGATAAGGAAATCCCTGTGACGGTGGAGTTGATGGAGCCGGGAACAAATTCGCCTGCATTCGCAAAATCGGCCGGACTCAAGATTTTTGGAAATTACAGCCGTACCCAAAATAAAAAGTCCATTGCGGTAACATTCCGCGAAAAATATGGCGATAAGCGGCTGAATTATAAATTGTTCCCGGATTATCCGGATCTGGATAAGTTTAAGGGCTTTATCTTGCGCAACAATGGCAATAATTTTGGAAAGGATTACATCCGGGATAGGCTTGCGAGTTCTATAAGTGAAGGGCTTGGCGTTGATTATCAGCGTGGAAGGCCTGCGGTTGTGTATTACAATGGCGAGTACTATGGCATACACGATATCCGTGAGCGTTCTAACGAGTATTATTTCGAGACACATTATGGGATGGATGGTGATGAAATTGATTTGCTTGATGCGGAAAATTCTGTTTTGGCCGGTTCGTCAATAGATTACACGGCCCTTATGGATTGGCTTGAATCGCATACTCTCGATGACGATGAAAATTATGCTTATGTCGCGTCACAAATCGATATTGATAATTACCTTAACTATGTGCATACGGAGCTGTTTGCCGATAATCGCGACTGGCCTGCGAATAACCTCAAGAAGTGGCGCGGTAAAAGGACGTCCGTGAAATGGAAATGGGTCCTTTACGATATGGATTTCGGATTTGATAGCGGAAGTAATTCGTGTTCGAATAACATTTTTGAATATGCGACTGCGGAAGATGGCGATTCTTGGCCGAACGGCCCTGAACATACGTTGCTTTTGCGCCGGTTGCTTGAAAATGAAGGTTTCAAGGCGGCGTTTGTCAATCGGATGGCGGTGCTTTTGCAAATGAATTTTGAAAGTTCGCGGGTGCTTGCCCGTATCGAAGGAATGATGGATGAAATCCAGTCGGAGATTCCCCGTGACCAGAAACGCTGGAAGCTGAGCGCCTCGAAGATGACAAAACAGCTGAACGTCATCAAGGATTTTGCAAAGGAGCGCCCTGGCGTCGTATTTGATGAAATGCAGGAATTCTTTGCGCTTGGGAAAAAGGCTTCTGTGATTTTGTCTGTAAACGGCCCCGGCAGGATCCTTGTGCATAATCTCCCTGTAGATGAGGAAAAAATGACCGTGAATTTCTTCGAAGATTTCGCGGTGACGCTCTATGCGGAACCCCTTTCTGGAAGTACTTTTATAGGGTGGAGCGACGGAGAAACTGCGCCATTGCGTATAATACAGCCGCAATACGTGAATGAAGTCGAGGCACTCTTTAAATAGGTCTGAAAAGATTTTTGAAGACTTATAAAAAACGCATATTTTGAGTACTTGGAATAATTGTATACACTGTAATTGCTATCTTTTATTATCATGAGTCTGGAAACTAAAATTGTGTGCATTGGTGCAGGCTATGTCGGCGGGCCTACAATGACCGTTATTGCCGACAAGTGCCCTGATGTCAAGGTTACTGTTGTCGATATTAACCAGTCGCGTATTGATGCCTGGAATAGCGAAAACCTTCCGATTTTTGAACCTGGTTTGGATGATGTTGTTAAGCGCGCACGTGGTCGTAACTTGTTTTTTAGTACGGATATCCCGGCGGCGATCAAGGAAGCGGACATTATTTTTGTATCGGTGAACACTCCGACGAAAACTTTTGGGCATGGAGCAGGAAAGGCTTCTGACTTGCAGTACTGGGAAAAGACAGCTCGTAACATCCTGGAAATTGCAGACGAAGGGAAGATCATCGTTGAAAAGTCTACGCTCCCGGTCCGCACTGCGGCTGCAATGGAACGTATTCTGAACTCTAATGACAAGGGACTCCATTTCGAGGTGCTCTCTAATCCCGAGTTCCTTGCTGAAGGTACGGCGATTAACGATCTGTTTGAACCCGACCGTGTCCTGATTGGTAGCCACCAGACGGAATCTGGGCTTGCTGCATGCAAGAAGCTTGTGGACATTTATGCCCATTGGGTGCCACGCGACCGCATCCTCACGACGAACCTCTGGAGTTCCGAACTCACGAAACTTACGGCGAATGCCTTCCTTGCGCAGAGAATCAGTTCCATCAACTCCATCAGTGCGCTTTGTGAACGCACGGGTGCCGATGTCGATGAAGTGGCTTATGTTATGGGAAAGGACCGCCGCATCGGTTCCAAGTTCCTCAAGGCTTCCATCGGATTTGGCGGTAGCTGTTTCAAGAAGGATATCTTGAACCTCGTCTACCTTTGCGGCTACTATGGACTGCCGGAGGTGGCTGCCTACTGGGAAAGCGTCGTGAAGATTAATGAATGGCAGACGCACCGTGTGGTGGACCGCATGCTCGAAACCATGTTCAATACGATTGCGGGCAAGAAAATTGCCGTGTTCGGTTTTGCGTTCAAGGCAAATACTGGCGATACCCGCGAAAGTCCGGCGAACCTCGTGGTGCGCGACTTGCTTGCCGAACATGCCGAGCCTGTCGTGACCGACCCGAAGGCGATTCCTGATGCCAAGCGTGACCTGAAGGACGTTCTTGAAAAAGTGAAGTTCGAAGAAGATCCTTATAAGGCTGTTGAAGGCGCTCATGCTGTTGTTGTCTGTACGGAGTGGAAATGCTTTGCGGAACTCGACTGGAATCGCATTTACAGCGCGATGACGAAGCCTGCATTTGTATTTGATGGCCGTAATATTTTGGATGCCGATGCTCTTCGCAGGATTGGGTTTGAAGTGACCTGCATCGGTAAAGGTAAAGCGGAGTAAGGGTATTTTGTAATGTCGAAAGTCCGTTTTTTGAATGTGATGATTGATAGCCTTTTTATGGATGAGGCTATCGCTGTCGCTGATGAATTGGTAAAGAAAAGGAATAATTCTTTTATTGTAACGCCGAACGTCGATCATCTTGTTCTTCTGGAATCAAATCAGGAACTGCGCGATGCCTATAGCAAGGCGGACCTGGTCCTTGCTGATGGTATGCCTATAGTGTGGCTGTCCAAGTATTATGGCGGCGCGATCAAGGAAAAAATATCGGGTTCTGATTTTTTGCCTAAGCTGTGCGAACTTTCTGCTCAAAGAGGGTATAAAGTATTCTTTTTGGGGGCTGCTCCTGGCGTTGCGGAGAAAGCCGCCGAGAATATGCGACAGCTGTATGAAGGCTTGCAGGTTGTGGGCTGCCTGTCGCCAGATTTTGATTTTGAAACGGATCCTCAGAAAATCGAAAAGGTTTTGGAACAGATCAAGGCTGCAAAACCGGATATTCTGGTTGTTGCTTTTGGCTGCCCGAAGCAAGAAGTGTTTATCAGCAAGTATAAGGATGTGCTGAATGTTCCTGTATGCATTGGTGTCGGCGCAAGCCTTGATTTTGCGGCAGGCCTGAAGAAGCGTGCACCTAAGTGGATGTCTGATTATGGTCTCGAATGGTTTTTCCGTATGTGGCAGGAACCGGGTCGCATGTTCAAGAGATATGTGCTGAGAGACTGGCGCTTTTTGAAGTTGTTGTGGAAGTATCGAAAGCAAAAGTAGTTTCCCGGGAATTGAACTTTTGGAAAAATTTTTAGTCAACATTGTCAAATACTATTACTGGTATTTAGTTGCGATAGCCGCAAGTTTAATGTTTGGCTTTAGAGATGTTTCTTTTGCTTTAATTCTTGTTGTCATTGGCGCTGTCCTGGTCTGCTATTCCTCGATTCGGTGGAAATGGTTCGACGGCGTCGTCTTTGTCTATCTGCTTTATTGCCTTGTCAGCTATTTCTTTGTTGAATATGCCTACTCGTTCAGGTTGTACTATCTGGGGATAAGGTCTCAGATTGTACCATTGCTTTTTTATTTTATTGCAAGAAGCAAGCAATTTAAGACGGACGAATTCTTTGAAAATTTTCGACAGCCGCTGTTTTTCGCGATGCTGTGCGGTGTCTACTTTTATTTTTTCCAGCCTTATTTCTATGTGAGCTACAAGGCTGATGTGATTTGGAATAATTTTGATTCGAATGTAAACGACCTCTCTGGAAAGCTGCTGTATGAGTTTACCAGAATGTCCTCGTTCTGGCCGCATTCTTACTTTATTGGCTATTCGTCATTGTTCTTGTTTATGTACGCCGCCAAGAAAATTGTTGTAGACAATTGCTATCGGAAATTTGATTTGGGCTGCTTTGCGTTGAGCTTTTTCTGCCTGTTCTTTGCGCAGCAGCGTGTGTCGATTGCATTTGGAGTGCTGTTCCTTGTGGCGTTGACGTTCTATGCGACAATGAGAAAGTTGCCGGCCCGTAATTTGCTCTATATGCTCTGGGGTGGGACTATTGTTTTTGGAATCGGAATTTTCTTTATTGTGATGAACTATCTCGATGTCGATTTTGTTGAATACATATTGAACCGCTCGGTGAATTACGAAGGTAGCCTTGTGGGGGACCGTTTCGCGTTGTTCGACACGTTCTTTAAGGATATTTCGTTCTTTGGCAGTGGACTTGGGCGCTATGGGCATGGCGCTGTGGAAGAAGGCTATATGGGAATCCCTGATAGCGATTATATTCGCGTTGCCGCAGAACTCGGTATTTTCGGTCTTGTTCTTCTTCTGGGCATTTGTCTTTATACGCTTTCTTGCGGACTGAAGATTTTTAAATATGCCTTTTTTGAATTTTGCACACTTTGCTTTTGCTTGGTGGCCATGATCGGCGCCGCCGTTTGGGAATTGGGAACTTTGCAGCCGTTCCTTTACTGGTTCTGTATCGGGCATATTCAAAGCAAGTTTGACCGTAGGGACGAACTGCAGGTCGAATATGAAACGTATTTTGAAAAAATACGAGGACAAGGTGACAAGGATGAAGAGGATGCAGTGGAGGAAGACGAATGAGTTCCTCTGTTTGTGTTTCCGTCATCATTGTCAGCTTTAATACTTGCGACTTGCTGAGAAATTGCTTGCGCTCCGTTTACGAAAAGACGGAAGATATCTCGTTTGAAGTGATTGTTTCGGATAACGGATCTGTTGATGGTTCCGTGGAAATGGTCCGTAGAGAGTTCCCGCAGGTTGTGTTGCTGGAAAACCGCGCGAACCTGGGATTTGGCACGGCGAACAACCGCGGCCTCGACGTGGCTCGCGGCGAATACATTTTTTACTTGAATAGCGATACGCTTTTGCTCAATAACGCCATCAAGGAATTTTACGATTACTGGAAAGCTCATGATGGTGAAAGCCTGGGCGCACTGGGCTGCAACTTGCTAGATGCTGACGGAAAGCTGACTTTGTCGTATGGCGGGTTTCCGCAGAAGTTTCAGTTGCTCAAGGCTGGGCTGCATCACTTGCTTGCATTTTACGTAAAGAATGTGATGAAATTTTTGCGCATGGATGTTTCAAGACTTCGTCCCGTACCTGTTTACGGAAAGATTGTCGGCGATGTCGATTTCGTAAATGGCGCCGCCCTGTTTGTAAAGAATTCTCCTCATGCGCGATTTGATGAAGATTTCTTTTTGTATTACGAAGAAACGAATATGCAATGGCACATGAAAAATGTCGGCCTGAAACGTAGAATCATTGAAGGTCCTTCTGTGGTGCATCTTGTCCGCGGCGGTCGCGGAAAGCTGGATGATGTTGATCGTTACGGTTCTTTTTCGATAATACAGTCGGAAATTTCAAAAGTCCGCTATACGAAAAAGAACTTGTCTTCAGTTGTGGCGGTGCTTTTGAAAATGCTGATTGTTGTGCAGTGGATTTCCCCATACATATTCAGGAATACTCGTAAATTTTTTAGATCTCTGTGGAGCGTGTAGATGATTCCTAAGAAGATACATTATATATGGCTGTCGAATAGCGAAAAGCCGGCTGGCATTTTGCGCTGCCTCCAGTCCTGGAAAGAAAAGCTTCCGGGATATGAAATTGTTGAGTGGAACGAATCGAATTTGCCGATTGCGGATTTCCCGTTTACTAAGGAAGCCTATGAGGCCAAGAAATGGGCTTTTGTGTCGGATTTCTTTAGATTGTGGGTTCTCCTGAATAATGGCGGTATTTATTTGGATACCGACGTCATGGTTCATTCTTCTTTTGATCCGTTCCTAAAGCACAAGCTGTTCCTGGGAACGGAATTTACGGACCAGATTTCGACTCACATTATCGGCTGCGAAAAGGACCATCCCTTTATCAGGGCTTGCCTGGAATATTATAAGGATCGTCATTTCAGGATCGGAGATTCAATCGATATGACCCCGAATTCCTGCATCATGACAAAGATATTCATGACAAAGTACAACTACAGGGATGAACTTGTCCGCTTTGACGGAACGCCGAATGTCTTTGAAGACCTGGTGATTTATCCTGATTCCTATTTCATGATCAACACGTATGATGGTAACAACGTCTGCGTACATGAACAGAACGGAAGCTGGCGTAATGCTGGGGCGAAGAACCCGATTCTTGAAGAAGTGATGGAATCGTATTTCTGGAAAAAATTTTGCCGGAAGACGATATTCTCGTTTGGCTTTTTGAAAAAGTGGGTCTATCTTTTGTTGCCGATGTGGGCTGTTGTTTTGTATTCTAAGCACAGTGCAAAGATTGTCAATAACAAGCGTGCGGCAAAAGTGAAGTGGCATGAGTAAGTTGTCAAAAATTTTTGAATGGCGCAAATTTTCGATGCCCCTTGTGGGCGTTGTTTTTCACGTGCTGAAGCTGCTGCCGTTCCGTAAAAAAGACCTCTGGGTTTTTGGCTGCTGGACTGGAAAAAAATACGATGACAATGCCAAGTTCCTTTTTGAACATGTGAATAAAAATCATCCGGAAATTAGGTGTGTCTGGTTAACCCGGAATCCTGCGGTCGTGAAACGGGTGAATGCCCTTGGCTATGAAGCCTATATGTGGAACTCCTTCAAGGGAATTGCGGTGGCGCTTCGTTGCGGTGTTGCCATTATGACTAACGGGCTTGAAGATTTTGGCTTGTTTCCTTTAGTAGGTGGGGCGGAAATCGTTTCGCTTTGGCATGGTGTTGGCGGCTTCAAAAAAATCTATAATGAAAATTATCATGGCTTTAAGTTGAAACTGAAAAAGACGGTAGACTTGTTTTTTAACTGGGTCTATCGCGATTTGTCTCTTGCGACTTCGGAATATACGGCGGAGCGCACGATGGAACAGTTTGGCGTAAGGCGCGAATCTATAGTAATAACGGGGCAGCCGCGCAATGACCTGTTCTATGAGAAAATGGACAAGTCGAGCCTGATTTCGAATATGGACATGTCCTTGTATTCGAAGGTTGTTCTTTACATGCCTACGTATCGCGTAAGCCCGAATACGCACCGGGATACCGTGAAGGATATCCTGCAAGAGCTTTCGTCCAGTTCCGATTTTCTGCAATTTCTAAAGCGGGAAAATATTCTTTTTTTGGTGAAACTTCATCCGTTGACAAAGTTCAAGATGGATGTCGAGGATACGCATTTCCAGGTCCTTGCGGATAAGAATGTCAAGTCCGTGCAGCATTTGCTGATGGCTGCTGATTGCCTGGTGACGGATTATTCCAGCTGCTGTGTCGATTTCGCCCTTCTGAAAAGGCCGATTGTATTTTTTGTTCCCGATGAAGAGGATTATTTGTCGTATTCGTCCTTGAACGATGCTTATGCGCGTGTCGTCAAGGATAAGGCTTTTACGGCTCAGGAACTTATCTGTAACATCGCTGCCGGTAGCCAGAAAGTGACTGACCAGTTGAATGATTTGTTTGAGGACAGGTCCATTACGGGGACCTGCTATAGCGAGAACATGTACCAAGCGATATGCGGTTGGTGCAAGGGTAAGAAATAGTATGATCTCAATAGTCCTTCCGTCTTATAATCGAGCAAGAATCATCTCGAATGCGATTGAAAGCATCCTTCGCCAGACTTACAGGGATTTTGAACTGATTGTTGTCGATGATGGTTCTACTGACAATACTGAGGAAGTTGTACGTGCCTTTAATGACGACAGGATTGTCTATGTCAAGCAAAAGAATGCTGGCGCCTGCGTTGCCCGAAACAATGGCATCGCCCATGCACGGGGGGAATATATTGCATTTCAGGACAGCGACGATATCTGGCATGCGGATAAGCTCGAAAAGCAGATTGCAGCGCTTGTACAAAATCAGGCTGATCTAGTATTCTCGCGGATGCGCAAGATGAAGGACGGCGCGGTCCAGGGACTTGTCTCGGATTATTTCCATGAAGGATTTCTGAAACCTTCGGATTTTCCGCTCTCTATAGGTACGCAGACGCTGCTCGGTAAACGTGAAATATTTGAATGTGAAAAATTCGATCGCGATATGCCGAGATTCCAGGAGCTGGAGCTGTTGCTGCGCGCGAAGAAAAAATTTTCGGTGTACTGCATCGAAGAACCGCTGGTGGATTATTGCTTGCAGAACGACTCGATTTCTGTGAATGTTTCGTCTGTAATGAAGGCCTGGAAACTGATTCTGGCGAAGCACCCGGATTTTTTCAGGCTGTACGGCTCTTCACGTGAGCGCATTGCCAGAGATGTCCAGCTAAATGCAAAATCCGTTTCTGATTTTGCAAAGCGTTGGCGACTTGCCTTGTTTTCTTTTAAATTCAGCAAATCGCCAAAGACGCTTGCCCGCTTTATTAAGTGGTTTGTGCTTTAGATAGCGCGGCTTTTTATTCGAACATGTCGATACGGACCTTGTGCTTACCACCCATGAAGTCCGTTTCGAGGAACTTTTTCGTGATCTGTTCACAAAGTTCATAGGAAATAATTCGGGCGCCCATGCACAGCACGTTTGCATCGTTGTGGAGTCTTGTGAATTCGCTCGACTTGAGGTCGCCACAGACGGCGGCACGGATGCCTTTGTGCTTGTTTGCCGCCATGCTCATGCCGATGCCTGTGCCGCAGATGAGGATTCCGCAATCGGCTTCCTTGGAGGTAACCTTGTCACAGACCTTGTTTGCGTAAATGGGGTAGTCGCAAGCATCTGTGGTATCTGTACCCATGTTCAGTACAGTATAACCTTGTTCTTGCAGATATGCCCTTAGCTTTTCTTTGTATTCTACAGCAGCGTGGTCACAGCCGATGGCAATAGTCTTGAACATTTTTACTCCTGGAATTACGAGTTGAACAGATCGTCTTCGCTGAACAGCATCAAGGACTTGCAAAGAGGAATGTCCTCTTTTCTTGTAATCTTGATGTTGTTTGTAAAGCCTTTAGAGAAATAGATGCGCTTGCCGTAGTAGATGGCAACGAGGTCTGCGTAAATGAAATCGTGCTTGTTGTCCTTTTCGGCCTGTTCATAAAGTTCACGGATGAACTTGTAATTATAGGCCTGCGGGGTCTGCACACGCATGATCGAGCTGCGGTCGAGTTCCTTGTCCCCGCTCTTGCCGTCGTTCGTGAAAAGGACGGTCTCGTGGCATGGAATGGCGAGAGAGGCGTTCCCTTTTTCGTGGGAAATGCGGAGCATTTCGTTGATGGCTGCTTGCGGAAGGATCGGACGGGCGGCATCGTGAATAATGACCTGGTCTCCGTCTTCAAGCTTGTCGCGAAGGAAGAAGATTCCGTTTCTGGTGGAATCATGCGAGGTGTCGCCGCCAGCGACAACCCACTTTACCTTCGTGATCTTGTATTCGTCAAGAATTTCTTTCAGGTGATCGATCCAGTCTTTTACGCATACAACGACAATGCTGTCGATGTTTTCGTTTCTCTGGAAATTTTCGAGAGTGTAGACAATGACTGGCTTATCGTTCAGGGAGAGAAACTGCTTGGGCATGGAACCGCCCATTCGCTTTCCGACTCCACCGGCAAGGATGATTGCAATGTGCTTCATTAATCCGCTCCTATGCTACGTCGATGTCGACGAGTTCTTTCATGAACATTTCCATGTATTTCTTGTCCCAGATGGTAACGCGCAGGAACCCTGCGGAGTCGCCCTTGCCGCAGAAGATAAGGATGCCGCGGTTCTTGAGTTCGTCCGTGATGTATTCTGCTGTCTTGTGCTTCGGGGTGATGCAGATGAAGCAGCCTTCCGTCGGGATGTAGGAGTAACCGGTCTTGTCGAGGGCTTCGAGCAGGCACTTCTTGCCGGCTTCGAACTTTTCGGTGAGTTCCTTGACGACTCGGTCGTAGTTTGCAACCATTTCTTCGGCGACGGCGAGTGCAACCGCATTGACGGTGTAGTGCGGCTTGTAGTTGCGGATGTACTGGACATTTTCAGGATTGGAAATGACAACGCCAATGCGCAGGCCCGGCATGGAAAGCATCTTCGAGAACGTGCGCAGAATGACCATGTTGTCGTATTCCTTCAACAGGTCAAGAGCGGTTTCCTTGTGGAACAAATAGTATGCTTCGTCGATAATGACAAGTGCATTGTTTGCTTTTGCCTTGTCCAGAACCTTGCGGATTTCGTCGAGAGAGTAGGCGTTGCCGATAGGCATGTTCGGATTGACGATAGAAACAAGGCTTGTATTTTCGTTGATCTCGGCGAGAAGCTTTTCGATGTCGAAAGTGTAATCGCTTTCGTAGTGGACGAACTTCGTGTTCATCCCTTGCATGTCGGCGTAGACCTTATACATGCCGAATGTCGGCGTAACGCAGATTAAATCCTTGCCCGGTTCGCCGAACACCTTGATGACATAGCCCATGGCGACGACGCTTCCGTCGGTGAGGGCGATGTTGTTTTCGGTGAGGCCGATGACCTTTGCGTATTCGGCTGTCAGCTTGGATTCTTCGGGATAGATGGACAGGTATTCCGGCGTAACTTTAGCCATGGCCTTGTCGAAGAGCCACTGAGGAATTCCGTCGGGATTTTCGTTCTGGTCCAGTCGTACATATTTACCACGGCCTTCAGGCTGGTTGGTGCGGAAGAAACTCTTGATAATCGGGTTAACGTAGTACATTTCTTAGAATCCTTTTTTCGGGAAATATAAAAAAAAAGGTGTTGGGATTTTTACTTACCAAATGAAATTCGGAAGAATTGATATGGTATGGCGACCAGTATTATGATGCAACTGCAGATGAGCATATAGGCTAAAGGGTTTTCTTTTACAAAAGCGCCGTTATCCATGTCTGATATGGCAATCATTGCTAGACGCTGGTATATGTATAGTGGGAATAGGTGCTGCCCAAACCATGTCAAGGCTGGGCTTTTGACCTTGACTTTCATCGTCAAAAGGGTAATGCTGTAAATGTAGGGTTATGAAAAGAATGATCGAGATCGATAAAGATTGTAGGTAATATTTTTTGAAAAACGGAATCAGCCGATCCTTGAAATAGGAAAATAGAATGCCTGCATCAAATGCAAAAAAGTATTGTACCACCAAGCCTTCTTTGTTAGTGATAAAATGATAATTGCAAATATGGAAAAAAGTAAATCGGATGGCGAGAGGTGTATTTGAAGTAAAAAAGGAACATGACGACAATGAGCTAATCCAGTTCCCGATCAATCTTGAGGAAAAGCTTGTCCTGCAAACTTAAAAAATCGTAGCCGCTGGCGATGATGTATTGTAGAACGTGCCTGATAAAAACAAAAAGGACAAATATGGCTACGTAAAAAGTGATCATACTTGCTTGGAAAAGAAGAAGTCCTTGATGCGCTTTGTTGCTTTGGCGTCATCATATTTTATGAATAGCTGCCTCAAAAAAGCCCTTTTCTTTTTTTCGGGATCCTTCCCTTCGGCGATATCACGGATGGCGGCCTGGAGTTGTGCCATATTGTAGGTTATATGTCCTGCACAGATTGATTCTATGGGTTCGATAAAGAATCCCCTTGTTTCTCGGTAGCGCTCGATATCATAGAAATAATAGATGATGGGGCGGTCCATATAAAGGAAATCGTAAACGGTAGTCGTGTAATCTGTGATGATGCTGTCCGAAATGGCAAGAATCGGGTTCAGGCTCGTTTTGATTTTTTGTGCGAGATCCTTGTAGAACAGGATATGCTTTGAACCTTCTGTGTTTACGACGGATGTTTGTGCCTGCTGAATGGGGTGGACTTTTGCGATAATCAAGGTTCCGGTTTCGGTAAGCGTTTGCTCAAGGTTCTGGAGTTCGTTTTCGGAGACGTGTCCCCAGATGGATCGCCTGGTCGCCTTGTCTGCGTCGTAAAATTCTCGTGCCGGATTTTCATAGTCGCGATGCGTCGGTACGTAAGTGATCAGCTTGTTTATCTTGAATCCTACGAGATTTTCAATTTGGTTCCTCAATGCTGAATAATCCTTAAAAAGGATGTCGTTTCGCGGAAAGCCGAGCGATATGAAATGCGGGTAGTAATGGCAGTTGTCGAGCGCAATAAATTTGGAACTGATATCGGATGTGGAGAGATGGTAATCGTACATTCTGTACATATCCTTTTGTTCCTGGAGCATCTTGTCGAATCCGCCGTGATTTGTCCATCGGTGAAATTCATTTTTGATCAGTCCGCCAAAGTAATTCAGGCAGATGGCTCTTTGCGTTGAAACTTTGTATTGGATGCGCGTGTAGTCGGAGTCCGTAAAGATGGTGTAGCATTTAGAAATCGCTTTACGTGTTCCTTTTCCATCTTTGAATCTGACAAAGTGGATTCGGTTGAGATTGAATTTTTCGCAATAGTCTCTATAAGACTGTAAACGGTCATCGTGATAATACAGAAGATAGAACTGGTAATCGTTAAATCTCGGATCGCGAATCATGTCGTTGAAAAGGCAAAGGACATTGTCGGATTCTCCGTTGAGAATATCGTAGCCGTCGAGTCCGCAATTTTCATGGGGATAAAAGAAAACAGCCTTGGGATTCTTCTCCGTAAGCTTGTTGCATAAGCATTTTATCTTTAACTTGAATCGATCCAAAATTTTCATTTTTTCTTCTTGAATTTTTCTTTAAGTAGGTCAACGAGTTCCAGCATGTCGGGATTCTTGCGGAGCATGATCCAGTAAAGCATCAGGGCGACTGCGCTTCCAAGCATCAGAGTTACGATATGTGGCAACCCTAAATAAGTTATAAAATAAGCCGGAGTGCAGGCAAGTACGCAGCGGATGAGATAGGGTGCAAAGTCCTTGACTTGCTGAATGTAGCCTAAGTGGAACAGCTTTCCGGTATAGTAGGTGTTGATAAACACTGCAATTTGGTTATAGATGAATTTTGCAAGGCAGATCGCGAGAACCCCGTGAGGGATTGCCAGTAAAATAAGGGTAATGGAAATGGATTTCTTTATGATTTCCAATTTAAGGAACAAGTCCGAACGGCCCTTGACCTTGAGCAAGTTCAGGTTGATTGTGCTTAAATGGTCGAACATGTAGGAAAATGCGAAAATATGGAGGTAGATGACAGAGTCTGCCCACTTGTCTGTAAATACAAGAAGGATAAATGGCTCTGCTAGTGCGCAAAGTATTCCAGAAACGATGAATATGCCAAGAGAGGTGATTCGGATGTACTTGCGGTATATGCGTACGAGCTGGGTTTCGTCATCCTGAATTTTGGCGAGGATGGGGTAGGTGACGGTTTGCAGGACTCCGTTTATGGTGCTGCCGGGTAAGTCGGCGATGCTTGCACCTCGGGTGTAAAAGCCGAGATCCTTTGCGGAGTAGAACTTGCCTATGGCAAATGTTGTCAGGTTCCTATAGAGTGTATGCAGGAGGCCTGCGGCAAGGAGGCGGCTGCCAAACGAACCGAGTCGCTTGAATGATTCGCTGCTGAAACCTGCTTTGGGAATCCAGCGGCAGATGTAGCAGATGAAAACAAGATTGATGATGGCGGAAATAATTTGCTGGTACACCAAAGCCCAAACGCCGAATCCCTTGTAGGCGAGGATGACTCCGCAAACACCTCCGATAAGGGTTGCCCAGATTCTCCGTTTGGCTAAAGATCTAAAATCAAGCCTGATGTTTAGCATGGACACCTGGACCGCCATTGCTGCATTGATAATCAGAGTCACTGCCTGTACTCTTAAAATCGGGCAGAGAATGGGAATGTTGAAAAATGTGGCTATACAGGGCGCTGCAAAGAAGAGTATCGCGTAAACGGCAACCGATATGAGTAGATTGAAATAGAAAACGGTGCTGTAATCTTTTTGTGTCGGATTCTTTGTTCGGATGAGGGCCGAGTTGAACCCGCTGTCGATAAATGCTTGCGAGATTTCAAAAAAGATGGCGAGTAGTCCGACCGTTCCAAAGTCAGTCGGAAGGAGTAGACGGGCTAAGACAATTCCTATAATAAATTGAATACCCTGAGCGGCAACGCGTTCAAGGAAATTCCATTTGGAACCGCTAATCGTCTGTTGCTTAATTGAACTCATGGGGACTTAGACTTTGTCCTTTTTCCAGTAAAATTTGATGAATGATTGATGGGGTTCGCGGTCGCTTTCCGGGGGGAGCTGCATATAGTCTCCATAGACGGCCTGCAAGACAGTGTCGTAGTCCTTCAAAGCGTAGAATTGGGAATCCTCGAAATCCAGGAGGATTCTTTCGTTAAATGTATTCACCGGGAAATGTTCTACAGGACCGTTGTCCATGACGGAAAGCTGTGACCAGAAGTTGGCGCTTTCAAAAGGAATCTGGGCGATTTTCTCGTTATATTCTTTTTGCATCCTGTGACCGCCAAGCCCATTTCTCTTGCGCAGCTTCTTGAGAAAAAGCTTGAGCTTGTTCTTGATGCCTGCGCAGTGCGTTACTCGCTTGAACTGGATCTTTTTGGGAATGATCTTTTCCCATTCGTCGTGCAGGTTGCTGTACAGCGTCTTGAAATCATCAAAGTTGTCGGGAACGCCGTCCAGAGGGAATATGTCAATCCAGACACCTGCGGGTTCTGCAATCCAATGCGCATTTTTGGCTATGGTTTTCTTGTTGTCAAAAACTCGTGCGTAGGCAATCAGGCAGTCGAATTTGCATCCTTCTCCAAAGAAAGCTATTTCGTATTTTTCAGATTTGTATGTCCTTATGAAACGCTCGTAGTCAGAACGGGGCATGCATATGTCGATATCGTTATCCCAGGGGATAAAGCCGTGATGCCGTATTGCGCCAATGAGAGTCCCGTAGGCTAAGGTGTAGCGGATGTTTTCCTTTTCGCAAAATCTGTGGACATCCTTTAAAATGTCAAGGGAGAAATCCTGGATTTCTTTTAGAGTAAGTTCCTTCATATTCAAAAGCCCCACTAGAATTCCCTGTAATCTATTGGAGTGCCTATTGATTTAAAATAAATGTTTTGTTCTTCTAGAGTATGAGGCGTTCCGACATCGTTCGGAAATTGCATCCAGTTCTTGCCATATGTGAATTCTAAAATGGCATGTGGGTCATTTGGTCCTGGGAAAACTGCGTTTTCAAAGGTTATTGGATGCAAGGGGTATAGTGAATTGTAGTCCCAAAATCCTCGGAATTTAAATTCAGTGAGCGCCCAGTTGCCGATTCCCGGGGTGATACGCGATGTCTTCTCTTCAGAGAAAATGTCGTTGTTCTTTAGCTCGTTTTCGAAAAACTCAAATTTATCCTTCCAGCTGTGATCACTGTGGACGAAATTGCAAATTTTTTCCCGATAGGAGATGAACTGTTCCTCAGTCACGTCGTCCTTGACAAAGTCGTTCGGAAAGAATTCGACATTCACGGAATCCCTGAGGCAGGTTCCCTGGAAAATGTGCAAACAGAATGGCGTTAGGATAAATACATGTTTACCGGGATTAGCACGGATTGCCATGTCGTAGAATTTTGCAGAAAAGCAGTCCTTTTTAGTAGAGTCAATCCATACAAAATCTTTTTTTGCAATTTCAATAAGCTGATTGAATTCCTTGCGCGTAACACTAAGGTCAACATCGTCATCCCAGGGAATGAATCCTTTATGTCTGCATGCTCCAAGAAGAGCACCGCCGTCCAGAAAAGGCTTGATGTTGTACGGTTCAAGTATTTTAAGGATTTCCTGGGTAAACGCTAGTTCCCTAAGCTGAAAATCACGCAGGTAACCTGTTGCAGGCTTCATTTCTGTAATGTCGAAATGGTGCTTGAAATATTCAATTTGATATTTTAGGTCTTCAATTTCCTTGTTCAGTTTTGCAATTTCCTGCTTGTTTGTGAAGATCTTTTTTAATGCGTTCTTCACCCGTTTCGGGAATAGTTTGTTAATAATACTGGACATTGAAGAATCTCTTAGATGAAACCTTTTTTCTGCAAATCTTTAAAAGCATCTACAAGCTTATCGTAATCTTCGGTCGTGAGTGCTCCGATATGGCCGACACGGAATACGGTATCCTTCATCTCGCCGCCGTTGGGGCAGATCCACATGCCGTATTCGTCCTTGATCTTGAGGAATATGTCGTTAGCGGACGCTGTTGTCGGGTGGAGCGGCGTGACTGCATTCGAGAGCGATTCCGAAACAATCTCGAACGGAAGCCCCTTGATCTTTTCGCGGAAATAGTTTGCAAGGGCTGCTGTGCGGGCGATTTCTGCTTCCACGCCTCCGTTGGCGTCGATTTCCTTGAGGCGGGCGTTGATCTGACGCAAAATGCTTACTGCTGGTGTCCAAGGCGTCTGTCCGCGTTCGGCGTTCTTCAATGCGATTTTCAGGTCCAGATATTGGCACTTGCACTTGATGCGGTCGATGCGCTCAAGTGACTTGGGCGAAAGCGCCATGACCGAAATGCCTGGCGGGCAGGCGAGCGCTTTCTGGGATCCCGTAATCATCACGTCTGCACCGAGGGCTGCCATGTCGAATGGGTCGGCAAGGAAGGTGCTGATGCAGTCGACAATCAGGAAGAGGTTGTTCCTCTTGCAGAAGTCGCTGATGAGCTGCATGTCGTAGTGGACACCTGTCGAAGTTTCGTGCTTGTTCACGATGAATGTGGTGTATCCCTTGCCTTCGAAATCCTTTAAGTGCTCTGCTTTAAGAGCCTTGCCCGGATTGAGTTTGATTTCGGTAAAGGGAATTTCGTGCAGTTCGCAGAGTTCAACAAAGCGATGGCCAAAGCTTCCGCCGTTTACGATGATGGCTTTGTCTTTTGGTGAGAGCGTGTTCATGATGGCGGTTTCCATGCCGGCAGAACCTGAACCGGTGATGAAAACGACTCTGGAACCTTCCGGGGCGTGTGCAAATTTTTTGACAAGCCTTTCGTTTTCAAACATAAGTTCTGAAAATTCGGCTGTACGGAAATACGGAACTTGTTCTGCGCCGATTGCGCGAACGGCATCGCTAGACTGTACTGGGCCTACCGTAAAGTTGATCATAAAAAGCCTCTAGATTTCGAAAAAGTTCTTGCGTTCGTTAAACTGCTGCATGACAAAAGCCATCTGGATACTTTCGCGTCTGCGCAATCTTGCCGATGAAAAGCGCTTGTTGACGATGCAGCTGATAAATTCCTGGATCTCGTAGCGGAGTCCGAAACCGTCCCACTTGTAGAAAAATTTTTTGTTCTCGTTCTGGTTTTCGTGGCGTAGCTCGAAATAGTCTGTGAGCCACCAGGGGGCGGGAACATAGGCGTACCCCTTTGTCCCTGAAATGACAAGGTTCCCTTCGGTTTTAACGCCAAGCCCGACTTTGAAGGAACATGTGGCTCTGGGGTAGCGAAATACGCCGCGTGTGTAGGTGTCAACGCCTTTTTCCATGCGGCTGTAGAGCGTGAGTTCGTCGTAGTTGATGCCCATCAACTTGAATATCGGGAGAAGTGGATAGGAGCCTTGTTCGAAAAGTGCACCACCGGCTTGAGCAGGGTCGAATTCTCGGCCGGTCCTGTCTAGCAGTTGCGAAAGTGAAGCTTCAATATCAACAACGTCTCCGATGACGCCTGATTTTATCAGGACCACCAGGTGGTTGAATGCTGGGCAGTGGGCCGTCTTGTTTGCTTCCATAAGGATCAGTCCTTGCGATTCTGCAAACCTGTAGAGTTCCTTGGCTTGTTCGCCGTTGAGGAGCATGGGGGTTTCACAGAGAACGTGCTTTTGGGCTTTTAGGGCTGCCTTGATGTTCTCGTAGTGGGCTAGATGCGGCGTGGCTATGTAAACGGCGTCGACTCTGCTGAACAGTTCCTGGAGATTGTCGCAGACTTGGACATCGTTAAAGTTCTTTGCAAATTCTTGACTTTTCTTTTTGTCGATGTCATAGACGGAGGTGACAAAAACCCCGTTTACGATATTGGCTTCGGACGGAAAACGCCTTGCCACACGTCCGCAGCCGATGATGCCGACGCGAACGATGTCTTGCGATTCTGCTCGCAGCATTGTTGACGAGATGCCTTCGGTACGCGGGAGATAAACGACTTTGCAAAATTCATTCAGGTAATCGAATTTGCCTTCCCAGTCAGAACCGATGGCAAAAATATCGACATCGTATTTCTGGACGTCGTCAATTTTTTGGCCAACGTAATCCTCGATAATGATCTGGTCCGCAAGTCCTGTCGCCTTCACGGCTTCTACGCGTTCGAGGACGTTGTTGCGTACATTGAGCTTGCCGCGGTCACGGTCGAAATTGTCGTTAGTGACACCGACAATCAAGTAGTCGCCAAGTTCTTTGGCGCGACGCAAAAGATTGATATGTCCCTGATGGAGAAGGTCAAATGTACCGTATGTGATTACCTTTGTCATTATAACTATTTAAGATAGAAATTTTTGATTATCTCCATTTGCTGCGAGGCGCTGTGGCTATTGTGAACGGCTTACGGGTGCATGCTCTGTATTGTTTTCTCGAACATGGATTTCAAATCTGTTGTGGCTTGCCATCCGAGATTATTTAGCTTTGATGTGTCCAGATTCATGTGTAAAGTCTGGGCATAGCCAAATCTTGAAATGTCGCTTTCTTCGATTTTAACCTGAATCCTGTTCTGGGCGATTTCCTGCGCGACAAGTTGGGCCATTTCGTAGATGGAGCAGTATGAATCCTCGTTGGCTGCATTGTAGGCTTCGCCGGGTTTTCCTTTTGTAAGGACCGTGAGGATGGCTGTTGCCGCATCAAGCGTGTACAGGTAACTGCGCTTTGTCTCGCCTTTGGTGCGTAAAACGATGTCGCGTCCTTCAATGGCGCATCTCGACAGCTCGGCGAAAATTCGCCCATCGTTGTACTGGACTCCCGGTCCGAATGTTTGCGTGAGGCGGACTACTTTTGTGGGGACATTTCGCTCGCTTGCGTAGGCGGTACAAAGGGATTCGCAAAGTCGCTTGCTTTCGGGATAGCTGGTACGGACATTCATAGTGTCTAGATCCGTGCCGTGCGTTTCGAAAATTTTGTCGTCATTGTGTGGCGTACCGTAGATTTCCATGCTTGACAAGTACACGAATCCTTTGACATTCTTCTGGCAGGCTAGTTCAAGCATGTTCTTGGTCCCGGCGATGGCTATTTCAATAACCTGGACTGGTGTGTCGATGAAAGCCTTGCTTGAAGTCTCGCTTGCGGCGTGGATAATGTAGTCAATGGGAGCTTCTATGCATATAGGGCTTCTGACATCGCCTTTGAAAAATGAGATGTTCGAACAGTCAATATCCTGGAAGATTTGTTTTGCTTTGACTTCATCGCGGACGAAAGCTATGATTTTTGCGGACGGTGCATTTTTTGAAATCGTCCTGATTAGCGTACTGCCGATGAGTCCTGTTGCTCCAGAAATGAATAAAGTCCTGGATTCGATTTCCTTGAATACTTCAGCTAAACTCATCTTTACTCCAATCCGTAAATCTGGGCGTCCTCTTTGACTTGCAGGATGGCTCTCATGGTGTAGAAATCATCGGGCGTTGTTATTTTGATGTTTTCGTATGGACCGTCAGTCATATGGAGGCTGTAGCCATAATGCTTCATGATGGTGCAGGAATCTATGAAGTCATGGATGTTTTCAGAAAGAGCCTTCTGATGGGCGTCAAGAATGTCCTTGAGCCAAAAGCTTTGTGGTGCCTTTGCGACTCGGGAATGGGCCCTGTCGGGTACCAGGACAACGCCTCCATTGTCGTCAATCTCGACAATGGTTTCTTTTACAATCGCGCCCGTTATGGATGACCCGAACTGCTTGACGTTCTGGATGTTCTGCGAAAGCAGCTGCGGGCTTATTAGCGGTCGTACGCCATCGTGGATCAAGACGATGGATGGCTCCTCTTTTGCAATTTCCTTTGCGGCGCAAAGTCCGTTATAAATGGAAAGCTGGCCGGTTTTACCGCCTTCAACGACAGCCCTTATTTTTTTAAGATGGTGCTTTTCTAGAAGGCCGTTCAAAAAGTCTATCCATTCTTTTACGCAAACGACGACAACGGCGTCTATGTCGGCGCAGTTTTCAAAATGACTCAGGGTATGGACAATGATGGGCTTGTCGTGAATTTTTAAAAACTGCTTCGGCAAGTCTCTGCTGTGCATGCGGGAACCGACGCCGCCTGCGAAAATGACGCCAATATTCATAATAGACCTTTCGTTAATGTCCTAAAAGATAGATAATTATTAGGATTTGATTTAAAGATGCTCGTCAATCCACTGTAAACGCTGCTCGGTCCATTTCTTTAGGCTGTCTACGGCATCGCTGTAGCTCTTGTATGAATCGACAAATGGCCAGTGGTCATCGGTTTCGAGAACAGGCCAGCGCTTAAATTCGTTTTTTGAAGCCTTCTGCAAAATCTTTGATGACGACTGGATGGAATCTGGTAAATTTTCGAAAAATGCCCGATGTGCCTTCCAGTATTTGCTGACGTGTTCTGTGAAGGTCTTGTTTTTGAAAAGGTATTTGTACCATCCCTGGTAACGGACGTACCAGCTGTATGGACTTGTCTTTTGCTTATTGCCTGTGCCGTAGGCGAGGTCGAAATCCCAGACGGGACCCATCTGGAAAGGTTCTCCGTCTTGCCACGTGATGAAGATGCTCCGGCCGAAGGCGCCGTCGATGTTTTTAGAGAATTCTTGAATCCAGTAGTAGCGGACAAAGTCTTCTATATCAATCCATTGTTTTAGGTCGATATCGCCTTTTTCTAGACTTTGTTCAAAGTCGTCTACGTGATTTTTTAGAAAATTGGTGATATTTGCGTTTGCGTCTTTAGGATAGCGTATGATGAATGAATTGTTGAGATAGCTCTTGAAGAAGATCTCGTCATCGTCAAGGTCTCTTGTCTTTTCAAAGAAAAAGCTTGAGTCGCTTTCTGTGAGGTCTATGCGGTCCTTGGATACTTTCTGGTGTTCTACAAGCTGATAGACTCCGAGATACTCTCTGTTGAAATACACTTCGACAAACTGGCTTCGTGGGGAATAGTCGTCTCCCAGAATTTGTGCAAGCTGGTAGGTGATGTAGTTTCTCAGCATGCTTTTGTCGCGCTGGTTTGCGACCAAGTCCCATTCTTTGTCCTGAGGCATTCCAAAGAGGGACTGCTTTTTCTTGAACTTGAGCTTGATCCCGTATTTTGCCATCGTAAAACTGGAACTACCGCGACCCTTGACCGTCAAATCCAGCACATCGCTCTCTGGGCTGTTTTTGCCGTAGATTTGAAGCTTGGCCGGAATCTTGGTTTCCTTGTTTCTGATTTGGGCGAAGTTTTCCGTTTCAATGACCAGACGCGGCAAGTCCACGTATGGATATTCCGAATCATCTAGTGGTAGATAGCTAGGATTGCTATCGATATCGCTCCAAACGCAGGAGCATAGCATGCTAAAGACGAAAAGGAATATTGATAATCGGACCACTTCGAGAAATTTAGAATTTGCTTTTTATTTCCAGTTGATGTTGAGTGTCTGGATCAAGGAATCTAGGCGATGGGTAAGCTTGGCGGCTCCTAGTTCGGATAGATGGTCGGCATCCATGGCCATCTCGTCTGTATAGTCGTGATCTCCCATTTTATTTTCATCGACCAGGATGAAATTCGGGTATTTCTCCATGAAATCGTCCAGAATCTTCATGTATTTTGGAACGGCGCTTCTTAAGAGTCCGTGACGGCCGAATGCTCCTGTTTCCTTGTAGGCCGGATTTTGCGGTGTGATTACGCCTATTACGGTAATCTTTTCCTCGTTGCATTTTTGCAACAGCTTCTCGAAGGTTTCGATCTTTCCTTCAAATACTTTTCGGCTGCTTTCCCAGTTGATCCAATTGGAGTCCATAACAAAAATGGGAGAACCCCACTGGCTGGGACTTTGCGGATAAAATCCTCGGTTAGGACGTAATGCGGATGCGTATTTCGGAGCTCCTGGAGAATTGAATGTAGCTTTGTATAGTTTGTCTGTTTCTTTGCCCACCCAGAAGTCGTGATTTTTATCGTAAACGTAGCCTGGATAGGATTTGTATGAATCATAGAAAATATTCTCTTTTGTTGTTCCTGGGTAGTGTCCGCGGTCTAGGTCTACAGAAGTAATGAGGACTTTTAATTTTTTATAATGGGGCAGAATGTAGTCGTAAAAAAGAGTGCTGTTGCCAATGATGCTTGATGAAGACACCGACAGATTGACGGCGGTAATTTCTTTATTGAATAGAAGAGGATTTATTCCGAAGTAAGAACGCGAAGAACCTATAATTACGGTGTTCGAAGAATCCTTGAATTGCCATAATAATTCCATTTTGTATCTGAATACAATTGCGTTGGGGCAGGCTCCCGATGTGTTGTAATACATTCCTGCACTATCGGGATCGAATACGAAATCGTTGTCGTCTCTGGCTATCTTTTTCTTGATCCAGAAACAGGGATGCCATAGCTCTTCGCCTTCCGCAAGGTCGATGTTCTTGTTTTTGGCAAGATTCATCAGAGAAATTCTTTTATGTGCCCCGCTGGAATTGACAAGCGTGGCGACCATGTTGTCGTTTGTTTCTCCAACAGCCCATTCGCTGTGATCGAATGTGTAGCCTGTTGGCGCTTGTATGTACTGCTTGAGCTTTCCTGTGCTATCGGCAATGAGAATGTATTGGTGCGTGGCGTAATCTTTCCCAATGAAGTCCTTGCCTGTTTTTCCCGCGAAGTCCAGGAATGCGGTCCGTTTGCTGCTGTCTTTTGCAAGGGATGCATTGCAGGCTTGTTCTTTGTTATACCAAATGGTATCTTTGCCTTTGACTCTTGCACGTAATAGCCTTGCTCCGGTTACGGACAAATTTTCGTCTTCGCTGATGCCGCCGTGATAGGCTCCGTTGAATAGTTTTTTAGGTGACCCGAATTTTCCGTTTGCAAAAGGAACTTGCCAAGTGCTGTAACTTTGGAATGCGTCGTTGTCCTTGTTGTTCCCTGGATTTGAAACATATGTAATTACGGTATCGCCATTTTTCAAGACATCCCAGCGCGGAATGGCAGCGCTTTTGACATCTAGTTTAATCAGTTTTGATCCTGTAGAATCCAGATTTCGTACGTAAAGACTGGATGGGTTTGTAAGCCCCTCAAGCCCGGTGCAGAACGCGACTTTTTTACCGTCAGGTGAAATGTCCGGGTGGTAAGCGGATATTGTATCGACGATCTCAATGATGCTGCTTTCGTCTTTCGCATAGTCAATGTAGGCGAGATTGCCTGTTATGTCGTTGCGGAATACAAGCTTCATGCCGGTTGTCTTTGTGTAATCCCATAAATCGTCTGTCTTGGCGAGAATCAATACCGGAGATTCCAGAACGCGTCCCTGGTTGTCTAGCCAGGTGGCTTCGGGGATAGCTCCGAGCGCAAGCCTGAATCCGATGTAGTCTGCATGTGAGGCCGATGTTACCGTATATACGTCGCCTCGTGAATACAGGTTTAATTTGCCAGATTCGGAATTGTATCCTTTAACGACGCGTTCCCCAAGATCGTTAGAATTTTTTGCGCCTGCAAAGTTGACAATAGTTGTGTCCTTGAGTTTTCCAAGATAGTCGTTTGTCCATTCTATGAACTTGCCGGAAAAGTCTTTGAATTTATATGAGCTAGTCGCGGCCTTAATCCATTCGGCTTCGGTTGGGAGGCGGTAACCTTTGCTGTCGGCGTTGTAAATGAATCCGCTCAGATTTGTGCAGTGCCCTTCATCGTCAAAGGTTGCTTTTGAATATTCGTAGGCGCTGTCGAGAGATTCGTTTTTGCTTTTTTGATTTGCGAAAAGTACGGCGTCGAAAAAGGTAATGTCGGTGATGGGGCCTTCCTTATCGCAATCGATGGCTTTGGCGATCTTTTCGCCTTTCATGACCTTTTTAAATTCGTTGCAGGTCACTTCGGTAGTGTCCATGAAGTAGTCGTAATTCAGGACCGTCTTGAGTTCAGGAGTCTCGCTTTCTTTTGCGCCCTTTTTCTTTGTTCCGAGGGTAACGACTTTTTGAGAGCTTTCGACCAGAATCATTCCCGCGTGAGTTTCTGGAGTCTTGTTGCTAGGATCGTCCGCGGTACTGCCCGGATTATCGCTACAGGCTACCAATGCGTAAATAATTGCTATATAAGTCGAAAGGTATTTTATCATGCTTCAAAATATAACAACCGTAAATATAAAAGTGTAGGAATATAATTAGATTGTCTGAATTTTTATTTATCTTAACGGCGGTACTTGATGATTGCGCTTCTTAAAAGGATTTTCGTCTTTTTGCTTTTGCCTGGTTCGTTTGTCGCGTTTGCCCGCGAGCCGGTTTTCCCAGTGCGCACCCCCGAAAGCTTTGTGCAACTGGGTGGGCTTGCAGAACTCCGTGATGACGTCTACAGCGCCGATCTGAACTTGACTGGAGCGTATGCGCCTTGCAAGTGCTTTAGCGTTTTCGGCGATTTTGCGTATCGGTTTGTGAGTTATGAATACAATCTCGAATTCCATGATCAAATTCACGAAGTGGTGGACTTGCGTGTGAATGGCCTGAACGAATCCTATCTGGGTTTCAAGATGATGCCGTTTCCGCTTTGGGGCGTCGATGTGAATTGGCGATTCCCGCCACGCGGTGGTTCCCAGGTAAACCGATTCCACCGATTTGGAATTTCGCCGTTTGGCCTTTACGAGCTATCGCAAAATATGACGCTTGGCGCGGCGATCGAATTTTTTACGTTTCTTGAAAAAAGCGGATTTCGCCCTGGAGATGAACTGGGCCTTAAGGGATCTATTTCATGGACGCTGCCGTGGTATCGCAGTGACCGTTCCGGATGGAAGCTGGACTATGTTTTCCTGTACCGTTGGCGCATCCAGGAATCAGAAAACTTGAATCTCGATAAGCCGTACCGTAAGATGGACGATCTGTATCGAGGTTTCAAAATGCATGTCGATGCGGTCCGCTATTTCACATGGCTCAAAAAAATCTTCGAGATATCGCTATCCTACGAAATAAATCGCGGATACCTGTTTGGCATGGAAACAGGTCACGCGTTTGGTTTTAATGCAAGGATGGATTTCGACTAGTATTTGCCGTACTTGTAGCCGTAGCCGTCGTTGTGGCCATGTTCGTACTTGTTGATGACAAAGCTTGCATGTGCCGTGTTGTTGCCCTTCAAAAGCTGCTTCATGCCGTCCTGGATGGCGTCGATACTGTGCTTGTTGTATTCGATGACCATGACGATCTGTGCGGCAACGCGGCAGGCGAGAGCGGCGTCTGTTACGAGCATGATCGGCGGCGTGTCGATGATGATCAAGTCGTACCTGCTCTTGAGTTCCTGGATCAAGTCGCTGTAGCGCTTGGATCCCAGTAGCTCGGACGGGTTGCTGGGAACATTTCCGCAGGGGATTATTTCCAGGTTTTCAACTTCGGTCTTGCTGATCACTTCTTCTGCTGTTGCGGTGTGCAACAACACCTGAGAAAGTCCCTTGCCGCGCTTGATCCCGAATTCCTTGTGCAGGCGTCCTTTGCGAAGGTCTGCATCGATAAGCAGAACCTTCTTGCCGAGTCCTGCGTATAGGGCGGCGAGGTTTACGGAAATAAAGCTCTTGCCTACGCCGGGGATAAGACCGCTGATGCCGATGATTGGGCTTGAACCTTCGTCCATGCTGAATTCAAGAGAACTGCGCAATGTGCGGAGCGATTCGATGGCGACATCGTCTGGTTCGACCACGGCAAGCGGACATGTGCCCTTGGTGCCCTTGGGATTGCCTTTGGGAACTTTGGCGTAAACGCTGAAGCCGGTTTCGCGTTCGATGAAGTGTGCGTCGCGAACGCCGTTGCTGAACTTGCTCTTAAGCAGGGCGATGCATGCACCCAGAAGAACTCCAAAGAACAAGGCAATGCATACGATAACGGTTTTTCTTGGCTTTGACGGCTTTTTGACTTCTTCGGCAAAGTCTATAATGCGGACTGAACCCACTTCGCCGGCCGAAACGAGTTTAAGCTGCTGGATGTTGTTGAGCATGGTCGTGTACATGATCTTGCTCATGTCAACTTCGTTTGTGAGCTTGAGTACTTCTTGCTGCGTTGCCGGAAGCTTCTTTGTCTCGTTGGAATTTAAAGCCAGTTCACGCTTGATGGCGGCTTCCTGTTCTTCGAGAGTCTTGATTGTTGGATGCTCCGGCTGGAACAGGCGAATGGCGCTCTGTTTCTTTTGTTGCAATTCAAGCAGGCTCTGCTGGAGACGGGTGCGCTTTTCAAGGACGAGCCTTGTTTCAGCATCGATGTCGATGGAGCCGACCTTGTTTCTGTAGGTGTTGAATTTGAGGAGCGAGCTGTCCATTTGCGCTTTGACGTCGGGCAACTGCTTTTCCAGAAATTCCAGAGTCTTTTGGGCTTCGGCGTTTCTCTGTTCTACGTTTTGGCGCAAGTATGTCGTGGCGATTTCGTTTACGATTTTTGTTGCGCGGTCTGGATAAATGTCCTGGTAGCTGAATTCCAGTATTCCAGTTTTCTTGCCTCTTTCCTTGACTTCGAAAGCGCCCTTAAATTTTGCGATAGCGTCCAGACGGTCTAGCTTTGTAAGTTCAAATTCTTGCCCAGCTACGGCTTCCATGTTGAATACGCTGAAAATCACAGTATCCCTTGCATATGGGATCCTGTATGTTTGTCCGATAATACCTGTCAGGATCTTCTTGTCGTTGTGGTCGTAAAGTTCAAAAGAAAGGCTGTCGATGGCCTTTGCAATCCAGGGCTTGATTTTTTCGTCCGCAGGAATGCTGTCCCAGGGAACTTCAAATGCGCTGAGTTCCATGCGGCCTTCATGATGCGTCAGCCTATCCAGCTTGTTGATGGGGTCTGCGATGTATTGCAGGTGCATCTTCTCGACGGCTTCACCGATGATCTGACGGCTGTTGATGAGTTCGATTTCTGTGGCGGCCGGGCTTGTCGAAGCGAATAAATTGCCAAGGCCCCCCATGAGGCTTAGGCTTTTGTTGTTTTTCGATTCGATTTGCAGCAAGGCGTCTACTTTATAAACAGGGCGGATCCACATTGCGACAAAGACGCCGATGATTCCAGACAAAATGATGCTTGGAATCATGATCTTCCAATTTTTAGCCAGTTCTTTCAGTAAATCGAAAAGGTCTGTTTCTTCTTTCTTAGAAGATGAAGCCATATAACCACCACTGTGTTAAATTTTTTCCTACACTCTCAAATCAAAATAGCAATTTTTCTATTATATCATCGATGAGAAAATTTATAATACCGCTATTTGCATTTACTACGTCGGTTTTTGCCTATCTTCCTGGTGAATCAGGTTTTGTTTCACTTGATGGTGGCCATGGTGTTTTCGGGAACCCGGCGGGGCTTTCGGCTCTGGATTCCAAGGGTGCGCTTCTCACTTACCAATATGACGACGGCATTACCGAACTTCGCGTGGGTGGCAATCTGGACCGCTTTGGTGCGGGTTTTGAGTACCGCTTTGACGGCAAGGGAATGGATGAGTCCCGCTGGAATCTGACTCACGGATTTCCGCTTTTTGACCGTAGCGTGTTCTGGGGCGGTCGCATCACGGCGCTTCGCAGCGCTGATTTCAAGGGAACGGAGTGGAGCTATTCTCCAGGTATCCTGATTCGCCCTTTTACCATGCTCTCGCTGGGATATTCTTGCGAAAACTTGCTGTACGTTGGCCCCTCTTCGATGGAACGAATCCACAATGCAGGTGCCACGATCCGTATGGGCGATTTTCTCAATGTGAGTTACGATGTCGAGAACTGGAAAGAGCATCGATTGCTTCTGGAACTTTCGCTTTACGGTTACCGTTTTGGATTCAAGGTCCCGCTCTACGGCGATGACGATGAATACACGCTTACTCTTTCTACTTCGTTTGGCGGGCACGTTGATGCATCCCTTAAAATCTTTGATGATTTCTTGCCGAAGGGCGGTAGCATAGGGTTTCATGCAGCCCGCAATCCGCGCTCGTCGCATGTGGGGCAGATTGTGCGTGTGCCGCTCAACATGGACGTGACCGAAGTCGAAAAGAAATTCCTGTTCTTCGAGCCAACTTCCATTGGCCTGATGAAGGTTCGAAACTTGTTCGAACATTTGCTCAGGGATCCGTCTGCAGGGCTTGTTGTGCTAGACTTCTCGGGCTATAAGGGCAATATGGCGATTTCTGAAGAGATCAATCGCTACGTCAAAAAGATTAAGGCACGTGGCGGTCTTGTGATTGCCTATATGGATGATGTGCGTCCTTCGGATTTGATGGCGGCCGCAAGCGTGGACCGCATCGTTGTCGAACCTTCGGCCCATTTTACCTGGCTTGGGCTTGGCGGCGGGATTATGTTCTACAAGGGGCTTTTGGATAAATTAGGTGTCAAGGTGGAATTTTTGCGCCATGGGGCCTACAAGTCTGCGGTAGAACCTTATATGGAAGATTCCTTGTCGGTGAATGCGCGTAGCAATATGGAATCGCTATATAAGGATCTTTGGGAAATTCTCCGTATGCGGGTTGCTGAGCGGATAAAGACGGGATCTTCGACCGAGAGCCTGAAGATGCTTGATTCGCTTGCGCAAAAGCCGGTCATCACCGCGATTGGGGCGAAAAAGGCTGGGCTGGTTGATACTTTGCTTTACATTGACCAGGTTCCTGCTTACGCCCTAAAAACCTTTTTCGATATGGACGCCCCTCCCCATGTGGGCTTTAGGACATGGTCTCCGTCGAACATGAAAATATTTGACGAAAGCTGGATACATCGGGCAAAGGTTGCGCTCCTGAACATCAATGGAACAATTGATTCGCGCATGGGCGAGGTGGTTCTTGATAATTTGCGCCGTCTCCCCGGAATGGGCGTGAAGGCTTTGCTTGTGCGGATTTCTTCGCCGGGTGGAGATGCAATTGCTTCGGATAAAATCTGGGGAGCGCTCAAGAATTTGAAGCGGTTTGACATTCCTATCGTGGCAAGTGTTGGAAACATTGGAGCTTCGGGCGCCTACTACATTGCCTGCGGTGCGGATAAGATTGTTGCAGAACCTTTTGCTATTGTCGGGAGTATTGGAATTTACGGCGGAAAGATTGACGCTTCTGGCTTGATGCAAAAAATCGGGTTGAAAACCGAACCGGTAAAGACGAATGATTATGCCGACGCGCGTTCGTTTACTCGCCCGTGGACCGATACCGAAAAGGCTGCGCTCCAGGAATATATGGATGATTTCTATGACCGCTTTACAGGCGTTGTGTCGCAGGCGACGGGAATTGACCAGGCTGTTGTGGATTCCGCGTATGGTGGCGGTCGTGTGATGGTCGGCTGGAGGGCCAAAGAGGCCGGGCTTGTGCAAAGCTTGGGCGGATTTGACGATGCCCTTGACGAAGTCCGTGAACTTGCCGGTATCCCGAAGTCTACGGATATCGAACTGATGCAGTTGAATACGGATGAGTCCTTTGTTGAATCGTTTGTGAATGCGAAATCTATGGGAGATTTTATCCGCGACATAGAACGCACCCAGTTCTGGGCGATAGAACCAATGCTGATTGATGGTTATTAGTCAATGGTCATTGGCTATGTTGTTCTCGTGCATTTTGTCATGCCCGACTTGTTCGGGCATCGCCATCTTGAAAATGATGAAACTGTAACTTGAAGGCGCCGGAGGCGCAAAATTATGTTCGAAATTGCTTTAACTGTTTTTTGTTGTCTTGCCGCTTCGGCGTTCTGTTCTGTGACTGAAGCCTCGTTCTACAGCGTCCCGCCTTCGACGGTGGAAGTTTTGGAACGCCAAAAGAAGTTTACCGCGCGTTACCTGAAGCACGTGAAGAATAATATCGACCGCTACATCGCTTCGGTGCTTGTGGTGAATACAGTCGCGAATACGGTGGGTGCGTCCCTGGCGACGGCCTTGGCGGTGAAGCGTTTGACTCCTTCGCAGGCGATGTTACTCCCCGTGGTGCTCACGGTTCTCATTTTGCTCTTTGGCGAAATCACGCCCAAGACGCTCGGCGTGAAGCAGGCGAAAGTCTGCGCGCCGCTTGTGGCCGTGCCGTTCTACTACATCACGAAAATCCTCAGCTGGACGGGAATCATCTGGCTTTGCCTCACGCTTACCAAGCACTGGACGCACGAAGACAAGGAAAAGAAGGACGTGAGCATCGAGGACATCAACAGCCTCGTGAGTCTCGGACTTCGCGAAGACGTGATTGACCGCCAGCAGGCTCTCGTGATCAAGAACATCCTTTCGCTCAAGTCGCTCCCAGTGCGCCGCGTGATGACGCCGCGACAGGTCGTGTTTACTCTCTCTGCAGACAGTACGATTGGCGAGACTCTTGACGAGCGCGGCAACTGGCCGTTCTCGCGTGTACCGCTTTACGACGGCAAAAAGGACAACTGGATCGGGATTGTGCTTCGCCGCGATGCGTACAACCAGCTTGCCGAAGGCCACCGCGATGTGAAGCTCCGACAGCTCATGCGCCCGATGCAGCTCGTGCCTGATAGCCTCATGACCGACAAGCTGTTGCTTAGATTCCTCAAGCAACGAGGCCACATGGTGGGTGTTGTTGACGAATTCGGTGCGATTGCGGGTATCGTGAGTCTCGAAGACGTGCTCGAAGAAATCCTCGGCCGTGAAATCGTCGATGAATTCGATGTCGCCGTGAACCTCCAGGAAACCGCCCGCCGCAAGTCCAAAGCCTTGGCCTTTATGCGGAAGACTGCGGCAGGGAAAAATGAACGCCAAGGAGAGCGGGTTTAAAATGGGTAAGGAAAGAATTGTCTTTGTGGATTACGCAAGGGCGTTGGGGATATTTCTAGTTGTTTTTGCGCATTGCTTGCAGAAATATTGTGATGGGATGGATTTTTCTAATCATTTTATTTACAGCTTCCATATGCCCTTGTTTTTTGTGATAAGTGGATTTTTGTTGTCGTTAAAGGATGTAAAGATTGGAAAGCTCCCAAGGACTGCCAAAAGGCTTTTGGGACCCTATTTTTTTTGGAGCGCATTTTATGTCCTTTTGATGTTCGTGCAATCCTTAGTTCAACCCTCCCATGATTTTGACGTTAAAGAACGCTTATGCGCTATTTTAACAGGGAGGGGCCTTGCTCCGCTTTGGTTTTTATGGAATTTGTTGTTTTCAGAAATAATCTTTGTTCTAATGAATTGCTGGTTAAAGTTACGTACAAAGACCAAGATTGTTGTTGTGCTGTTTGTGCTTGCAGTGGTTACATATCTTTGTGATTTGTTTTTTGCTTCGTATCGTCATCATTTTGAGGATTGCGAACTGGTTTTGTATTTGTTTATTTCAATTACAAGATTGGCGCCTTCTGTATTCTTCCTGTTTGTTGGAAGCTTGTTTGCGCATGTAAATAATGCTGGTTTTACTAAAAAGGGGGATTTCGCTCTTGGTCTTGTTTCTGTGGCGGTTTTTGCCCTTATTCAGACATATACGGATAATAGTGTAAATATGCACCTGATTCATTATGGAAATCCGTTTGTTTTTTTGATGACAGGATCTTTAGCGTCTATCGGAATTTTATGGTTTTGCAAATTATTGCCGTCGGATTTAAAGATTCTTAGTTTTGTTGGGAAAAAGACTTTGGATATTATGGTTTTGCATTATCCACCTATGCCGTTTATGGCCCTGTTCGCGTTCTTTGCAGGTCTTGTTTTTTCAGAGAAAAATGTTTTTGTCGTATTCTTGATTTCCGTTTTGATTACTGCAACAACATGTTTTGCGGGGGTTGTTTTAGACAAGGTTCGCTCTGTTATTCGGGTTCTTTAATGGCCCGTAAAGAGCGGGGCTTTCGTACCGGCGTAGCTAAAATATTAGTACAATTGTATTAATTGATATAATTGATATAGTGTGTAAGCCTTATTTTTCGGGCTTTTTGTCAAAAAAGTGTTTTTTTACCCTTGAACCCTTGCGAAAAATCATCTAAATTTACTCTGCTTTTCTCGGGGCGCGTGTGCCCCGGAATTTCACTCACTAGAGGATTTACATGAAGACCATTACGGTAAACCCGAAGACTGTCTCCCGCAAGTGGAAGCTTGTGGACGCAGCTGAAAAACCCATGGGACGCGTTGCTAGCGAAGTTGCTCGTCTCCTCATGGGCAAGCATAAGGCCATCTATTCCCCGAACGTCGACACTGGCGACTTCGTGGTTGTCATCAACGCTGAAAAGGTTGCCGTTTCTGGCAACAAGGCTCTCCAGAAGCAGTATTTCCACCACACTGGCCACATCGCCGGTGAACGTTGGATCAACTTTGCCGACCTCTTGGCAAAGAACCCGACTGCTCCGCTCGAAGCAGCTATCTGGGGCATGCTCCCGCACAGCGCTCTTGGCCACAAGATGATCAAGAAGCTCAAAATCTTTGCTGGCGCCGAACATCCGTTCGCTGCTCAGAAACCTGAAGTCGTAGACTTGTAATTTAGAACGGAGGATAAATCTATCGCTACCGCAAAAAATAAGAAGATCTACCGCGGCACTGGCCGTCGTAAGAACGCTATCGCCGCTGTGATCCTGAAGCCGGGTTCCGGCAAGCGCACTATCAATGGTCGTGATTTCAAGGAATACTTCCATTCTGAAGTGCAGGACATGATTGCAAATCTTCCGTTCGCCATCCTTGGCAACGCTGAAGAATGGGACGTCGAAGTTACCGCTCGTGGCGGTGGCATCGCTGGCCAGATGGGCGCAGTCCGTCTCGGCATCTCCCGCGCACTCGTTGCTAACGACGCAGAAGTGAAGCCGGCTCTCAAGAAGGAAGGCCTCATGACTCGTGACGCACGTGCCGTTGAACGTAAGAAGTTCGGCCGCAAGAAGGCTCGTAAGCACTTCCAGTTCAGCAAGCGCTAATCTGCGATTTTGCTTTTACGGAAAACCCTGGCATTCGCCAGGGTTTTTCTGTATTTATGTCTCTCAAAGCGTCATCCCGGACTCTGTTCCGGGATCGGCATTTTTCCTAAAAAAAAGATGCCCCGCACCGACGGGGCATGACACATGCGGCAATGCCGCGTCTTTTAACAAATTTCTAGTAACTAATAACTATTAACTAGTAACTCGCCGAACGAAGGCGCTAGAAATTATCGTCTCTATCGAACATGTGCGTCACGAATTCCACGACGAGCGTCTCGTAGGCGTCGTCGCTAAAGATCGGCTTCTGCATCAAGTCAATCGCTTCCTGTGAAAGCTTGCCTGTCGTTGCGAGTTCGGCGCCGCCCTTGCGGTATTTTTCACGGAGCATGTTCAAGCGGCGCGGCCCGCCACGGTGGTCGAGCGCACGCATTTGCGGACAGGCGATAAGCGTGTAGCCCTCGTGACCGAGAATGATGTCGAACTGCTTGCGGACCGGCTCGTAAACCACGTCCAAGTCCATCCAGGCGCAACTCGAAAGCAGAATGATCTTTTGGCCCTCTTTCTGGAACTGCAGCCCGTGTAGCGGGGTGCCCATGGCGTTAGCCCCTTCTTTGAGCTTCTGGCCCATGTACGGATGGACCATGCCCACGATGCGGTCCATCAAGACCTTCATCTGGCCCGGGACGCCAAACAGGAACAGCGGAAAACTCCAAATGACAATATCCGAATTGATGAGCTTTTCGCGAATCATCGGAACATCGTCGTCTTTCATGAAGCACGAACCGTCCTCGCGTCCCCAGCAGCTGAGGCAACCTCGGCACGGCTTGATGTTCATCTTGTCGATGAAAATATATTCGGTTTCATAGTCGCCATTTTGCTCGATCCCTTCAACAAAAGCCTTTGTCGGGATGAGGGTTCCACTACGTTCCCTTTTCGGGCTTGCGACCATAACGAGAATTTTCTTTTTTTCTGCCATGCGCCCAAATTTAGAAAAAATTAACATCTGGAAAAAGGTGCCGTTATATGGAATTGTGCCTATTATATAGTGAAAAAAAAAGCATTTTATTTTACTATTCTTATATTTTCTATATTGCAGGACTGTTATGAATAAGGCGGATGATGTAATGAAATTTGATTCTTTTGTCATTTTTGGCGGATGTGGTTTTATAGGTTCGCATGTGGTGGACCTGCTCCGTGAAAAATACCCAGATGCAAAGATATACATTGCTGACCTCCTTGCCGATACCGCTCAATCAGATGGTGTGATTTCCTATCAGCGTGTCGATGTTCGCAACTCCATTGAATTGCAGGGCGATTTTGGCGCAAATACTCTCGTGTTTAACTTTGCCGCAATTCACCGCACTCCGGGGCATCCTGATTACGCCTATTTCGAAACAAATATTCGCGGTGCTGAAAATGTCTGCGATTTTGCCCGCAAGCATGGCATCGAAAATATCGTCTTTACGAGCAGCATTGCTCCGTACGGTGCTGCGGAAGAACTGAAGACGGAAGAAACTCTTCCGACCCCGAACACCCCGTATGGAATCTCCAAGCTGGTGGCTGAAAAGATCCATCGTGAGTGGGCTGCTGAAAATGCAAGTCGCAGGCTCTCGATCGTACGGCCGGGCATTGTATTCGGTAAGGGTGAAAATGGCAATATGACCCGCCTTTATAAGGCTCTGAAAAAGCGCAAGTTTGCATACGCTGGCCGCAAGGACACCATAAAAGCCTGTATTTATGTGAAGGACCTGGTTCGGGTGATGCTTGCAATGGGCGAAGCTGAAGGCGAAAAAACAAAGCTTTACAACTGCTGTTATTACCCGTCGTTCACGATTGAGCAGATTGCCAATACCATGCTCAAGGCGACCGGCATGCGACGTCGGATTCCTTTTATCCCACGTAAACCGATGATGGCCGCTGCGACTCTCTGTGGCTTGTTTGGCGGCCTTGGTCTGGGCATATGCCCTGCCCGTGTGAGAAAACTGATGGTGAGCACAAATATCGACGGCCAGAAACTAGCGAAAGATTATCCACTTTCCTATTCACTAGAAGACGCTTTCCGTGATTGGTTTAAAGATTGCGGAGAGGAGGAACTGGTGTAGCATGGGCGCTAAAAAACCGACCTTAGCATTTGTCATTCTTACATGGAATTCCGAACGCGTTATAGAACGATGTGTGCGTTCTGTCTTTGCATTGAAGTCCTTTGATGTTTCTGCGTATGTTGTAGACAACGGATCGTCAGACAAGACTGTAGGAATCCTGGATTCATTGGCAAAAGAATATCCTCAACTGCATGTTATCAAACGTGCAGTTAATGAAGGGACTACGGTCCCGCGTAATTTGGCCCTCAAGGAAATTAGTCCTGATACCGATTACATTTGCGTTCTGGATTCCGATACCGAAGTAAATGACGATGCCATTCAGGCGATGGTAAAAACCTTGGACAACAAGCGTGTTGGTATTGTCGGGCCGGAAATGAGGAATGAAGCGGGCGTTCTGCAAAATAGCGGCCGCAAGATACCGACATTGACGATTAAGCTTTCCAAGGTCCTGCCTTTAAAGAAAGCCCAGCGTTGGGGCGAGTCGCTTGAATTTTACAGCTATCCGGCTGACCAGAAAGTTGTCCCTGTCGGGTACCTGATGAGCGCCTGCTGGATGTTCCGGCCGGAGATTTTGGACCGGGTCGGCTACCTGGACGAGAAGATTTTTTATGCGCCTGAAGACGTTGATTTCTGCCTGCGCTGCTGGTTGGCTGGCTTCGGAGTTGTCCAAAATAAAAATGCCAGGATCTTGCATAGCTGGCAGCGCCTTTCGCGCAAAAAGCTTTTCAGTAAGCACAACTGGGAACACATAAAAGGGCTGGCGTACTTATTTACGAAATATCGCTATTTGTGGTCTGCACGAAAGATCGAAAAATTGGTGGCTGGATTTGCTAGAGGAATGCTATGAAACGCGTTATAACATATGGTACATTTGACCTTTTGCATTATGGTCATATTAATCTCCTGAAAAGGGCAAAGGCTCTTGGGGATTATCTTATCGTTGTTGTCTCTTCCGATGAATTTAACTGGAATGAAAAACATAAGAAGTGCTATTTCTCTTATGAACAGCGAAAGACTCTCGTTGAATCTATTCGTTACGTTGATCTTGTTATTCCTGAAGAAAGCTGGGAACAGAAAAGAACGGATGTTCACGAATACCATATAGATACTTTTGTAATGGGCGATGATTGGGCTGGAAAGTTTGATTTCCTGAAAGAAGAAGGCGTGGAAGTAGTCTATTTGCCAAGGACACCTGAAATAAGCACGACTCAGATAAAAAAAGATTTGAATGTGCAAAAAGCATAGAAGGGAACCGTGAACGAAGTTTTTGAAAAAAATTTGCGTAAGTTGCAGCTTTTGCAATTGGATATCGCTAAAGCCATAAAGGAATTGTGTGAATCAAATGGAATTCCGTATTTCCTGATTGGTGGAACTCTTCTTGGTGCCATTCGACATAAAGGTTTCATTCCCTGGGACGATGACTTTGATGTAGGAATGCTGAGGGAAGACTATGAACGGTTTATCAAAATTGCGGAAGAAAAACTAGACAAGAAGAAGTTCTTTTTAGAAACTTGGGATACGGAAAAAGGTTACGGGTTCCCTTTTGCAAAAGTAAAATTGAATGGAACCAAGTATCCTGAACGCAATGCCCCCAAAAGTGTCCATCAGGGAATCTTTGTGGATGTTTTCCCGATCGATACCGCAGCCCCGACAAAAAGAAAAAGGCTTTTGCAGCTGGCTGCATTTCAGGTTACATATAAATTTTACATTTATAAAAAGGGATATGTTCCCAGAGTCCTGTACAATAAGAAATCCAATGTTAAATGGATCGTTGCCAAGATAATGGGCGCTGTTGCTCATCTGGTGCCTGATTTTGTATTGAAAAATATCATTTCGAAAAGCCTGAAATTTTACAACTTGTCGTCGGGAACCGTTGCCGTAAATTTGCTAGGTGCATACGGCTATAAGGAAACGTGTTCAAAAGAAGGACTTGTTGAAACCATAAAAGTTCCGTTTGAAGATACTGAGTTTGCAATACCTAAAGGCTATATAGAATACCTGACGAACATGTATGGCGATTATATGCAGTTGCCACCTGTAGAAAAGCGTTACAATCGACACGGAAATTACGATTCTGTTGACTTTGGAGAATACTCGTAATGCGAATTGCGTACTTGCTGCCTTATTTTACGATAGTCAGTGGTTCCTTTGGAGGAATCAAGATGCAGGCTGTCCAGTGGCGCGACATGTTGCAAAAAATGGGGCATGAAGTTGTTGAAATAAATCCCTGGGAGACATACGACTGGAAAAGTTTTGATGTGATACATTTTTTCTTTTTTGGTTCGTCTTTTTTTTCCCTTTATTCATCTTTAAAACTGCGTGCACCGCAGGCGAAGTTTGTCTGTTCTCCAGTATTAGATCCGCATTATCCGTTGCTTGTATATAAAATTCTTTCCCGGATTTCATATCCGAAGGCAAAAATATTTGCGGACTATTCTGCGTTAAGGCGTTATAAATCTGTTTTTGACGTGTTCCTTGCCAGAACGCAATATGAACAGAAGTTCCTGTCGGATGCGTTCGGTATTAGCCCTTCCAAAATACAGCTGGTCCCTTTAAACAGCCGCTTTTCGAAAGTAGATTCTTTGGATCAAAATAAGAAGGAAAACTTCTGCTTGCATGTGTCTCGAATTTGCGATTCGACAAAGAATGTGGAACGGCTTGTCGATGCCGCGCTAAAGTATAATTTTGACTTGGTTTTGGCGGGTGCAAGTACAGATGAATTTAACGCAAAATTAGCGCGTAAGATTGGCTCTCGCCAGAATATCCAGAATTTGGGCCGCGTATCCGATGAAAAATTAAAGGACCTGTATTCTAGGGCGAAAGTATTTGCGCTGCCTTCGATTCGAGAAGGGGTTGGGTTAGTGGCTCTAGAAGCTGCCAGCTATGATTGCGATATTGTGATTACAAATATAGGCGGCCCTAAGGAGTACTTTTTACCGAATGCCATCGCTGTCGATCCCTATAGCGTCGATGAAATTGGCCTAGCTGTAAAAAAATTCATGAATGGCGAGACTTATCAGCCCGCATTGCGGAAGCTCATTGCTGAAAAGTATTCGGAAGCTGTGGTAACCCAGAAATTACTGGACGCATATTCGAAAATGTAAGGGTTGGGAAAGACGATGTCTACGCATTCCTTAGCAGATAAATTAGTGATTATGGCAATTCTTGCATTGCCGTACGACGCTATACCGCATATATTGCCTTTTGTCTATAGGCCATTGTCGCTGTATTTTATTGTCGCCGCCTTTGCCATTTATTTGCTCCAGAATCATGGCCGCTTTAGTTTGCCTAAGCCTGTTATTCAGATTCTCTTTTTTAGTGTTGTTTCTGTCTCTGTTGGAAGTGTTGTCTTGCTTTTCCATACAGGATCTTTTGTTGGCTTAAAATATTATGTTCCTGGCTTGGCGATGGGGATGCTTTCTGTTATTGTCTTTTCGCAGTTCCTATCTAGCCATAAGGATCCCGATTTTCCCAAGACCGTTTTAAAGTATGTTGGATACGCCTATATTCCGGCGATGTTCCTGGGCACTTTGGAAACTTTATCCTGTTACCATATCTTGCCGCACGTATTTAAGTCCGTCATCAACGCTATCTTTGGAGGCTGGCAGGAATTCCGTCCGTGCTTGACAAATTCGGAAGCTTCTTATGCCTCCCAGCACATGGTTTTTGCCATTTTCGTTTATGCTTATCTGTATAAAGTTTTTCATTTGAAAAAATGGATGTATTGTACGATTGTCGCCGCAATGCTCTTGCTGTTTACGGTTAGCACGAAGGGATATCTTTTGATCATCTTGTCGGTGGCCTTTTATGGTGTGTTTTCCAGCATTGCGAAGGGAAATTTCCAAAAAATGGTTTTGAAATCTATCGCAGTGTTGTTGGTGCTTGCGTTGATTTGCTTTGCGATGTATCAGGTTTTATTGCTTGACCCTGGTACGTATTTTGCCAAGAGAGTATTGGAGTTTAAGAGTATTTCTGAAACAATCGAGTCTGATTCAAGCGCGTTTGTACGACTTGGGCTTCCTATGATTGCTCTAAAAATGTTTCTTCATAATCCTCTGCTTGGTTTGGGTGCAGGTGGTTGTCACGTTTTTACTTTAGAATATATTCAGAAATTCATGCCTTTTGCAATGAATCTCAACGATGTCCTGTATATGAGAAAAACGGGAAATGCAATGTCCTCTGCAATAATTTTTCAAGTGCTGGCTAATTTTGGGGTATATGGCTTTATTTTGTTTATCCGCCCGCTTGTTGTCATTTGGAAGCGGAATAAAAAAATAGTGGCATCCATAAGATCCTTTGCTTTGCTTTTTTCATTTTTTATTGTACAGATTGTTCAAAGTGGCAATTGGGCTTATATGCATATGTGGTTCCTGTTCGCTTTCTTCGCAATAAAACGAAGCGAAAGTTACGGCTCTTTTGCAGGTCTCTCTAAAAATGGTTGATTTATGCTAAATAGAACTCAGGAAGAAATTATTCAAAAATGGCCAAAAGATTGGAATACTCCGCTGGTCAGCGTTCGGTGTATTACTTATAATCAGCAGTCTTACATCGCTCAGACTTTGGATGGCTTTTTAAGTCAAGAGACCGATTTCCCATTTGAAGTAATCGTCCATGATGATGCATCTACCGATAAAACTGCGGATATCATACGCGAATATGAAAAAAAATATCCTAAGATAATCAAGCCTATCTATGAAACTGAAAATCAGTATTCAAAGAATGATGATTCTTTGGATAAAATCGTCGATTCTGCATGTAAGGGAAAGTATATAGCTTTTTGTGAAGGTGATGATTATTGGATAGATCCTTTAAAGTTGCAAAAGCAAATAAGCTTCCTTGAAAAGAATTTGGATTATGGATATTCTTATACCAATTTCAAAGGCTTTAATCAGCAAACGCAACAGTTTTTTGATATGAATATCGAGGGGTTGTCTGGAGATAATTATGCACATGAAATGCTGAATCCGACATCGTCTATATGGACTTTAACATTCTGTTGCCGAAAGGAATTGTATCTCTCTAGACCCAAATTAAATAGAAAAGAATATTTTTGTGGGGATAGACTGATGTTTTTGCATTTAGCTTCTATCTCTAAGGGACACTATTTACCTGAATGTACAAGTGTCTATAGAAAACTTTCAGAGTCAGCTTCGCATTTTAAATCAAAGAGAGCAATATTTAAGTTCTGTTTTACCCATAACAAAACATATCTTTATTTTCTTGATCATGCAAGACGTTTTGAAGGTTGGGATAAGGCAAAAAAGAGATTTTCGATCAGACTTCTCCCTCATTGTTTCTTTACGTATGATTGGGATGCCTTTAAGAAAATCGAGCTTTCATTGTTCCCTGTGAAATTTGAAAGCTTTTACTGGACGATGAGGTATTTTGTTGTTTCCGTATTATATAAATTGTGTAGAATAAAGCCCTTTTTTAAGTGTGGATGTTTTTTGGTGAATCTTTTGGATCGAAAATAAGTGTATTTTTGCAATTTTTACAGTGTAAAAGATCTACCTGTTATATTGTAGAACTGTCATGGAGAATTTATGGCAAATAAGCAAATAACCGTCACTTCCCCCCTTCTTCCGTCTTTGGAAGAACTCACGCCGTATCTTAAGGATATTTGGGACCGCAAGTGGCTTACTAATAATGGCCATTATCATCAGGAGTTGGAACGCGCTCTCGCCGAATATCTTGGAGTTGAATACATTAGCTTGTTTACTAACGGGACTCTTCCGCTTATTACGGCGCTCCAGGCGATGCGCATTACGGGCGAAGTGATTACCACCCCGTACAGCTTTGTGGCGACGACACATTCTATCTGGTGGAATGGGCTTACCCCGGTATTTGTCGATGTTGATCCGGCGACGGGCAACCTTGATCCTCAGAAAATCGAGGAAGCGATTACTCCGAAGACAACAGCCATTATGCCTGTGCATGTGTACGGTAACCCGTGCGATATCGAAGCCATCCAGGAAATCGCGGACAGATACGGCCTTGCCATCATCTATGATGCCGCCCACGCCTTCAACGTGAAGGTGAATGGCCGCACGATTCTTGATGCAGGTGACATGAACACGCTCAGCTTCCATGCAACCAAGACGTACAACACTGTGGAAGGCGGCGCTCTTATCTGCCACGATGCCCGCACCAAAAAGCGCATCGACTACCTCAAGAACTTCGGCTTTGCAGGCGAAACGACTGTGGTTGCTCCGGGCATCAATAGCAAGATGGACGAAATCCGTTCTGCTTACGGCCTCTGCAACCTCAAGCACATTGACAATGCCATTGCCGCCCGCAAGAAGGTCGCGCAGAAGTACCGTGCAGCGTTATCGAATGTTCCTGGCATCTCCATGTTCAAGGAACGCGATGACGTGACCTACAACTACTCGTATTTCCCGATTTTCGTGGACGAGAAGGAATATGGTATCAGCCGTGACGCTCTTTACGAGAAAATGAAGGAACACAATGTCCTTGGACGCCGCTATTTCTATCCGCTGATTTCGAGTTTCGCCATTTACCGTGGCTTGCCGTCTGCAACCAAGGAAAACCTCCCTGTTGCAACCCGTATGGCCGATGAAGTCATCTGCTTGCCGATGCATGCGGGACTTACGGACGAAGATGTGAACAGGGTGCTGGAACTTGTTTGCAATAAGGGGAATGTATAATGAAGAAAGCGTTATTGCTGTGCTCGAGCCACAATGACCTGGGCTTGGTTCGTGCACTTCGCAAGCTTGGGTATTACATTATCGTTACCGGTAACAGGGAAAATCTGCCTGGTCAAAAATGGTGCGATGAATTTATTCTTGCGGATTATTCGGACAAAGAAAAAATCCTGGAAATTGCACGGAAAAATTCTATAGATGCCATCATTCAGTGTTGTAATGATTTCGGTGTGTACACCGCAGCCTATGTCGCAGAAAAGCTCGGATTGCCCGGCTATGACTCGTACGAAACGACCTTGACGCTCCACAACAAGGACTTGTTCAAGGAATTTGCAAAGAAAAACAACATTACCAGTCCGGTATCGACTCCGTTCTCTTCTGAGAAAGACGCTCTCCAGCATCTGGATACATGCGCATATCCGATAATTGTAAAGCCGACAGATTGCAGCGCGGGAAATGGAATTCACAGGGCTGACAACAAAGCGGAAGGGATTAAGTATGTCCAGGAAGCATTCCTGAAATCCCGGGCCAAAAGAATTGTTATCGAACCCTATGTGTCTGGCACACAGCATGGCTTCTGCACTTTTTTGCGCAATCAGAAAGTATGCGCGATATGCAGCAATAACGAATATTCTTTTTTAAATCCGTACCGCGTTGAAATCGATACGTATCCTGCCGACAATTTCGAAATCGTTCAAGGCAAGCTTGTAGAACAGATCGAGAAAATCGCCCATATCCTGAACCTAAAGGATGGCATATTCCATTTGCAGTACATCTATGATGGAAAAGAGGCCCAGATTATCGAAGTCATGCGTCGCATTTTAGGCAATATGTACCATGTCCCGGGCAACGCCCTTACAGGTATTGACTGGGAATATTGGGAAACTCGCGCAAGATGTGGCCTGGATCTGTCGGCATTTCCTTCTGTTGTAAGTCAAGAGGGTTGCTTTGCCTACAAGACGATTCTGGCCCCCAAAAACGGAAAGATTAAGTCTATCGAAATCCCGTCCAGATACAATAAGCATTTGGACAGCGTGTTTATGCTAAAGCAGAGTGGTGATTTGATAGAGAACAATATGTCCGAACCGGTCGGCTTCATGTTCTTTTGCTTCCCTGATCAATCCACGATGAAAAAAGAACTTATTGAATCCTATGTTAATGACGCCGTAACAGTTGAATAGGAGCGTAGAATGAATAACCAACACGAACTTTGCATTGGCATGGCCGGCGCTGGTCGAGCGACAGAACTGCATATGGAAGCCCTAAAAAGATTTAGCGGCATTCCGTTATGTTATAAGAGAATTATCGCGAGACGCGAAGACCAGGTCAAAAAGATGCAGGAGCGTTTTGGTTTTTTAGAATACTCCCTTAAATTCGAGGACCTGTTAAACGACCCTGAAATAGACGTCATTGATGTCTGTACTCCGCCATACGCTCACGCTGATATGGTCGAGCAGGCTTTAAAAGCGGGGAAGCACGTCATCTGCGAAAAGCCGTTAAGCGGATATTTTGGGGAAGATGGCGACAGTACGCCGATTGGTAAATGTGTCTCGAAAGTGAAGATGTATGAACGGTTGCTGACCTCTCTTGACCACTTGAAGGATTGCGTCGAGAAATCGAAAAAGAAGTTCTGCTATGCCGAAAATTTCATTTACGCCCCGGCAGTAACAAAGGCCGCGGAAATCATCACGGCGAAAAAGTCGAAGATCCTTTTTTCAAAAGGCGAGGAGTCTTTGAAAGGCTCCAGCTCTCCGGTTGCCGGTGAATGGGCTAAGACCGGCGGCGGGACGTTCATAAGGACAGGTGCGCATCCGTTATCTGCAATTATTTGGCTCAAGCAAATCGAGGCCAAGGCGAGAAACGAAAAGATATCGGTCCAGTCTGTATTTGCCGACATGGCCCAAATAACACCGAATTTGAACGATTACGAACATCGTCATATTGCGGCAAGGCCAAACGATGTTGAAGATTTTGGAACGGTGATCATTACGTTCTCTGACGGAACCAAGGCGGTTGTTATGGCGACCGATACTTTGTTGGGTGGAAGCCGTAACTATGTCGAACTGTATTGTAACGATGCCGTGATCAATTGCAAACTGACCATGTCCGATTTGATGAGCACCTATTTCCTGGACGAAGATGGCCTTGATGATGTCTATATTTCAGAAATGCTGCCGTCTAAGAAAGGCTGGAACAATCCGTTCTTGGAAGATGTCATCATGCGTGGATATGTCGATGAAATGCGTGATTTTATGGAATCAATTTATTATAATCGTGAGCCAAAGTCTGATTATTGGGTCGCTCACGAAACGTTGCGTGTCATTTATGCCGCCTATAAGTCTGCTGAATTAGGGAAGGCTGTAGTTCTTTAATTTTTTACCAATGTCTCTAAAATCATCTGTTATATCCTCGCTATTCTGGAAATATTTTGAACGCCTTGGTACCCAAGGTGTTCAGTTTATTGTTGCGGTTGTTTTGGCAAGATTGCTATCGCCTGCAGATTTTGGCTTGATAGCTCTTATCATGGTCTTTATTACCATTTCAAATGTTTTTGTCCAGAGCGGTTTAAATACAGCTCTGATTCAAAAGAAAGATGCTGATAATCTTGATTTTACGACCGTCTTTTATTCGTGCCTGCTGCTAGCTTGTACTTTGTATCTTGCCCTGTTTTGCGGCGCTCCATTTATTGCCAAGTTCTATAACAGTCAGAACGAGCTAGTCCCTGTTATTCGAGTCCTTGGACTGATGCTTCCTTTGGGTGCCTTGAGTTCAATTCAGGAGGCTTATGTTGCACGGAATATGATGTTCAAGACACTGTTTTATAGAAGTGTTGGTGCGATTATTCCCGCAGGGCTGATAGGTGTGCTGTTTGCCTATTGGGGATATGGCATTTGGTCTCTTGTTATTCAACAATTGACGAATTCGTTGCTGATTTGCATCATAATGTGGTTTACGGTTAAATGGAAACCGAGTTTGTCGTTTTCGTTTGCCCGCTGGAAAATGCTGTTCTCGTTTGGCTGGAAATTGTTGTGTTCGTCATTGCTGGATACTTGCTATAATAATTTACTGAACCTGATTGTTGGTAAAATGTTCAATCCAACTGCTCTAGGTTATTACAATCGCGGCGATCAGTTCCCTAAATTGATTGTGAACAACCTGAATTCATCTATCCAGTCGGTGATGCTGCCTTCTTTGTCATCCGTGCAAGATGATAAACCTCGTTTAAAAGTGATGATGCGTCGAGCTATAGTAACAAGTTCATTTTTTATTTTGCCTTTAATGGCAGGGCTTGCCGCTGTCGCAACACCGCTAACTCTTGTTGTCCTTGGTGAAAAGTGGCTCCCTGCGGTTCCTTTTATACAGATATGCTGTGTTATCTATGCTTTTTGGCCGATTCATACGACAAACCTTTCTGCAGTCAATGCGGTTGGACGTAGTGATATCTTTTTAAAACTTGAATTGATAAAAAAGGGTTATGGCCTGGTCGCTATTGCCATTGCTGTTTTATTTTTCAGGTCGCCAATAGGCATTGCGATGAGCAGTGCTATTACTGCTCCGCTTGGGGCATTTGTGAATGCTTATCCAAATAAAAAGTTATTGAATTATGGATACATTGAACAGACGAAGGATATTCTGCCTTCTATGGCATTATCTGTTTTCATGGGCGGATGTGTTTATTTTGTATCTTGTTGGTTGTCCGATAAATTTGCAATAAGTCCGGTTCTGCAATTGGTTGTCTTGACCTTTTTGGGCATGGCTCTTTATTTGGGACTCGCTAGGCTGTTGCATTTAGAATGCCTTGATTATTTAATAAAGACTGTAAAGGAATTTCGCAATAGGAAAAAATAATGGAATCTTGCGCAAAAAGAAGTGTTCATTTCGTAGTTCTGGGAATATTATTCCTTTGCCAGACTCTATTCGCCTCTCCGGTGATTTCTCCGGAGAGATACAACCTCAAGCTTCTCGATACGGCGCCCATGCTGTTCGAGTTCCATAGGCTTACAACCACTTCTGCAAAACAGGAATTTCATTATCCACAGAGGGATTCCTCCTGGCGCAGGGATGCTGCTAATAGGGAAAAGGATGCATTGCTGAAATTCCAGTCCAATCGGACATTCCTTGCGACAAGTCTGGTTGGCGGAATAGACTTCCGAGGTGGAAAAGCTCTTGGCGATACAATCTGGCCTGGGATTGACGGCGGACTTTATCTGAGAGGCTATATTGACTCTTTGGAATTTGTATTGGATGCTCGAATTTATTCAGAACGTCATTACTCGAAAAATCCTCAGTCATACGATGGTGAATACATTGACCTTCAGCTGGAAGAAGTTAATGACGGTCTTGAATATGTCAGCTACGCTCGTTATCGGGGCCACTTGGCTCTAAATATGGGCTTTGCCCGATTTGATGTCGGCCGTGATGTAATGCATTGGGGGCCTGGTTATTATAACAACTTGGCCTTAAACCAGTTCTCGCTGCCTTTTAATTCGATGTCCCTGGATTTGCAGGTCGGACCGCTTACTGTCCTTACTATTTATGGTGACTTGCGCGTTTTCAAGGGAAATTCAAACAAAGGTAACAAAGAAGCCCGAAATCTATATGGACATCGATATGAACTGGATTTCGGCAATCTTGTCGTGGGAATGAGTGAACTCCAGGTTGTTCACGATGACAATAATGCCTGGCTTTTTGTTCCGATCATTCCGCTTTTTATGGAAAAGGGGAATTACACTGAAAGCTCAAATAACGGGGCGTTGTCGTTTGATTTAAACTATAGATTGTTCAACAAGGCTCGTTTTTATACGGAATTCTTTATGGATGATTTTCAGAGTCCGATAGAGCTTATAAAAAATGAGAATATTCAGTCAAAATGGGCTTGGATGATTGGCGCCCAGGTGGCTCACGATTTCGATTGGAAAAATCATGCATTCGAAGTGGGAACACTTTTTGAATACGCTCGCGTTGAACCTTTCGTATATACGCATTTTAAGAGCAATACGGCTCAAATGGCTCATCTTGAAGTGCCGCTAGGCAATCAGGGCGGTCCTAACAGCATGACTATTGACTGGTTGATGTATTCGCGAATGGATAAGCGGTGGGTCTTTGGGTTGCACCAGAAATGGTTTTGGAAAGGTACAGATACGGGAAGCTCCATAAACGATCCCAATCCGCTGAATCACGCTGTTGTAAAAAAGCGTTTTCTGCATGGTGCAAAAATGCAGTATTCCATTACACCGATTCTCGGTATCGAAGGTCGCTATGTCAATTTCGATCTGGAATGGACCCTTCTGGGCGATCGAAAAGTGTATTCCAGAGCTGGGTTCAAGTGGTAGTTAAAGCGAAGGAACCAGTTTGTCGAGTTCTTTGATTTTGTTCTGAAGCGCCTTTTTTAGCATTTCAATGGCTTCGTCAAAACTTTTTTCTTCGTCACCTATTTTGTGAGCCGTGATGTTAATGGGCCAAAGCTTTATGTTCTGTTCGTTTGATTCCTTGACGTAATTTGCAAGAGAGTCGATAAAGGCGTTCATAGAACTGAGCGAATCTTTAATGACAGGCCATCTTTGCTTAAATGCATTTTTGAAAGAATCCTTCTCGAAAAATGGCTTAAACAAAGCCGTTTTTTGATTTATAAGCCCTGTCTTGTTTAATTTGAACGTGCCGTAATCAAAATCCCAAACGGGGCCGGCAGAGAGCTTGCCGTTCTTGTCTTTATGCATGTAGACGCTTTTGGGGTGCATCGGTTCACTGTTTGTCGATAATGCATATACCGTGAAATAGTCGATAAAAGAATTCTGATCGACATAGTCAAGGTAGGTGGAATCGTCTGCGTCTAGTTGCAAAGTCTTTTCGGTTTCATTGATGTAGTCTGTTATATAATTGTATTGGATTTTGTCTGGCTCGCTTGGATACTTTATATTGACGGGAAGGTCGTTGTATTCCGTTTTAAATTTGAATTCTTCATCGTAACTGGTATCGAATTCAAGTAAATAGGAGTCGTCGTCTAGTTCGAGCCTGTTCTTTTTGACTTCGATTTTTTCGCAGATGTAATAGTTGCCTAAAAATTCCCCGTTTATGATCACATCTGCAAACTTGCCGCTTGGGGTCCAGGCGAGAGATGTTTTACGGGCAAGTTCAAATGCGACGGCGTTTCTAATTAAGGTTCGGTCTCTATAGTTTGCAAGCATGACCCATTTTTTAGCTTTGGCCATACCCAGTAAGGATTGCTTTGTTTCAAACTTTATTGCGTAGGGCTTTTTGGGATAAAAGTCCCACGTTGTATTTCCTCTTCCCCTTATGGTCAAATCCAGGATTTCGCTTTCGGGTTCATACTCGTTCCAGATTTGCATTTTTGCGGGGATTTCTGTTTCGCGATCCTTTATGGCTTTATGTTTTCTCGTTTCGATCACGATCCTTGGAACACCTGTGTACGGTTGCTCAAAGTCTTCGATTGAGAGTTCTGTGATAGGTACTCCGCTTGCTGATGCACTATCATCACTACAGGCAGAAAAGAACAAAACTATAAGGGTGGCGATTACGTAAATTGCCATGCTTCTGTTTTTGTGGAACATAGAATTGGTTTTAATCGTTATTTTTCAGTTCCGTAATAGCCGGCATACCATTCTGCGAATTTTCTAAGTCCTTCGCGGAGCGGAGTGGCGGGCTTGAAGCCAAAGTCGGCTTCAAGGGCGCTTGTGTCGGCATAGGTCACGGGAACGTCGCCGGGCTGCATGGGCACAAGTTCCTTGTGCGCTTCGAAGTCGTAATCGGCGGGGAGAACATGCGCACGGACTAGTTCTTCCTGGAGGATCGTCACGAAGTCGAGCAAGTTTTCCGGGTGGTTGTTGCCGATGTTGTAGACCTTGTACGGCGGGAGCGGGAGGCCGTCTTCGCCATTCTGCTTTTCGGGGGCATGCTGCATCACGCGCACAACGCCTTCGACAATGTCATCGACGTAAGTAAAGTCGCGCTTGCACTTGCCGTAGTTGAAAATCTGGATGGTCTTGCCGGCCTTGAGCTTGTTTGTAAAGCCGAAGTAGGCCATGTCCGGGCGGCCGGCGGGGCCGTACACGGTAAAGAAGCGGAGTCCCGTGCTCGGGATGTTGTAGAGCTTGCTGTAGGCGTGTGCCATAAGCTCGTTGCTCTTCTTGGTGGCGGCGTACAGCGAAACCGGGTTATCGACCTTGTCGTCGGTGGAGTACGGGATTTTCTTGTTGCTGCCGTACACGCTGGAGGAACTCGCGTACACGAGGTGCTCGACTTCAAAATGTCGGCAGGCTTCCAGAATGTTGTAGAATCCGATGAGATTGCTCTGGATGTAGGCATCCGGATTCGTGATGGAATAGCGGACGCCTGCCTGGGCGGCGAGATTCACGACGACAGCAAAGCGGTATTTTTCGAACAAGCTGTCGATTTCCGCCTTGTCTGCAAGACTTGCTTTGATGAATGTCCATTTTTTCCCGGTTGATGTGGCGAGAGCCTCAATTTCCTTGAGACGCTCGTACTTGATGTTCACGTCATAGTAGTCGGTGATGCTGTCTAGGCCGACAATTTCAGCGCAGGCATAATCGCTCAGCAGTTTCTTGCAGAGGTTGCAACCGATAAAGCCGGCAGCTCCTGTGACGAGGACTGTCTTTCCGTTCAGGTTGACATTCTTATCAAGCATGATCTTTCCTTAGCAACCGATGGCGCTGTATTCAAATCCTGCGTCGGCGAGTTCCTTCGCGTCGTAAATGTTACGGCCGTCGATGATGAGGGCGTTCTTCATGGACTTCTTCATCACGCCGAAGCTCGGCATACGGAACTGCTTCCATTCGGTCACGAGGAGGAGGGCGTCGGCATCGAGCAATGCTTCGTACATGTCGTTGCAGTAGACGATCTGTTTTGCGATTGTCGCTGCGTCATCCCTTGCTGCCATTCTGCGCTTGCATTCGTTCATGGCGACCGGGTCGTAGACACGGACCGTGGCGCCAGCCTTGACGAGTTTGTCGATGAGCACGAGAGCGGTCGCTTCGCGCATGTCGTCGGTTTCCGGCTTGAAGGCGAGGCCCCACATGGCGATTGTCTTGCCCTTGAGGTTTACTTCGCCGCCGAAGCGCTTTGCGAGTTTGTTGAAAAGAACTGTCTTCTGGTATTCGTTGACTTCTTCGACAGCCTTCAAAACGCCCATCTTGTAGCCATTCTTTTCGGCGGTCTTGATGAGTGCCTTCACGTCCTTCGGGAAGCAGCTTCCACCGTAGCCGCAGCCCGGATAGAGGAACTTAGAACCGATGCGTGTGTCGCTACCGATGCCCTTTCTCACCATGTTCACGTCGGCGCCCACGAGTTCGCAGAGGTTTGCGATGTCGTTCATGAAGCTGATGCGGGTCGCGAGCATGGAGTTCGCGGCGTACTTGATCATTTCTGCGCTCGGGATATCCGTGAAGATCACACGGAAGTTGTTGAGCATCATCGGGCGGTAGAGGCGTGTCATGAGTTCCTTAGCCTGTTCGCTTTCGACACCCACGACAACGCGGTCGGGCTTCATGAAGTCCGTGATAGCGGAACCTTCCTTCAAAAATTCCGGGTTGCTGGCCACGTCGAACGGGACGTTCACGCCACGCTTGTCGAGTTCTTCCTGGATGGCGGCCTTGACCTTTTTGGCAGTGCCGACCGGGACCGTGGACTTGGTCACGAGAACGGTGTACTTCTTGATGTTCTGGCCAAACGTGCGGGCCACGGCGAGCACATACTGCAAGTCGGCGGAGCCGTCTTCATCGGGTGGCGTACCCACGGCGCTAAATACCATTTCGACATTGTCGAGAACGCTTGCAAGGTCGGTCGTGAATTTGAGGCGGCCTTCGCGCTGGTTCCTGAGAACCATTTCGTCAAGACCCGGTTCGTATATAGGAATTTCACCCTTCTGGAGAGATTCAATCTTGGCCTGGTTCACATCGACGCATGTGACGTTGACGCCCATTTCGGCAAAGCATGTACCGCTGACAAGTCCAACGTAACCGGTACCGACGATAGCAATATTCATAAAAAATCCTTGAAAAATTTTCTTCCTTAATCTTTTTTAAAGAAATGTAATAAAAACGTAAGGCTTTGTTTTATAAACGCAAAAACGCTGCCCCGCAGGGCAGCGTCGTGAGATGCGTGAGCTCAGTTCTCTCCATTTCTCATTTCTGTTTGCTCACGGTCCATCGTGTATGTCAGGTATTCCTTGAAATCGCGGTCAATCTTTGCTACATCGAAATCTTCAATGTCGTCTATGAGAATTCCGACATTCGTTGGATTGTCAGGCCAATCGTATAACGGGATTTCATCAAGAATAATGATCTTGTCCTGTGCCTTTGCGACATATTCAACTTTGGATTTATCGACCCAGCCCATTCCGCATCGTCCTTTGACGAGAACTTTGGTTTCAGCTTCTTTGACAATCGTCAGTTCGTCATTGAATCCTGCAGTGCAGATAACTTCGCCGCCATCTTTTGCATTTGTAACTTCGATATCGCCGAGTTTTGATTTGACAACACGTGCTGCGAATGATGATGTGACCATAAACGCAAGCATTACTGCGGTTATAAGTTTTAACGTTTTCATGATTGCCTCCTTGATTATTGCGAGGTGAACAACTGCCTCAATTGTAAACTACAAAGTAACATTGTTGCAGAGTAGTAAATTAATGGTTTAATTTGGAATAAAGTTAATTAGTTTATAATAAAAGCGCTGCCCCGGAGGACAGCGCTTGGTAGATGTATGAGTTTAGTTTTCTCCGTTTCGCATTTCCATCTTCTCACGGTCCATCGTGTAAGTCAAGTATTCCTTGAAATCACGATTGATATCCACTCCATCGAAGTCAACATCGTTGCCTTCTAAGACGAATACTGCACTCGGATTATCAATCCAGCCAACGAGAATCTGTTCATCCAAACTAATGGAATTGTCTCCCGGGCCTTTTGCAACGTATTCGATCTTGGATTTGTCAACCCAGCCTTTTCCGCAGTTTCCCTTGACAAGTACTTTCGTATCTGATTCCTTGAGAATTGTGAATTCATCGTTAAAACCAGCTGTGCAGACGACCGTGCTGCCATCTTTATCGGATGTGAGATCGATATCGCCCAGTTTTGATTTAACAGTTCTTGCGGCAAAAGATGTGCTGACCGTAAGAGCGAGGGCAATAAACAGTGCACATTTAATGCGATTCATGATTACCTCCTTGTGATTGAGACGAACAATCGCCCCCATTGCATAAGCTACAAAGTGGTGTTTGATAGGAGTAGTAGAGGAGTATTCCAGATTGGAATAATGAGGTGCTTTGTCGAAAGATTTAGACAAGACTGGGCTGTATTCTGAAAATTTTGATATATCTTTGGAAAGGAACTTTCTGATTGTGCGGGGTTTTTGGATAGCGTTAATTCTTGTTGAATAAAGAAATTTTGAATGATGTTATAACCTTTCGTTGATTTGTCTCAATCTTGGATTCCGTGATGAACACGGTCTTCATGAGATTCTTTCTCGCTATTTATAAAATTGGAAAAAAATCCTTGCCGCTATTAAAATGATGCGCATTTGGAACATCCTTTTTTTATACCTTTAAAGGAATTTGTGAAAGAAAATATACGTTACCGTTCTCTTAAAGAACGAACCTCGCATACCGACGGAAAGATGCACTACATGCACAAGAACCTCCGGAGCGCCTATCACAACATAAAAAGAAACATGCGCTTTCTGTGGACCTTCGAAGAATGGTATAAACTCGGGATTCCAAATATGAACAGTGGCTTCGAGTCTGTGTTTACTGATTTGAAATCAATTTTACGTTTTCGCAAGGAAATTTCGATGAATACTTGCAAAAACAAGATTTTGGAGTATTTTTCTCGCCTGAATGCAGATGAACAAAATGGATTGCGACGAATTCAGGTATCCAAATGACACTTAATGCGAGGAATATCCATTTTTAGGTATCCTTTTGACCCTTAAGCCCAAATCTTTATAAAAAACAAGCATCATAGTTAAGTTGGTTTCAAAAGAAGATTAAGAGTTTTTTCAAATTTGTCATTTAATTCTGCAATATTTCTTCTCATTTTTTTATGAAACTCTTGATTGATTATTTCTTTTTCATTTTCTCCAATTTCTATTTTTTCTCCAACATTCACATGACCTAATTTATTTCTATATCGTCCTAATTTTTCCATATAAAAATCCTGAATTTTTTTATCTATAGATGTGCAAATTATGTCATTTCGATTTTTTTCCGAAAAAGCGTCGATTAAAGCTAATTTTTCATTCATAAAATAGCCTTTTTTATTTGCTTTTGGCACATCAAATTTTTTCTTATTAAATTTTTTTATTTTATCTTCCGAATCATGTAAACGGTGATCTAGTATTTTGGTTTTTAATAAATTGTTTAAAACCTCTTGCTCGGCTGGTTCGATATTTTCCCATAAATCATCTAAAAAAGATTGCACTTTGGTTTCAAAAAAACTTGTTGCTTCAAGAACCATCCCTCGTAAATTAATAATATCTTCAGAACGTTGCACTATTTTAGATATGAGCCGTTCTGTCTTTTCTGCGAATTCCTCGATGTTCCTTTTGGCAAGATATACGCCATCCATTTCAGGAATTCTTCTCCTAAACGAAGCAATCATGTTTTTTTCATCTGATGAGTAAAATAAGATATCTGTTAATATCAAATTATCTCGGATGTATTTTATAATTTCATCGCCATTGGGGCTTTCTTCAGACAATTTGTAATCCATAAGAATCAAATCATACTTTGCTTCTTTCAATTCTTTAATATTTAGAACATCACCGCTTGGTTTACGAATTATCGCATCTTGGAGAAAATGGGATGCAATAGAGTTTTTGACTCTCCTTAACGCAGTTTTATACCATGATGAATTGTCTTCGAACCATAAAATTTTAAACTGATTATTCATGTTTTAGCCTTATGTCTATTTTAAATCCTTTTTTGTATTTCTCATCAATAGAGACTGAACCGTTCATCTCTTCAATAAGGTCATGTACTTGAGGCAAACCCATTCCAAAACCTTTTTTCTTTGAGTTTGCCGTAAAACCACGTTTGAACAAATCGGCAGTGTTTAGCTTCGCATCTAGACCCAATCCGTCGTCAATAAAGGAAACAAGAACGTCCTTCTTCTCATTGCTGAAATTAATATCAATTTTGCTTGCTTCGTTTTTCTGAGAGTTGCTGATGATATTGTCAATAATAATACCTAATGACGTCGGATTGAAACTGCAATTATTCAAATCACCATCTTGTTTTAGGTGAAGCGGCATTCTTAAATAATTCATTTTTTCAGAATACTCTTTTACATAATCAAAAACATTTCCAATGGTTTGACTTTCCAAAGATGCGTTGCCATGGAAGGCTAAATCTGCAATTTTTTGAATCTTGGCATTTGCTTGAAAAATATCAACGAGGATGTCGTATGCTTCATCAGAAATATTTTCTTTTTGAAGCAGTTCCATACAGTCTGCTAAATTACCTTTGTTTGCATCTGCTAAGGTATAAATGGAATGCATGCCATTTAGAAGATTTTCAACATTTTGGTCATTTGCATTCTCTAAGAAAAAAACCTGTTTTTCACGGGCTTCGTTTTCGCGTTTTAGCCTATCTAACTCTTGAGCCTTTTCTGTATTTTCTTGTTCAAGCTCTTCATTTACCTGTAGAATTGTCTTTGTTTTTTTTGCTAACATTCGGAATTCTTCATTTTCCGATTTTTTTGCATATTTTTCAAGACGTTCAACAATCGAATACAGATTTTTCGATTGTTCATTGTTTTTTGAAAATAATTTCTTATTGTAGCTTATTTCTACAACATCATCAGGATTTACGTTCGTTATAAACTGAGATATTATTTGGGCATTAATCTCTTCTGGAGAAATTACATGATTGTCACGATTCTTTAATGGCTCGCCCCAGGCGATTAAGTTAACAACATATTTCTCCAATACAGTTAAAATCTTTTTTATGAAGAATTCCTCAAGTTTTTCTACAGCCGGAGTTTTTATGAAACCATGATTTCTACTTGAAGTTTCCTTGAAATCATTATCATCTCCAATTATAGATATGCGCCCCATTAATTCGCGAGATCCAAGGTGTCGTTTGTAACCTTGAGACTTTCTCACATCAATGCCAAAGAAATCCTGATTTGGTTCTCCATATGGACTTACTCGAAAACCATTTTTATAAACAAAAATGGAACCATAGTTTTTAGGTTGAACCCCGCCCATCTGTTTTGTAAACGCTGCTTTTGCGACGCTGTTCAAATAAAAAATAGATGTGTGAATGTTTTTGAGCTCGGTATAATCCCTATTTTTTTCTTTTAGCGTAAAAACTTCAATCCCTCGGTCAGACAGTTTTGTAGAGATTATTTTTCCCTTCTCATCTATATCAACAACTATATTTGTTGTCTTTATATCAATTTGTTCTAGGACATCGTTTTTAATAAATCCGTTAACAGTATCCCGCCAAATATTTTTGTTAGGATTATTCCGAATTTCGACATCTTTTTTTTGTTCTTTTGGAACGATTAAGTTAATAGAGAATTTATTATTATCACTATTAAAGTCTGGACTAATCAGTTTCATTAAATAGCGCTTAAGAGAGAGTAAGTCTTCGCGACTCCATTCTTCTCTTAGTTCAGAAATCTTCAACAATGTTCCATGTTTTTTGAATATGTTGGAATCATCCTTAGTACGATAGGAAACAGGAATTTTAACAAACTCATCCTTATCATCAACTTCAAATGTATTCCAATCTACATCGACAACATGAGTTTTGGTATCACTAGCTTTTTTTGTATATAACTTTAATTTAGAACCCAATCGATCACAAGAAAATCGTCCAATGCCTTTAGCACCCGCAAAATGGCGAGTCATTTTGTCAACATACGATTTCGAACGATTTTTTTCTTTTTTTCCTGAATACGCAACAAAAAGCCATTTTTCTGTAATGTCGGCGAAGTCCATCCCAATGCCGTCATCTTTTATTGTGATAACGTATTCACCCTCTTTATTTTGCTTATATGTTATGGTAACATTTGTCGCGCCGGCATCGTAGGAATTTTTTACGATTTCAAAAATTGCAATATACTTGTCGCTTATCAGTTCTCTACCAATAACATTTTTTAACCCCGCACTTATGCGGAAATGTAGGTTCTTGTCTCCATTAGCCATGGCTCATCACCTCCATCAAGGCTTTCCCCACTTGTTCAGCAAACAACGGAGGAACGGCATTGCCAACTTGTGTATAGCGGGGAACTTCTTTCTTCCTTAATTTTCCACCCGAGGTATATTTTCCTTTAAATTCGAACCAATCGGGGAAACTTTGAATTCGTGCCTGTTCTCGCACCGTAAGAATTCGCGGTTCTTCGTAATGAACTAGTTCATCTGGAATCGATGTTATCGTTGGAGCTTGAGAATTTGCATCAAGGACTGTAACACCACGTCTTTTCAGATTTTCAACGTATCCGTCATCGGGCGTTATTCGCTTACCTTTCGGAGCTTTGTTCAACAAATCTCTATGCAGCTGAATTACAGCTGTAGTATGGTTGACAAATCGATGACTATCAACTGCGCCCTGATGATTTTGAAGACCATGACGCATCAGCCTTTGATAACCCGATTCTGCACGGCCATAGAGTCCGGCCTGATAACGTTTCGTATCAGGGGACTGGCATGTGCCGTTTGCTTCTTCCAAATCGCCTATGGCGTCTTGAATAGTCGTAGATTGCCTGATTCCTTTTTCTTGGCAGAAACTACTTTTGTTGCTTTCCAAATGTGCAAAAACTTCGGAGGGATTTGATTCAAGCATTGCGACAAGGATAAATCTGCGCCGCTTTTGTGGAACACCATATTGAGAAACATCGATGACTTTGGAATCCGTATGGTAACCAAGTTCTTCAAGTTTTTTTATGACATAAGACGAGTATTGGGATATTCGGCCCTTTTGGCTCTGAAAATGGACTGTAAAACCATGAACATTTTCAAATATGAGTGCCTTGGGTTTAACCAGCTCGACAAACCTTATGTACTGTTTAACAAGCTTATTTCGCGAATCGCTTGTATCCCTTTTGCCTGCCAGTGAGAAACCTTGGCACGGCGGTCCTCCGGCCACCAGATCCACCTGACCTTCCAGCTCACGAAGTTTGTCTTCGTTATCATCCAAAAATTTCTTGATGTCGTGTTCTTTTACATCCAACCAATCGGGCCATTCAAAATGATGACCATGATCGATCAAGTTATACTTCAATGTAGAGAAGGCTTCTTTATTTTTTTCAATTGCGAATAGACCTTGCCAACCTGCATTTTGCAAACCAACGGACAAGCCGCCGCACCCGGCGAATATGTCGATATAACGCATTTACGCCTCCATGCCTTTCACGATGTTGTTAGGCCTTTGTGTCTTGTTGTCAAGAATTGTTGAATGCATACAATATCCCAAGTCTAATATACATATTTTCACCATCTAGGTAAATAGGAATATCTTATTTCACTTACGATAAGCTAGCTTTAGAGAGTTATTGGAGTGCTTGTTTGTATTAAGTACTGTAGTTCGCGTATTTGTGTGGAAAAATGTATTTGAAGTTTTTGTTTTTAATGACATTAAATATTTGATTATAACCAATTAAAACAGAGGAAGCAATATGACTCAAAAAAATCAACGAAAAAATTTTCAACTATTTATTAAATATTTAATGATGTTGTTTGAAGTGCTTTAGAAAGCAGAACTATTTGATTTTTCTCGTTATCGCCATCAGGTCGTTTTTTTGTATCTTATCAATAAAACTAAGGAAACGAAAATGATTGACTTAAGAAAAAATTTGGCGATGAAGGTTGCTGCTGTTGTGATGTTCGCTGTTCTCGCGGCGGGGGCGTCTAGTAGTGCTTTTGCGAAGGGCGCTCCGTCTGCTGACGAAGATATTAAGATCGTTAAAATCAACGATGACAATTTCGAAAAGGAAATTCTGCATTCCAAGAAGCCTGTGATTCTCGAAATTTCATCGACAAGTTGCCCGCCGTGCCTTGTCATGATTCCGACGCTTATCGGCATTGCGAAAAATTATAGCGATATCAAGATTGCATCTGTCGGGATTGACGAGCCAAATATCGAAAAGATCAAGAATTCGCTCCCGATTCAGGCGTTCCCGACGTTCTTTTTCATCAAGGACGGTCGCATTATCAATCAGCGCGTGGGCGTTATCAAGGAGCCTGAACTTCTGAGCGCCTTGGATTACACGCCGAAGCCAGTTACTGCGCCAAAGGCGAAGAACAAACCGAAAAAGAAGAATGCCCGCAAGAATCTTGTCTGCAAGGTTGACGGTCAGTTCCATGGCCTCAAGAACCTTGTGACGATTTCGTTTGTGTTCGGCGATTATGAAATCGAGAATGTCGATATCGTGACGGACGTATTTGTACCGCCGGAACAGTTCGACAAACGCGACCAGATGATGGATCGTATCCGTGCAAGCGGCAAGGGCGAGGTCGCCCCAACGATGACGGGTTTCCAGATGCATATCGACAACGATTGTCGATTCATGAAGGCGATGGACATGAAGCGCACCTCGACTTACGGCGAGATGCGCGCTGGGCTTGAGTTGCAGGGATTTACTTGCAAATAGCTTTGAGCATTGCCGAGCAACCTTCGTTGACGTCTTGCCAGGTGGCTTCGAAATCGCCTGTGTACCAGGGATCGGCGACATCTCGGTTCTTGCCCGCCCAATCCATGAGAAGTGAAACTTTACCGGCTCGGGAATCGCGCGCGTCTTGAATCTTCGCGGATTCTCGAGCTTTGTTGTACTGTGCAAGTTCTTGTTCGTAAATGTCGCGGGGCAAAATCCAGCGGAGATTCCGCAGGTTGTTCTGGTCCATGAGCACGATGTAGTCGTAATGGTTGTAGTCGGCGACGGTCATTTGTCTGGCCGTTTTCCCGCTACAGTCGATTCCGTGACTCGCGAGCATGCGCCTTGCGGGCGGATACACCGGATTTCCGATTTCTTCGGTGCTTGTCGCTACAGATGCAATCTCGAAGTCTGCATGTTGTAGGTTCGAGTCTCGCAAATCGCGGACTAACTTTTTCATTACAAATTCTGCCATCGGGCTTCTGCAAATGTTCCCGTGACATACGAACAAGATTTTTATCATGCGTTTTTCCTAAGACTTTCCAGGATTTTGTAAAGCATGCCGTAAAGCGACTTCGCTTCGTCTTCTGACAAGTTTACACAACTTGCCATGGACTTAGGAACGCTTTCTGCTTTGTGCTTCAGCATTTCACCTTCGTCGGTCAGGCTTACTGAAAGGCAGCGTTCATCGCTTGTTTCACGAGCGCGCTTGATGTAGCCTTTGCTCTCGAGCTTTTTCAGGAGCGGGGTTAGCGTTCCCGAATCGAGGTAGAGTTTCTGCCCGAGTTCAGTGACGTTGCACTTTTTCTCTTCCCACAGCACGAGCATCACAATGTACTGCGTGTAGGTGAGGTCAAGCGGTTCCAGGAACGGCGCGTAACGGCGCGTGATTTCCTTGGATACGGCGTACAACGGAAAGCATAGTTGGTTTTCAAGTTTTAGTGAACAGTTCATTGCGCCTCCTAAAGTAGCTTTTCAACGCAAGCCCGTACGTCGTTCATGTCGGCGGTGGGCTCGAAACGCGCGACGACGTCTCCTTTTCGGTCAACCACGAACTTGGTGAAGTTCCACTTGATGTCCGGATTATTCTTGTAATCCTTGTCGATACTCCTGAGGAGTATAGCCATCGCGGCGGCTTTCACTCCGAACCCGAAACCTTCGAAACCCTTTTGCGATTTCAGATAAGTGTATAGCGGAAGTTCGTTTGGACCGTTCACGTCGGACTTTTTCATCTGCGGGAATTCCGTGCCGTACTTGAGCGTACAGAATTCGTGGATTTCGTCGTCCGTGCCGGGCGTTTGTCCTTTGAACTGGTTGCAAGGAATGTCGATGACTTCGAATCCTTTGTCGTGGAAATCGGAGTACATCTTTTCAATCGGCTTGTAATGCGGGGTGAATCCGCAGCCGGTTGCTGTGTTCACGATGAGCATCACTTTGCCTTTGAAGTTTGCGAGCGGAACATTGTTTCCCTTTCCGTCGATGAGAGTGTAATCGTAGATGTTCATATTGTTTCTCCATATTTGATTGTTTATTTTAATTTTGTACAATTCAATTTTATAAAACTTAATTAGAAAAAGCAATAGCTGGGCGAAAAAAGTAAGTTATAATTTGGTTTTTATGTGATTTTCCGCAAAAATTCTAGATTTGACACCATGAAATCTATAGAAGTTGTCGCGGGTGTTATCACGGATGGCGGGCGCATTTTTGCCACGCAACGTGGGTATGGCGACCAAAAAGATGGCTGGGAATTCCCGGGCGGCAAGATGGAACCGGGAGAAACGCCCGAACAGGCGCTAGTCCGTGAACTCCAGGAAGAACTTGATGTTAAAGTGATTGTTGGCGAAAAGATTTGTACGGTTGAATACGATTACCCCAAATTTCACCTGACGATGCATTGCTTTTACTGTACGCTCGCCGCAGGCTGCAAACCGAAACTCCTGGAACACGAAGATGCCAAATGGCTTGACCGCGCAAACCTAAACACCGTCAACTGGCTCCCCGCTGACATCGAAGTCGTGAAACATCTTTCTTAGCGTCATCTTGAGCGTAGCGAAAGATCTAGTTAAGTCTGGTATACGCAAAACAAGATTTTACTGGATGTTTCGTAGCGTTGCTACTCAACATGACGGTGAGTCGTAGCGTCATGGCGGACTTGATCCGCCATCTTGTCTAGCGTTCTTTAACAAGATCTCTCGCGAGTTCGGTCCCTTCGATGAGTTCGCCTAGGAATTCGCAGTAGGGCGTCGGAATCCCGTGCGCCTTCCCGAGCTTGCTGATGGTTCCGCAGAAGTATGCGTTCTCCGTTTTGCGACCGGCTTCGATATCCTGCAACATGGAACACTTGCCAAGCGGTGTGTAGTTGCATGTGAGTCGCAAGTTCTCTTCGAGGTCTTCGTTCGTGAGCGCAAAGCCCTCGGCGTTTGCTACCTGAATGACTTCGTTACCGATTTTACGCACAAGCGATTGCATCACCGGGAAGTTGAAGCCTGCAAATGTTGAACGGCAAATTGCTCCAATCGAATTGAACACAGTGTTCATCAAGAGCTTTTTCCACATTTCCAGACGGATGTTTTCTGGAATTTTGTGAACGATGTGCGCTGCTTCAAAAAGCTGGTGGATGGCCTCGACGCGTTCGGAATGGCGGTTGTCTTTTTCGCCAAAGAGGATGATGCCTCGGCCAGCGCAGTCGATATTTCCGTGCTTGTTGATGGATTGCAAATTGACGATGAATCCGTACAATGTCTTTTCGGCGCCGTAAACGCGCTCGATTTCTGTTTCGGAATGGACTCCGTTCAAAAGTGAAAGTAACGCGGTGTTCGGACCAACTGCATTTTTCGCTTCTTCGAGCGCCTCGTTGAATTGCAAATTCTTGGTCGCAAAAATCACGAGGTCAACGACCGGGACTTCTTCCGGCGTGACAAAGTTGAAGTCCGTCTTTTTCCCGTTGATGACGATTCCGCTTGATTGGTAGCGCGATTTGCGTTCCGCGTCCATTACGCAATAAAGCTTGTTCCCAAGAACGCTCAAGAGCTGTTCTGCCACAACGGCACCGACTGCTCCGAGCCCCACAACTGCAACTGATTTAATCTGCTTCATAGTGAGAAATATATCAAATATTATTCGATGAATGTAAATGGAATTGTAACGGTTGAATTTCCTGATTGTACTTTGTTGAATGTCCAGCGACTGACTGCATTCTTGATTTCACTGTCGAATTCGCTGAAACCGGTTGTTGAATAAATCGTGGAAATACTGATTATTTCGCCGCCCGGAGCAATCGTGAACTTCAAGGTAACCTTACCCTGGAATCCCGGTTTTTCTTTTAAACATTTGTTGTATATGTGACGAAGTCCTGGAGTACGCTGTCGGACAACTTTCATGATGTCTGCGGCGGAGCGAGATCCTTCTATGTCGATATCACGCATAGAAGGAGTCTTGATGGAACCTTTAGCTTTTGTTGCTATTCCACCACCGCCTCCTCCCAAGAGGCCAGCGAGTCCATCTCCGATGCCATCGAAATTATCTTTTACGTAATCGTCTTCGCTGTCTTCGTATGCCCTACTATGCCGTCGTCTGGAAGTTATTTTGTCTGTTGTTTGAAGGCTTGTCTCATCTTTTAAAACGATATCATTGTTGTTTGCGAATTCTTGAGTTGCGATAAGGTCTAAATTGGCTTGGAGAGCGTATTCTTCATCGCATGTATTGGCTGCTTTAGATATAAAAGTAACAAAGTCAGGGTGATCTATCTTTTTCCTTAAATCTGCATCGAGTTTTAGATATTGCTTTTCGCTATACTGTTGCTGAATCTTGTTTAGAACGCAATAACAAATATCTTGGTTGGCGTTTTCTGAACATTCTTGAATGAATGTTAAACGTGTGGATATTGAATAAGAGAATCCCTTTGTGTTACTTTTCTTTGCAACGAGGGATGCTGTTCCCCCTGCGTAGATCGTAATGGATGTAATAAGTAGTAAAATGAATGTGAACTTTAGGTACTTCATGTATAAAATATAGGCATTTTGGTTTGCGCGCATTTCTAATGGTTCGGCTACAACGGTAAACAGGGGGTGCAAATTTTTTTTGCGGTTTTTGGGGTGGGCAATTTATATTTATGGTATGAATAATTTGAAGTTTGCGATTCTTGGGTGCGGTCATATTGCCACGAAAATGGCGGCTGCGGTGAAAACTTTGAAAAATCAGGGGATGGGCGTGGAGTGTTACGCCGTGGCGTCTCGTAATTTGGAAAAGGCGACCGCTTTTGCCAAGGAATATGGTTTTGAAAAAGCGTATGGAAGTTATGAGGCGCTGGCTGCGGATTCTGCAATTGATTTGATCTATATCGCAACACCGCATTCGCACCATCATGAATTTGCAAAACTCTGTATTGAACATGGCCGGAACATTCTGGTCGAAAAGGCTTTTACGGCGAACGCAAAGCTTGCCGCAGAAGTGATTTCACTGGCGCACGATAAGGGCGTCTTTTTGTGCGAGGCGATGTGGACGCGATTCCTGCCTGCGCTGGAGACCATTCGCAACTGGATTCGCGATGGCCGCATCGGGAATGTTGAAACGGTCGAAGCCGATTTTTCGATGAAACTTAGCGATAGGGACCGTATGCATGACCCGGCGCTTGCGGGCGGTGCGCTTCTAGATATCGGTATTTACAGCCTTACGTTTGCAGACTTGTTCCTCGGCGAGCGTATTGATGCTGATGGAAAAGTTGTCCGAAACGAAATTGCATCGATGGATTGCAAGTGCGTCAAGTTCAAGACGGGCGTGGATGCGAGCGACTGGATAAACCTCACGTACGAAAACGGCCAAAAGGCATATCTCAAGACTTCGATGGTCTCGCCGACGCACAACGAGGGTGTCATTTACGGTTCAGCAGGGCAAATCCGTGTGCAGAATTTGAACGATATGGTAAAACTGGAATTGCTTGATGATGCCGGGAATGTTGTTGAATCAGTTGAGCCTACGCGTCTTTGCAACTGCTACGAATACGAAGTTCTCGCATGCAAAGAGGCGATTGAAAATCCTGCGCAGTTCCGGCATGAAATTTGCGACGGTTCGATTGACAATTGCTCGAATTCTCGCGACCTCTCGGATTTCCGCGCACTCTCGAATGTCGTGCACTCTATCGTTTGGGAACGCCCGGAAATGACTCACGCGAAGACAATGGAATTCATGACGCACATGGATAAAATTCGCGAGCAGTTTGGCGTACGTTATCCGTTCGAAGATTAAAAATCAAGGATGCCAAAAGCCCTCGCGAATGCTCGCGGGGGACCTTTGCTTAATATTTTTTTTGAAAAGGAAATGCCCGCTTGGAACGGGCATGACAAAGAGACTGGAATGACTGCGATTACACGTTCTTCACGCAACGCACGGATATGGCATCGGATCGATAAATGCCTTCGATGTCAACTGAATTGTCGGTGAGGCTCACGCGGAATGCGTTAGTCTTGCCGTATTCATCTTTTGTCCAGAATCTTGCTCGCCTACCAAAGTGGCAGAATGCTCCGTTATCAAAACGGTAACCTGCCGGCAGAGCAAAGAATCCGAATGTGTCTTCACCGGGCTTGTGCCAGAAACATTCGCTGCGCAGTTCTCGTCCGTCTGTTTTGGATTTTAAGACGCTGAGCAGAGTTTCCCATTCCTTACGGCTTGGAATATGCCATCCTTCTGGGGCGATGCCCTGATAATTCCGTTCCTTGACTTTGTTGTACATTTCGATGTCTTTTGCAGGAGATTGTTCGCTATATTCAGGAGGAATATCGAGAGCCGTTGTCCATGTGTAAAGACGCCCGAATTTTTTTACGTTCGATTCATCGTTGTTGGGCGCGTAGCTCCCTGCGGCTTTGAATCGCAGGTTTTCGACCATCCAGATCTGATCTCCGATTTGAACGGTGTGGTAGGTCTCGCCATCACGCGTGTCCATGAACGCTCCGTAGTTGAACATGCCGATATTTTTGACAAGGCAGTCTTCGTGAGGAACCGTGTTTTTTTCATTGGGGGATTCTTGTTCGCTCATTTTACTGACGTGTTTTCCCATGCAATAACCTGAAATGCCGACGATTGCAACGGCGAGTATCACGAAGACGATGAATGAAATATGCATACGGCCTCCTTTTTTATACTACGGGAATAACAACTATCCAGAAGGAATCTGAATAATCGGTTTCCCCTTTAAATTTTTTTATCTGTCTCAAGTAATGTATAATAAAAAAATCAAAAATCCAAATTTTTTTTGAATGTTTTATTGCAAAATGGAATTATTGATTTATTCTCTTGATTCAGCAATTTTTTTGATGATTTTTACGACTGTTTTCATGCCTTCGACGGTCACGTGTTCGAAGGGGCCGTGGTAACCGTAGCCGCCTGTGCCGAGATTCGGGCAGGGGAGTCCCATAAAGCTGAGCTTTGCACCGTCTGTTCCGCCACGAACTGGGTCACTTACTGCAGGAATGCCCACAGATTCAATTGCGGTTCGAGCGCGTATGAGGACTTTGGGATTTTTTTCGATGATTTGAAGCATGTTGCTGTAGGAATGCTTCAGTTCTAGTTTAACGGTGCCCTCACCAAATTTTTTATTGAATTTTTCAGCGATTTCTTTTAAAAACTTTTGGCGGTCCTCAAAGTGGGCTTGATCGTGGTCGCGAACAATGTAGTTGAGAGTCGCTTCGCTCACGTCGCCCTGCATGTCGGTCAAGTGGTAAAATCCTTCGTGGCCTTCGGTTGTCGCTGGCGTTTCGCTTTCTGGAAGTGCCATCGCGATTTCGGCCGCCATGAGGCTTGCGTTTTTCATGATGCCTTTTGCCTCGCCGGGATGTACACCCTTGCCGTAAATTTTGAACGTGGCGCTTGCGGCGTTGAAATTTTCGTAAGCGATTTCACCTTCGTAGCCACCATCGACCGTGTAGGCGTATTTTGCCTTGAAATAGTCCAGGTCCAGGCGGTCGGCGCCACGTCCGATTTCTTCGTCCGGCGTGAAGCAGACCCAGATATCGCCGTGCCCCGAAAGGTTTTCGTAACCGCGGCTTTCTGCATGACGGTCTGTTTTGATGAGTTCTTCCATGGCGGTTACGATTTCTGCGATGCCGGCCTTGTCGTCGGCGCCGAGGAGCGTTGTGCCGTCGGTCGTGATGAGTGTACGGCCTTTAAGCCATTTGAGGGTCGGAAAGTCCTCGACCTTGAGCACGGCACCAGAACCTTTGAGCAAGACGTCTTCGCCATCGTAGTCTTCGATGATTTGCGGTTTGGGGTTCACGCCTGAGAAGTCTGGGGATGTGTCCATGTGGCTGATAAAGCCGATGGGGGTGTCGTTTTCTCGACCTTCGGTAGCGGGCAAAAGTCCGTAGACGTAGCCGTTTTCGTCCATTTTGACCTGTTCAAGTCCGATGCTTTCGAGTTCGCTCGCAAGATATTTTGCAAGTTCGAGCTGCTGAGGTGTACTTGGACAGCTTTCGCTGGATTCGTCAGACGTGGTCGTGAAGCTCACGTACTTTAAAAAGCGTTCCTGAATATTCATATTGCCGTCCCCCAAAATGGATTTGATAAGATATTTTTTTCGCTTTGTATAGATATAATTTATCTTTTTTTTGATGGTTCAGACGTCTTTAAAGAAAACTTGTGCAAGAAAACGTAAGTCTTGCCGTAAGCCGATGACTCGCTCGCAGATGATGCAGGCGGTTCATTCTGAAAATACGAAGCCTGAAATGACTGTACGAAGGGCTCTTTTTAAGGCGGGAATGCGTTATCATCTCCACCGTCGGGATTTGCCTGGAACGCCGGATATTTTTGTACAAAAGTATGGGGTTGCGATTTTTGTGAACGGGTGTTTTTGGCACCAGCACGGTTGCAAGCTCACGAGCCGCCCGAAGTCGAATTCCGCGTTTTGGAACGACAAGTTCGACCGCAACATTGTGCGAGATATTAAGACGCAACATGAACTTTCGCTCTTGGGGTATCGCGTGGCGATTGTCTGGGAGTGTTCCTTGCGGACAGATGGTGTGGCCGATGCGGAAAATATGGGGGCGGCCCTCACGTTGGAGCGCTTGATTGATTTTATCAAGAGCGATGACGAGACGATTGAGCTATAAAATTGTAGTTTAGGATAGGGATTATTGGGGAGTTCTTGAGAAGGAGGCTTTATGACACTTGAAGAAGCGGTTTTGACACGACATTCTGTGCGTAGATACACTTCGACGCCGTTGACCAAGGAGCAGGTCGAAGAACTGCAGTCGCGGATCCGGCGGCTGAATGAAAATTTTGCACTCCACATGCAGCTCGTTCTGAATGACGATGTGGCGTTTAGCGGGCGATTGGCGCACTATGGCTCGTTTAGGAATGTGAAAAATTACATCGCAATCGCGGGGCAAAAGTCTGTGGCGGGGTGCGAAGCTTCGCTCGATGAACGCGTGGGGTATGCGACTGCCGATATCGTGCTTTTGGCGCAGATGATTGGACTCAATACTTGCGTAGTCGGGCTTACGTTCAAGAAGGCTCCGACGATTGAAATTGACGATGGCGAAAAGCTTGAACTCGTGATTGCGATTGGCAATGGCGAAACTCAGGGTGTGCAGCACCCGATGAAGCCTGCAACGCGAATTGCGCCGGATTACGATAAATCTCCCGACTGGTTCAAGAAGGGGATTGACTATGTGATGCTTGCGCCGTCGGCATTGAACCAGTTCAAGGCGAAATTTACCGTTGACGAGGGCGGACACGTTTTTGCAAAGCCGCGTTTGGGCTATTTTAGCAAGGTCGATCTTGGAATTTTCAAGTATTTCTTTGAAATTGGCTCTGGCAAGGAAATTTTCCGCCGTTCCATGCAAACTTTAAGAAGTTCTGATACGATTTAGCGCTGTCATCCCGGCCTTGTGCCGGGATCGCCTTCTTGTTTATATAGAATAATTCAAAATTTTTAAATTTTATGGTAACACTTTCGAATACCTCCGGTGTTACATAAACGTGAAAAGCCTAGAAACCTTAAAAAAAGCAGGATTTGCAAAGATTTACGAGAAGTACGCGCCTATGGTCTATAGGCGCTGCCTGCAACTCCTTCGCGATGACGCTGAAGCTAGCGACCTCATGCAAGACGTTTTTTTGCGGATTTACTCTGCATCGGAACGCCTGGACATGGAATCGCCGAGCAGCCTTTTGTGGAATACGGCAACGAGACTTTGCCTCAACCGCATTCGTGACAAGCGCCGTCGTGGACTTGACGTAGATTCTTCGAGCCTGCTTTTGAGCATCGCCTGTGCCGAAGACGAACATGACGATTACGAAACGAAAAATGTGCTGGCGAAGCTCTTTTCGAAGGAACCCGAATCTAGCCGCACAATGGCGGTCCTCCATTTTGTCGATGGAATGACGCTTGAAGAGACTGCCTGTGAAGTTGGACTCTCAGTAAGCGGTGTGCGCAAGCGTTTGCGCGGGTTACAGGCCAAAGTTAAAACTCTGGAGGTTCAGTGATGATTCCCGATTGGAAATTAGAACGATTCCTGACTGGCGATTTGCCGGAAGAAGAAATGAATAAGCTTCGCGAGCTTGAAGCGCAAGATGCGGTTTTTGCAAATCGCGTAAAAATGCTTCGCGAAGATAACAAGGCGATTTTAAGCAAGTTGCCGTTTGAAGCGCTTGCCGCGAATCTTGGAACGGCAACGGATACTGCTGCGAAAAACGCGCCGCGCTTTACGCTCGTGAAATTTGCGGCTGCGGCCATGTTCATTTTCGCGGTTGCTATGGTGGCATTCTTTGCACAGCGCGAAACTTCCGTGATGAACGAACGCGTGGGTAGCGATGTTGCTAATGTCAATGGCTCTCAAAATACGCAGGTCGCGCTTGCTGAAACCCAGTCCGATACGCGAATCAAGGGACTTGACGCCCGCATGGAAGTCTGGAAAAAGACTCAGGCCGGGATTGTCCAGCTGAACGATCTTGATTCTGTCGGCGAAGGTGATGAAATTCAGTTGCGCTATGCCGTCCCCGAAAAGTGCTATGGACTCCTTTTTAGCATGGACGGTAATGGCGCCTTGACTTTGCATATGGGCGATGGTGTGAAGGCGATTGAACTTGCTCCGGGCAAGATGAACTCGCTCCCGTTTGCGTACAAGCTTGACGATGCTCCGTACTTTGAAAAGTTCTTCTTCGTGACTTCCCCTAAGGAATTTGCCGTTGAAGAAAATGATATCGACAAGTTGCTCAAGAGAAGTGATGTGAAGGTGGTTGGTTTTACTCTCAAGAAGGCGGGTAAATAATGTTTATGATTTCGAATAAGTTTTTTGGGGTGTTGTCTGGTTTGTCTTTTGCGCTGCTTTTTGCGTTGCTCTTGTTGGTTTCAAATGCCAATGCGGCAACAGAATCAGGCCGTATCAATCGCTACGTTGTTGCCGTGAGTGCAAATAACGGTGGCGCTGGCCGCCCGGTGCTACGCTATGCTGAAAGCGATGCCCGCTCGTTTGCCAAGGTGCTCAAGGAAATGGGCGGTGTGCTGCCGCAGAATGTGATTCTCGTGAAGGAACCGTCTGTTGTTGCGCTGCAAAAGGAATTTGCAAATCTCGATGCAAAGATTTTGCAGGACAAATCTTCTAGCGGTCGTGACGAAGTGCTTGTATATTACAGCGGTCACGCCGATGAAAAGGGTCTTCGCTTGGGTGAAGAAACTTACGCTTGGAAAGACTTGCGGGGTCGCATTGACGCGCTCAGTGCCGATGTGAAAATCGCAGTGATTGATGCTTGTGGTTCTGGTGCGATTACCCGCGTGAAGGGCGGTAAGGCGGTGCCTGCTTTCATGGTTGATCAGAGTAGCGATATGAAGGGCTATGCTTTCATCACGAGCAGTACGCAAGATGAATCCAGCCAGGAAAGCGATAAGCTCAAGGGTTCGTTCTTTACGCACTCGCTTGTGAGCGGGCTCCGTGGCGCAGGCGACTTGAGTAGCGATGGAAAGGTGACTTTGTCCGAAGCCTACCAGTTTGCATTCAATGAAACATTGCAAAAGACGGAAACGACGCTGGGTGGCGCACAGCATCCGAGCCGCGACATGAACCTTGCGGGTACGGGTGACGTGGTGATGACGGATTTGCGTGCAACAAGTGCAGGCCTTGATCTGGACGAAAATGTTTCCGGCCGTTTGTACATTCGTGATGAAAATGATGAACTTGTCGCTGAACTCAATAAAAAGCTTGGACGCGCGATGAGTCTTGGACTCCCGGCGGGCAATTATACAGTGAAACTTCAGCAGAAGGCTGATTACATGGGCGTTTCGGTGGCGCTTAAAAATGGCAAACGTGAAAAGATATCGATTGTCGATTTTAAGAGTGTTGCTGCTGAACAGACTGTTTCTCGTGGCGATGTTGGCCGTAATAGAAATTGCTCCAGTGGGGATTCTATTGCCTGCTCACTTGATTCTTTGGATCATAATGGAAAATTCCGTACGACATTTAATTTTGTTGATGTTGAAAATAATCCGCGTAAGGGATTGCAGATTGGCTTTTTTGTAGCTCGTACTGAAGATTATATGTTGGGTTCGCAGGTGAGCTTGATTGCCAATGTTGCCAAAAAGGAAATGCATGGCTTGCAGGCGACAACGATTGCCAATGTGGTCAGGGACCACTTCGAAGGTGCTCAGCTTTCTTCGGTGGTTAACTATGCGGGTTCTTTAGATGGCGCTCAGCTCAGTACGGCTTTAAATGTCACAAAGGATAAATCTTCTGGCGCACAGATCGGTATTGTGAACGTCGCTGTGGACACTCTTGATGGTGTGCAGGTTTCTACAGGCGTGAACTATGCGAAGTATACAGATTTTCAGATCACGGCTGGTGTGAATGCTGCTGTTTCTTCAAGTGTCCAGGTTGTTGCTGGTATTAACTACGCGACAAATTCTGATGTCCAAGTGGCAGCTGGCATTAATGCAGCTCATGAGAACGATCACGTCCAGGTGGGTGTTATCAACTATGCGACAACGGAAAAAGGTCGCCAGTGGGGTATTATCAATATTTGCGGCGAATGCGAAATGTCTCCGGTCGGCATTATAAACATTGTCGGAAACGGCGTGTGGAACGTAACTCCTTACATCAACGAAATGGGTGCACTTGGTGGATCTGTCCATTTGGGTACGGCTTATTTCTATACGAATCTTGAATGGGCTGCATTCTTCAAAAAAGGATATGTCTTTAAGGATTTTGAAAAGTTCTATGAACATGGTATTGGTATCGGTACCCAGTTCGGAAAGTACGGAAGCCACTGGGAACTTGAATACACGTTCTTCAATGTTTACAATAAATTCGGAACAGATAAGGATGATTGGAAATCTGGATACCATCACCGTGGACGCGTAGGTTACACGTACCAAGTTCTCCCGGGCTTTGGCCTTTCTGTGGGTGGATCGCTGAACTTGACAAGCGTCGGCTATTTGAATAAGCTTTTGCTCAAGCCCCTTGGCGACTATCATGACGATTTCTGTAGTAAAAAACATAGATCTCGTTGGTGGCCTGGTTTTTATGCAGGACTCACGATCGGCAGATTCTAAGGTCTAGTGCCGATATGATACAAGCTAAATGACGTTATGATACGAAGTGGCGGAATCCAGTTTTTTTGTACTGGATTCCGTTTTGTTTGATGGCCTGAAAATATGGATTTGGTGAAGTGGAGCCACTAAAAAGTTATTTTTTTTGAATAAGTGGTAACACTTTTTGTACCTTAAGGTGTTCCATTGGGGAAAGGTTTAGGAAATTTAATGAGTTTTATGTTGAAAATTGTTGTTTTTGTGTCGATGATGGTTGCGCTTGCCGCAGCCCGCGATAGTCTAATCTTCAATGGAATTGTTCAGGATGATTCGTTTGAATCTGGTGAAAAGCTAAATATCGAAATCCTTGAAACGGGCGAGGCTTTGCAGACGACCGTGGGAACTCCTTTTAGCGTGGTTCTCCCTGCCGATACGCTCTGGAACATTTGTGTGACAAATTCCGATACGTCCGGTGCTGAAAAGGAAAAATGCTATGAACTTTTGTATTTCGGAAACGATAGTACTTTCAGCAAGACGCTTGGCCCCGACGCAGTCACGGTAGATGAATTAGGAACTCGGAATTCGAAATTAGGAATGGCGTCGAAGGAGCCTGTAGACTCTGCCGAAGGCGCGGCAATCTCCGATAGCACATCCGATGTCGATGTGGAAAAGCTTCTTGCTTCGGGAACCGCAAACTCGAAGGTGACCGAACTCAAGAAAGTCGTGGTGCAGCTGCGTCGCCGTCCCAAGCGCAAGCCGGGTGAATCTGTGGTGAGCGCCAAATCCATCAAGCGTATGCCGGGCCTTGCCGAAGCGGATGTTATCAAGAGCATCCAGGCGCTTCCGGGCGTTGTCGCCAGTTCCGATTTTAGCTCCAAGATTTATGTGCGCGGAGGCGCTGCCGACCAGAACCTGTTCCTGTTCGATAATGCGGTCGTTTATTCGCCGGTGCATTTCTTCGGACTTTTCAGTACATTCCTCGTCGAAGGCATTGACGATGTGCAGTTCTACAAGAGCGGATTCCCGGCACAGTACGGCAATCGCTTGAGTTCCGTGCTCAAGATGGATGGCCGCGCGGGCGGTCAGGATTCTGTGGAGGAATGGTTCAGCAAGTCGAGCATCAAGGTCAGTACATTTGCGGCTCAGCTCCATACCGAAGGCCATAAGGGTCCTGCGCGTTGGGTGCTTGCAGGCCGTACGACCTACATCGGCTATGTCCTTGATTTGTGCAATGCGATTGGACTTTTGGACCTTGACCTCGATTACGAATTTACGGACTTGCAGGGAACCTTCATGTACGACTTTTCTAAAGATACGCGCATGAAACTCAGCTTTTATATCGGCAAGGACCGCTTGGAATTTGACCCGCTTTATATGGACTGGGGAAACATCGCAATCCCGCTTGGATTCTACCACCGCATCAATGGCAACTGGGACTACAATGCGACACTCGCTTACAGTAAGTTCTACCAGACGATGAAGGTGAGCGACCTCATGTCGATTGAAATGCTCCTTTACACGTTTGCCGGTAAGCAGTGGCTCAACTATCGCGGTATTGAAAACCATACGATTACTTTGGGCTACGAACTGGAATACGATTATGAACGGTATCAAGAATCGATGGCGTCGATCTCGGTTGCTGATATTGAAAAGCCGTTCCATCATGTGGCTTATGTGCAGGATGCCTGGAAGATTTCGCCGGATTACTTGCTGCAATACGGTTTGCGATTCAATTATCAGACGGCATCAAAGCACTTTGGCGTAGAACCGCGAGCCTCGTTGAACATCAATCTTGACGATACGAAGTCGTTGGAACTTTATGGTGGTTACTATTTGCAGTATATGAATTCGATTGTGTATACCGACCAGGAAACGCTAAACGAGTTCTATTACCCGGCAACGACAACGACGGATGGCAAACATATCAAGCCCGCTTCATCGTGGTTGCTTGCGGCGGAGTATAGCCATCGCGACCTGTTTGACGGTTACGATTTTACGGCTGGAGTTTATTACAAGACGCAGAACAACTTGAATACGTTTGCGATGAAACAGGATAGTAGCGATGAATCGTCTTCTAAAAAATTAGTGCTTGCCGATAATTTTGGAACGGCTGATGGATATTCCTTTGGTTATGAACTTTCGCTCCGCAAAGATAAAGGCTGGTGGTTCGGTGGAATTAACTGGAGCCAGAGCATCAGCGTTGCGCGTTCCAATGACGGAACCAAGGCGTATTACCCGAGTTGGCATCAACCGTATGCGCTAAAGATGGATCTGGGCATCAATTGGAAGGGCGATGAAGATGCCCTTTGGAAGCATAAGAAAAAGGGGCGTTATTTGCGCTCTTCCTTGGCGCTCAAGTATTCGTCGGGAATGCCGATTAGTGAGTACAAAGGTTATTACTTGCAGCAGGAAATCGGAACGCAAAGATATTCAGACGATATCGTTGTTCTTCCAGGAAGCCGCAATGCTGGCCGCCAGACGGACTATTTCAGGATTGACCTGAAGGCGATTGACATGGGACGCGAAGGCAAGTGGAACTTTAGCTGGACTATTATCAATTTGACGAATCACGATAACATGTTCTTCACTTTCTACGATACGCGCAAGACTCCGCCGAAGAAAACAGAAATTACTCAGTTCCCCTTTTTACCGATTATGTTGAATTATGAATACTACTTTTAGACGAAAGAACGCCGATTCTCGGCTACAGACTAGAGACGAAAGAAAGAATGAATGTGTCATCCTGAACCCATTCGACAAGCTCAGGGTAAACTCCGTCGAAGGATCTTGCAGGCGAGTCCTCTCGTCTCTCGTCTGGATTCTCTTGTCTGTTTTTCTCGCGGCCTGCGATTTTCATGGCCCGTGGGAATACTATCCCGAAGACCGTGAAGTCTATACGGGAATTTATACGTACGGATATATCCTTGCCGATGGTGATGCTAATGTCTGTTTTTCAAAAGTGTATGAATTGGACGAAGCCTCTTCACAAGACTTCGCTTTCTATGACAGCGCTGATGTGACGATTAGCGGTTTGTTTCGTAAAAACAGTCAGGAAACTGTAAATGCTACGATTCAACTTGATAGCTACAAGTTGAAGGTAAACTGTTTTTATACGCCTTATATGCTTCACCCAATTTCGGGCGAATCGTATGAGTTGAACGCTTCCTTTAAATGGGATAGCGCTGGCCATATGGTGAAATCGACTTATAAAGCGGTCGCGACGATCCCGAATGCTGTGAAAATCAAGGGCATGAACGCTCCTCAGCAAGATGGTTCGTATAAGTGGATTGAAAAACGGAATAACGATACTTCAAAGCGTTTTTTCCTTGATCCGGATTTTACGGTATCCTTTTTGGAATTTCCGATGGATATGGAATTTGTAAAAGTGGCCCTGGATTACGATCAGTCTGTGCGTGGCGTCCTTTCGATTATGAATTACGACATAAGGGATGGTGAATCGCAGAATACGACGATGAACCAGATGTTCAAGGGAATGACCGATGCCGATGAAAAGGGGTACAGGGGAGTTTCTATGCATGATCCTCTGGAAGAACAGCAAAACCTTGGTTTTTCATCGAATCGTACGGTTGCTGGAAATAAAAATCTTGACACGCTTTACCTGATGAATATGATGCTTCCGATAGGAACATTCTCAGTTGACCTTTATTCGACCGATGACGCGTATATTGACTATGTGGAGAAGGTGAAGCAATCGGTTTCGGATTCACGTTTTGTTCCGGAGTCGAATATCCAGAATGGAATGGGCGTGTTTAGCGGAATGGCAAAAACGACGGTTACTATAGAAGTTACTGGCGATGCTGTAGGCTTTTCTCACATCGCTTGGGCGAATTGTAAAGACACTAAGGGCGACAATTCCGATAGCTGGGATTCCCGTGGGTGTAGGCTTTATCAGGATGTTGCTTGTTCTGGAATGTCCGGTGAAGATGTGCATTATTTAGAAGGCTTGGTGGAGGCTAATGAAAAGGCTGCTTTGCTTTATAGGGATTCTGTCTATAATAGGGGCTTGAGGACTTGCTATGCGTCTAATGTAAAAGCTGCGATGATGCTTGATACGACGAAGTGGTCTCAGTTCTTGCCGGATACGGTCAATGCGGAAGACAAGGCGAACGCCTATGCAGACGGCTTGAAACGCTATTGCGTGGCAAGTAATTTTGAAAGTAATCACATTGCAGATTGTTCTGCGCTAAAACGGGATTGCTTGGAGGATCCTGAACAAAATTACTGCAAGGAATATCTGTGGCTCTGGTGCGCTGACCGTGGTTGGAATTTGGATGAGTACGAACAGTGTAAGTCTGCGCTTGTGAGCCGTTATTATCTCCAGGAATTAAAGTCTAGTGTCTTAAAACGCGAGGTCGAGAATGTGTGCTATGGACTGGGCGCAGAACCCAAAATTTGCGAGAACTGGTGCAGTCTCAAGGATGGTCGTGTAGAATGTCAATGATTCTTGAAAATTTTTATCAAACACGGTGACACTTTTGATGGGTCAAGGTGTTTAAATAATGTAATTTAGAGACAACCTATTTGGAATAGTTATGAAACGATTGAATATATTGCCTTTTGCAGTCCTTGTTTTCTCGCTTTCGGGCCTTGCCTTTGCAGACTACGAGTCCGAAATTCGCGACTTGAAACTGCAAAAGGAAAAGCTGAATTCTGAAATTCAAAATTTGAATACTCGAATTGCATCGACGGATTCGATGCTGCGTGCAGATGCGTCTCATCGCCAATTGCTGGAACAGCGCTACAAGGCCGATGTGGAACGCCGCAATCTGGAAATTGATAGCCTGAATGCGAAAATCCGTAAGGTGGCCGCTAGCCTCCAGCAGGAACGCAACAAGCAGGCTCGCGCAAAGAACAAGAGCGATAACGTGGCTGCCAAGCGCCGCGCCTTGCGCAGCGAACTTGCCAAAATCTGCAAACAGCTCGAAATGCAAATTGCGCAGACGCTCCCGTGGGAACGCGACAAGCGCCTTGACCGTGCAAAATCCTTGACGCGCGAAATCGAAAGCGGTAACGTGACTGAAGAAGAAGCATTTTCTCGCATGAAGTCGCTTGTGAATGAAGAAATCAAGTTCGGCGATGAAGTTTCCGTGGTCAATAGCCCGCTTACTCGCAAGAACGGCGAAATTGTGAATGCAACGATTCTCCGCATTGGCAACCAGTGGATGGTCTATATCGATGAAAATGGCGCTTCTTACGGTCGCCTGGAACGTAAGCTCGAAAACGATAAAGTTGTTTACGAATGGAACGAAGAATTGAATCTTGAGGAACGCGCTGCCGTGAAGCTTGCCATTGATGTGAAACAGGCGAAAAAGCCGCCTCAGATTGTAAAATTGCCTGTAAGCCTTTCTGTTGTGGGAGGCGTGAGATGATTTTAGACGAAAGAACGGGTAAAGCCCTACAGACGAAAGACGAAAGAGGCGAGAGTCGTGAAACCAAGTTTACTTGTTTTCATGACCGAGCCGACCAGTCTTGCACGGAGTGCAAAGACGAGAGAAATGGTGTCATCCTGAGCGGAGAAAAAAACGTCATTGCGAGGAACTCGGTGACGAAGCAATCTATGCGTCGAGTTATTTTTGCACTCGTGTTAATGCTCGCCTCCTCTGCTTTTGCATGGCCGTGGTCCAGCGACAAGAAAAGCGCCGAAGACGAAGCCCGCATTAAGGATTCCTTGTTGCAAGTCGAAGTGCGCAATTTGCAGCGCGAAGTCGAAACGCTCACTCGCATCCGTATGCAAAAAGCGGATTCCCTTGAAAAGCTCGATGCCAAGCATTGGAGCAACCGCTATGCCGAATCGCAGCTGACCGAAGAACACCAGAATAAAACACGCGAACTGGACGGCCGCTATTCCAAGCTTTCGACAGATCTTGGCCGCGTCACCGAAGAAGTGATGGCGAACAAGAACGTCACCGAAGAAGCCGAAGAAAAATCCAAGAGCGAAGAGGTTGCATTTGATGCGCTTAACACGCAAGTGAAGCTTTCGATTGAAAAGACGCTTGGCGATGTGGCGGGCGATTATCCGGTCGGAATGAACAAGCGCCTTTTGAACTTGAAACGCGCCAGTGCCGAAGCCGAAAAGAAAGTGCCAAATACGATTGCTGCGGTACAGGGCTACATGGCAGATTTGCTTGCCCGTCACGAAGTCACTTATACGCAGTCTTATGGTGCAGAGCTTTCGCAGGTCGGTACGCGCCCGGATGTGAACGTGAATCGTTTGCGCTTGGGAACGGTGTTCCTCGGCGAAGTGGCAAACGACAATGGCGATGTGCAGGCGTTATTGCGTTCTGGAGCTTTGCAAGGAAAGGTCTTTGAATGGAATGCGAATTTGCCGACGGAAATGGCGGCGAACATCAAGGCTGCTGTGAACCAGGCAGGTTCGGTGACGAGTGCTGCAACAGATGCGCCGTCTGCGATTATCGCGATTCCGTTGGATGTGCTACAGAACAAGGCCATCAAGAATTCCATCACCGATACAAAGGAACTTACCTGGACCGAAGAATTCAAGGCGTTCTTCAAGAAGGGCGGTATTGTGATGTATCCGTTGATGCTCGTGGCGATTATTGCCCTCCTCCTGTTCCTTGAACGATTCATCATGCTCTCTTATCGTGGTCATCTCGGCCGTCGCTTTACCAAGAAGATGGATGCGCTTGTCGCCGAGAAAAAGTACGAAGAAGCAGCAAATCTTTGCCTCAAGAAAGAGACGAGTCTTGCAATGGTGCTGTTTGCGGTGCTGAACAAGGTGAATGACACTCGCGAAAATGCGGAACGCTCCCTGCAAGAAGCGTTGCTCCGTGAACAGCCGAAACTCGAACGCCGCATGGGCCTTTTGGCGGCAATGGGTACGATTGCTCCACTCTTGGGCTTGCTCGGTACGGTGACGGGTATCATTACGCTCTTTACCGTGATTACCGAAGTCGGGACGAATGATGCCCGCGTACTTGCAGGCGGCATTTCCGAAGCTCTCGTCACGACCGAAATGGGCCTTGTCATTGCAATCCCTGTGATGATTTTGCACGGTCTTTTGAGCGAAAAAATCGAAAAGATTACCAGCGAACTCTATGTGCAAAGCACCTCGCTTATGAATAAAGTCTTCGGAAAGGAAAGTAAGTAAAATACGTCATTGCGAGCCAAAACAATCTCATCTGAATTATGACTGATTTTCATTACATATTCATAGAATCCCTGCGGAATACGTACGAGGCGGGTGGGGTAGTGATGCTCCCCATCCTCTTGGCGGGCGTTGTTGGGTTCTACTTCCTGTTTGCGAGCTGGCTGCGCATCGGTAGCGACTTTTTCAAGAATGATATCCATAAAGTCGTAAGGCGTATGCAGCGCAACTTGACCGGCGAAAAGTCTGATGCGGGAACCGAGTTGAATTCTGATGAACATCGTATTCAGGCAACTCTGAAGAATCTTCGCAAGCGCGGTGGATTCCTTTCGAGAGAGCTTTCTTACGCGATTGAAATTGCGCAAAAGAATTATGATGAATTCCGCGACTACATGCAAGTGCGCATGATGAAAAGCGTGCGTTACATGGAACAAGGGAACCACATCGTCATGGTGATGGCCGCAGCCGCCCCATTACTTGGCCTCCTTGGGACGGTTACGGGTATGGTCTCGACCTTTGAAGTGATCACGTTATACGGAAACCAGAACCCCGTGCTGATGGCCGATGGAATTTCGGAAGCGTTGATTTCAACGCAGAGCGGTCTTTTGATAGCGTTCCCGCTTACGCTCTTGAAACAGCGCTTGGACGAACGCATCGAAATCTTGAAACAGGAAATGGAACTTGGTGCAACTGTAATCGACAACTATTTTGCGGCCCGTGCTAATGAAACTGATGCCGAGAACTCTCGCTTTACTCGTCATTGCGAGCCGTAGGCGAAGCAATCTAAGGAGTTTATAATGGACTTTAACTTACCGAGAAGAAAACAGAAAGACGTGGGCATCGAAATGGGCCCGCTGATGGACATCGTGTTCATCTTGCTCATCTTTTTTGTGGTGACGTCGTCGTTCACTCGTGAAACGGGTGTCGATGTGACTAAGCCGCAAGCGCAATCGGCAAGTCAACTTGAAAAGGAAAACTTGCTCATTGCTATCACGCGCGAAGGGACGATTCACATGAACGAGCGCCAGGTGGATTTGGCGAGCCTGCAAGACATCTTGAAACAGTCTCTTGCCAAAGCGCCTGGCCGCGAAGCTGTCGTGATTGCCGACAAGGAATCTGAAACAGGCGTTCTCGTCCAGGTCATTGACATGTGCAATTTGGCCGGCGTCAAGAAAGTCTCCATCGCCGCCCAAGCAGAGTGATGCTTTGTAAACGGAATGTACCAAGAACACGTCATTGCGAGCGTAGCGATATACAAGACTTGGAACTTTAGTTCCTTAGTCGCGTTAGGTTCGAAGGAGCAGCAATCCAATAAATTCTTGAAATAGCATCTTGTCATTCTGAGGACCGTAGGGACGAAGAATCCAGTTAAGTTTTTAATTATGCAAAAGTTTATAAAAAAGTTTTTAAAGCGTTTTACAATCCTTCTCGCGGCGATTCTCGCGAGCATGGTTCTCGTATTCTCTGTGACGATGGCGAACTTGTTCTTGACGGGTAAAATTTTCCACGAAAAGAAATTCGTCAAGACCGAAGTTTCTGTGAAAAAGGTTGAAGAAGTCGAAAAGAAGATTGAGAAAAAACGCACTGCTCGCAAGCCGAACCGTCAAAAGTCCAATTCGCGCTCGCCTAAAGCGGGTCCGCGTTTTGCTATGGCTCTCGGCGCTGTTTCTGGAACAGCAGGGGCCGCCATCAATAGCGAACTCGTTGCCGATTTCAGAGGTGGCGCGCTCTCTACAGAAAAAGGCGATGTCGATAAAAAGCCAGAAAGCCGCTCTGTCGCAAATTTCCAAGTGCCGCCGCAAATCCGTGACCGCGAAATTGATGCAACGCTTCGTCTCAGTTTTTGTGTGGATGTCGGAGGCCGTGCGTACGACATCAAGGTCATTGAAGAATCTCCCGCAGGCTCTGGACTTGCGCAAGCGGGAAAGGATGCTATCGCTCGCATGACATTTGCACCCGCCGAAAAAGATGGCAAAGCCGTCGCCTTCTGCGGAATGGAACAACCCTTCGAAGTGAAGTTTAGAGATTGATTGAGACAAAAGACGGATGAACAATAATGGCGCTTCGCGCAAAAGAGAAAATTATGTTTAATGAATGTGTAAATAGGTATTGTAGACAACGGGGTGATTCTTGTTTTGCGTCACTCTCGTCTCTCGTCTCTCATCTTTCGTCTGTCCTGCTTATTTCCCTTTTCCTCGCGCTTCCCGCATTTGCCGCGCAATCGTCTTTTGACTTGATGGAACGCGCAAACGCTCTTTATCGCAGTGGAAAATTCAAGCAGGCCATCCTCTTGTACCGCAAGGCCGAAGACCGCGGCGCCGATCCCGTTGCCGTGAGTTTCAACATCGCCAATAGCTATTACCAGATGGACAAATATCCCGAAGCCGCCGCCGCTTACCGCAAGGCCGTGGACTACTCCGAAGGCAATTTTGCACCCGCCCTTTTCAACATGGCTAGCGTCTACTTCCGCTTAAAGCAGTTCCCGGAATGCATTGCCGTTTACCACCGTGCGCTCAAACTCGACCCCGATAACATTTCCGGTTGGCTTTACCTTGGCGAAGCCTACACCAAAACCGGCGACAAAGTCGGTGCCCTCCGCGCCATCGAAAACGCCTACCGTCTCGACAAAAATGACATCAGCATTGTCTACCAGCTCTCCGAAGCGAACATTGCCTTGAACGACTTTGACCGAGCCGTTGCCGTAATCCGTGAAGGCTACACGCTCCATCCCGAAGAATCCGATTTTCTCGTGTATCTCGGCGACGTCTACCGCCTGAACAAGAATTTCGAAGAAAGTGCCAATGCCTACCGCGAAGCCCTCGGCGTGAAACTCGACGATGCGCAAATTATGTACAAGCTTGCCGACGTCCTTGCCGAAGATAAAAAGCCCTACATCGCGATGGAAATCTTAAATAACATTCTGCAAATCAAACCCGATTTCTCTGATGCCGCCATCTTTATGGGAAACCTCGCGTACGACGCCAAGTTCTATGACCGCGCCGAATATGCCTACGAGCTCGCCGCCAAAAACGGAAACGCCGAAGCCGTCTTTGGATTCAAGAATATGGCCTACGATGCCCATGCTCAAAAGCGCACGGAAGAATCCGTGCGCCTGCTGAAGCTTGCGTTAAAATATTATCCAAACGATGCTTCCCTCACCGCCGACTTGCTTGAAATGCAGTCCGAGAAGTGAAATCCATTTTGGGGGAGACAAAGTTAAGGAGTCGAGTCCGGCTTCCTTTGTTTTAACCCCGTTCAAAAAGAGCCCCTATAAGACCTACTTTTGAATATACCTTATTTTATGCGGCTTCGCAAACGATTCTGCTCTGGAAAAGTGCTGAAATCTATAGTTGACAAAATAAACGATTTTGCTAACGGTTGATTGCAAAATTTGCAAAGTTTCACTTTTTGAGAATTCGCTGTTGTAGATTAGAACCTCCAAACTTAATGGAGGTGTAATTATGAATCAATCTATTCCTGAAAAACTGAAAGGTAAAACCTACATCGATCCAAGAACTGATACGGGTTTCAAAAATTTGTTCGCCAGCAAGGATGCCATCAAGGACTTCGTTGACGGAATCCTACAGCTGAAGGGCGATGACCAAATCAAGAATCTGAATTACTCGTTTGAACATACGTTAAGGTTTATGATTCCCGAAGAGCGAAAAGTCATTTTGGATGCTTTCGCAACTACGGGTTCTAAGCGTTTCCTCAATATTGAAATGCAAAAGGCTGACCATAGTTTCTTTATCGACCGCACTATATTGTATAAGGCGTTCTTGATTATAAAAGGCAAGCATGAAATGGATAAATCAGAAGAATTCAAAATGCTCGCAAAAGAAGAAAAGGAATACCGGCGTTACGAAATCCCCGAAACAATTTCCATTTGGATTTGCGACTTTGAATTGCCTTACTGTATGGAAAATTACATCGATGAATGGGCTATTTATAGCAAGGAAATGTTGAATGGAGGAATCGTCGAGATGTTATTCCCCAAAAATAAGTATATTATTGTAAGTCTGCCGAAGTTCAATAAGACCGCAGACGAGGTAAAAGGTCCTGTTGATGCTTGGCTCTATGTGCTCAAGCACGCGCATGAAGGCGGGCCTCTCCCTGACTTTGGGAATGGCTTTGTCAATGAAGCCTTGAACCGCATAAAAATCGAGAATTTGGACAAAACCACTCTAACCGAACTGGAACGAGAAATGATTGCAAAAGAAGAAATTGAATGTCGTTTGGCTGGTGCCAAGATTGAGACTCGATTTGAAATGGTCGATGCGATGCTTGCTAACGATATTCCTATTGAAAAAATCGCTATTATTTCCGGTATTCCTCTGGACGAAATCAAAAGGCGCAGCGCACAGCGCTGATGTCCCGTTGAGATAATTCCTATAGCTCTGGCAAGTTTAATCTAGCGAAGATTAGCTCATCGTGAAAGCGATGCTTCCCGCTACCCTCAAAAGTGGGTCGATTTCGACACCTTTGAAATCGGGATTGTTAAATTGTTTCCATATTCCCAAGAATTCAGCCGCAGACTTGCTCGAAACGCAGTCCGAGAAGTAACTGTGAATTTTTACGTAAATGGCTACGATGAATGATGCCTTTTCTCGTAGCCTACAAATGTTCCGTCTTTTTTGTACAATTCGTTGTACCGAATCCACATCGGATCGCCATGGCTTAATTCTTCAACCGTATAAGAAAAGTCATTCAAATCAAAGAGGTATAAAACAACGTTATCATTTCTGCGAACTAGTGCATAAAGTTCACTGCAATGAACGCCATCCGTTGAGTTGCAAAAATGTTTGCTGGACATTCCGTCTAAAGCAAAATCGTTCATCATGAAGCAACGTTGGTAAGTAATGGCGATCAACGTATCTCTTTCCTTTTCTACCGCATTTTTTATATGTGAACTGATTTCTTTGGTTAACCCGCATGGAGTGGCTAGACCATTTTTATAACACATTTCAAACGGAATCAAGGAATCTATTTTTCCCATTTCATATCTACGTTTTAGACGTTCTTCGTAAATTGAAGAAAGAAAATCATCGATTTTGAATTTTTGGGCAAAGTTTGATTCATTGATGTGAATGTCGAATTGTTCTTTTGGCCAATTTGGAGCGAATCCTGTTAAAACATTTTCGGAAAAGAGTTTCTTTGAAATGGTAATATGTGCGTATAGATCGTTGCACATTTTCCCGTCTTTTGATAAGCATTTGGATTCAACCGAATCATCTTCATTCAAGTACATTTCCGAGTAGTTGGCGAATTCTGGTGATGTTGAATAGGAAATGAAATCAAGTTCGACTTTGAGAGCTTTTACAGAATCGTTGTAGTTCAATTTTTTTGTAATGCTTACAAGCAGTGTTGAATCCATGGAGCAAGGATGCTTTACCGTAAAACCGTCAATGTCAGAAAAGCAAACTCTATAAAAGATTTCATGGTTTAGCGTGTCTAATATATCGTTTGAGTCGTTAACTTTAATCATAAGCTTGTTTACATCTTCAAGAACTTTCCTGATGCGGCCTGAATAAATGTCGTTCGTATCGTTCAATTCAAAAAACTTGCCAAGGCTTACCGAATCCATAACACTGTAGGTTGTCAAAGAAATAGGCTCGGCTTTCTCTTCGCATCCGACTAAAAACGTGAAAAGGCAAATAATCAAAATTCTAAAAAACATCTTAAACCTCATGATGAGATAAACTAAAAAAAATTGCATAAAAAAACGGCGGTTTTGCCGCCGTGAAAGTCCTATTTTTTAGTTCTACTCTTTCATGTTCTCTTTGCAAATCGGGCGCGCAATTTTGGGGGCTTTGCGGGCCAGTTGCTCGATTGTAATTCCCGTGAAGTAATCCTTGATGATTTTTGCCAGGTCTTTCCACATCGGGAGTGTCGGGCAGATGTCCGCTCGGTCGCAGCCGTTTTTCTCATCGGCGACGCATTCCACGGGGCTCATCGAAGTTTCGATGACACTCAGGATTTCCCAGACCGTGAGTTCAGCCGCTGGCTTTGCAAGCTTGTAGCCGCCACCCTTGCCGCGTGCGCCTTCGAGCACATTGTTTTTTACGAGGACTCCAAGAATCGCTTCAAGATACTTTTCGGAAAGACCCTGACGTTCTGCCAGGTTGTGCAGCGGGTGGAATTCGGACTCTCCGTTTGCTGCCATATCAATAATAACGCGAATAGCGTATCGACCCTTTGTAGATACTCTCATGATTCTTTGACTCCTTTAGACCAAATATATATATAATTACAATTATTGTAAAATTTTTCCTACAAATTTTATTGGTTTTTCCTCGCCTTATAGCCCCCCTTTACATATTTTTTTACTATCAGCGGTAAGAAAATTTTTCTATATTGCCTCGCATTATGGCAAAGATTCTCTTTAAAAAACAGTTATCTCCCGCGGTATTCCAATTCCGCGTCCACGCCCCGCTGATCGCGCAAGAACGTAAGGCAGGACAATTTATCATCCTCCAGACGAACAAGGACAACGGTGAACGCGTTCCGCTCACTATTGCTGACGCCGATACGAATGAAGGTTCTATCACCCTCATTTTCCAGACGGTTGGTAAGACGACGACCGAACTTTCTAAGTTCGAAGTCGGTGACGATATCCCGGTCTTGGTTGGCCCGCTCGGTTCTCCGACCCATATCGACAACTTTGGTCATGTGGTCTGCGTTTGCGGTGGTGTCGGTATTGCCCCGATGCACCCGATTGTCCAGGCCCTCAAGGCTGCCGGCAACAAGGTAACGATTATCATGGGTGCCCGTAACGAAAGCCTCTTCCTCATGAAGGAAGAAATGACCGCTCTCGCTGACAACATCATTTTCATGACCGACGACGGTTCTTATGGCCGCAAGGGTCTCGTGACTGAACCGCTCAAGGAACTCTGCGAAGATACCAAGGGCAAGCCGGACATGGTCATCGCTATCGGTCCTCCGATCATGATGAAGTTCTGCGCCCTCACCACCAAGCCGTATGGTGTGAAGACTGTCGTTAGCCTCAACAGCATCATGGTCGATGGTACTGGCATGTGCGGTGGTTGCCGCGTCACTATCGGTGGCAAGACGAAGTTCGTCTGCGTCGATGGTCCGGAATTTGACGGCCACGAAGTCGACTGGAACAACATGCTCCAGCGTATGGGCGCTTTCAAGCCCCAGGAACAGGAAGCTTTGCATCGCTTCGGTGCAAATGACGGCCACAAGTGCAATATCGACAAGATGGCAGATGCCAAGGCTAAGGAGAGCAAATAATGTCTGAACATATGACTCGCGAACAGTTGGACGCCGCCGCCAAGGTGGAACTTGAAAAGATTAAGGCTCTTCCGCAGCCGCTCAAGCCGAAGGACAAGACTGCTATCCCGGCTCAGCCGATGCCGCAGCTCGAACCGTCCTATCGCGCACGCGTGATGGAAGAAGTGGCTCAGGGTTACACCGAAGCTCAGGCTATCGTCGAAGCTAACCGCTGCCTCGCTTGTAAGAAGCCGTTCTGCGTCGAAAGCTGCCCGGTGCACATCGACATTCCGGCTTTCATCGCAAAGATTGCCGAAGGTGACTTCAAGGCTGCTATTGCAAAGATTAAGGAAACGAGCTTGCTCCCGGCAATATGTGGCCGTGTGTGCCCGCAGGAACGCCAGTGCCAGATGAACTGCACGATGGGCAAGATGCACAAGGACGTGAACCAGGCTGTCGCAATCGGTCGTTTGGAACGCTTTGCTGCTGACTATGAACGCAACAACGGTGGTGCAACGGTTCCGGCCGTTAAGCCTGCTACCGGCAAAAAGGTGGCTGTGATCGGTTCCGGTCCTGCCGGCCTGGTTGTCGCTGCTGACGTCCGCCGCGAAGGCCACGACGTGACCATCTTCGAAGCTTTCCACAAGCTCGGTGGCGTGGTCCGCTATGGTATTCCTGAATTCCGTCTTCCGAAGAAGATTGTGGACAAGGAAATTGAATCTCTCGCCGCTATGGGCGTGAAGTTCGAAACGAACTTTGTGATTGGCCGTACCCGCAAGCTCAAGGACCTCATCGAAAAGGATGGCTTTGACGCTGTGTTCGTCGGTACCGGTGCTGGTCTTCCGTTGTTCATGAACATCGAAGGTGAAAACCTCGTCGGTGTGTTCGCTGCTAACGAATACCTCACCCGCGCAAACCTCATGCGCGCTTACGACAAGGAAAATGCCGATACGCCGATGTGGCCGGGCAAGAACGTTGTCGTCCTTGGTGGTGGTAACGTCGCTATGGACGCTGCCCGTATGGCACTCCGCCTCGGTGCAGAAAAGGTCCGCATCATTTACCGTCGTAGCATGAACGAACTTCCGGCCCGTAAGGAAGAAGTTCTCCACGCTCAGGAAGAAGGTGTCGAATTCTGCGTGTTGCAGAACCCGGCCAAGATTCTTGGCGACGAAGCCGGTCACGTCCGTGGCATGCTCGTCGACAAGTACGAACTCGGCGAACCCGATGAAAAGGGCCGTCCGCGTCCGGTCAAGGTCGAAGGCGCAAGCTTCGAAATCGAATGCGACACCGTGCTCGTTGCAATCGGTAACGGTTCCAACCCGCTTATCAGCAACACCACTCCGGAACTCTCCGTCGACAAGAAGGGTCACATCCTTCTCGAAGATGCAACCGCCAACAAGACTTTCATGGAAAAGGTCTATGCAGGTGGCGACATCGTGCTCGGCGCTGCAACTGTGATTCTCGCCATGGGCGAAGGTCGTCGTGCTGCTGCAGGCATTAACGAATTCCTCAAGAAGTAATTCTTAGGCTGTCATGCCGGACTCCGTTCCGGCATCGGTTTACGCATTTCAAAAGAGGATGGCTTCGGCCATCCTTTTTGTATATCATTCCTTTTTGTCAATTCTTCCTTTTTTGTGACATCGCCTTTTTGAAATTCTTTTGATTATATTCAAAAGAAAGGTTATTTAAGGAGATGTTATGGATTGGTCAAAAATTTTAGGAATCACCTGTGGCATTGCATTTTTTGCAGGCTCTGTTTCTGCAGCCACTCTTCCTACAGCAAAAGAAGTTCAAGCTAAGATGGGTATGGGCTTCAATATCGGTAACTCGATGGAAGTGCCGAACAACCCGACTTTGTGGGGCAACCCATTTCCGACACAGGCTTTGCTCGACTCCGTGAAGGCGGCTGGCTTCAATACGGTGCGTATTCCTTGCGCTTGGGATAGCCACACGAGTGGCGGCAAGGTCACCGAAACCTGGCTTGATTCCGTGAAGACGGTTGTCGATTACGCGATGCGCGCTGGTCTCTACACGATTTTGAACATCCACCACGAAGGTGAAGGTGGCTGGTTCCAGAGCAACATCGGCACGAGCGTTGATAACACTATCGACAACAAGATGAAGACTTACTGGACGCAGATTGCGAACAAGTTTAAGAACTACAACGAACGCTTGCTCTTCGCCGGTGCAAACGAACCTGGCCCGAATGTGAACACGTGGACATCGCAGCATGTGTCTACGCTCATGCATTATTACCAGACGTTCATTGATGCTGTCCGCGCTACAGGCGGCAACAACGAAACCCGCACCTTGATTATTCAGGGCCTCAATACGGACATCGACAAGTCCGTCGCAAGCGCTCCCGTAAGCACTTTCCCGAAAGACAAGGTCGAAGGCCGCTTGATGTTCGAAGTTCACTATTACGATCCGTACCAGTACACGCTTATGACGAGTCAGCAGGATTGGGGCGCCAGCGAACCGATTCAGCCGCAGTACTACTATGGCGACTACACCAAGGCTAGCGAACCCAAGCACAACGCGGGTTACAATGCCTGGGCGGGTTCTGTAGATTCCAAGCTCGGGAGCATTGTGCATCCGCAAGAACAGTTTGCCAAGATGAAGACGAATTACGTGGACAAGGGCTACCCGGTCATTGTCGGTGAATTTGGCGCCAACGTACGCACTCCGGAATTGAGCGGCTCTGACTTGAACCTCCACAAGCAGGGGCGCGTACAGTGGCACAAGGATGTCGTCTCGGCAGCAAAGCAGTATGGCCTCACCCCGATTCTCTGGGATATGGGCAACGAAAGCAATACCGGCTACGACAACATGGCTTACATCCGCCGTCAAAGCTCGCCGGTGGGCAAGGTTCTCGAGGTGGATGTTATCAACGCCATGCGCGGTGTGTATGGTCTCGGCAATTACGTGAACAATGGCGTCACGCACGTCGAAGACTTTATCAATGGCGGCTCGGAAACGCAGTCTAGCTCCAGCGTTGCAGTTTCAAGTTCTAGTGAAGTTTCGCAGCCTAGCAGTTCGTCAACAACCGCTTTGCCGACCGTTCTCGCGGGTGGTCCGAAGAATCTCCGCCGTGAAGGCAATACGCTTTATGCTTCCGGCGATATTATGCTCTTCGACGTGAACGGAAATCTCGTCCGCTCCACGAATAACATGTCTGCCGAGCAGGCTCAAATGCGGCTGGACGGTCTTCGCCAGGGCAATTACATCGCCAAGTGCAAAAATAGCGTCTTGCAGGTCCAGGTCCGCTAAATAGCCTTGCTCAACGTCATCCCGGACTTGTTCCGGGACGGCTTTGGCGTAACCATTCGCCGGGGCTTTCTCGTTACCTCGGAAACCTATAGTTCCTTGTATTATACACTTTGTATAATATAGACTTTGCAATATTTAAAAACTCAAAAAAGTTGCTATCCTGGCTGCGAAATAACGTTTTCTGTATAATACGAATGTTGACTTTTGTATTGTAAAAATTTATTTTAAAATCCATGAAGTCGATTTTCGAGTACCGCGATTACCACCTCTATTTGCAGGATTACTACGACGAACGCAAACGTCTAGGATCTTTTTCGTGGCGTGAATTTTGCGGGAACGCGGGCTTTTCTTCGCCCAATTTTTTAAAGCTTGTTGCCATGGGGCAGAGCAAGCTCAGCAAGGTTAAGGCGTGTCAAGTTGCCAAGTCGATGGGGCTTGTTGATTACGAAGAGCAATTTTTTTACCAGCTTGTAGTTTTGGGCAATGCAGAAAACAGTGAAGTCCAGAGAGCGGCTCTTCTTGAAATGCAGCGAATCGCGTTAGAACACCAGGTTCGTGTTGTTGACAAGGAAGCGTTCCAGTATTATGAATCTTGGAAATATCCCGTTATTAGAGAACTTGCACCGCTAATGCCTGGGGCGACCCCCCGTGACCTTGCTGAAGAATGCAAGGAGTACGTCTCTGCTGAAGAAGTCCGCGATGTTCTGGAATTTCTTGTGAAGGCGGGATTCCTGAAAAAAGAAAGCGAAAAAGTTTATGTGCAGACGGAACAGACTGTCATTGGTTCCAAGGACGCTCTCCCGATCGCCATCCGCGCGATGCACAAGGAAATGGCCATTATGGCTGCCCGGGCTGTTGATCGTTATACAGCGAATGAACGCTTTTTTAATGGCGCGACGCTTAGCGTCAACCAGGATGCGTATAATAAAATAGTCGATGAAATAAAGGCTTGTTGCAAGAAGGCTGTGGCCATTGCTAACGAGTGCGGAAACTTTAATCAAGTTTGCCGAATCAACTTTCAGTTCTTTCCACTCACAGACAAAATAACAGGTAACGGCCGTGCTTAAGAATCTCTATTTACTAGTCCTTCCTTTACTTGTTCTTGTTGCTTGCTCTAGTGATAATTATGCCACTGGAACGGTGGACCCCAATGCTGGTCCGGGAATAGCGCAAGGTGACAAGGTTTCAAGTAGCTCTGTGTATGATAGCTCTGACTCAAATAGCAGTTTGGGTAGTAGTTCGTCTGTTGGTGAAATTTTTGTTGTGAAATACAAGAGTGTCGTGAATAAAGGTGAAGAAATGCTGAGCGTCAGTTTTGAATGCGGGGTTTCGGCGACATATACAATTGTCGAAGTGTCAAAGGGAAATGTTGAAAAAAATAAGGGCCAAATAGATGTGTACTCCGAAGAAAAGGGTGCCTCGGCATCTTGTACAATTGGCGAAAAAAAATATTTGTCCCAGTTTAAGCTTGGGCGGAATAACCGCATGGAAAGAAGTATAAAACTTGAAAATTTTGGCAGCGGCTGCGATGGGCTTTTCGAACAGTTCAAAAATCTTTGCTTGCTTCAAAATGCAAGTGATGAATTTAGTGGCGCCTGCGACGAAAGTGGAACCCTCGAAGCCTATTGCGCCTATTTTGACGAGTCTGCTGTGTTCGACACCCTTTTGGACGATTTTACCGATGAATCCAAAGTCAATTGCGGTGAAAGTAGCGTCCATATCGATTCTTTTGGAATTTAGTCCTTTGTCAAATCAGCAAAACTAATTGATTAAGCCCCATTCCTAACGCCCGCTCTGCAATCTATTTTCTAAGCAGAGACGGTACTTTTTCTTTGAACTTGTCATGCCTGCCGCCGAGCAGGCATCTCCTTTATGACAAAAAAGATGAAGTCGCAAAACAAGGTGGCTTTTATGAAGTTAGGATGGTTTGGTAAACATTTACGCACGGCTCTCGCTTTGACGGGGGTTGCGTGCGGTCTCGGATTTTCACAGGATGTGCTTTACCCCGACATGTTCGCATTGTCGGATGTGCAGCTTTTGGATGGCGTTTTGAAGGAACGCCAGGACTTGAACGTCGAAACTCTCCTCAGTTACGATGTGGACCGCTTGCTTGCGCCGTTTTACGAAGAAGCGGGCATGAAGCCGAAGGCGAGCAAGTTCCCGAACTGGGCAGGCCTCGACGGCCATGTGCTCGGGCATTATTTGAGCGCTTTGGCGATGCATTACGCCGATAACGATGACGTCCAGGTCAAGAATCGCCTCGAATACATCTTGAAAGAACTCAAGACGATTCAGGATCAGAATTCCAAGGACAACAATTTCAAGGGCTATATCAGTGGCGTTCCCAACGGCAAAAAGATGTGGCTCAGCATGAAGAGCGGCAATGCCGGCGCGCAGAACGGCTATTGGGTGCCGTGGTACAATATCCACAAGCTTTATGCGGGTCTCCGCGATGCCTACGTTTATGCGGGCTATGAACAGGCAAAGACGATGTTCCTCGCGCTTTGCGACTGGGGCATTTCGATTACGAACGGCCTGAACGATTCCAAGATGCAGCAGATGCTCGGCACGGAACACGGCGGCATGCCCGAAGTTTACGCCGACGCCTACAAGCTCACGAAAGACGAAAAGTACCTGAATGCGGCCAAGAAGTGGTCGCACCAGTGGCTTTTGAATCCGATGTCGCAGGGCAATGACAACTTGACGAATGTCCATGCCAATACGCAGGTGCCGAAAGTTGTGGGCTTTGCACGAATCGCAGAACTCTCGGGCGATGAAAAGTACCAGAAGGGCTCCGATTTCTTCTGGCAGACTGTCGTGAACAAGCGCAGCATCGCAATCGGTGGCAACAGCATTTCGGAACATTTCCCGGCGCTCAACAATCACAAAAAGTTCATCGAAGAACGTGAAGGACCTGAATCCTGCAATACGTATAACATGCTCAAGTTGACGGAACGTCTGTTCAACATCAAGCACGATGCGCATTACGCCGACTTCTATGAACGCGCACTTTTCAACCATATCCTTTCGACCATTCACCCGACGCATGGCGGCTATGTCTACTTTACGCCGGCTCGCCCGCGCCATTACCGCGTGTATTCCAAGGTCAATGCGGGCATGTGGTGCTGCGTAGGCTCGGGCATGGAAAATCCGGCCAAGTACAATCAATTTATTTACACGAAAGATGGCAACTCGCTTTACGTGAACCTCTTTGCCGCTTCCTTCTTGAATTGGAAAGACAAGAGCATAAAAATCAAGCAGGAGACGGCCTTCCCGAAGGGTGAACGTTCCAAGTTTACGATTACCGGTAGCGGCGATTTTGATATGCAAATTCGCCACCCGTATTGGGTCAAGGAAGGTGAATTCAAGGTCATCGTCAATGGCGATACGGTCGTGAAAAAATCGACTCCGTCGAGTTATGTTTCTGCCGGAAAGTCCTGGAAGTCGGGCGATGTCGTCGAAGTGCTTTACCCGATGTACACGCATGTCGAAGATTTGCCGGGCGTGACCGATTACGTGGCGCTTTTGCATGGCCCGATCGTGCTTTCTGCAAAGACAGGAACGGCTAACTTGAATGGCCTTGTTGCCGATGATGGTCGCTGGAGTCATATCGCGTCCGGAGCGCTGGAAGCGCTCGATCAGGCGCCGATGCTCGCGAGTAAAAAAGAGGATATCCCCTCGAAGGTGGAACCGGTAAAGGGCGAACCGCTGCACTTCAAGGCGCCTTATCTTTTTGCGAAGCAAAAGGACGCGAGCCTGCTTTTGCAGCCGTTCTATGAAGTTCACGATGCCCGTTACATGATGTATTGGATGGTGCTTACGGACCCCTCGATTCTCGACCGCCTCGAAAAGGAGCAAAAAGAAGCTTTGGCACTTGACGAAAAGACGGTCGATAAAGTTGCTCCGGGCGAGCAGCAGCCAGAAGTGGACCACAAGATGAAAACCGAAAATTCCACCTCCGGCACACATCAGGGCGAATTCTACCGTGACGCTGGCAAGTGCTCCGGTGGCGATGGCGGCCTTATCAGCTACGAATTCGAGACGAATAGCGAAGATTCCCTCAGCCTCATGGTGCGTTACTGGGGTAACGAAGGTTGCACTCGCACATTCGATATCTCGATTGACGATGAAAAGCTCACGACCGAGACCATTTCGAACCGCTGGAAAAAGGACGAGTTTGTGAACGTTACGTATCCGATTCCAGACAATATGATTAAAGGCAAAAAGATTGTGCGCATCTCGTTTACAGCAAGCTCGGGAATGGTGGGCGGCATCTATGGCGTACGACTCCTCCGCAACAAGCCGAAGCCCGTTGTAGAAGGCCCGCCGATAAGCATCAAGCCGGTTGCTGCCGTAAAACAGGGCCTTCGCGTACGTGCAACATCGCAAACGCTTCAAATCGAATCGGCCGCAGCTCTAGCCCGAACGATGAACGTAAAAATTTATTCAATGGACGGGCGCCTCAAGCTTTCGCAAATGCTCCCCGCAGGCGCAAGTGAATTTAACGTCGATATCGCGGGTCTCCAGAACGGCAATTACATTGTTCGCCTTTTCCAGGATGGCCTCGTGCGCGGCTACACGCTATTCAACAAAAACGGCCTTTAGGCATTTTCTAATGCGTCATCCTCGTGTGCCCCCGTCATCCTCGCGAAACAAAGACGCTTTCCTCCGCCTCCGTCATCCTCGCGAAGCGAGGATCCATACATCCCATGTTACGGATGCGAGACTATTCATCCTTCACGCAGCGGATGGAAAGAGCGTAATCAAATTTATCGATTACATCGTTAAAAATATCCTTGCTGGTTGCTGTAAGACAGAAAATGCTTGTCCAGAAATAATCGTTCCAAGTTATTGGGGTAATATCATGTATGGTGCGGTCTATTTGTCTGGTTGTCCAAAAGCATGTTTTTTGTCCGGCTTCAAAACATTTATTGCTAGAAGATGCTCTACATCCCCCAGTAGGGAGGGCGCTGAATCCCAGGATGTCGCTACCGTTTCCGTCATCGCGCCAATCATCAGTCGATTTTAAATCTGTTGCAAAGTTGTTTACTGTACTTTTTAGCAAAGCCCATTCGTCATGCGATGGAATATGCCAATTTTCAGGGCAGATTCCGCGATAGAAATTAAAAGATTCTTCTGTTTTGTAAACCTGTTCGGTGCAAAAATAATTGTAATCATAGTAATCATCCGTGTATTCTGATAAAGCGTTGCAATCCATTGTTGCTTCCCATATGTATAGCCTGCCGTATTTTGCGCAACTGTCGGGTTCGTTGTTGTAGCACCAGCTGGCCGAATCCAAATCGTCAAATGTATGTGGATAGGCATAGTTCAGGTTTTCTGCCATCCACCATTGGTCACCGATTTTTACGGTCTTGTAGACTTGACCATCGCGCTCGTCCGTCATTGTACCATGTTCAACTTGGATTATTTTGTCGTCCTTGACACAACGGATTGAATGTACTTCCCCTCTATGAAAGGAAGTTTTTTCTACAAGATTGCTGAAGTTTGAAAATTCTATACCTTCTACGATGTTGTCATTGAATTTATCTCCGTATAAGTCTACAGAAGACCATAAAAAAGCGTGTTTTTTTCCAATGCTATCTTGTAAAAAATCTGGAAGCATTATTTCATTAATCCAGTAATGTCTTACAGTGTATAACGATTCAATGGATGAATTGGCATAATTGACATAATTACCCATATCCGATTCTGTTGGTATGTGCCAATTTTCGGGGCATACACCTCGAACCCCTTTGGCAGGCTGGGCTTTGCATGAACCGCTGCCTTTTCCACATCCTTTCCCATCTAAGCTAAAGATTCCGGCGCTGTCCATTGCTGCAGACCATAAATAAAGTCGTCCAAATTTTTTGCAGTTTTCTAGTTCGTTGTTATAGCATTCACTAGAAGAATCTTTTGTTGAGGTTGGTTGTGAATAAGCGTAATTTAGGTTTTCCGCCATCCACGTTTGTTCACCAATCTTGATTGTTTTATATACTTGTCCATCACGTTCATCGATTAATTCGTCATATGAATATGGTGCCCAAGTGGAAGAGCTGATTTCGGAACTGCTGGAGAATATGTCGAATGAAGATGATGATGATCCAAATTCTTCTGAAGATGACGATTCTGCAAAAGAACTAGATGATTCATCGTTTGGTGGATTTGTGAAAATGTCGGAGGGATTCTCATCGCTACAGCTTAAAAATAAAATCCCAACAAGTAGGCAAAAGAATAAATTCCGCATAACGCCTCCAACTATTTAGAATATAAATAAATTCTCTTATAATGGGAGACCTTATGCTTTATTTTGATTCCATGGAAT
>NZ_JBGUHR010000038.1:0-4154 GCF_045112255.1 Fibrobacter sp.
AAGACCCGATTTACCTTTAATTTGAGTTTATAATTTTTCTTTCTAAATTTAACCCCATGGCCAAGAGATTAAAGAAATCCGATCTGAACGAAGACCAGCTCAACGCACTGGAAATCATACACAAGTTCCTGAAGGCACCAGACCGTAGGCAGATGGTTCTGTACGGCGCGGCTGGTACTGGAAAGACCTCGCTAATCAACGTACTTCTCGACGAACTGGAAAGCGGCGACGACGAGGACATGCCGCGCTGCGTGTGTACCGCGCCTACAAACAAGGCCGTGGAAGTCATCGCGCAAGCGACCGGACGAGACTACGACAAGACCATCTACTCGCTGCTCGGCCTAGTCTTACTAGACTTCTCCGACGGCAAGCCGAAACTCAAGAAGGAACACGAGTCGCACCTCTGCGAATACGAGGTCGTCATCATCGACGAAGCCTCGATGGTGTCCAACGCATTACTGAACGAGATACAGAAGCAGCTCCGCACCTTTACGGCAATCAAGGTGATCTATGTCGGCGACCGCTGCCAGATTCCTCCGGTGGACGACGCCAACAAGGGCTACATGGAGTCCGTCATTTTCCAGCTTCCGATGAAGGTGGAACTCACGAAGGTAATGCGTACTGCAGACCAGAACCCAATCCTCGGCGTAGTCACCAAGATGCGCGAGGACATGACGAGCCCGGTCGACTTGTTCGCGCACGAGACGAAGGTCTCCGAAGACGGCACTGGCATCTACTTCCACCACTTCGAGCGCGAGTTCATGTCCACGATGATGCCGTACTTCACGTCAGAAGAGTTCAAGAACGACTCCAGCCACGCGATGGCAGTCGCGTACACCAACGCGGCGGTGGACGCCATCAACGAGCGCGTCCGTGCGGCAATCTATCCAGACAGTACCCGAATGTACGAAGTGGGCGAGGAAGTGCGCGTGGTGCGCACGTACGGCAACGACGTGCATGTGGGAAGGAACCTGATGTTCAGCGTCATCTACAACATCGAGGAGCACTTGATAATCAACTCCATCGAGGATGTCGAAGACCCCTGCTACCACATCAAGTGCTTCAAGGTCGAGGTGTCGAACGTCGTTAAGCGCAAGAAGCGCAAGACCAACGCCACGGCGTACATCATCCGTCCGGACGGCCTCGAAGACTTCTACAAGCTCCGCGAGGAACTGGCCATAGAGGCCAAGGAACGGCTTGAGAAGGAAGACAAGAACGGCCACAAGATCTACACGCCGAAGGAAGCGTGGAAGGACTACGCCGCGCTCAACCACTACTACATGTGGGTAGGCTACATCTACGCTCTCACAGCGCACAAGTCGCAGGGTTCCACCATACAGAACGTGTTCGTCGTCGAGAGGAACATCAACCGAATCCAAGAGCACGAGCTTCGCAACAAGCTGAAGTACACCGCGTTCACGAGAGCCGCGAAGGAACTGCACGTCCTCGTATGACGCAATCGTGCATCTTTGCTATATTGGCAGAAAGAAAGGAATCCTTATGAAAGACTTCTCAAACAAGACACTAGACGAGCTGACCCTGGCCGACTTCTTCGAGCTGGGCTGCGCACTGGAGAACATGCCGAAGGGGATGGACTCCAAGATCACGTTCACTTGGCACGGAAAGACCTACGACGACTTCGACGACATGCACATGGACGCAATCCGCGACTTCTTCACGCCGACGGACGAGTTCATGGAGTCGCTGGTGGGCAACTGCTACATGTCGCTGCAGTCCGACCGCATCGTGAAGATCATCGGAGTACGAGGCGACTATGACAGCAAGTACCACAATGAAGAAATCGACGAGTTCCTTTACGAGGAATTCTGGAAGGACTACCGTGGTAACTGGCAAGTCAACGACTACAGCTGGCTCCAAGACCAAGCAAAAGCAGACTACCACGACGAAGAAGAGCGAAACAAGTACAAGAAGTGGTGCCTCACGCCCTATACGGAGATGAACTACCACTCGGAAAGCATGTACATGGTAGGAAAGGACGGAATTCTGTACGTTGATTACGGCTGCGACCGTGACTACCAGCCTTTCAGACGTGTCGAAAGCGCCATTTTTGACAAAATTAGGGCAGAAGCGCTTGAAAATGCCAAAAAAGACGACTCCGAAGAGGTCGACGTTTGCCAAAATGGCTAGAATGTACTATATTTCGGTGTATTGTACAAACATAAGGAGTTAAAAATGGCATACATTCAAGCAAGTTTCCTCCAAATGAGGGATGAAAACGGTAAAGATCTCGGTTCCATGGCCACCGGACAGGCCAAGGAGTACGCTCGCAAGCGAGGATTCGAGCTTGTGGCGGTGGACGAGAAGGTAAATCCGCCCATCTACACGGTCAAGCCGCGCCAGCGCTTCGTTCCGAAGAGCCCGATGGACGAGGCCAAGGCCCAGTACACGGTCACTGCGGCTTCCGTGCGCCTCAAGGACGAGGAAGGCAAGTCTCTCGGCGTGATGTCCACGGCAGAAGCACAGAAGCTGGCCGATGAACGCGGTCTCGACCTCATCGCCGTCAACAACCGCATCGATCCGCCCATCGCAGAGCTCGGCAACCTCAGCAAGTACATCTACGACCAGAAGAAGAAGGCCAAGGAACTGGACAAGAAGAACCGTGCCGCAGCAAAGGCGTCCGAAGAAAAGATGCTGAAGCTCACTTCCGACACGACAGACTCGTCCAAGGCAGACCGCGCCCGTATCCTCAAGCAAGCGAACGACTTCCTCGTCGAAGGCCACCCGGTCAAGCTCAACATCCGCTTCCGTGGCCGCGAAATCTCCCATGCCGAAGGCGCTATGGATCGTCTCCGCGAGGAAATCCGCGTGGGCATCGTAGACGGCACGGTCGTCAAGGAAACACGTTCCACCGATGGCGGCACCTATACCATCCAGTGCATGCCGAGAAAGAAGAAATAACATGGCAAGTTCATCAGACAACTTATCTTGGTGGGAAGTCCTATTCATCATCGTGATAGGACTCGCTCTGTTCTTCGGAGCAAAATGGCTGATCAGCAACAAGGAAGAACAAATCAGCTGCGTCAAGGGCAAATTCACCGTATGCGTAGGCGACACCGAGAAGTTCGGCGTCCCTACGTGCTACGACTTCCCTCTGGATAAATACAAGTACAAGCGGTACGACGACCACTTGGTAGTCATCAACAAGGAAGTCTCTACCGACGTAGTGAACTACCCAAGCAAGCAACTCATTTCTGCAGCAAAATCTGGCTGCAAGGACTGATCATGGAAGAATCCACTCCGACACTCATATTCATTATCGTCGTCCTCATGTTGGTCTTGTTCCTCAAGTGCTGCATGGATGACTGCGAAGCCGGGAAGCTGACCGTATGCGTCGGCGACAGCGGAAATATCAACGTGCCGAAGTGCATGGACTTCGACCTACATCAATACAGCTATCAGAAAAAGTCCAGGGGACAAGACGGCGGCGCTGACCGCATCGTCATCATGCACAAGAGCAATGCGCACGACGTCGTCTCCTTCCCCATGGATTCCGTTATTACCTACAAAGAACAATGCGAGGACTAATATGGATGTAAACGAAGAATACAGCGCCGACTTACTATGGGCGTTCATCGGTTCCGTCGGCTTGACCAAGGAATGCGAGGAATTCTGCAAGAAGAAGACTGCAGAAGCCATCGAGAAGGCAAAGGAAGAGCCAGTCGGAGACCGTTGCTTCAAATGGGAAGGACATTACACAAAGTACTGCTACGAACTGAGCGGAGAGAACTTCTACGGTACGACGTCATTCAACAGCAAATGCCGTGAGTACATACCGATCACGTTCTACGATCCCAGCAGCTCCGAAAAGAATTTCAACCAGCTTTCCAAGGACAAGGAACTCGTATCCTTGCGCGAAATGGAAGAACTCTGCGACGTCACGTTCGACGAAGTCTTGGAACGACTGACCGACTTCTGCGACGGCGAAATCGGCGACGGCGACCACTGCTACGACTTCGACGAATTCGGCTTCGACGTAGAACCGACAAAGGAACAGTTCACCGAATGGCTCGAACAGCTCCGCTTCGTCAAGGACGAAGTCGAACCGACCTTGGACGCATCCGCGTTCTTCGAGGAAGGCGGCTTCTAGCCGGAACTGGTGTATATGGAAAAGTCCGCCGTGAGGCGGACTTTTT
>NZ_JBGUHR010000039.1:0-52989 GCF_045112255.1 Fibrobacter sp.
AGCGAAGACGCCATGAGCGCCCAGATGGAACGCATGATGAAGGCCATGGGCCAGAAGAACTTGCCGAAGTCCAAGCGCATCTTGGAAATCAACCCGAATCACCCGATTTGCGAAATGCTCAAGAAGAAGGCCGAAGCGAAGGAAGATCTCGGCGATTGGCCGAAGGCACTCTATGGTCAGGCTTTGCTTGCCGAAGGCTCTCCGCTCCCGAACCCCGCTGAGTATGTTAGTGCGATTACAAAGTTGCTGACGGCTAGCGTGAAGTGACGCCTTCGGCGTCATCCTGAGCGAAGGCGAAGGATCCAGTAACATCTTTCATACAAAAAGACCGCGATTCACTCGCGGCCTTTTTTTATCGTACTCCGTTTACACGGAATATTTCGCCATTCTTGAGAATCAGAACTTCATGGTTACGGATAAACACTTTCACAGGAGTCTCCCCCGCGTTTTGTTTACGGCGTTTATCCCCAAAATTTGCGAAGCCGATTCCCACACCTGTCGAATCGCGGCTGTCGCTTTCAAAAGGCAAGAGCGGATAATCCGCATCCGGGAGGCCACCTGCGACAAGCCCATCTATGGCAATGGTCTTAAATGGCGCTGAATCCGGCGGTACGATTAACATCAGTTCTGCAATATGCATGGAATTATCCGATGATGGCCACAAGTCATCGACCTCAATCTTGAGCTGGGTATATTTTCCCTGCTTCCAGAATACATACTGCGATGATTCATCTTCCTTGAACGCTCCTGTAGCAAGCTCCTGAAATTCCTCGCCGTCGATCGTTCCCGAAACAGTGAAGTTGCGCAAGAGACCTTCCGACATTTCATCACCTTGGTACATGAGTCCCAAAGTTTCATTTTCGGTCGATATTAAAAATTCAACCGGAAATGTATTTACATTTGCAGAAATCCAAACCGTAGAAGGGTTCCAGTCTCGAAGATTTTGCACAGAACTCTTGGAATCTGTTGAGGGAAGATTTGCAAAAGCGTAGTCACCGCTCAGAACATAATCCACAGCAGCAGATGGATTCCCCGGCATGACAAACGCCCATTCATAACGTCCCTGGTCCGAAAGTTCCACGGTATCATCGGCAACGACAAGTTCTTGCACAACGCTGTCGCCGGCGTAATCCTTGACGCTCAAGAATGAAAGCGATCCTTCGTCCTCGTAATCTTCCCTCTGAATGGTAAAGAAATACTTCAGCGGTTTTCGCAAATCAAATCCCGATGAGATGTCCGTAAGGTCGTAACCGAATTCCATTTCTTCCTTATGCACACCATCTTTCCATGTGCCAAGCATCGGCCCTTTGAAGCCGTCATTTTTGAAATGGTACAGATATTCCGTTTTCGAAGGAGACTTTGCAGAAGTATCCTGCGAAATGCCTACAGAAAGCCGAATCTTTGAGCGATTCCCGTATGACATGCGAACTTTCACGGTGCGTTTCGGGGCATAATCCTTGCGCAAATGAAAAACTTCGACGACAGGAGAACGGCTCTCCGCATAGACGCTGTACGGCACGAGGAACCGCCCTTCATTCCCGAAGGAAAGCCCCCAGCTGTTCTGCACAATCCATACACCGCAATTTTCACCGATGCAAATATTGTCGTCATAACCCGCAATCGTCACCGAATGGTTGGTCGCCCCCGGGAGCGATGTCGCGACAATCCAGGATTCATTCTTGATTTTCACGGTATCCAGCGTCCAGGAATCGATATCGAAACTTGCGGCGGCGACGCCACCTGCGGCAAAAGTCGTATCGCCCCAGTGGTTGTAGAGCCAGCCCTTGAGCGAATCGCGACCTTCGGGTGTTGCAAGCGAAATAAAGGTCACGCTGTCGATTCTATTGTGCATGGCAGCATGCCAACGCGAGTAACCCTGCATCCAGCCGTAATCTTCGGCGACATTGCTTGAAGATTTTCCGTAGGTATTAGAATAAAGGATTCCGCCATAAGTAGCGGCATCGGGAATACCCACCTTTTGCGCAAGCAGAGCTTCGGACGCATGCCCGGATGCTACAACCTGCCATGTGAAATACGCCGGCAAAAGATTCGAGGAGTCCGCAGGAACTTTGTAATAGGCATTGCGTTCGTAACCGAGCGACATGGTGATGCGAGAAACGGAAGCGCACGCGCCCGATTCCCCTTGATCGTAACCCCTAAAAAAATACGGCGTTGCGGAATTGTCTACCGCCGAAGGCAAATCCATTGCAAAGGCGGAACAGCAAAGCAGTTCCAAAGACAGCTTTAGAACAACATTCTTATGATTCATTGTAGTCTCAAAAAGCCCCCTGCGAAGAGGGGGCTTAGCAAATTTGTTAGAACTGATTAATAGAGATCGTCGTCGTCAACAAAATCGTAGTGAATATTAAACTTGTAACCCGAATGGGGTTCGGGACCGCAGGATCCATCGCAAATGCCGTCAGTGTCGTTGTATTTGATTCCACTCTGACCAATAAGGAACCTATTCTCGCCCTGTTTTGGAGCGTTGCCGCTCTCACCATTTCCTTTCAGGTCATCTGCCATTTGTGCATACGGCCAACTGATTCCTTGTTGAGCGAAATCACGTTCTGGCATTTTACTGCAATACATGAAAGAGTTGATGTCCAAATACAGCCCTTCACTGCCAATATTAAAGGTGTATGGACCTCCTTTGGGAATTTGATCTTCTCCGTTCGTTAGTCCATCTGCTATTGCTTGAGAATACCATATCACTGTTTCCTTGAAACTATTATATCCTGCATCGTAATCAAAAACAAACCAAGAAACTAGTGCGCGCTCTCCAGTAAGGAGAGTAACAGTCGTAGTCAAGTCTGTTCGACATTCATCCTTATATTTCCAGTACTCAGAACCAACATCAGTAAATGTAATGTCCACCTTCAATCGGCCTACACTACGCACATGCTGGTCCGTACCCGTAGAGAACACCATGTCATCGCCTTCCCTTCCAAAAGCATATACGCGATAGGCATAATAAGGAGATCCAGCGCCAACGGTATCGGCATAGCTGTTTTCTTCGGCATTTCTCATTGTGGGCACAAAGCCGTTGTAAGCAACGCTGTCTGCCATTTTAACCTTGTTTTCAATTCTATTCGGCAAAGTAGCAGCACTGTCGCCACGCAAAATGACATACCCTTTCACGCGGCTGTCCTTTGAACGGTCGAAGTTCACGATAATTTGTGAACGGCCTACATTTTTTCCAAGCGTCAAGTTCGTCGGAGGCATCAGCGCCGAAGCAATCGACAAAGTGTAGGTCTTGACAGTAACCTCATCTTCAGATTTCACTTCAATTTTAACTCTCGTGGTGTCCAGAATCAAGAGCTGTCCCGGAGTCTGGAAGTTGTAAACGTTCTTGCCGTTTTCTACAGTCGGTGGCACGTACTGCATTATTTTATCCGTCGTAAACTTCACCCATGCCACCCTTTTCGCATTGGGTACGACTTTAATAAAGGCGGACGGAGCTTCAACTAAGACATCAAAACTATCTTTTTTCGAAAGAGCCGCGAAGTCCTTGTTCAGCAATGCCTTTACTCCAGCCTCCGATGGATCCGAGGCAAACACCTGGAGCATGGAGAGAGTAGCATCCTCAAACATCGCGCGCTTGGTCGGTTCCGGATCTTCCAAGTCGTTCAATCCATCGCCATCCGTATCTGCGTTCGCCGGATTTGTATAAATCTTGACTGTAGATTCACCCTTAGTCCAACCATTGATTTCATCGTAGTCCGGCAAGCCGTCGCCATCAGAATCCACCTTCTTGTCATCCGTTCCGAACAAGTGTTCTTTCGGAAGTGGGACCCCGTCGTGATCCTGGTCCTTGCTGTAGAAGATATGCACAGCATCTCCTGCACCTACGAAAACCTTTTCCAGGTCATAGGAGCCATGGACAAATGCATACGATTCCATGGTGTTGAGTCCCTTTTTGATGTCCGCAGCACGCTGGACAGTAACATACCACATGGCACTATCAGCCAGGTTGAACTTATATCCATCAATAGAGGCCAAGCCATAAAATTTCTTCTTTGAAGGGCCTTCAACTGAATCTTGCTTGAAATCTACATGGGCATTGCGCAGTAAATCCGCAAGGGATGTCTGTGCATACATGTCATCGGATCCCTTGTGGTCAATATTGTAGCGGTAATTTACAGCAACCTGATACCTTGCCGTCGTGTTACCAGTACTCCCAGGACCATAATCGATGGTGATATCCGTAGTCTTGGCAGCCACCTTCGTGTATGCGGTCGTGAAATCGTTAGAGCCACCATCCATGGTTATTTTCGGCGACGATGCTCCTAGCACGATGGAGTTTGTATTATAAATAAAGTCCTCAATTTGTTCGACCTTCATTTCTTTATTGCAGAAATTCGCCTCAACTGATGCACCCGGCTTGAGCGTGACATCGCTCCAGCCACCTTCGCGTTCCAAGTCAGCAAGGATTTTCAACGTAGCAGTATCTTTAATGTCAAAAGTAGAAGCGGACAGTTTTAACGCTTCGATGGTAAACGCAATGTCCGACGTGTTCTTGAGTTCCACCTGCATGCAGAGAGAGGCTCCGCTCACCTCGCTACCTTCGGACTTTTCCTTAGCAATGGCCTTTTCGTAGCTTTGGGTAACACTTTTTTCTTCGGAAGAACCCCAGGTCATACCCGTAGAACTAGTATAGCTGCCGTTGTAACCAACAGTAACACTCCCAGCCCATTTAGCAAGCAAAGCCCCAGATTCTGTGCCTAATTCCCAGCCATAAGTCGTTGAAATGTCCCAAGCATGCATAATATCTGCGCTGCGTGTTTGCTCATAACTCGTTGAATTCGACGTGGAAACTTCCGAACCGTTCGTTATAGTTTCGCTCTCCGTTTTCCCGGTCGAAGTCGTGACATTGAGGCTTATGCTAGGCGACTTTTTCAATGTCACCCTAAGCCCCGGCACATCGGCAATACGCGGGTTGAACTTGGTCGGGTTCGTGGGCGAATACATGCCATCGGCAAGTTCTTCGCCATCGCTCCAGCCATCGCCATCCGTATCGGCAGAATTCGGGTTCGTATCGTACTTGTAGATTTCCTCAATGTCGGTAAGGCCATCGCCATCCGTATCCTTTTCGGAATCCGTTTCGACAATCTCAATGTTCTTGATTTCGGAAAGCTTGAACGTATGGCTACCCGCCGCGACGCCCTCGCCGACCGTCACGGTCATCGTTTCCTTGCTCTTGTCCTTGAGCGTAAACTCCATGCGATCAATATCCGAAAGTTTAATAGCCTGTTTGGCCTTCCCCGAAATGTTCATCTCTTTCTTTTCAGCTTTTCCGGAGAAAGTCAGGCTGTCAATAGTCGTTAAGTTCTGGCTTACCGCTGCATTTTTTTCGCCATCTTTATACACATTGATGACGCCAGCCATGCTGAACGGAGCCAAAGTCACAAGAAGGGTGGAAATTTTTTGAATCGTCTTCATACTCTCCCCCTTACTGCTTCACGTTGATGTTAAGAGTTGTAAGGTGAGCGCCTGTTCGGACCTGCACCACATAGAACCCAGAACGAAGACCAGGCTGAACCACATTCATGCCCTTCACGAGAGTTGCGTTACGGTAAACGCTGTTGCCCAAGGCATCAAAAATACGGACTGCCGAACGACCTTCAGGAACGAACACAGACAAACTTGATGTCTGACGATTCCAAGTCGCCGACGCGCCTAGCGTTTTCATCGACACTGGAATCGACACTATTTTGGATGAATCGTTTTTATCAGCGACAAATGTTATTTTCGACAGGGTTTCTACCCAAAAGCGCTCGGTGGTACCGTCCACTTTGGTGATTTTGATAAGATGTGTTTTTCCAGCCAAGGCAAAGACTGTTAAAACAAGCATGAATAATACAAGCTTCTTCATTTTTTCTCCTTTAAAAAAAGATTAGCTTCTAGCATTTTTGAAAATTCTGCTTGCACAGTTTTCCAATCATGTCGTTCATTAATAGCATGACTTGTATTTTTTACTCACCATTTCACGTAAAAAGACGTTTACACAAAGAAAATCAATTTCTTCACGCACATCAGAAAACTCGCCATACTCGAAGTTGGCTACGTTTTAATCCGAATAGATTTTTTTCATTCCACAATTTTTTCGAGCTGCAAAATAGCCTTTTTCATCTGTGTTTCGGGCACGGAGGAATAATTGATGACAAATTCGTGTTGCGAAGGAGCCGCCATCGTGTAATAATCCGAAAGCGCTCCAATGCGTACGCCTTTTTCAAGCGCCTGTTTGCAGAATTCTTCGTCAGAAAGCGCCGTGTTTATTTTCAGAATGAAATGGAGACCAGCGTCTTGTTCGGCGATTTCGACGCGGTCACGAAGTTTGCTATGACGAATCGTTTCAAGCAGCGCATCACGGCGATGGCGGTAGAAATTGCGCATGCGGTTGATGTGTTTTTCATAATGTCCACCGCTGATGAACTTTACAAGCACATACTGCACGAGATTCGAAATCGTACAAGTGTAAAACGAGAACTCTTCACGGAACTTTTTCGCAAGCGGTTTTGGGAGAACCATATAGCCTACGCGCACTGTTGATGCAAGCGTTTTCGAGAATGAGTTTATATAAATCGTCTTGTCTTGCACATCGATATTTTGGAGTGCCGGAATTGGGCGCCCCACCATGCGGAACTCGCTATCGTATTCATCTTCGACGATGTAGCGGTTGCTTGATTTTGCGGCCCAGCTTAAAAGTTCGTAACGGCGGCTCACGGGCATCACCTTGCCCGTCGGGAAGTGGTGCGATGGAGAAAGATGAACAACGTCCGTGCAAGTTTCTTCGAGTTGGTCAATGCGAATGCCATTTTCATCTAGCGGAATAAAATTGCAAACGACATTTAGCTTTTGATAGATTTTTGAAATTTTACTGTAGCCGGGGTCTTCAACGCCGTACTTTTTGTCAAAGCCTAGTAATTGCACAAGCCAAGTGTAAAGGCAATCCGTTCCTGCACCAACGACAATCTGCTCCGGATCCACGCGCATTCCGCGAAATTCCAGAAGCATCTTGGCAATCGCTTTCCGGAGCGCGATGACACCAGAATTTGGCGAACGTGTCAGCAGTTCATTTTGCTGTTCGCAAAGGACTTTTCGCGTAATTTTTGCCCATGTCGAAAACGGGAACGTCGAAACATCCACTTGATTATTGACAAAGTCAGCAATGTAATGCGGAGCCTTAGGCGGTTCAGTGCGTTGTGATTCGCGAGATTGCTTGGCGGGTATTGACTTCGGGAGAATTTGCGGATTTTTCGATTGAATCGCCGCCACAAAAAAGCCCTTGCGCGGGAGCGAGTAAATAAAGCCTTCGGCTAAAAGCTGCTCGTACGCATTTTCAACAGTCACGACGCTCACGCCCAGCGAATTTGCAAACGGACGCTTCGACGGAAGCTTCGCATCCGCCTCAAGACGCCCCGCCAGAATATCATCCTTAATAGAACGATACAAGAAATGATAAAGAGTATCATCCCCCGCTTTTGTGATATCATATGAAAGCATCTAGGAAACCTCCTTTTTGCAACATGCCCAACTGTCATCCCGGACTCGTTCCGGGACGGGCATGACATCGTTATTATAAAATCCACAGTAAACAAGACGAACGGAAATTACCACACGTTTTTTCATTAAGGAATACTGAAATTCTTGTAAACGAGCATCGTAAAAACGTGCGAGAAACAATTCGCAGCGAGTGAAACGAGCGAGGACCGTTTCGAGTGTTTTTATGATGCGAAGCCCATGCATTGTCAAGCATTCCCTGCAAACGGAAAACGCATCCCAGTTTTTCATAATAAAAGACTGAAATTCTCGTGAACGAGCATCGTAAAAACGTGCGAGAAACATTTCGCAGCGAGTGTAACGAGCGAGGACCGTTTCGAGTGTTTTTATGATGCGACGTTCTAGCATTATCAAGTACATTTTTGAAAAAACTGACCACAAACTGACATTAAACTGAACCTATTAAAATAATAGAAATTTGAACATTTGATAAAGTCAATAAAAAGTCTAATTTATGCTCCGAAAAGAAAAAAAAATCACTAGATCCATCGACTTCGAGGCTACGCCTCTTCGCTCAGGATGACACGCAACAACAAGGAGAACCCCAATGCCTACAGAAAACCGCTACGAACTTAATAAGAATCTCGCCCAAATGCTTAAAGGTGGAGTCATCATGGATGTGACCACCCCAGAACAAGCAAAAATTGCAGAAGCAGCCGGTGCCGCAGCAGTCATGGCACTTGAGCGCATTCCCGCCGACATCCGAGCCGCAGGCGGAGTCTCGCGTATGAGCGACCCCAAGATGATCAAGGGCATCCAAGACGCCGTTTCCATCCCCGTGATGGCCAAGTGCCGCATCGGCCACTTTGTCGAAGCTCAACTTTTGGAAGCCATCGAAATTGACTATATCGACGAAAGCGAAGTGCTCTCCCCCGCAGACGACGTTTTCCACATCAACAAACACGAATTCAAAGTGCCGTTTGTCTGCGGAGCCCGCGATCTCGGAGAAGCACTCCGCCGCATCGAAGAAGGTGCTTCGATGATCCGCACCAAGGGCGAACCGGGAACCGGTGACATCGTACAAGCTGTCCGCCACATCCGCCTCATGAATCAAGAAATTTCGCGCATCACCTCCATGCGCGAAGACGAGCTTTTCAACCGCGCCAAGGAATTGCAAGTTTCGTGCGAACTCGTGAAATACGTCCACGACCACAGGCGACTTCCCGTCGTGAACTTTGCCGCAGGCGGCGTGGCCACCCCCGCCGATGCAGCCCTCATGATGCAGCTCGGCGCCGAAGGCGTGTTCGTCGGTTCGGGCATTTTCAAGTCCGGCAATCCAGCCAAGCGCGCCGCCGCGATTGTACAAGCAGTCACGAACTACAAAGACGCCAAGCTCATCGCCAAACTTTCCGAAGATTTGGGCGAAGCCATGGTCGGCATCAACGAAAACGAAATTACACTTTTAATGGCAGAACGAGGAAAGTAAATGAGTGAAATTAAAACAAACAACCGCATCAAAATTGGCGTTCTCGCCGTACAAGGCGCATTTGCAGAACACCGCCAGATTCTCCAAAAGCTCGGAGTCGAGACGTTTGAAATTCGTCAGTTGCGAGACCTCGATCAAGATTTCGACGGACTCATTCTCCCTGGAGGCGAAAGCACCGTACAAGGAAAACTTTTGCAAGACCTCGGACTTTTTGAGCCGTTACGAGAGCGCATCAAAAACGGACTCCCAACTTTTGGAACTTGTGCAGGTCTTATATTGCTTGCCGAGAAATTGAGCAACGACGGTCACACGTATTTTGCGACAACGCCCGTTACCGTAGAACGCAACGCCTACGGTCGACAGCTCGGGAGTTTCTATACCGAAAAACATTTCGAGGGAATTGGAAAAATTCCGATGACATTCATCCGCGCTCCGCTCATCCAGCACGCAAGCCAAGATGTGCAAATTCTTGCGACCGTCAAAAAACAAATTGTCGCCGTGCGATACAAGAACCAGCTCGCTATTTCATTCCATCCCGAACTCAATAGCGATTTAAGAGTGCATCAATATTTCGTGGAGGAAATCGTGAAAGCGAATCAAATCCGTGTGAAAAAAGCTGCTTGAAAAGAAAGATTCCACCCCGGAACAAAAGTAAGTTCAAGAAATAATGGATCCCCTCCCTGACGGTCGAGGATGACAAATTCGGGATGACAAGAAGGCCGGGATGACAATGCAATAATTAGTGCGTAATAAGCGCAATTATCGCCGTGATCAGCCCGCCAACGGCAACACCCGCAAGCACAATAAAAGCCACCATCATCCACTTGACGTACTTCGCCAGGCGAACAACCATGGAATTCTGATCTTTGGCAAATTGCTGATAAGCGTTGAGTGCAGCCATCACCGTAAAGCCAACATCATCAAGCCAGCCAAACAGCGGAATCGTATCAGGAACAGCATCAATCGGAGACAAATCGTAAACCACAGCAAGCATAGCGATAATTACAGAAAGCGCTTTCCAGACAACGGGAGCGCCATTCTGTTCATCCCCCGTCTTCACACTCCGCCTTTCACGATGCATATCGTTCATATCGTGAACTTCAACATCATCGTAAACTTTACCATTAGCCATTCAAACCCATCCTTCTAATCAAATTACTTTTTAAATATACAAACAAAAAGAAAAAGACTACCGATTTCTCGATAATCTTTTCTAAAAGTATATGCTATTTGAACCGTGTATGCCGATCCCGGAATAAATCCGGGATGACTGCAAAAAAATCGGATAAGCGAGCAGAGCCAGGCCGCAGCCCCCGAAGCCGTACAAATAGTACGGCGAGTGGGTTGAGAACGCCGCTATGCGAAGCTTAGACGATTTTTTACCCGTGGTAGAGTTTGCTCGTCTGGTAATTCGGTTCCGAAGTCAGATTCACACCGAGGCGGCGGAACACACCAACGTCAACCTGCGAAAGAATCACACTGGAGTGGACTTCGCAATGGCGGAGTTCCGGGAGTTTTTCGAGCGCAATCTTTGCATTGTAATCGGTCAGAGCGCAAACGGAGAGAGCCACGAGGACTTCATCCATGTGGAGGCGCGGGTTGTTATGGCCGAGCTGCTTGGTCTTGAGGTTCTGAATCGGTTCAATCACCATCGGAGAAAGCAGGCGGACTTCGTCCGGGATGCCAGCCAAGTGCTTGAGAGAATCAAGCAACATAGCAGAGGATGCTCCGAGGAGCGAAGATGTCTTGCCCGTAATGATCGTACCGTCGTTCAATTCGATAGCGACAGCTGGACCGTTCGTTTCTTCAGCCTTAGCCACAGCGGCGACAGCAACCTTGCGGTCCTTAGCGCTGATGTGAGCCTGTTCCATCACAAGTTCGAGCTTGTAAATCTGATCCTTTTCGGCATTGCCCTTGCGGACTTGGCACAAAGTATTGTAGTAACGGCGGATGATTTCTGCATTCGCAGCTTCGCAAACAGCGGCATCATCAACGATGCAGTTACCAGCCATGTTTACGCCCATGTCCGTCGGACTCTTGTACGGAGATTCACCGAGGATGCGGGTGAAGAGAGCGTTCAAAACCGGGAAGATTTCGACATCACGGTTGTAGTTGATCGTCGTCTTGCCATAAGCTTCCAAGTGGAACGGGTCGATCATATTCACGTCGTTCAAGTCTGCCGTAGCAGCTTCGTACGCGAGGTTGACCGGGTGTTTGAGCGGGATGTTCCAAATCGGGAACGTTTCAAACTTGGCATAGCCAGCCTTGACTCCGCGCTTGTTTTCATGATAAATCTGAGAAAGGCAGACAGCCATCTTTCCACTACCCGGACCCGGAGCGGTCACCACCACGAGTTCGCGAGAAGTTTCAACAAATTCATTCTTGCCATAACCGTCATCGCTCACCACAAGCGGGATGTTGCTCGGATAACCGGCAATCGGGTAATGGCGATAGACCTTGAGTCCGAGACCTTCGAGCTTTTTCTGGTAAGCAACGGCACTCGGCTGTTCTTGCCAGCGGGTCAGCACCACGCTACTCACGTAAAGGCCATAACCACGGAAAGCATCAATCAGGCGCAAAACATCCTGATCGTAAGTAATGCCGAGGTCGCCACGAACCTTGTTCTTTTCGATATCGCCAGCGTTAATAGCGATGATGACTTCGGCCTTATCCTTGAGCTTTTCGAGCATGCGGATTTTGGAATCGGGAGCAAAGCCAGGCAAAACGCGGCTTGCATGATGGTCATCAAAAAGCTTTCCACCAAATTCAAGATAAAGTTTACCGCCAAATTTAGAGATACGTTCTTGAATTTTTTCAGATTGAGTTTTTAGATAAGCATTGTTATCAAAACCAACTTTAAACATATATCACTACCATTTTTAGGGTTTTCACAATTATAAAAAAATGTAAACCACTATCTCAAGTCCAAAAAACTATTTTTTTGCCATATTTCTAAATTTGTGGTATACATGTTTACATATCGCTACAGAGAACTCGCTGTCGCCCTTGAAAAAAAAGGCGAAGTCCGTCTTGCGCTCGCCAAGACGCTCCGAGTGAACCCCGAAGAAATCTTCAATCTCGAAGTCGAACGCTTTTCGCTGGACTCCAGACGCAAAGGCGACTTGCATTGGTCCTACAATGTCGTTTTCGACCTGAAGCGCAAAGTCCGAGCTTCGGGGAACAACGCCCGCGGGCTGATCGAATCCAAACGCGAGATCCGCACACTCGATGCAGAGCCGTTAAAAGACACTGTAGCGATGGCAAGCCACGTAGACGTGATTGGAGCTGGACCTAGCGGACTCTGGGCAGCACTACACCTTTTGCGCAAAGGGTTCTCCGTCGATATCTACGAACAAGGTAAGCAAGTCGAAGAGCGTTTTCGCGACATCCGCAGATTCTTTGTAGACCGCAAGTTCAACGCCTACAGCAACGTGCTATTTGGCGAAGGCGGAGCAGGCGCATTCAGCGATGGCAAGCTCAACACACGCAGTCGCAACCTATTCAGCGAAACCGTGCTCAAGGACATGGTGGACTTTGGCGTTGACGAAAGCGTTGTCACGTTTGCAAAGCCACACATCGGTACAGACAAACTTGTACTCATGTTGCGTCAAGTCCGCGCCGAGATTGTCCGCCTTGGCGGGCATATCCATTTCAACACAAGCCTTGAAGATATTGAAATTAAGCAAGGAAGAATTTGCGCGATCAAGCTGAAAAACGTTGAACAGACGAGAGACGAAAGACGAGAGACGAGAGACGACGCAATAACAAACGTGTTCTTAAATTCCTCAACCTCGTTCTGGAAACCGTGCGAAGCATTGGTCCTTGCTGTCGGGCATTCCGCACGTAGCGTTTACGAGCTGCTCCACGCTCGCGGCGTGACTCTCGAAAGCAAGGCATTCGCCATGGGCATCCGCGTTGAACATCCGCAATCGCTCATCAACATGCGACAGCTCGGGCTTAACGTCGATACAAAACTCACCGGAGCCGCAGAATATTTCCTCGCCACACCGACGATTAACAAGACCTCGAGTGCCTACAGCTTTTGCATGTGCCCCGGCGGAGTCCTTGTGCCATGCGCCTCGGAACCGGGAACGCTTGCGACAAACGGCATGAGCTACAGCCGCCGTAATGGAGCTTTTGCTAACGGAGCCATCGCCGTCCCGATTACAGCAGGCGCCGAAGGCTTCGACATTCCTTCAAGCGGTTCGCTTTTTGGCGGTCTCGACTTGCAACGAAAAATCGAAACCGATGCCTACAACGTCGGCGGAAAAAATTACGCCGCCCCTGCGCAAACCATCAAGAACTTCCTCGCCCACCGCGAAGACAAATCGCTCCCCAAAACCACTTACCCTTGCGGGCTTGCACCAAGCAATCTGTGGGATTGGATGGACAAGACGATTTGCCAAAGTCTCGCCGAAGGCTTCCAGAATTTTGACCGCAAAATTCCAGGATTCATCAACGAAGGCCTGATTGTCGCCCCCGAAACGCGTACCAGTTCACCGCTCCGCATCACACGAAACAACGAAACTCTCGAAAGCGTAAACACCCAAGGACTCTTCGTCCTTGGCGAAGGAGCCGGCTACGCAGGCGGAATCGTCACCAGTGCCGCGGACGGCGTACGACTTGCACACTATGCGAAAAAATGCAAATAACAATAAATTGAGTTAATAGTTCCAAGTTACTAGTTACTGAGATTAAGTTCTGTTTCGCTCTGTAAGTTTTTTTAATTTCTATATTACCCTAGAAAACGAAGTCAATATTGAACTAGTAACAAAGTTCTAGTAACAACACCTCTCTAGTAACTACTAACTATAAACTAGTAACTAAAAATGATTACACGTACTATCGATCGCAATTTTGCTAACATGCGCCTTGACCGTTTCCTCCGCAAGGCATTCCCCGAAGAATCGCTCTCGGTGTTCTTCGCAGTCATCCGCAAAAAGAAAGTCCGTGTAAACGGCGTTGTCGGCAAAGCTAACCAGATGCTCGTCGAAGGCGACGTGGTCAACATTTACGAGAATTTCAAATCCGTAAGTGAAGACGACAAAAAGGGGGAAAGCCTTCCCCTCGCTTCCGCCGCCGAAGCGGCTCCCGCTACCCCTTCGAGCGGGGCCACCCCGCAACGCCCCGATGCTAAAAATGCAACCGGTTTTGCAAAGAACAAGTCCACTTGGGGCCGCCACCTCACAGGTGCCGAGAAACAGGCTCACTGGGGCGCTCATGAACTCGACCTCATCGTGCAAACCGAAGATTACGTGATTGTAAACAAACCCTCGGGACTCGCCAGCCAGCCGGGCAGCGGCACGCGCCCAGGCGATAGTCTCGTGGAATACCTCTGGGAATGGGGACGTAACGAAGGTCTCGATTTCAAGCCGACCATCGCCCACCGCCTCGACCAAGAAACTTCAGGCCTCATCATTGCAGCCCTCCACGGCGACACGCTCCGCGACTTTACCCGCATGATTCGAGAACATGTTGTAGACAAGTTCTACTTTGCACTCGTCAAGGGCAACCTCAAAAAAGACCGCGGCACCATCAACGAATCGCTCCTGCGCACCGACAGCGCCAAGGGCAGCAAGATGCTCGTCGGTCAAGATGACGAAAACGCACAGAAGGCCATCACGCATTACCGCGTCAAGCAGCATTACGAAGGCTACGATCTCGTGAAAATCAAACTTGAAACGGGTCGTATGCACCAGATCCGTGCACACTTCGCAAGCATCGGGCACCCGCTTCTCGGCGATACGCGCTACGGCGATTTCGCGCTCAACCGCGAAGTCAAAAAGCTGTTCGGACTGAACCGCTTATTCTTGCACAGCTGCCGCCTAGAATTCGATTGGCAAGGCGAACACAAAGTTTTCGATTGCCCGCTCCCCAAAGAACTCCGCGACGTCATCAAGCAGCTCAAGCCAATGCGCTTTGAACGCCCGGAAAACAACTTCCAAAGAAGCAGACGATAAAATGGCGATGCCGCAACAGAGTGCGGCATGACATAAGCAGGCGAAGCCTGTCACCCCGTGCTTGTTACGGGGCCGACATTTATCCTCTACACTTTCGATAACGGGAAATCAAACTGTATCGAGCGCGGGGTCGCAAACTTGTCAAAAGTAATCTCGTAGCAGAAGTTCTTTTTGTCAACAGCGCTAACCGTCCCGATTCCAAAAATCTTGTGCACCACACGATCGCCTACCGCAAATTCTGCCGTAGGCGCTTTCTTTACCGCACCAAGACTCTCGTCCTCATCAAAATCGTTCATCAAATCGCGATTGCGGTCCGCTTCCGCAATAAAATCTCGCGCCGCCAAAAGCAAATCATCCGAGAATCCGCGCGCTACATCAAGTTCGCCCATGTCCATCTCGAGCAAGAATCTCGACGGATAGCGTGACCCGCTCTCGCCCGCCACGCCATCTTCGGCATCGCTCAGGCAAAGCACATTTTCGGCGCGCGTGAATGCCACATACGCAAGCCTGCGTTCTTCTTCGAGTTGAATCTTGTTCTGCACGCGCTTCACCGGGAAAAAGCCCTCGTTCAAACCGCACACAAAAACGTATGGGAATTCCAGCCCCTTCGCATTGTGAATCGTCATGAGCTGTACACGGTCCTTTTCCTGCGTATCTTCGTCGGCATTCGTGAACAGTACAATGTTCTGCAAATACTCATCGAGCGAAGCGTCTTCTTCATAGTAATTCTCGAATTCAAGAATTCCCTGCTTGAGTTCTGCAAGATTGTCCAGGCGGTCTTCATCGCCATCCAGGCGAAGCATTTCCTCGTACTTCGTCTCGCGAAGCATCTTCGAAAGCAATTCCGAGACGCGCATATCCTTATAACGCGAACGGTACTTTTCTATCAGCTTCACATATTCAACGACGTTACTTCTCGACAAGAATTCCTTGCAGTCAAAATCGATTTTCCGATGGTCATTGCCGACCGACGAAAGTTCCGCCTGCGTCGTAACATCAGGCGCCACATCGTTCAAGCGCCCCGCCTCGTACACAATTTCAAGCAGAGCCTCGTAAAGTCCGACCTTGCGCGTATCCGCAAACGCCTGCAAAATCGCCATTTTCTTCGGCCCGAACTGACGCTTTGGCGTATTCACCGTCCGGATAAACGACAAGTCATCGGCATACACGAGCATCCGCAAATAGCAAATGATATCCTTGATTTCCTTGCGCTGGTAAAAGCCAACACCGCTATAGACCTTGTAAGGGATAGACTCCGACATCAGCGCCTCTTCGACAGAGCGCGACTGCGAATGCATACGGTACAAGACCGCAATATCCTTATAATGCACACCACCCGCGCCATTTTTCACAGAGCTCTGCACCGCATTCTGTATGCGTTCCACAATCCATTTAGCCTCTTCACGCGTATTCTTTGCATGGTAAAAAACAGGCGTCTTGCCACCCGCACGGACTGGTCTCAAGACCTTCTCGATTCGGTACTTGTTATTCTTGATGACCGCATCCGGGACCTTCAAAATGCTTGGCGTTGAGCGGTAATTGTTCTGCAACAGAATCGTCTTTGCGCCCTTATGGAACTGGTCAAATTCCAGAATGCGATTGATATCGGCACCGCGCCAACCATAAATCGTCTGGTCCGGATCTCCCACCACAAACAGGTTCTTGTGGTAACTCGAAAGCAAATCCGCCAAGCGGTACTGCTGACCGTCAATATCCTGGTATTCATCAACCATCACGTACATCATGCGCTTACGCCACTTGTCGAGCTTTTCCGGGAAATTCTCTAAAATATATAGCGTCACCAGAATCAAGTCGTCAAAATCGAGCGCATAATTTTTCTTCTGCTCATACAGATAGCGGTAATAAACCGCCATCCACTTGTCCGGCGCATCATCCGCAAGTTCTACCAGGTGCTCGCGCATTTCAACCGCCAGCGCATTTCCGGCCGCCGATACATTCCCCTCGTCTGCCAAGTGTTCCGCAAACAGCGACACATAATTAATATCATTCGCCTTGCGGCCACCAACAAAATCAAGGACACTGCTAATTTTCAAGTCCTTGAGCGAGAACCCCAAATCCGCATACGCCTTGCGCAAAAGCGACTTCTGGTCATCCTCGTCCAGAATCATGAATTCCTTCGGGTAGTTCAGCACATGGATTTCTTCACGCAAGAACTGCACGCAAAAGCCGTGGAACGTCGAAATGTAGCCGCTGTCGTCGCCGCCCAGAATCGAGCGGATGCGCTTTTTCATTTCGGCAGCCGCCTTGTTCGTGAACGTCACGCAGAGAATGTTCGCAGGCGAAATGCCCATTTCCTTCACGAGATACAGATATCGGTGCGTCAGCGTCCGAGTCTTGCCCGACCCAGCACCCGCCACCACGCGCACGTAACCCTCGGTCGTCTCGACCGCCTCAAGCTGCTCCTTGTCCAGGCGGGAACGCTCCCATTCGAGGGAGTTTTCAACATTTTCGCTTTTTTGAGGGCATTTTTCCATACGCGATTCGCCTTGTAGTGAACATCTGTTTTACTGCACAAAAAGTAATCTATTTATAAAAATTCGTCAACTTTACACACCCGGATTCCATCTTGGAATATAATCGTAATAAAATTTTAAGTTTTCATGTATCATTTGAATATATTTAGAATCGGAGCAATGATAAAACCACATTTTCGGAAAAGGAGTTTCATATGCTTCTAAAACTTTTCAAAACTGTGGCTATCGTAATGATCTTTTCAGTATCAACCTTATTGGCTCAAGACAACAGCCCCCTCCAACCCCAAAAATGGAGAAACAACAAGAGTATCCAAAGCTTGAACTTCTATCTCCCTATAGAGTCTGAAACCTGGGAAGTGGGATCGCAAAAATATGAATGGAGTTCATTAAGCTTCCAATTCCGCTGGATCCGATACAAAGTAGATGAAAGCATGATATCTACGGTATTCGGGCTAGGTGCAGGCTACTTAACTGGAGAACTGAAAGAAAAATTTCTGAAGACCAACGTCGATATGGGCGGTCTCGATTTTAACATCAAGTTTGGTTTGGGCGCAGCGCCAATATCAAACAAACTAATTATTGCATTGCATGCGATACTCGTTGCCGATCTAAAACTTGTCGAAGGAGAAACAACTAACGAGAACAGGACAATTAATAAAAAGGGCAAATACCACCCTAGCGCCATTTACGTCAATACCATGATCGGCGGCGATTTCATTGTCGGCTATCAGTTTTTCGAGACCATAGGCGTAATTGCAGGAGTCGATATCACCACTAATGCATTTGGGATAGGAGCCTATTCCAGAGAACCAAAGAAAGCCTCCAAGGCTACACAACTGCATTACGTATTTTCAGGACTTAATATAATCCCCCATCTCGGAGTGTTCTTCGCCTTCTAGTTTTTATACGATTCTCTATTCATACTATTCTCTCAAAAACCCGCCCCTGCACCAAAAGTGCAGGGGTTTTGCGATTTACCATTTGCTTATTCGAGAGTTATTGAGCGTTTCTAAAAATAGAGACTAAGCGCCACGAGTTAAATAGAATATGGCAAGCACAGTCGCCAAAGCCATGTAAGTAAGCACAAAAAGTACCGCCTTTTTACGACTGCCTTCCAAACGAATCTCAGGCAATGTCTGCACAAAACAAATCTGCCACAAGTCAAACAGGACCCATGCAAGATTAACCACAGCCAGGCTTAAACCGACATGGTGCGGCGCAATAATAGCGACCAGAGTCAAGTATATTTTAATGCTTCCAGAAACGCTGTTCGCAAGCAAAAAATTATGAACCCCAAAAAATCCCCCCAGACAGGCAACCACAGCCATCCGGGTTCGATTTCTCGGTTTCAATTCACAAAAGTCCATTTGTTTCTCCCATTAACACCGAACCAAAAGTAAAAACATTCTCTGCATTCTAAAAACTTTTTACTTCTTACTTTTTAAACACGGTGACTAGCATCACAAATCTTTCTATTTTTCAGTCATGCCCAATACACTACTTTTCGGAAAATTTGCAGCAGTTCTCCCCGCTGGCGGTCTCGGCAAGCGCATGGGCGGAACGATCCCCAAGCAATTGATGCTTCTCGGCAACAAGCCTGTTTACCAATATTGCCTGGAGACATTTCTCAAGATGGACGAAATCGCCGAAGTCGTCATCGCAGTTCCTGCCGACTGGAAGGACTATTTCGAGAAAGACATTTTTGACCGAATTAGCCCCACATTTGGTTCCGGGTATTCCAACGGCTTAAACAAACTAAAGATCATCGTTGGCGGGAAAGAGCGCTGGCAGTCCGTAGAAAACGGCGTGAACGCGCTCACTAGCGATGCGGAATACGTACTGGTCCACGATGTCGCACGCCCGTTCATCAGCGAAAAGATCATTCGCGATGTCTGCGAAACGCTTATCAACCAAGGAAGCTGCCTCGTTGCAAAGCCTGCCATCGACACCATTAAAATTGCAAAAGAAGGCCGCGTCGAAAGCACAATTGACCGCAACAAGGTCTGGCTTGCACAAACGCCGCAAGCGGCCCGCATCGACCTCATCAAGAGCCTGTACGCCCGCATCGCAAAAGAACCGCTAGACTTTACACCGACCGACGAAGCCAGCATCCTCGAATTCTTTGGCGAACCCGTCTATATCGTGAAAGGCGAATCCGCAAACGACAAGCTCACGACGCCCGAAGACTTCGAAATCTTCGTGAACCGAGCAAGCAAATAGAGTGCTTTTTTCTATATTTTCCGCCGGAAAAATTTAAAGGGTATTAAAATGAAAGTTTCTTTGAATTGGCTTAGACGTCACGTTGACCTTCCAGAATCTGCGGAAGATGTCGCAAAGGCGCTCACCTCCATCGGTCTCGAAGTTGAAGGCATGGAAGAACCGGGCAAAGTCTATGACAAGTTGCTCGTTGCAAAGGTTCTCACTTGCGATCCGCACCCGGATAGCGACCACTTGCACATCACTACCGTGAACGACGGCACGAACACCATCCAGGTTGTTTGCGGAGCCCCGAACGTCGCTGCAGGCCAGACGGTTGTGCTCGCCCCGATTGGCGCAGAACTCCCGCTCCCCGATGGCACCAAGCTCAAGATGAAGAAATCCAAGATTCGCGGTGTCGAAAGCTTCGGCATGATTTGCGCCGAAGACGAAATCGGCCTCTCTGACGACCACGGTGGAATCATGGTTCTCGACGATTCCATCCCGGCAGGTACGCCGTTCGTGAACCTCGGCATGTACGATGTTTGCTTCGAACTGAACGTCACGCCGAACCGCCCGGATGCTCTTAGCCACCGCGGTGTCGCACGCGAACTCGCTGCCAAGTTTAACCGCCCGCTCAAGCCGCTCGCTTACAACTTCAAGGAAGATTCCGAAGACGCAAGCGCCGCCATCAGCCTCGAAGTCGTTCCGGGTTGCGGTTGCTCCCGCTACGTGGGCCGCGTCATCAAGGACGTGAAGGTTGAAAAGTCTCCGGCATGGCTCGCAAAGCTCTTGCACGCTGTCGGCATGAACAGCATCAACAATGTCGTCGACATCACGAACTTCATCCTGATGGACGTCGGTCAGCCGCTCCACAGCTTTGCCATGGACCAGCTCCACGGCAACAAGATCAAGGTCCGCCGCGCAGTGAAGGGCGAAAAGATTGAAACGATCGACCACACCGCACACGAACTCATCGAAAATGACCTCGTGATTTGCGACGGTGACCGTCCGGCTTGCGTCGCTGGCGTTATGGGCGGTGTCGAATCTGAAATCGTCGATGCCACGAAGAACGTGTTCCTCGAAAGCGCATGGTTCAACCCGACCGTTATCCGCAAGCAGGCCAAGCGCCTCTGCATCTCTACGGACTCCAGCTACCGCTTCGAACGCGAAATTGACTTTGCAACGCAAGACGAATACAGCAAGTACGCTTGCGCCATGATTCAGGAAGTCGCAGGTGGCCGCATCCTCAAGGGCTCCGTCGAATACACCGGCGAAGACCACAAGAAGGAAAACAACCAGGTCACGCTCCGCGTCGCTCGCGCCGCTAAGGTCATCGGCATGGAAGTTTCCGCCGAACAGATTGAAAAGTTCCTCACAGGCATCGCTCTCGAAGTCGTGAAGAAGGACGCCGAATCTCTCACGTTCAAGATTCCGAGCTTCCGCCCGGACCTCGAACGCGAAGTCGACCTCATCGAAGAAATTGCTCGCCTCATCGGCTTTGACAACATTCCGTACAGCTTGCCGAAATTCACGATGCAGCCGAACGAACTCCCGCCGATTGAAGTCTTGAACCGCAAGATCCGCAAGACGCTTTCTGCCATGGGCCTCCACGAATGCTTGAGCCTCCGCTTCACGAGCAAGGCCCGCACCGAAGCCCTCTTTGGCCCCGAAAGTGACGACCGTCGCAGCAAGCCGGCTCTCCTCTTGAACCCGCTTTCCGAAGAACTCGGTGCTGTGCCGACGAGCCTCCTCCCGAACTTGCTCAAGGCTGTTGCCGAAAACGAAAAGAACCGTCCGGGTTCTGTTCGTCTGTTCGAAGTGGCCAAGGGCCAGTTCAAGCGCACCCGCAAGGACGAACGCGATCCAGGCTTTGACGAATCCAATCTCGTTGCCCTCACCATTGCCGGTAACTTTGACGTTGACCCGCTGAACGACAAGCCGAAGCAGATCGACTTTGCCGCCTTCAAGGGCTTTGTCCAGAGTTTCTTCAAGCGCCTCGGCCTCGTCGTGGAATTCCGCGCCGCCAAGAAGCCGGAACTCTTCCTCCACCCGGGCAAGCAGGCCGAAATCGTCTGCAACGGCACGGTTCTTGGAACGATGGGCGAACTCCACCCGAACTGCCTCAAGGCTAACGAAATCAGCTACGAGACTTACGTGATGGAAGCCGACATGGACAAGATGGAACACGAAAGCCACAAGAAGATTGTGTTCCAGGCATTCAGCCGCCAGGTGCCTTCGACCCGCGACATCTCTATCGAAGTTGCAAAGTCGATGACTCACGAAGACGTACTCGCCCGCATCAAGGCTCTCAATCCGAAGAACCTCGCCAAGATTACTCTCAAGAGCATCTACGAAGGCGAAAAGATTGAAGCAGGCAAGAAGAACATGGTTTACAGCCTCACCTACCAGGCTATGGACCGCACGCTCACGGACGACGAAGTCAACAAGGCTCACAACAAGCTCCGCGACAAGCTCGTTGCCAACGGCGACATTGTGCTTCGCTAATAGCGACTGCGCCGCAGTTAGTAATTACAAAAAACGCTCCCGATGGGAGCGTTTTTTATTAGTCATCCTCGACCCTGAAGTGCGTAATTACAAGAAGCGCTGGTCAATATTGACCAGCGCTTCTTCAAAAATCATCCTAAAGGCAAATGCCTACAGGAAATCGAATTACTGTTTAATCGGAGTGTTATCCAACATAGAAGAAACAGATTCTTCGACAACATTCAGCCAGTCGCTCTGAGAAACGGCGAATGTATAGCTGGACTGAGCTTCGAAATCGCCGTAGCCAAGGCGCTTTCCAGTCTTAGGATCAAAGTATGCGTAGTTGCCCTTGCCGGTAAAATAGTTCTGGCTGGAGCAAGTTGTAGACATACCGATGCCGCCAAAGCCTGCACCTGTCGAGCAAGTGGTTTCAGACTGAGTTCTACCGATCCAGATATCATTGATGACAAGGTAAACATCGGCTTCTTTTTCCATTTCAGTGATTCTGGGAACCTTGATGTTCACGCCACGCACAGCAGCAGCTTCGAACTTAATCTGGTCCTGAGAAATCTTTTGAACAGAGTAAAGAACGCCATTCGTCTGAGAACCAAGATTTGCTTCAAGCTGGGTCTTATACCAATCAGAGAAGTTGTTCACATATTCCGGAAGGTCGTCCATCAAATCATCCGGATTTGCAATAAACGGTTCCGTAAACACGACTTTCACCTTAGCCGGCTTCTGAGTCCAACCCTGATCCATCACAGAACGCGGGGCAGCGCAGCCAACCAAAAGTGCACAAGCAGAAGCAAATGCTAAAGCAAGTTTCAATTTTCTCATACAAACTCCTTTTGTTTTATGTAATATTGTTTGAGATATTGTAAATCTAGTAAAATAATTTAACATTATCCTAACCCCGAGGTCCAGTCAAACCATATTACAAATAAGTAAAAAAAAACTTATTTCACACAAAAAACAAAACTTTCGCCTTTTTCCCCTCATCGAAAGAAATTAAAGTCGCAATTAATTCATCCCCAGCTGCGCACGGACATTTTTAATAAATTCATATTCTTCAGGCGACATGTTGCTCTTGTTTTCGTCCTCGCGAGAGGCATTGGCAATGCGCATCATGCTGTTCGTCACCTGAATTTTGAAATCCGTTGTCGCCGACTGGAGCGCCTTGACGCAAGCCTTCGTACGTTCTCCTGCCGACTTGTAACTTGCATAAAGGTTGTTGAATTCATCCCAGCTAACGTTCGGGGTCACTTCATCATGAATCTTGTCGAGTTCAGCACTTTCCGCTTTCGTCGCCGAAGTTGCCCCCGGCAAAAGCTGTTCATTTTCGTGGTTATGCGAAAGGCAGGCCGTCTGCCAGCACAAAATCAAAAGCGCCATATCAAAATTCATAAGTACCTCTGTTTGCAATTTTTCTATAAAGATACGAAAAATAAACGCCGATGGCGTAGTTATTAAACACTAGATCCTTCGACTTCACTACGTTCCGCTCAGGATGACACATCAGTAACTAGTAACTAGAAACTCTTAACTAAAAAATCCTGATTACTTTACTATATTAAACAGCATGGCATACATCGCAATGGCGCGTAAGTGGCGCCCGCAATCATTCAGCGATATGGTCGGTCAGGAACATATCGCAAAGACTCTCGAGAACGCCATTCAGGGCGGTCGTCTCCATCATGCATTCCTTTTTACCGGCACCCGTGGTGTGGGCAAGACTACTAGCGCCCGCATCCTCGCCCGCACACTCAACTGCAAGGGTTCTGACCCGCTGCATCCGTGCGGCGAGTGCGACAGCTGCAAGGATATCGCCGGCGGAAACCCGATGGACGTCTATGAAATAGATGCGGCCTCCAACACCAGTGTCGATAACATCCGCGATGTGATTGAACGAGTGCAGTACCCGCCCGTCATCGGCAAGTACAAGATCTTCATCATTGACGAAGTCCACATGCTCTCGACTGGCGCCTTCAACGCTCTCCTCAAGACGCTCGAAGAACCGCCATCCCACGTGATTTTCATCTTTGCAACGACCGAAGTCAACAAGGTCCCGCAGACGATTTTGAGCCGCGTGCAGCGCTTTGACTTCAAGCGCCTGACCGTAGACCAGATCCGCAGCCGCCTCCGCTACATTTGCGAACAGGAAGGCATCAAGGCCACCGACGAAGCCCTCGACATCTTTGCCGAAAAGGCCGACGGTTCCATGCGTGACGGTCTCACCTACTTTGACCAGGCCTACGCCTTTACCGGGAACGAGATGACCGCGGAATCCGTCCGCTCCGTCCTCGGCATCCCGCCTGTAGAACTGTTCTTCTCGCTCATCCAGTCCATCGAGAACCACGATATCAAGGGCTGTTTCCGCATGGTGGATGACGCCGTGAAAATCGGTATCGAGTTCATCCCGCTGCTCGACGGCTTTGGCAAGTTCCTCCGCAACTTGCTCTACGCCCGCCTCGACGCCTTCACGCCGGATGCGCTCAACATCACCGAAGAACTTTACACCAAGTACAAGAGCTGCGCACAAAGTCTTACGAACGGCGACATCCTCCGCATAAGCAAGATGCTTATCGACTTGCAGGGTACGCTCCGCTACAGCACGAACCCGCGCCTCCTCGTCGAGACGACGTTCGCCCGAATGGCCTGGCTCGACCGACTGGTCGATCTGCGAAAAGCTCTTGCAGCGATTAACGATCCTAAAAGCGCCGAAAACGACGCGGTAAAAAAAAAAGTAACTGAAGTCAGCGCCATGATAGACGCCCAGGAAGAAGTCCAGGCGTCTTACGATGACCCGTTTGCAGGCTACGATCAAGGTGGTGTGCAGGGATTTTCACGTTACGAGATTGCCGCCGCATGGCCGTCCATTCTCTCCAACATCGCTAACGACGGTGACTACGTGTTCTCCGCCGCCATTGCAGGTACAACGCTCGAAACCGGTGACCCAGAACAAACCCCGTTCCCGATTGCGCTCACCTACGCGGGCACGACCGAGAATGCCGAAAACTGGGGCTACCGCCAGATGACGGAGCATCCCGAATACGTCGAACGCGTGACTCGCATTTTGGAAGACCGCCTACAGACAAAGATTGCGCTTTCCATCCGCACACGCGCCTTCACCGAGAGCGAACTAGCCGAGCAGCGTGCCGCCAAGATGAGTCCGTACGAACTAGACCTGGAAAAGGAACCGGGACTAGCAAAGCTCCAGCAGATGTTTGCGACGGAACTCGTCTTCACCAAGAAGCTCAAGAAAGCGGCCATCGTTTCACAATGCGACGACGAGGATTGCGATACGTAATTTTTCGAAAAAATTCTATAATTACGAACGAAAAACGACGCTCCGTCATCCTGACACACAAGTGGAAGGATCCAGTTACATTGAACAAGATATAACTAGATTGGGCTATCGCCCAAACATGACGAGATGCTGGATAATAAATTAAACCTTTAATAGCGAGGATATATTCATGGACATGAGCAAGATGCTTAAGGACCTTCAGAAAATGCAGAGCAAGATGCTTAAGGCACAAAACGACCTCAAGGCACAGAGCTTTGACGCCGAAGCCGGTGGCGGAATGGTGAAGGTCGCCATGAACGGAAAGGGCGTACTTACGATGGTGAAAATCAATCCGGATGCAGTCGATAAGGACGATGTCGAAGCACTCGAAGACCTCATCATGGCAGCCGTGAATGCCGCCGTCAAGAAGAAAGACGACGCCCAGCAGGCAAGCATTTCGGACATCACCGGTGGCATGAAAATCCCCGGTTTGATGTAGTTTCTTGGCAAAATTGACCATTTTTGGCGAATTTTAGGTGCACTTCATCCCCGATATTTGCACTTCATCAAAAACACAAAAAAGTACCCTTATGAACAGGGTACTTTTTTTTTACATTTGGCGAGCTAAATATATTAGGAGAACGAATGTCAAGGAAATTTTTAGTCCTTTCTGCCCTCGCTTTAGGGTTGATTGTACCGGCCTCGGCAAAAGTCTACACCCGAGATGAAGCGGTCCAGACCGCCATGGAAAACTCGGCAGACATCAAAACAGCAGAAGAAGACCTCATCAAAGCGTCTTCTCAAGTTGATGCAGGATACGGCAACGCCTACCCATCTATCGACCTTAGCGCCAACATCACCCGTATTTTCGGACTTAAGGATGTCAAGAACGGTACCCCGATAACAGACGCTGCTCAAGATTCCAGCATGGATGCAAGCAAGTTCGACAAGAACGTCCTTGCTCCTGCCATCGATAAAATGGTAAACGGCATGAGCGCACAGGGCTACCGCTGGCAATCCAGCGTGGGTCTCACGCTCACCCAGGTCCTCTACGCCGCAGGCAAGGTCGGTACAGCGATCGATATCGCCAAGGCTTACAAGCATTTACAAGAAGTCAATCTCGAAAACGTAAAATCTACGGTCCGTTACAATATTGACCAGGCTTTTGACGGGTTCATCATGATAGATTCCTCTATGGCAATCATCGATGAAAGCCTCAAGCTCTACGAAAACAACCTTGAATTCGTAAAGCAGCAGTACCAAAGCGGTCTTGCCACGGAACTTGACGTTGCAAGCATCCAGCTTAAAATGGATGCACTTTCCATTGACAGGAAAACACTTGAAGAACAGCGCCTCACGGCAAAGAACTCCCTCCTCACCCTTATGGGTGTCGATTACGACAATGACGTTCAGTTTATCGGTGAACTCCGCAACCCGGATTCAAACCTTCCGTTCCCCGATACATCCATGGCAAACATTATCAAGCGCCGTAAGGAACTGGTGATGCTTGATGCCAAGGAAGCAATGACCGAAAAGAACATCGAAATCGAAGAAGGCGGCTACAAGCCGACAATCGCGTTGGTCGGTGGCCTCAAATACGCCAACAACCAAAACAAGATTACCGAATGGGATGCCCCCAAGTGGGACAAGCTCAATAAATATGTCGCCTTGAGCTTGACCATGAACCTGTTTAACGGTATGCAGACCAAGGAAGCTGTTGTCCAGGCTAAATCCAGCCTCCGCAGCACACAAATCCAAAAGGAAAGCACAATACGCTATATCCGCCTCCAAATTGAAAACAACGTCAAAGCCCTTGAAAACAGAGAAAGAAACCTCGTCGTATTAAAGGGCAACGTAGAACTAGCCGAACGCATTTACCAGATGACCGAAGCGGCCTACCAAAACGGCATGAAGTCCCAGCTTGAACTGCTCGCTGCAAATTTGGACCTTCGTAATGCCAAAAACAACTACCTGAAAGGCATCATGCAATGGAACGAAGCCTACAACGCATTGCTCAAGACCACAGGTGAATACTAAGATTTAAGAGGAAGACAATTATGAAGACTATTACAAAATCAATCATTACAATTTCTGCCCTGTCGCTCCTCCTCGCTGGATGCGGCGACGCCAAGAAAGACGCCAAGTCCGAAAATAAAGTTTCGACCATCGAAGAAATCCAGAAGGTCAATGGCAAGCCTGCCCGCGTTGTAAAAGCAGCCACAGTCAAGCTCACCGATGTCCGAGCCTTCAGCGGTACCATCGAAGGTAGCCAGCAGACAAAAGCAACGGCAAAGCTCAGCGACCCGATTGCCAAAGTCAACGTCCGCGTCGGTTCCAAGGTCAAGAAAGACCAGGTTCTCGCAGAATTCGTCTTTACAGGCGACAACTCCGGTTACCAGCAAGCCAAGGCTGCTCTGGAATTGACCGAAAAAACGCTTGCCCGCATGAAGGAAGTTCAAGCTAAGGGCGGTGTGTCCCAACAGAGCATCGACCAGCAAGAAACCCAATTGAACGTAGCCAAGATGCAGTTGGAAGCCGCCCGCCGTGCAACGCTCGTAATCGCACCGTCCTCCGGCACCATTACCGAAGTCAAGTTCAAGGCTGGTGAAGTTCCGGGTGTCGGTGGCGCCATGTTCACCATCGCAAACCTCGATAAGGTAATCCTCAAGCTCAACGTCACGAGCAGCGAAATCGGATTCTTCAAGAAGGGTGCCAAGGCAACGATCGACCTCAACGGCGAAAAGCTCGTCGGTGAAGTAAGCCTCATCCCGCTTGCCGCAGACCCGGTAACGCGCTTCTTCCCGGTCGAAGTGACCTTCAAGAACAAAGGCCAGAAGCTCCTCCCGGGCATGTACCTCACCGCAAAGCTTGACGCTCGCGAAGTCTCCGGTGTCACCATCCCGACCGAAGCTGTCGTTTACCGCAATGGCGTGAACGCTGTATGGATTGTCGATAGCGAAGGCAAGGCCAAGCGCAAGATTGTTGAACTCGGTGTGCAGACCAAGACCGACATCCAGATCAAGGATGGCATTAGCGAAGGCGATGTCGTGATTGTCGAAGGTCAAAACCGCATGAATGACGGCGACAAGGTGCTGATTGTCGAATAATCGACACTGGAGAATAGTCAATGATTAAAGCCAGTATTTACAAACCAATCACCATGCTCATGGTCATCTTGACCGTGGTGGTGTTCGGTCTTTATACCTATTCCATGATGGTGGTGGACTTGATGCCGAAATTCGACGTCCCGGTCGTGACCGGCACCATCATTTACCAGGGCGCAAACCCTGAAGAAATCGAAACCACGATCATCAAGCCGATTGAAGAACAGGTGGAACTCGTGGACGGTATCGACTACGTGCAGTCCATCTGCTTGGAAAACTACGGTATCGTGGTCGCCATGTTCAACATGGGCGTAAACGTGGACGTCGCCGCAAACGACGTGCGTTCCAAGATTGACCTTGCCGCCGCAAACTTCCCGGACGCTGTGCAGTCGCCGATTATCTCGAAGGTGGACATTAACGGTTCTGCCATTATGTCCCTCTCGCTTACAGGCCCGCTGAACTCTACTGAACTTCGCCAGAAGGTGGAAGACGAAATCGAACCGCTCTTCACTTCCGTTTCCGGCGTGGCTAGCGTGGATATTTTCGGTGGTACGACCCGCCAGATTTCCATTGAAGTCGATAAGGAAATCATGAAAGCCCGCGGTGTCGATATCGGCACGATGATGGGTCTTTACGGACAATCCAACGTGAACCTCCCGATCGGTGAAGTTATCGGCAAGCACAAGAACACTTCTGTGCGTACCGCCGGTAAGTTCAGAAGCCTCGACGAAATGCGCAACATGGAAATTCCGACGGCAACAGGCGTCGTGAAGCTTTCCGAAATCGCCGATGTCAAGGATACGATCGAAACGATTACATCGACATCTCGCTTTAAAGGCATCAACTCAGTTTCTCTCGATATCAAGAAGCGTTCCGACGCTAACGTGGTGGACGTGTCCAAGGGTGTGCTCAAGCGCATGGACGAAGTCAACAAGACACTCCCCGAAGGATTCAAGCTGACGCTCGTTTACGACAAGTCCGAAGCTGTGAATGAATCTATCGACAACGTTATCCAGAACATCCTTATCGCCATCGTGCTTACCGCAGGTCTCTTGCTCTTGTTCCTCGGCAAGTTCTCAACGATGATCATTGCAGCCCTCACCATGCCGATTTCCGTGATTGGTGCATTTACGCTCATGTACTTCGCCGGATTCGGTATCAACATGATGTCCCTCATGGCTCTTTCGAGTTCCGTGGGTCTCTTGGTGACAAACTCTATCGTGGTGCTTGAAAACATCAACAACAAGTTGAATCAAGGTCTTGATCCGAAGGAAGCCGCTTACAAGGGTACTTCTGAAATCATGATCGCCATCATGGCTTCTACGCTTACAAACGTTGCCGTGTTCGTGCCGATTGCATTCATGAAGTCCATCGTGGGTATCTTCTTTAGAACATTCGGTATGACCATGGTGTTTGCGACATTCGTGTCACTCCTCGTGACATTTACGCTCACACCGCTCATGGCAGCCTACTTGTTCAAGGGCAAGAAGAAAGACGAGAACGGCAACATCATCGAAGAAAAGCCGGGCATTATCGAAACTGCACTTGGAATTTTCCCGAAGATTCTGAACGGTTTCCGCTTCGTTTACTTGAAGGCTCTCGGATTCTGCCTCTCTATCCCGGGTGTTATTTTCCAGGTTCTCGCTCTCGGTGCAACTCTTTATCTTGTCGGAAACCTCGCCATGAACAAGTTGACCGTGGAACTTTCCCCGAGACAAGACCAGGGCATGATATCCATCAAGCTTGAAATGCCTGTAGGTACGAACATTGAAACAACCGACAGTATTGCACATATCATTGAAAGCCGCGTTAAGGACATCCCCGAAATCGTCCACTACAACATGAACGTGGGTGGCTCTAACGGTATGACGACTGTGAACCAGGCCACCATGCGTATCAAGCTTTTGAAGGACTGGGAAAAGAAAAAGATGCCCGAATGGAAAGGCCGTATGCGTAGCACCGACCAGATCGTCGACTCCATCCGTCCGTACCTCGCGAACATCCCTGACGCATACATTTCCGTGAAGTCCACCTCCGCCTCTGAAATGCAGAACAACTCCAGCGGCGACGTGGTGCTCGAAGTGAGCGGTCTCCATGCAGACTCCGTGATCAAGGCTTCTCAAATCGTTTTGGACCGCGTGAAGGACAAGATTGACGGTATCGTCGATATCAAGACCAGCTACGAAGCCGGTAAGCCCGAAATCCGCTTGATTCCGAACCGTGCCGCAATGGCCGACTACGGCGTTACGCTACAGACGATCGCAAACTACAACTACATTGCAGTGAGCGGTTACGAAGCAGGCCAGTACACTGAAGACGGCGAAGAATACGACGTTTATGTGCGCATGAAGGAAAAGGACAGACAGAGCCATGCCGATATCGAAGACTTGCCCATCAAGACTCCGAAGGGTTATGTGGCAGCTCGTGAACTCTTCTACATCGAAGATGGTGCAGGTCCGACTCGTATTGACCGCAAGCGCAAGATGAGACGTGTTGACGTTTCGATGAACTTGCTCCCGGGACATACGACCGGTGAAATCATGGGCAAGCTCGGCAAACTTACCGCAGGTATGAAGGACGAACTCCCGGAAGGCATTACGTTCAGCTTCGGTGGTAACGCAGACATGCAGAACGACATGCAGAAGGAATTCATGACGGCAATCGTGATGGCAATTATCCTTACCTACATCTTGCTCGTCGCTCTCCTCGAAAGCTTTGCTCAGCCGTTTATCATCATGACGACCATCCCGATGGGTGCAATCGGTGTGCTCCTCGCCCTCGTCATTACCGGCAAGGCGCTCTCCATGATCGCCCTCATGGCAATCGTTATGTTGATCGGTGTGGTGGTGAACAACGCTATTCTATTGCTCGATGAATCAAACCGCTTGCTGCGTAGTGGTAGCATGGGCCGCCGCTCGGCAATGTTGACCGCCGCCAAGGCAAAGTTCCAGCCGATCGTGCTTGCAACGCTTGCCTCCGTGATTGCACAGCTCCCGCTTGCATTCGCTCTCGGTGGTAACGTCGCTGCAATGACTCAGCCGATGGGTATTGCATCTGTGGGTGGCTTGATCGTGTCCGCCATCCTTACCATGTTCCTTGTGCCGACATTCTTCTGGCTCCCGAACGCCCTCTTTAGCAAGGCAAAGAATGGAGCTCGCAAAGTCAAGGCAAAGTTGAGCAAGGCTTAATCAGGTTTCATTAGACAACTCCGCAAAGTCCCCCACCCCGGGGGACTTTTTTTGTAGCGTTATCCTGAGCGAAACGAAGACAACTCAGAAGGCGAGTTTTGCGACCACAGTCATCCTCCGCAAGGAGGATCCATACAGTTCTGATTACGCTTGTATATTCTTTGAACCGAGCCAAAGAGTTGGGGCGTAGCCCCATCCAGTTAAGCTTTGATTTCACACAACAAGAAATTACTGGATCCTTCCACCTTCGGTGTCAGGATGACGTCAAACCGTTTTGCAAACAACTGATTGCAGAACAACCTAAGACTCGGTCATATCGGCAAGCAAGCTTGCCGCTACAACACTCGTGCAAACGGTTGTTTGCAAAATTTGCATGATAATGATTTTGCCGGGCATTTGATTGTATTTTATGGGGATGAATGCAAAAAATTTGTCCAAAAAATGGTGTCAGAAAAATGGGATTGCGATATTGGGAGAAACTATCGCTGTGCCAAACGCAAATGACGAATTCCTTCTTGAAAAAATCCGCTTTGTCACTCAACAACGCGTTATTCCAGAACAGCACTCCCCTGCCGAAATCAGGCTTATGCACAGTCATGCCGAGTCGATTGACGACGAAGAACTGATTGAACATCTCAACCGTCTCGAGATTTCGCGCAACACTTCTTGGGAATCGGAACCAATTATAAATCTCGTGGATAGCCTAATCGTCAAGGCGCTCCAGAAAAAAGCAACTGACATCCACCTTGAGCCAATGGCAGAAGCTTTCCGCGTACGGTTCCGCATTGACGGACTTTTAACGGAATACAGAATCTTCCCGCAATGGCTTGCCGAGCCTGTGCTGATACGCCTGAAAGTCATGGCAAATGTCGATATCACGGAGCGCCGATTGCCGCACGACGGGAGTTTCGCCTTTGAAGATTTTCGAGAAAAAGTAAACATCCGCGTGAGCACCATTCCCGTAAACAACGGCGAGAAATGCGTATTGCGATTGCTCCCCGCAAACGACTCCGCGCAAACGCTCGATTGTCTTGATTTTAGCAAGTCTACGCTCCATGCAATTCGGAAAATTTTCAGTGCCCCGCAAGGGCTGTTCCTCGTCACAGGCCCCACCGGGAGCGGCAAGACGACAACGCTTTACGCCGGATTGCGAGAAATCATCCTGCGAAAGCTCAACGTCACGACCATCGAAGACCCGGTGGAATATGAACTCCGAGGAGCAAATCAAGTTCCCGTCAACGAGAAATGCGGATTCACGTTTGCCGTCGCATTGCGTTCCATTTTGCGCCAGGATCCGGACGTGATTCTCGTCGGAGAGATCCGCGATGCAGAGACAGCACAAATCGCATTGCAGGCCGCACAAACAGGGCATCTCGTATTGAGCACGTTGCACACGAACAGTGCAAAAGCGGCAGCATCGAGGCTACTCGATCTAGGCGTTCAAAAAAGCATCTTGGACGAAGCGCTGCTCGGCGTTTTTGCCCAGCGTCTCGTAAGGAAACTTGACAAAACAACTTCTTGCGAGTCCACACCGCATTACAAAGGCAGAACCGTCGTCTGCGAATTACTACTCCCCAACAACACCTACGCCGATGGCACCATGCAACAGAACGCAAGAAATCTCGTAGAATCCGGAATCACCACCCAAGAAGAAGTTAATCGAGTGTTAGGTTATAATCAAAAGATTTGATGGATTCTATCAGTCCTGCGGACCTCCAGAATGACAATACAATGTTATGTCACCCTGGAGGGACGATCATCCCTGTAAAGGGATTGAGGACCGATAGAGTCCATTATAATTTATAGAACAAGTCATTCCAATCAGGATTTATTGATTTTATCAGCTCAATCTTTTTTTTCCTTAATAAATTTTTCATAGACTTTTCTCGTTCTATTGCATGACGCATATCAGTATGCTCTTCAAAATAGCCCAATTTGTCTACACCATATTTTTTCGTAAAGCCATCAAATATTTTTTCTTTATGTTGTGTAATACGCTCTTTTAAATTACTAGTTACACCAACATACAAAGTTCCATTTATGTGATTGAATAAAATATAAGTGAATCCTTTCTTTTGCATATACATTCCCCTTCACAAGAGAATATACAAACGCACACATAAAAAAACAATGGATCCTACCGCCAAATACTATTCACGAAATAATGGTTTCTATCGGCACTCCGTGCCTCCAGAATGACAATAATCCGCGAAGTTTACTTCTTCCCACCAAACCAATCGTTGATGTCTTCGCCTTCTTTCATCGATAATTTGCCAAATTGATCCACGCCATCACCGAGTACAACCGTGCGGATACCCGCCTGAGCAAAAACGGTCTGCAAATACTCCGTGCCACTGCGCCCCGCCTCGTCCTTGTCCAAGCAAAGCACAACGCTCTTATTCTTGAAAAGCGGAAGCCATTCCGTCTTGAACGAGCGTACCCCCGGGATTCCAATCGCGGCAATGCGTTGCCCCAAAAACGTAAGCGTATCGACCACGCCCTCGCACAGGTAAACCCAGCCAGGCTTTTCATCAAGCGCCGAAACATTGTACGGGTACGGCACCGTTCCGCGCAGGTTCAGTTCCTTTGGAACAACCGTGCTATCGATCGCCCGCGCCTGGAAATAGAACGAACGGCGTTTGGTATCGAGATACGGGAAAAACAGCGGATGCTTGTAATACCTCAAGTTCCCTTTTTCGCTGAAAAGCCCCACGTACTTGAGGACTTCCAAATCGTAAGTTTCCTTGAGCTTGTTGTTAAGCGCGCCATAATCCGTAATCGTGCGCAAAAGCATCTTGTCCCAAATCGGCTTGTAAATGCGGCGGCGAGCCAGGTATGATGCCGCAGGCGTCTTGTCGACAGGACTCAACATTTTCAAAAAAGAGAGGATAATCTTTTTGCGTTCTTCTTCGCTCACAAGCTCTTTTGCCGGCTCGGGAGAGCTGTATTCAAGAGCCGCATCACGGGTCACTGTTTTCGCAACAAGAGTCGCACTTTGAGCCGGAGAAACATTCAATGCCGAAGAACTATTCGGCTGCGCATTTGCAGTAGCAGGCGCACCACGCAACAAAAATCCATACGTTTCCTTGAGCCAGTTCAAAGCTTCCAGGAACGAGCAATTTTTTACAATCTGGACAAGTGAAATCACATCACCGCGAACGTCATCGCAAACCCAGCAACGAAAAGTTCCTCTTTCCTCAGAAAACGAAACCGAAGGCGTTCTATCGCCATGCGAATGGCGCGTCGGGAAAAAACAACGACAGCGTCCACGTACCACAGGCACACCAAGCGCTGTAGCAACAGCGGTAATCGACAACGCCGCCTTAAATTGTTTCAATTCCTCTTCTGTCATGGCTCCAAGAATATATATATTTTCGTCATGATTATTCAAGAAAATGTACCGATGAGCGAGCACACGTCCTTTAAAGTAGGCGGTCCCGCACGATATTTCGTCAAAGCAGAATCCGTAAGCGACATCAAAGAAGCAATCGCATTTGCAAATGAACAAGCACTTCCGAGTTTCATTCTTGGCAAGGGCACGAACTTGCTCGTCTCCGACAGCGGATACAACGGAATCATCATCCAGCTCGGTAAATCTTTCTCGGAAATCACGAACCTTGGCAACGGAAAGATCTGCGCTAAAGGCGCCACACCGCTCGCCCGCCTCGCCCGCTATACGATTAACGAAGGCCTTGCAGGAATCCACAAGCTCGCCGGCATTCCCGGCAGCCTCGGCGGGGCAATTTACATGAACGCAGGCGCTTACGGTCAAGATGTTTCGCAGACTTGCGTTGAAGTCGAAAGCATCGATTCCGCAGGCCATTTGCACACGCGAACCGCAGCAGATTGCGCCTTCAGCTACCGTCACAGCGGGTTCCAGGAACTCGCCGCCTCCCGCGAAAATGCAGAAACAATCCTTTCTGCGACATTCCAGCTCACGCCCGCAACAGAGCTTGGCAAGACCGCCAAAGATCTCGAAAGCGAAATGCAGGAATGCATGACAAAGCGTCGCAATTCGCAACCGCTTTCCATGCCCAATGCAGGCAGCACCTTCAAGCGTCTAGATGTCGGCGCCGCCGAAACGCCGACACAAATTGCACCAGGTTATTACATCGAACAGGCCGGTTTAAAAGGCTACCGCATAGGCGGCGCTGAAGTGAGCCGTGTACACGCCAACTTTATCGTAAATGCCGACCACGCTACCGCCGCAGACATTAAATCACTCAGCGAACACGTCCAAAAAATCGTCGCCGAAAAATTCGGAATCCACCTTCACAGAGAAGTGATTCTGCTCGGAGAATTTTAGTATTTTATCCGCAATAACTTAAGGTACTTTAAAATGATTTGCAAGAAATGCGGGAAAGAGTACGAAGACGACATGCCCAACTGCCTTTGGTGCGATGCGCCCAATGAGGAAGCCGCATCACCAGAAACTACAGAAGAATCAAGCAATCGTGTCGCTGGTTTATTTATGTGGAGTTGCATGATTTTCAACTTCACAGGCTTTGGCTACATCTATGTCAGTATTATCCAAACATTATTGCATTACAGAGAACTTCACAAAGGCAAAGTTGCACTCCGTTTTTTCATAGGAATGCTCCTTGCAAACGTGGCATTATATTTTTTAACATTGCCCGTCATCAGCATACTGAACAAAGCTTTAAACAGTTCGCTATTCAGCACATGCGTATGTTTGGCCTACGCCATCATACAGGGAGTCATTGGAGCGAAACTCATCAATTTCTACGCACCGAACTACGATATAAGCGAATACCGTAAAAAAGAACGCATCGCAATTGCCATCGCGATTATCGTTTTCATCATCACAGTAGTTGTTTTAAAGAATAAGCAATAATTCGCCTATTTAACAAGTGGATCGTACTTGTTCAAGATTTTAACGATTAGCCAATAGACAAGCCCGCCAATCATACCGCCGAGCGTATCGGCAATCAGGTCGTAACCACTACAATCACGGCCTTCCACAAAGCTCTGGTGGTATTCGTCCGTGCAACCGTAGGCAAGCGCAATAGCCATGATAATCAGCACCTTGAGCCACGGCTTCATAGACCACTGGCCGCGCGCCCACCACATGCAAAAGCACCCCGCCAGAGTCGCATATTCGCAAGTATGCGCAAGCTTATCCCACACATGCGGCAGTCCTTCGAGTTCATAAGAGGTCATCGAAGAAATCTTGAAAATAATCGCCATACAGAGGATGGCAGGAACCTTTCTGAAAAAAGGGTACTTGTCAAATAAAGATTCAAACATGCGCGCCAATTTAGCTTTTTTAAAAGCTATTCGTTCTTGAGCAAGTGCTTGGAAACGACATTTTTATATTCTTCTTCTGCAGTCATATCATTAATACGATTGCTCTTTTTGCCATCTTCGTAGTTTTCAAAGAAGCAATAAGTTTCATAAACCTTCTTTGCCTTGATTTTCTTGCCATTCACAAATGTGGCGACAACTTCGAAATGAGCAATCCTGTTCTGTTTGAGGCGAATCGGAAATTTAAAAGAATTTGTCGTTAATTCATCATCGCTATAAGTTTTTACGATTGCGCCTTTACGTTTCACGACAATCTTCTTGATTTGCGACAAGTCAGACCCCATCAGCCCAGCGACACTAAAACGGAGCGTTGCCGGAATATCGCGTTCTTCAGGCAGCACATGCACTCGTTCACGACCAGAACCTTCAATGATAATCGAAGGTTTCAGTTTTTTCGGTTGGACCGTATCCTTAACTACTGTAGACTTGCGTTCATCCGCCTTCGTCAAGACCTCTGCCATCTTTGCCGAAACAAAATTCGTATGCCATGTATGGCAAATGTATTCCACTTCGCCATTGCTGCAATTCACAACAAAATGCTTTGGACCAAACGCCGTAGAATCAGCCCATTCAAACGTACGTTTGTACATTCCACTTTCAGGGATCGTATCAACAACACCTTGTATAGAAACGAATGTTCCAGGAACAAACAGAGCTTCGAGCGTAACACTTGGTTTTCCGATATACTCGTTCAACATTTTCGGCTTGAAAGCCGCCTGTGAACGCATCATAAAATCATCGGCCTTTTTCTTGTACAGGTCATCAAATTCCAGTAACTTAGCTTCGACCTTATCAAGGTTCAGTCTTGCAGCATGCACTCCAAATTCAGCAGCCATTTCCGTTGCAATCGAATCAATCGCGCGAGCCAAAATTAACGAACCAGAACAGGAAAGAGAAAGAACTTTTACCCCATTTGCATTGGCAATCATGGTTTGCCCAGATTTAAGGGACGGCACCGTATCCATTTTCACTACAACATCTAAGCGACCTTCCTTGAGAGAGGATACTTCCAAGCCATCAACATTTTCAATAAAGCCGGCCGTTCCACGGACTATAGACGACACGTTTTCGGTGCGGATCTCAAACTCATCCTTGACAGCCTGTTTTTGCACATCAAATAGCAATTTCCCATAAAGGAGCGAAACGGAAATTTTCCGTTTCAGATTTTCCACATATTCTGTACCGAACGCAATTTCTGAGCGCCCATCAATCTTAAGCGCAGAACCATCCGCCACAGAAATCACAACCGAGGAGCCTATTTCAGTAGCAACAGACGATTTTCCATGAACCTGCTGACCAACGCTTAACATACTGGCATCGCCACCAGCTGATTTAACGCGGACATTCCCTACAATATCGCGTATAACACCATTAAAAAAAGAATTCTCTGGAGCTGTTTGTACAGATTCATTCTTACGAGAAGCATCTGAATCACCGCAGGCACACAAAAATACAACAACCAGGATTAGCCCCAATAGTCCAGCTCGATAAATTTTTATGTGAAGGTTATGCACCATGTTTTTTAATCTAGTAATTAAAATTTCAAAAAAGAAATTTACAATCACTTTACCCCCTCGATTAAAAACAAGAATTTGCGCTCCGTCACATTCTCACAAAAGCGCTCCAAAAGAAATATAATAAAAATTTCTAAATTTTTAGCTATGAAAGCAATTACATTGAAAGCCGGACGCGATAAGTCCGCCCTCCGTTACCACCCTTGGATTTTCAGCGGCGCCATTGATGAAGTTGTTGGCGACCCCGCACTTGGTGACGTTGTTGAAGTTTACAGCTACCACAGCGATTTTTTGGGCCTTGCCGCCTATTCCCCGAAATCCCAGATTCGCGGACGTTTCTGGACCTTCGGCACCGACGGAAAGAATGTCAAGATTGACCGCGAATTCTTTAGCGATATTTTGGACCGAGCTATAGCCTCGCGCAAGAGCCGCGGGTTCGACATTCAAGACAAGGAAAACGCATTCCGTCTCGTGAACGCCGAAAACGACGGCATCCCGGGCTGCATCATCGACAAATACGCTGACATCTACTCCGTCGAAATTCTCGCGGCAGGAGCCGAAGTCAACCGCCAGATTATCTACGAATTGCTCGCCGAAAAGACGGGTTGCCGAGGCATTTACGAGCGCTGCGATTCCGAAGTTCGCAAAAAAGAAGGGCTTCCACTCCGCACGGGCGTTGTATATGGCGAAGTTCCCGATGAGCCGGTGATCATCAACGAAAACGGGATTCTCTTCCCGATTGACGTGAAGAACGGACACAAGACAGGCTATTACCTTGACCAGCGCGATGCCAGACGCCGAGTAGGCGAACTCGCCCGTGGCAAGAAGATGCTCAACTGCTTCTGCTATACTGGAGGTTTTGGTCTCTACGCCCTTCGTGGCGGATGCGAAAAAGTCTACCAGGTCGATGTTTCCAAGGACGCCCTCAAGCTCGCCAAGGAAGGCATCATGCGCAACAAATTAAGCACGGCGCATGCAACGCATGTCGAAGCAGACGTGTTCCAGTACCTGCGTAAGTGCCGTGACAAGGCCGAGACGTTCGATTTCATTGTGCTCGACCCGCCAAAGTTCGTAGAAAGCAAGGACAACTTGCAGAAAGGCGCCCGCGGTTACAAGGATATTAACTTGCTTGCAATGAAGCTCCTTGCCGAAGGCGGCATGCTTGCCACGTTCAGCTGTTCCGGCCTCATGGAAATGGACCTGTTCCAGAAGATTATCGCCGACGCCGCAGCCGACGCCCACCGCCGAGTGCAGATTATCGAGCGTTTTGGACAGCCCGCCGACCATCCCGTAAACACAGCCTTCCCTGAAGGACAATACCTCAAGGGACTCCTGGTCCAGGTCGTTTAACAATCACGATCAATATAAAAACTTTCAAAAAACTTACTACGCAGGTGACAACGCCTGCGTTATTTTTATATAATTTTAGCAGAAGAAAAAAATTACATGTGGACGGTTTTATAGAGGCTAAAAATGTATCTAGTGACTTATGATATCGGGAATTCCTTTATAAAAGCAACACTCACAAAAATAGCGAACTCCATTGAATTTGTAGGGGCAACCGTAGTCGGCACCCACAGCACCTCGACCTTAGGTGGCAAAGGCGTCGAACAGAGTACCGAACAGTGGTGGGATTCCATCTGCCGAAGCACAAAAGAGCTTCTCAAGAATTACGGCATTGCAAGCAACCAAATCAAGGGGATCAGCTTTTGTTCACAAATGAACGGAACGGTTCTAGTCGATGAAAACGGCACACCCGTCCGCCCAGCAATGACGTTCCTCGACAGGCGCGCCGACCAGGAATTTAAAAACTACTTCAACCACGGGTTGCGCTTCCACGGCTTGAACATTTTTAAGCTCATCAAGGCCATGCGCCATACGAGCATGGTTCCAGTCGGAGGCTACAGCCCCGTATGGAAGTACAAGTGGGTACAAAATAACGAACCCGAAAACTTCGCCAAGGTCGATAAGTTCCTGGATGTCGGCGACTACCTCCTATTCAAGACCACAGGTCGATTTGTACGCACCGAAGACTCCGCATTCTGCACGGCACTTAATGATTGCCGCAAAGGTCATTCAGGCTGGAGCCATACGATGGCGAAGGCTTACGGCATCAACGAAAAGCATTTGCCCGAAATCGTGCAGAGCACCGACATCGTCGGCCATGTTACGCCCACAGCCGCCGAACAGATGGGATTGGAAAAAGATACTCCGGTCATCGCAGGTGGCGGAGACGTCGCCATGGTCGCAATTGGCTGCGGCAACACGCAAAGTAATCTTACGGGCATCTACTGCGGAACATCAGGTTCCGTATGCACCGTCGTCGATCACATCATCCAGTTTGCAGACATCATGATGATCGCTGTCAAAGGTCCGAATCCCGCACAAAAATATTTGTACGGCGAACTGGAAACAGCGGGTAAATGTTTTGCCTGGGCGCGCGAACTCATCGGAAAGCTCGACAATTCCCAATACAGCTACGAAGAATGCGCATCGCTTATTTCTAAAGCTGAACCGGGTTCTCACGGACTCCTGTTCACGCCATTCATGAATGGTTGCAAGACTCCGTTTGAAGATGGCGAAATCCGCAGTTCACTTTCGGGCATTGAACTGGAAACGAGCCGTGGGGATTTACTCCGCGCCGTCATCGAAGGCATATGCTTCCATTTCCGCTGGCTCTTGGAATGCCAAGCCAAGAAGTGCAAAATATCGGATACCATCCGCTTTGCAGGCGGCCTTGCAAGAATCAACATCGTAAACCAGATTCTTGCAGACGTGACCGGGCATACCATTGAAACGGTCAAGCATCCGCAATACGTAGGAGCACTCGGCGCAGCTGCAGTTGCCGCCATCGGCCTTGGACAGATGAAATTCGAAGACATCCATAGCTATATCGAAGTCACGAACACATACACACCAGACTCCGAGAATCACGAGATTTACAACAGGCTCTATAAGATGTTCCTGGAAAAAGTGAAGAGCGATCGAAAACTCGTCGGCAGCCACTAATAGCAAAACATAATGCTTAAAAAAGGCGATGCCCTCCCGGAACGGAGTCCGGGATGACAAAGCGGCGGGCATGACATCTTAAAAGTTAATGCCGGGACAAGCCCGGCATGACATTGTACGAAAATCGCCACTAGCAACTAATAACTAATGACCATTGACTAACAACCACTTAACGCTTGTTACGCGGAAGTTCGCTGGCATGTTTTTCAAGCCATACAGCGTCTTCGAGTGCCCGTTCAGCTTCAGCAGCCCAGTCCGAATCAGGATATCCACGAACAACTTCACGGTAGCGCGTTACAGCACTATGGAAGTCGCGCATTTCGCGGTAGATGTTCCCCATCTGGAGCATGGCAAAATAGCGTTCATCCGGAGTGATTTCATTTTCAAGCAAAGCCTTGTACATCTGGAGTGCGGCCTCGTTATAGCCATCCGCAAACAAGGCATTGGCATTGGCAATGGAATTCGTTGCCGTCGAAGCGACATCTTCCTTTTGCGGAGCAGCTTCAACAGACTTCGGCTTGTCGTTCCCGCTCTTCTTGGCATCCTTCAAGGCTTTAGCTTCGGCTTCTTGCATAGCCTTTTCTTCGGCTGCGGCGTTCACGACAGCGTTGATTTCAGCCATGCGGTCTTCGGCGGCCTTGCGGAACTTAGCATCCGGAGCGGCCTTTTTCAAGTAAGCGGCTAGATACTTCTTTTCCTGTTCCGTGCGCTTGCTCTTCTGGTTGATCTTTGCCAAATAGTAGTTTGCGTCGTTACCGCGTTCCTTGTATGAAAGTCCCTTCTTCAGGTTGAACTCGGCCTTGTCGTATTCTCCCATCTCATAACGGGTTAAGCCCGCATAGAAATAAGCACCGGCATCGCCAGGCTTCTTCGAGAGAACAGCTCTCCAGAGCGGAGCGGCTTCAGCATAGCGGCCTTCGGCAAGCAAAGCCTTGCCCTTTTCAAACGGATCTTCAGAAGCAGCCGTTGCAGGCGACGGTTCGACCTTCGGTGCTTCAACCTTTGCAGGAGCGGCGGGCTTAGCCGGTTCAGCTTTAGCAACAGGTGCCGGCTGGGCGGCCTTTGCAGGTTCAGCCTTAGCTTCGGCCTTCGGCGCACTTGCAGCAGCAGGAGCAGCCTTAGCGCCTTTGATTTTAGCGCGTTCAGCGTCAGCCTTGGCCTGCTGGCCCATGGCTTCGTAAGCCTTTGCGGCACCTTCGTACGCTTCGGTCAAGTTCGGATCATAACCATAAGCGAGGCGGAAGTTTGCAACAGCGCCCTTATAGTCCTTCATCTTCATGCGAACCTTGCCTGCCGCCATGTAGGCTTCAGTATTCTTCTTATTTTCAGCCAACATGGCTCGGTATTCCCCAAGAGCCTTGTCATACTGACCCTTGGCCTCAAAGCGGGCACCCTGTTCAATACGGGGGTCCACAGCCCAAGTTTGAGACATTCCAACCAACAACGCAAGTGCGATAAAAGACAATTTCTTGTTCATAGTAAAAAATTTAGTAAAAACCATTGACTTTATGACACAGATTGACGATATTACAAGCAGAGACGCGGATAATTTTAATTATCTGCAAAGGAGAAAAAATGAAAATCACTGAAGTTGTCGATAAATATAAACCAGACGAACAAGAGCTCATCATCGAAGCTTATGAACGTGAGGGGGGCGACACCGACGATGTAGATCTCATCCTCCTTGACCGCATCTGCGCACGACTTGGACTTGGCCTCGACAACGAAGACCTAGACAACGACGACATCGCCGAAGAAATCAATTTTGACGAATACGGGAGCCATTTCGGAGACGTTTCAGAAAGCGAAGACGAACTGTAAATTTATATAGTGACATTTAATGACATACTCTTTATCTATTTTATAAACAGTTAAAGATAATCATTAAAGGTCACACATGTTCAACATCCACTTTTCCTTCAGCCCGAGCAAAATATTTCTTCTTTCATTAACGGTAATCGTCTTCGGGCTTTTCGTTTACCTTTCGGGGAGCTATGCCTCTGCGACAGTATTTTCTATACTGTACGCCTTTTTTGCAGTTGCCGATTAATCCGCGACGCAGCGGACATAGAGACCCTTGTAAACGCTGGCATCGGTGCGTTCAATATCCTTGTCCGCACGGTTAAATTCCCAAGAGCGGGCGGTATTCGCTTGAACCGAGGTTTTAGACCAGTAATGTCCAGAATTCATCCCGTCGCAGAAATTATCCCAGTCCTGACAGCCGCCCTGCCCTAAATTATCCCAATCGAGCGTAGCGCGGTCTTTCTGGAAATCACGCCATTCACCATCATCTGGCAAGTGCCATCCCGAAGGGCAAGCCTTGAGTGCGTCATCATAAGTGTAATAGCGTCCAAACTTTTCGCAATAGGTTTTATCTTCCACATAGCACTGCTTTTCAGAAGTTACGCTGAACGCGAGATTTTTCATCATCCAGATTTTGCCGCCACGGACATCGACCTTGTACTTTTTGTTGTCACGCTTGTCCGTAAAAATCATATCCTTCGGAGAGATATTCTTTTCGGCAAACTGGTCTCGCGCAAAAACGCAACGGATCTGGATGGCATCAGCTTCTTCGATATCCACGTACTTCGTTGTTCCACGCTTGGTTTCAAGCCTTATGGCGTGATTGGCTGGGCCACGGACCGCAAAATAGGCAAAGCCTTTTCTGGCATTCACCACTTCATCAAATTCAAACTTGTAAAAGCCGAGCGCAGAATGTCCAACAAAATCATTCATGCTCTGGATTTTATCCGGACCGGAGAATTTTTCTTCAATCAGTTCATCCCAGTCGGTTTCATCCGGGAGCTGCGTTCCTTCCGGGCATGATGCTTGCCAGCTATCGCTGCGATAAAAAGGAATTCCGTTTTCGTCAGTAAAGTAAGAGGTTTTGCTGTACTTGAGACTTTGTTTGAACCAGTTTAGAGAACCTGAAGGAATTCCGCGATAAACACGCCCATCCCTGTAATCTTTAAATTCGGCTGCATAATTATGGCTGACCACAGACACGGTCAAAATAGCAACGGCACACAAACGATGCCACACCTCATCCAACATCAATAACCTCTTCTAGCAAAAAGACTTACGAAGTAAGCCTACACAATATATATACGCTTTTTCAAAAAAAATGCTATAAAAAATTGTCAAAAGTAAAAAATAGCGCCGATATTGCCCGGAATTGCCCAAAAAGAAATTTTCTTTTTACAAATTTCATGCAATTTAAGCACACCAAAGCTTACGCCCGTTCCCACTAGCGCCCCAACTACAACATCAGTAGGATAATGTTTGCCCGCGACAACGCGCAAGGCGCCAACAGCCCCGGCAAGCGTCAATGACGATGCCCACACGAGACCTCTGTACTGAGAATTCGGATAAATTTCCGAGAACCACGTTCCTGTAAACACCGCCACCGTGAACGCCGTCGATGCATGCCCAGAATAGAACGAGCCGTAAGCTTCCCCACGTGCGGACTCCGCTTTTTTGCGGCCTTCACCACGTTCAGCATAAATGTAAGGGCGTGGCCATAACTGCGTCGAACGTACCAGCTGGTTCAAAGCGTTCTGCAAGGCAACTGCTTCCACAAACATGAGCGTGAAGGTTCCAAAGTCATGACCATCGGCATCACCCTTGTACCAGGAATAACCAGCCAATGCAAGAGGTGCTACTGCCAAGGCTCCCGAATAATGGCTCACGGTCGTCGCCCATCCACTGTAACGCCCTGCAAATGGGCGATCCCACGGCAAAAGCTCCGATTTAGGCTTCAGATTGCTCGAAGAAATGCGCGACATCCCGTAGTACTGATAAACTCCCAGTACCGAGGTCATGACGATTCCGAGCGTAAGCGGAACATCCAAGCGGACCGAGACATCATAGTGGCGAGCGCTTGACGCCATTCCAGATGCGTCGGGCATGTTTCGAGATGCGCCGGAGATATTCCGAGATGCGCCGGGCGTACTAAAAGCAAGCGTTGCCGAACACAGCACCGCAAAAAGCACTCGAAACAAGCTTTTAAATCGCCCAGAAAACATCAAAAGTCCATTAAAAATTTATATTCACAGACACAAACATACAAAAGTATTGGCGGAACACGTGACAAATTCGAATTTCAACCAGAACCGAGAACCCATCATCCCGAACATGGAACTTTTTGGAGCCATTTCCGACGAAATGCGCCTCAAGATACTGCTCCTACTGGACCAGTCCGAATTTACTGTCAACGAAATCAAGGACATTCTGGATATCCACCAGAGTAACGCAAGCCGACACTTGGCAAAGCTTTCGCAATGTGGACTCGTGAAAGACCGCCGCGATGGCATCAAGGCTTATTACCGCCTGAGCGAAGAACTCTACATGAGCAGCCGCCTGTTGCAGATCATCCGCGAAGCCTACGATGAACTGCAGGACAAGGATATCCTCAAATGCCGTGCCGCACAAGCGCTCGAAGAACGCACCGACAAGACCAAGGGACAAATCCACAAGCTCGATCAGGCCGGCGGTAGCCTCAAGGCGCAAATCAGCCTATTCAGCAAACTCATGGTGCCGTTCGAAAACGCCGTGGACATCGGATGCGGCGAAGGTGGAGACCTCTCGCTCATGCTCGCGAGCCGCTGCAAGAACGTGACCGCCCTCGACTACGATCCGAAAATCATCAGCGGACTCCAGCAGATTTTGCACCAGAAGGGCATCGAAAACGTGACGCCGAAAGTCGCGGACATGACGCAGACGGGCCTCCCGTCCAACTACGCGGACCTCGTCCTCATGAGCCAGGTATTACACCACGCGACAGACCCGCGCCTCGCCCTCAAGGAAGCGACCCGCATCCTGAAACCGGGTGGAATGCTTGCGCTTCTGGACCTCGCCCAGCACAAGGAAGAATCGTTCCGCACGACCCACGGCCACATTTGGCTTGGCTTTGAACGCAGCCAGCTCGAATTCTTTGTGAAGGAACTCAACTGCAAGGTCATCGAAAGCGAAATCATCCCGAGTGAAAACGAAGTCGACAAAAAGCTCCCCGTGATTTGCATGATCATTACTAAGGAGTAGGTCATTCAGTCTAATAACCAATGACTAAAGACCAATAACTAAAAATTCACTTGACCATTTCGGGAAAATCAAATATTTTTATAAAAAAATTCAAGGAGAATCTCATGGGCAAATTGATCAAATATACCGTATTCATTGCCATCTGCATCATTTCTGCATTCGGCATCTACAGTCTCGTCAAGACGGCTAAGACCGACGAAAACACGCTCGAATAATTTCGATCGCAAATTCGTTCAAAAGCAAACAATTTAACAAACCGTAGCGGGCAACCTCTGCGGTATTTTTATATTTCCTTATATGAATTTTCTCAATAAGAAACCTGCATTCTTTGTGGCTATGGCCACAGTTTTCTTTGCGATTTTGCTGTTCGTCTTCCGCGATTTCGCATTCGATTCCAGTCAACTCATGCTCAACAGCGACCAGCTGAACGGCATCGGCAGCCGCATTTTGCGCACGTTCGACATCGTCCTCACGGAATGGGACGATAGCCGCCTTGGCGGTGTCCCGACGATTGACGCGCTCTTTGCCGATGCTTACCACCCGCTCGTGTGGACGCAGTTCATCATGGATCCGGCACGTGCCGTCGGTTTCAAGTTCATCTTGACCGTGTGGGTTGCCTTCATGAGCGCGATGCTCCTCGCCTGGAACTTGACCGGCAACAAGTGGTGGGGTTCGCTTCTCGGATTCCTCTACGCATTTTCGCCGGAATACTTCACTTACATTTACGGCGGCCACGACGGAAAGATGATGGTCTTTGCGATTGCCCCGCTCGCTCTCCTTGCCATCCGTAAGATCGTCCGCGACGGAAGCCTCCACTACCTCATCGTCTTTGCCCTGAGCATCACATGGATGATTCTCGGAAGCCACTTGCAGCTCACGTATCTCTTCTTGTGGGGTGCAGGTCTTTATACGCTCTACGAAGCCGCATTCCATTGCAACACGTTTGCAACACGCGGTAAACGCGTCGGGCTTGCAGCCGCAGCACTCGCCTTTGGCCTAGCCCTCAGCTGTTTCCAGATTGTACCGCCCTACCTCTACACCACAACGCAGTCCGTTCGCGGTGAAGGCGAACATACCAATTACGGTCACGCCGTGAGCTGGTCCTTCCACCAGGAAGAAATGGCGCAGATGCTCATTCCGGGATTTATCGGCGTCGATGTCTACGAACAGGATGAAAAGTCCAATTCGTTCAAGGGCAGCTCCTTTGTCGATGTGACGATGGACGAATACCGCAAGATGGCCGAAGCCGGCAGCCAGGGAAGTCCGTTCTACTGGGGCCACAACAGCTTTAAGCTCGACCACAACAACGCAGGCGCTCTCCTCACGTTCCTTGGATTCCTCTGCCTGTTCCTCCCGGGCAAGCGCCGCTGGGCAAGCTTCTGGGGACTCGGTGCCGTCGTCGCCTTGAGCTACGGCATGGGAGACCATTCCCCGCTCTTCAAGCTCTGGTACAATATTCTGCCGGGCGTCAAGAATTTCCGCGCACCAGGCATGGCCCTTTTCTGGCTCCCGCTCTTGCTCGTGATGATGGCAGGCCCAGTACTTCGCGCTGTTAGCGACCCGAACGAAAATACCACCCAGAACCGTCGGGCACTCTTGCACGGAACCGCCATGTTCGTCATCCTGCTTTTGCTCGTCGTCATTGCACGTTTCGACTGGACACTCTTTATCAGCCCGTTCGGCTTTGTGGTTTGCCTCGTATACGCCCTCGCATGCCTCGGCGTGATGAGCCTCGATGACCAGGGCAAGGAAATCAACGTCAAGAATTTTGTGGATGCATTCAAGGCGAAACTTCCGGGAACATCAAGAGGCGTCCAGGCAGCCGTCATTATCGGATTTGCGGTCATCGGAATTTTCCTCATGAGCGGTCAGAAGCTCCTGAACGACCCCGTCACAGCCCCGTACTTCAAGCCGCTGAACGAAGTCGTGATGAACATGACAGCCTCGAAGATTATCCCGAGCTTCATCCTGATTCTCGTAGTCATCGGTACAAGCCTAGCCGTTTTCAAGTGGAAAGGGAGCACCCCCGCCAAGGTCGGAATTCTCGCACTTGTCGCAGGCATCGAACTTGTGACCATCAACGGAGCATTCATCCAGAATGTTCCCGCTAAAGAATACTTGCAGCCAAATAACGGCGTTGTTGCAGCGCTCAAGGCTCCATACAAAGCTGATCCGATCAACCAACCGCGCGTTCTTTCGCTATCCCGCAGCAAGGCCCTCAGCGGCAACATTTTCCCGCAGTACCACATGCGCAATGCGGACGGATTCCACGACAACGAACTTGCAAGCTACCGCGAATTCCGTGGCGGACAAGGCAATTCGAACTACCTCCTGAACATCAACGATCAAAACGCACCGCACCCGTTCCTCGACTTGATGAACATCAACGCCATCATATTCGACACGCAGCGCGGCACGACCTACATGCCGATCCCAACCGCCATGGGCGAAGCCTACATCTACGGCGAATCAACCACGATGGAAGATTCCAAGGCAATCGACGCGCTCAAGAATGGATTTGAATACCGCGAAAAAGTCATCCTCTCTGAAGAACCGCAAAACAAGGGTGAAGGCGGTGTGGCACAAGGCAAGGCAAAGCTTGTCGCAAGCCCGAAGATGGATACGCAAGTGTTCCAAGTTGAAAGCGACCGCGCAGGTTTCATGGTCGTCGCAGGCAACTACCACCCCTACTGGAAAGCGACCGTCAACGGCAAGGAAGCCAAGGTCTACAAGGCATTCGGGAACCTCCGCGCTGTCGAAATTCCAAAGGGCAAGTCCGAAGTCCGCATGGAATACCGCTCGAAGCCGTTCCACGCCTGCCTTAAGGTCAGCTTGTTCGCCGCAATCCTGCTCATCGCCCTCGGCGTGTTCGTCTTCGTAAAGAACCGCAAGACAGCACAAGCGAAGTAGCCAAACGCAATTACCAAACGCATAAAGCCCACCATCCGGTGGGCTTTTGCTATTAGAAAATCAGAACAGCAACAAAGTCTTTCAGTTAGAGTTCGCGATGTTCCTCATCGGCGAAAAATAACTTAGAACGTTGCGCGCAACGAACGCATTCCAAGCGGAGTCTTGATTCGAACAATAAAGCGGCCCGCAGGAACACCTTCGAGATAGAAGATATTTCCAGATTGCATCTGCTGCACCGGGACATGCTTACCATCGTAAGAGCACAGTTCCACCTGTTCACGGCCAGAAAGCTTCAAGCCGGGAACTTCAAGGATTGCACGGCCAGAACCCAAATTCTGCAAGCGCATTTTAGGAGCCTGTGCAACATTCTTAAGGGAAACACGGTTATCAAAGCCTTCAGGAACAGTTCCCTCGTTAGAACTTGTTTTGGCATTAAGATTTGTACCCGTAGACACTAACGCAAGTGGAGCGACAAAAAGGACCTTGTTGTCTGTGGCTCCCTCGATTAAGATATCCCCTTTATTCACGCAACTGTCCAGATTTACAGATTCCAACACATCGGTCAATCCGATAAGGCCCGAGATCCACCCCTTGGCGACAGCGTTGTTATTGACAGTAATATTGCCCGCATTTACAGACTTGAACAAATCCAGGCTAGTAGCCCCTGGGCGAACAAAACCGACAATACCACCGACTTTAGGGCTTACCGTGTTATCAATAATAATTTTTCCGTTGTTTTCCATGCGGCTCGCCTGCTTGACTTCCCAAATGCCAGCGATACCGCCAATCTGAACATTTTCCTGCTTTTCTTTACCGTGATAAACGACATCGCCATTATTGATGCAGCTGTCGAGAACCGTATTGGTGTTACCCGAAACATAGCCATAAAGCCCACCGACCGCGGCATACGAAGCCGACACCTCGACTTTACCGTAATTAACGTTTCCGACTATATTTTTTTCAGAAGGGAGTGACGGGTTCACGCCCACAAGGCCACCGACAAAAGCATATTGCGCAGGGACACTGACCGTAACATTACCCTTGTTCACGTTATCCTTGAAGGTATAGGGCGCAATAATTTCGCCAACAATGCCCCCCACCTGAGAATAACCGTTCCCATCAACCGTAATGTCAGCCTCGTTCACATTGCGTTCGAGTGCACCCGGATCTACAAGCACACCCATGATGCCGCCAACCGCAAGCTGTTTCACAGAAGAAACACTGATGGAACCCTTCACCGTATTATCATAAAAGCCAACCCAATCCGCAACAGTATTGCCCATCAAGCCGCCAAACTGGAGGTCGGCATTCTCGTCTTTCATGGATTCGAATTTCAGATTGACAACATTGTTCCGCAAGACGACCTTGCCCGTCACCACCTGCGAAACAAGCGTTCCTGCAATTCCCGACGTGCGGATGTAGGCATTTTCGAAAACGACATTGTTGAAATAGAGCGTATCGTTGCCGTTGTTGAAGACCGGCCCAAAGAATCCCGTATTCCCGACCCTACCCAGCGAGTCGTCCATATACAAGTTCGAAATCTTATGGTTTGCGCCATCGAAGCTCCCTTCGAAAGGACCAATCGGCTTCCAGTTGCCGACATCGCGACCGCAAACCGTACTCAAGTCCAAATCTTCAGTCAGCTTGAAATGCAAACCCTCGCCACCGTTTTTCAACTTGACGCCCTTGTACATACCGCTATCCGAAACAGCATTCCGGAACTGAAGAAGTTCCTGAACAGAACTGATGGTGAGCGGATCGTCCTTTGTTCCCTGATCTGCAGCAAAGCTACCGACAGCAAGAGCCAAGACCCCAAACATTGAAAATAATTTCATTATTTCCTCCTTGTTATCTTGTCTTTAATATACAAAAAAATCCCGCCAGGGAATACCTGACGAGATTTTAAAACGTTCAAAGACGAACTGCAACATCTACTATCCCGCTAAGTATAAGCGAGTATAGCAAGGCCGCAGACCCCGAAGCTGTACAACTAGTACAGCGAGAGGGTCGAGAACGCCGCTAGACGAAGCTTAGACGACGCGGGTCATGCCGCTCATGCGGTCGCGGAGCCAAGCACCGATTTCTTCAACCGGATGGTTACGGATGTTCTTGTTAACCTTGATGAGTTCTTCGTTATCGACAGCGTTGGTATTGCCTTCGTTGAAGATATCGCCAACGTCGCCCTTCTTGACTTCGTTCTTCATGAAGTCAGCGAGGAGAGGAACGCACTTGTTAGCAAAGAGGTAGCAGCCGTATTCAGCAGTATCGCTGATGACGCGGTTCATTTCGAACAGCTTCTTACGAGCGATGAGGTTTGCAATGAGCGGAGTTTCGTGGAGGGATTCGTAGTAAGCGCTCATCGGCTTGATGCCCACAGAGCACATGGTTTCGAATGCGAGTTCCACACCGGCCTTGATCATAGCGGTCATGAGAACGCCACGGTCGAAGTATTCCTGTTCGGTGATCTGCTTGTCAGTTGCGGCAACCTTTTCGAATTCGAGTTCGCCGGTTTCGCCACGCCACTTGAGGAGGTCCTTGTCACCAGCTTCCCAGTCGACCATCATCGTGCTGGAGAACTTGCCAGAGATGATGTTGTCCTGATGTTCCTGGTAGAGCGGCTTCATGATCTTCTTCATCTTTTCAGCAAGTTCCGTTGCGCGGATCTTAGCCGGGTTGGAAAGACGGTCCATCATGTTCGTGATGCCACCATGCTTGAGAGCTTCGGAAATCGTTTCCCAGCCGTACTGGAGGAGCTTCACAGCGTAAGCCTTATCGATACCGAATTCCTTCACCATCTTGTCGTAGCAAAGGATCGTACCAGTCTGGAGCATACCGCAAAGGATGGTCTGTTCGCCCATGAGGTCAGACTTCACTTCGGCGACGAAAGAGCTTTCGAGAACGCCCGGACGGTCAGCGTGGAGACCAGCAGCGTAAGCCTTGGCATAGTCCCAGCCCTTGCCTTCAGGGTCGTTTTCCGGGTGAACAGCAATAAGGCACGGCATGCCGAAACCACGGAGGTATTCAGAACGAACTTCGGAACCCGGTCCCTTCGGAGCGACCATGATCACAGTGATGTCCTTGCGGATTTCCTGGCCTTCTTCGACGATGTTGAAGCCATGGCTGTAAGAGAGAGCTGCGCCCTTCTTCATGAGCTTCATGATAGCCGGGATCACGTTGTGGTGCTGCTTATCCGGTGTGAGGTTGCAAACGAGGTCTGCATCCGGAATCATTTCTTCATAAGTACCGACCTTGAAGCCGTTTTCAGTAGCGTTCTTCCAGGACTGGCGCTTCTGTTCGATGGCTTCCTTGCGGAGCGTGTAGGAAACATCCAAACCGCTATCGCGAAGGTCGAGACCCTGATGGAGACCCTGAGCACCGCAACCGACGAACACAATCTTCTTACCCTTGAGGGCTTCAACACCACGGCTGAATTCAGAATGTTCCATGAAACGGCAGTGGCCAATTTCTTCGAGTTGGCGACGCATAGGG
>NZ_JBGUHR010000040.1:0-103601 GCF_045112255.1 Fibrobacter sp.
TGTGAACACGGTGTTCGAACTCTTGTTTTCGACAGCGAAATTGGCTAAATTATCGAAAGAGGAACAGAAAATGATCGATGAAGCTCAAAAAGCCAAATGGGACAACTACGCAATCCATAAGGCGGCTATTGATAGCGGCTTGCGTCAGGGCTTGCAACAAGGCTTGCAACAAGGTTTGCAACAAGGTTTGCAACAGGGGCTGAATGTTGCTAGGCAAGAAATGGCGAAGAAAATGCTGTTGGATAATGAATCTGTTGATAAAATCGTCAAATATACTGAACTTTCTGAAGCAGATGTCCTCGCTATTAAGGCTGCTCTCGACCAATCGTAAATTGTCGAAGCTCTTTAGTTAAAAAGTCCGGCTTTCCCGCCGGACATTTTGCTTATTAAACAACCGCTTTGCTTTTCCAGCGGCCACTGCGCCAACGCCAGATGTTCGCGAACGAGCGGTAGAATTCGTCTGCAGCCATGCCAAGCCAAAGGCCGGGGAGCCCGAGTCCAACGACAAACGCGAGGATAAGCGAAGTCGCAAGGCCGAGTGTCCACATCATGCCGCTACCCACGAGGGCCGGGAATTTGGAATCGCCTGCGGCACGGAGCGATGTGGTGACGATAAAGTTTACGGCTTTGAACGGTTGCACGGCAACATCGCACCAGAGGCAAATTTTTCCGAGGCGGAGTACTTCGGGATTGTCGGTGTAGAGTCTCAGCAGGTGTTCTCCGAGGAGTGCAACTGCGACGGATAGCAAGAAACCGCTGATGATGCCCACGGCGAGTGTCTGGTGAACGCGGCGGTTTGCTTTGACGTAGTCGTGCGCGCCGACGAGGTGCGCTACGAGAATCTGGTTGCCGCTGCCGAGGCCGACTCCGAGAATGACGGAGAGTGCGGCAAAGTTCCCTGCGAACACGCGGGCGGTCATGGCGGTTGTGCCGATATAGACGACCATTGCGGTGATGTACACCTGGAAAAGCTGGAAGCTGATGGGTTCTGCGGCGGCGGGGAGGCCAATGCGGATCCAGTCAGGCAAGAGTACGCGGGTACGTTTCCAGTCGCGAATTTTGCTGTGGTGGTGCACTTTGAACTTGAGCACAAGCCAGAGAATGCACGAAGAAATGAGCCAGGAAAGTGCGGTCGCGAGAGCGACTCCGTGAACGCCCATTTTCGGAAGTCCGAAAAGTCCTTCGAGGAATACGACGTTCAAGGCGGCGTTTGTGGCAATCGTGAGTGTGTTCCCGACAAAGTTCCAAATGGTAAGGCCGTGTGTCGCGATGAGGGCGGTCAAAATGGTTTGCAAGGCGCGAAAGGCGAACCCGAACGAAACAACGCTTAAAAATTGCGTGGCAAATTCAGCAGGTTCTTCGGTGAGTCCCATCCATTGCGGAATGTTCCCGGAAAGCGGATAAATGATGAGCGTGAGCGCGATGCCGAGAAGAATGCTCCCGAAAAGGACCATCGTCTGTGTGCTGCTCGCGTGGCTGTTCTGCTTGGCGCCAATGTACTGCGAAACGATGCTAGCGCCGGATTGTGCGAAGGCGTGGAGTGCTGTAAAAAGTGCCCCGAGAATCGGGAGCATGGCGCCAACGCCTGCGGCTGCGGTTTCGGAAGTGCGCGACAAGAACCAGCTGTCCATCATGGGCTGGATCATGCTCACGGCAAAAGTGAGAATTAGCGGCCACGAAAGGCTGATGAGCGAACGGTCCTTGACGTCAATCTGTTTCATGTGTAAAAATCTAGAAACAAAAAGGACCCCGTCAAAGGGCCTTTTTGATGAAAATGTTTTCAAGTGTATCCAGTGTTTTTTTCAGACGAGAGAACGAAGCTCTTTTGTCATCCCGGACTTGTTCCGGGACGAGAGAATTTATTTGTTTTCTAGAGCTGTTGCCAGTTTTTTCTTGGCTTCGCGGCGGATGCCGGCTTCTTCGTAGCGGCGGATTTCGTCTTCGGTTTCAGGGATGATGGAGGGAATCGGGGTCGGTCTTCCGTTCTCGTCCAAGGCGACAAATGTCATATAAGCGTGGCAGATGACTTCTGGCTGCCAGGACACTTGCGGGTCAATTCCCAAGACCTTCACTCCGATTTCCATGGAGGTATTGAAGGCTCGGTTGACGGAAGCTTTAATGGTAAGAATCGTGCCGACAGTAGCGGGCTTGAAAAAGCGCACGTTGTCGATTGAGACCGTTGTGACCTTGCGTCTGGAATGAGTGCAGGCGGCAATGCAGGCGGCCTTGTCGAGAAGCGATGTCAGGTGTCCGCCGAATACAAAATTGTAGGCGTTGACGTCGGAGGGGTGAACGATGTCGCGGGTTTCAACTTGAGATTGCTTGACTGTCTTTGCGTTTTCCATATCCGAAAAATAAATATTGTCGTGGGTGAGCAGGGCCTTGAATTTCTATATTCGGGTTATTATGGAAGAAAAAAAGACTTATAGAGAAGTGATGCCGGGCGAACTCCCGTGCGAAGTGCCGGAATGTGACGGCGTGATGGTCGTAGACCCCGATAACAGCTACAAGCTCACCTGCGATAAGTGCGGGCATATTAAGGAATGAGTTCTGAGTTAAACTGGAGTAATTAGGAGTGCGGAATTCGGAGTTCGGAATTAAATAAATCGCGGCAAAGCCGCCAAATAAAAAATTCCTATATCCTATTTCCGAATTAGTTTAGTAACTAAATATCTCGTAATGCAATTAACCGACTTGAAAATTGAGTACCCGGAGCTTCCCGTTGTTGAACATCGGGAGGAGTTTTTTGAGCTTTTAGAAAAACATCAAGTTATCATCGTCAAGGCCGATACCGGTTCCGGCAAATCCACACAATTACCCAAATTTTTGTTAGAATATTTTCTAGACGAAAGACGACAACAGCATAAAGCGAGAGTCGCGACCAACGAAGTTGGGCATGATCGAGCTGAGCTGTTGGCACGAAGTGCAAAGACGAAAGACGAGAGAATTGCTGAAGGTGAACATCTTCGCAGTGTCATCCTGAGCGAAGGGCGTAGCCCGGAGTCGAAGGATCCAGTAAAGTTCAAAATCGGTGTGACGGAGCCTCGGCGTTTGGCGGCGATTTCTATTGCCGACCGCTTGCGTGAAGAACTCAAGGACGAAGAACTCGTCTCGACGAAGATTCGTTTCTGGGAACAAGGTACAAATGAAGCCCCCATCAAGGTGATGACGGACGGTATCTTGTTGCAGGAGTTCCGCAAGGACCGCTTGTTCCGGCAGTACAACGCGATTATGATTGACGAAGCGCACGAACGCTCGTTGAACATCGATATCTTGCTTGGCATTTTCAAGACGGTACTTTCGCGTCGTCCAGAATTCAAGTTGATTGTTGCATCGGCAACGCTTGACGCAAAGCTTTTTGAAGAGTTTTATGACAACAGCTGCGTGATGGAGGCCGAAGGCCGCACGTACCCTGTGGATGTCGAGTATTATTTCTTAGACGAGAGAACGGTCGGAACCCTACAGACGAGAGACGAGAGAGGCTTCGGTCGTGACATCTCGGGCAAGGGCGATTCGGGATTGATCGAAGAAGCGCGAGATGCGATTCTCGATTTGGAAACGCGCCATCGTGACCACTTGCTCTGCTTTTTGCCGACAGAACGCGACATTCAGGATTTGGCCGGCGAACTTGCGCACGAACTAGATGCTGCGACTTTTGATGTGCTCCCGCTTTACGGGCGCATGAGTCCTGACGAGCAGCGCCGCATTTTCAAGCATACGGGCAAGACTCGTGTGGTCTTGGCGACGAACATTGCTGAAACATCACTCACGATTCCGGGAATTGCTTACGTTGTCGATACGGGTATGGCCCGAATCTCGCGCTACAATGCGCAGGCGAGAATCCAGGGGCTTCCCGTCGAAGAAATTTCGAAGGCCAGCGCGCGGCAGCGCACTGGACGCGCGGGGCGCGTGAAGCCCGGCGTGTGCATTCGCCTTTACTCTCCCGAGAATTTTGAAAAGCGCGATGAATTCACGGAGCCTGAAATTCGCCGTAGCAATCTCGCGAACGTTGTTTTGCAGTTGCGCAGTCTCGGGCTGGAGCTTGAAAACTTCCCGTTCTTGCAGTCACCTCCGCATTCGGCATTCCGAGGCGCATACAAGACTTTGTTTGAACTAGGCGCACTCACGGCCGACAATTCTAGCGGTCACGTGACCAAGCTTGGCCGCGATATGACGCGCCTCCCGATGGACGTTTCGCTTTCGGCGGTGCTTTTGCGCGCCCGTGATTTGGGCGTTTTGCAGCCGGCGCTTATCGTGTGCTCGGCGCTTAGCATTCAGGACCCGCGTGTGGTGCCGAACGATGAGCCGGAACGCACTCGCGTTCGTCAGTTGCACCGCAAATTCTGCGGTCACAAGAGCGACTTCCTCGTTTACGTCTCTATGTGGAATGCGTTCTGCACGGACTGGGACGGCAAAACTTGGAATAAACTCCGCAAGTTCTGCGATAAGAACAGCATGCACTTTTTGCGCTTACGAGAATGGGTGGATTTGTACGAACAGTTCAGCCGCATTCTTGAAGTGAAGTTTGAAAATAAAGTTTGTCCGTTCGATTCGTTCCATCGCGATAATTTGCACATTGCGCTCCTCTCCGGATTCTTGGGCGGGATTGCGCATCGTGATATTGAAAACGGCTGTTACCGCCTGGTCAGTGGTCGTGAAACGCACGTGTTCCCAGGGAGCGATTTGTACGCGAAAAGCGTGGAATGGCTGTTCAGTGCCGAGGTGCGCGAAACAAGCCGTACCTTCCTCACGAAGGCCGCCGAAATCAAGCCGGAATGGATTTTGCAAGTGGCAGAACCGTTCTGCACGCGTCGCTGGTTTGAACCGACGTGGAACAAGGAACGCGGCTTTGTTGAAGCGGTCGAAGAAGTGAGCTTTAGAGGGCTTGTGATTAGCCGTGGCCATCGCGTGGATTACGCTCGCGTGAATCCCGAAGACTGCGCCCAGATTTTTTGGCGCGAAGCGGTGGTGATGGGCGAGGTGGCAAGGCCTTTCGATTTCATGACGCATAACGACCGCGTCGTTGAAAATCTGCATGCTCTCGAAGCGCGCAAACGACAGTTCGGGCTTGCTCCGAGCGAAGATGCTCTTGTGGAATACTACACGCGAATTGCGGGTAACGTCAATTCGATCAAGACGCTCAAAAGCTACATCTACGAGCACACCGACCAGTTCTTAAAATTCGATGAAAAGTATTGGCTGGATTTGTTAGACGAGAGAACGCTTGCGGGCTCGCTACAGACGAGAGACGAGAGAGGGTTTAATCGCATTGTCATTCCGGGCTCCGTCCAGGAATCGCCATCTCGTCAAAGAAAGGGGAATCTCGATCAAGTCGCGATTGACAAGCGTGGAAACGCCCCAGTCCCGACTCTCGGCGGTTCCATCGAACATTTCCGCATTGGCGAGCGCGTTGTCACGGGCGAGATGGTTTTTGATGCGACTCGTGATTGCGATGGCATTACGCTCAATTTGCCTTATGACTTGCTGACTGAAATCTCTCCCGCAAAATTTGCGATGAGTATCCAGCAATGGCGCGAATGGATGATTGAATCCGTGATTCGCGAAATGCCCAAGAGCGTCAAAAAATTGCTCGAAGCCAAGCGCACGGCGATTGACGATGAATTCTTTGCCGCACTCGACAACTTCCCGCATAAAGCTCCGCTCTTGTTGCTTTACGAAGTGCTTTCGAATACAAAGGAAATCCGCTCGGGTGCAAACGGCGCAAGCATTGACGTTCCGACGGTGAATCCCGACAAAGAAAATCATTTGCGTTTGCATTTGGTTGTTTCGAAGACCGGCTTCCCGGAACCGTATAAACTTGAAATTAGCCCGGAATGGGGTTCTTACCGTATGTTCCTGGCGGTTCGCCCGGCATTGGTGACGTTTGGCATTGACTTCCCGCTTGAAGGGATGCGATTTGGTTGGCGCCTTGGCGAGTCTGCGTTGATGGTTTCTGATGAATCGCGCTTCTGGCAGGCGTTCCGCAAGCGAGTGGAGGGCGCGCATCTCGAATCCGCAGCGCATCCCGAGACTGCGGCGCATTCCGCACAACAGAAAAATGCTCTCTCGGAAGAAAAGAAACAACTCATTGCTGACCGCTTGAACTTGCTTGAAATGAGCGGCGTTTTTGCGGATAATTTTGAAACGGCTCTCAAGATTTGGGTGGCTAAATCGCTCGCTGCCGATAACCTTGATGCGACCCGCTGTGTGCGCTTTACGGGGCTTGAATTCTCGCGTGGCAAAAAGATTCGCGACTTCAAGAGCCTTGCTGCAAACACCCGCAGCGAAGATGAAGAAATCCGCCTCTCGCTCGTGCGAGCTACATACGAATCGGGCCTTATCAGTGCTGACGCATTTGTAAAGTGCTGGAATTTGCTTAAAGATTTCAGCGTGGAAATGCGCAATGGGGGCGGTAAGTCGACCTTAAAAAATAAAACCATAATTGCGATCCATACGGCGTATCAAAAAGAACTTACTTTGTTTGAACGCCTGTGCATTCTTGCTGAAGTTTTAAATGTCGCTCTCACCATGGATGACCTCGGCGTATCTCGTAGTAGCAATGCGTCTCGCAATTCTAGCGCATCTCGCAACTCCAGCGCGTCCCACGAAAATACGGAACTTTCGGCCAATACCCTCCGCGAGTATTTCCGCCCGTACCTCAAGGCGCGTTACCTCAAGGACCACGAACTGAAAAATGCCCGTGAACTCCTCGGAAAAATCGACCGTACGCCAACGGATGACCCGGAATTTGCAGAACTTTACTTGCAGGCAAAGGCTTTGCTTGAAGATTTTGAAATACTCAAGTTCAAGCGCAAGGGAAATGACGTCGAAGATATCGTGGAAGAAGACGCTTTGGCAAGGTTGAAAGGTCGTTTTGGACGGCTTTAAGTACTCTGTTGGCTTTGAATTTGCTAAATTTGTCGCGATGAAATCCCTGATCCACATATTGCTTGTCTTTTGTTTGGCGTTGATTGCCGCTTGCAAGTCCGAAGACCCTGTTATTGTTACGGTGGGCGACTCCAAGCTACATCAGTCGGAAATTTACACGTACGCTCCTGATTGGGATTCTTGGGGTGATAACGAGCGCATTCTTTTTTTGCAGCACTGGATTGAGGAAGAACTTGTCTACCAGCAGGCTGTGAAAAATGGAGCTTTGAAAGATTCCGCTTTAGTTCGGATGCTTGAACGCACGAAACGAAAAATTATTGCGGATTACTACATGCAGACCTTCCTCGATACGATGATGGTGAGCGATGGTGAAAAAATTGACTTCTACCATAAGAATCAGAACTTGTATTTGAATGGCAAAACTACGGTTTCGGGAGCGATTCTTTCATTTGCCGACTGGAAGTCTGCTGTGATTTATTACAAGGAATTCAAGAACACCAAGTTCGAATCGATTCCGCCTAACCATCGCCTGGTGAAGCGCATGAGGGAATTTGACGGTGTCGATAAAACTCCTGATCCGTGCATGATCCCATCGATCCGAGGCGCGGTTGTGGGGCGTATTACGCCGATGAAGGTTTGCGATGGGGCTGCTAAGATCGCTGTTGTGACAAGCCGTCTTGATTCTGCTGATGCGCGACCGCTCGACGAGGTGATTGAAGATGTTTCAATGCAAGCTTGGGTGGAACATCAGAAAGTCGTCCTGAAGCGACTCAAGGATGAATGGAAAACAGGGATTCCCATAATTACGAAGATGAACGTACTTAGTGAAAAGGAAAAATAATGATCAGTAATCGAATTGCCTCTTTAGTTTTTGCTTTTACTGTTGGCTGCTTTGCTGAACCCGTGTTGATGGAGGGCATTGCGGCTGTTGTTGATGGCAAGCCGATTATGCGTTCGGAGTTCATGAACAACCTTTACAGGTTCCAGGATACTCCTGAAGCTTCTAGTATGACGGAACAGCAGCAGAAAGAAGCTGTGCTGGACCGCATGATTGAAGAAAAGGTTTTGCTCAGTCGCATTGACCGTGATTCCATTGTAATTTCGGATGCCGAAGTAGACCAGCGTGTGACCAGCCACCTGCAGTCGATTGCCGCAAGCCAGAAAATTGACATGGCCACGCTTGAAAAGGCGGTGCGCGCTCAGCTCGGTCTTTCGATGGTCCAGTACCGCGAACAGCTGGGTAAGCAGATTCGCAATCACATGGAAATTTCCCGTGTGCGCCAGCTCCACGTGGGCACGATTCACCCGACCAAGAAGGAAGTGGACGTCTTCTATAAGGATTACAAGGACTCGCTTCCGCGCCAGTTCAACTGCGTTTTGTTGAGTCACATTCAGCTTCCGATTAAGCCAGATTCGATGGTGGTGGATTCCGTGAAGCGCGTGGCTGAAGCGCTGATCGATAGCCTCAACCTCGGTATCAAATTTGAACTTTTGGCTCAACGCCATTCGCAGGATAGCTCTGCCGCAAAGGGTGGCGACCTCGGTTACTTTAAGCGCGGCCTTTTGGATCCTGCATTTGAAAAGGCTATTGAGCATTTGAAGAATGGTCACTACGCATCGACTCCGGTCAAGACGGACTTGGGGTGGCATATTGTCCGTGTGCTTGGACGTAAGGAAGATGGTGTCCGTTCTGCTCAAATTCTATTGCGCACGATTCCTACTGCAAAGGATTCCGCTGCGGTGGTGGCTCTCGCTGATTCCCTCCGCAAGAGCATCAAGTCAAAGGATGAATTTGCAAATGCCGCCAAGAAGTTCAGCGAAGATAAATCCAGCAACTTCCAGGGTGGTTTGCTCGGCTGGTTCCAGCGTAACGAAATGGAACCTGCTTATGTGGATCCGGTCGCGAACCTGAACGTCGGTGAAATTTCTGAACCGGTCATGATTGATGGTGCTTACCACTTGTTCCGTCTCGATGATTCTCGCCAGGTGCGCGAACTCACGCTCGAAGAAGATTACGGCAAGATTGAACTCATGGCCGCAACGCACTTGGAAAATGAAAAGCTCCAGAAGCTCATCCAGAAGTGGCGCAAGGAAGTTCTCGTCGAAATCAGAATGACGGAATAGTATGATCCATTTTACCCACGTCACGAAATCTTACGAAGCCAACTGGAAGGCGTTGAATAACGTCACCTTCCGCATCAACAAGGGCGAGTTTGTTTTCTTGACGGGGCATTCCGGCGCCGGAAAATCGACGGTGCTGAAACTCATCTACATGGATGAACGCCCGGACGAACAGCGCGGCGGCCAGGTGATGGTCAAGTTCTCGGACAACGTCTTGTACGATAGCAAGAACACTCCGGACGATAGGATCCAGGCGCTTCGCCGCAAGATGGGAATTATTTTCCAGGACTTTAAGCTGTTGCCGGACCGCAATGTTTTTGAGAATGTGGCGCTTGCGCTCCGCATTGTAGGCACTCCGAGCAACAAAATCAACGCGGCTGTTTTTGACGCGCTTGCGCTCGTGGGCATTAGCCAAAAACGCTTTGCAATGCCTTACACGCTTTCGGGTGGTGAACAGCAGCGTGTGGCAATTGCCCGTGCGATGGTGCACAATCCGTATTTGCTTTTGGCGGACGAACCGACTGGTAACTTGGACCCGAAAAACGCTGAAGAAGTCTTCTGCATTTTTAAGGAAATCAACGCCCGCGGTACGACCATCCTCATGGCAACGCATAACCCGGACTTTTATTTGAACAGTCCGTTCCGCCGCCTTGAACTCAGTCACGGTGAACTCTTGAACAGAGATATCCTGTAACAAATATTCTATATTATTATCTTGTAGATAAGCTCTACGGGAGTACATAATTTGTTTTTGGAGGAATGAGAAATGCAAGATAGTTGCATCAAATGTCGTTCGTTGCTTTTTGTAGCACTCTTCATCCTTCTTTTCTCGGCCTGTACTGACAATGGCTCGCAAGCAGAAGATGATAACGATGATGGAAAGGTGTCCTCTGGAACATCGACTGATGAAAAAAATATTTCTGAAGTTAAGGATGGATTCCTTATCGATTCACGAGACGGTCATAAGTATAAGGTTGTAACTATAGGCAACCAGACTTGGATGGCAGAGAACCTGAATTATGCATATTTGGAACCTATGTACGGTAATGATTCATCAAGTTTCTGTTATAACAATGACCCTTCCTATTGTAAAAAATATGGCCGTCTGTATTTGTGGGATGCTGCAAAAGATAATGCTGGGCGGTTTAACTCAAACGAGAATATTGTGCGTGGTGTTTGCCCTTTGGGATGGCATCTTCCAACGAGAGATGAATGGGAAGAACTTTTGCTTACGACAGGTGGATTTTCTGTTGCTTATAGGACGCTCAAATCCAAGACGGGTTGGAAAGATAAAAAGGAACCTAATGACAACAATGGAACGGATGATTTTGACTTTTCGGTACTTCCGGCTGGTTTATTCTCCAACATATATGATAAAAATGGGGTGTATGATGAAGAGGGTGAAAAAGCAGCTTTTTGGTTTTATACGAAGAGGGCTTTAGCAAGCCCGACACCGTATTTTCTGTTTTTAAAGGACGATAATGTAGTTTATGTCGTTGTTTCGTCAAAGACTTACCAACAGCTAAAAGTATCGGTACGTTGTCTTAAAGATGTGCCTATGGAAAATGAAAATTCGGAAAAGTCAAAAGGGAAAAAAGGAAAATCTGGAAGTTTTACGGACTCTCGGGATGGAAAAACATATAAGACAATTCACATTGGATCTCAGACTTGGATGGCTGAAAATATGAATTATGAAACAGGGAATAGCAATTGCCCTTTAGATTCTGCTGGACTTTGTGATGAATTTGGTCGCCATTATGGTTTTTCTGCGGCGGTGGATAGTGCTTGCCCTGTTGGCTGGCATTTGCCTTCGGATCATGAATGGTCTGTTCTTTTTAACGAAGTTGGAGGTGTGCCAATAGCAGGTAAAATGCTCAAGTCTTCTACGGATGATTGGATTTATTATGATGGGGTCCGTGGTGGCGGTTCTGATGCTTATGGGTTCACGGTTCTTCCTGCTGGCGAAAGGGATGAATCTGTGTGGCGTAATGCCTTCTTTTGGAGTTCTACGAAAATGTCAAACTCCAATGATGCGTATGTTATGGGTATGTCTTTTATAGACGATCGTATTACGGTCTATAAGTGTGGTAAAAATTGTACTTTATCGGTTCGCTGTGTTGAAGATTAAAGTATGTTGAGGTTAAAAATGAATTTATCGAAATGGATCTTCTTAGTTAATTTATCCTGCATATCTTGCTCTATGATTGCTTGCGGTAACGATTCTTCATCTGGCGTTAATCAAAATAATGTAGATGAACATTTGAATAGTTCTTCATCGAGTAGTTTTGAACCTCCTGTGAAGCCTTGTAAAACCAAAACAAAGGATGAATGTGAATACGGTACTCTGAAGGATGAACGAGATGGCCAGACTTATAGGACTGTTAAAATAGGAAACCGGTGGTGGATGGCTGAAAATCTGAATTATGAGTATTTGTTACCAGAAAATTCTTTAGATACATTAAGCTCCTGTTATAATGATAGTTTGTCTTATTGTGAGAAATATGGTCGCTTGTATCGTTGGAGCGCTGCAATGGATAGTGCTGCGATTTTTAGTTCGGATGGCGAAGGTTGTGGCGATGAAAGATTGTGTAAGCCTAAATATCCGTTGCGTGGAGTTTGCCCTAAAGGTTGGTCTTTGCCGACTACATTGGAATGGAATAAAATGTTTGTAGCGGTTGGGGGGTATCAAACAGCAGCGTTGATGTTGAAAGCTGATAGTGGTTGGTTTAACGGCGGCGAAGGCCTAGATGCTTATGGTTTTTCTTTGTTGCCTGCGGGATTTGCTACGAAAACAGCAGAAAATTTTTATACTCGCATTGGTGATTACACTATCTTTTGGTCTTCTATAGAAATAAACAAGTTCCATTCGTCTTTTCTAAGCTTTAGTCGTTATGATGATACTGCTTGGGGTGATGATCATACTGTTCTGAATGGAAAACATGCACGATATTCTGTCCGCTGTATAAAGAATGATTAAGTTGTTTGATTGACATTTTGTTAAACGAAAAAAGACCGGCTCGCCGCCGGTCTAAATTTTTGCAATGTCACCCCGGCCTGTCATCCCGGACTTGTTCCGGGACGGGGTCACCTTTCCTGCGTCCTTCCTAGAACAAGCTCGGGTCTTCGCTAGAACCTTCGCTTTCACCGCTTCCGTCGCTAAACGGATCTGCCGGCGAAATGCGGCTCACGCGCTTGATCTTCTTGGCGGTGAACTTGCTTCCTAGAGCCTTGTAGCCCTTGACTTCCGCAATTTCCGTCAAGTCGAGTTCTTCCTTCTGGACTTCGCGACCGACCTGGTATTCCATCAGTTCACGGGCGTCGTCTGTAGCAAAGAGCTCGATGAGTTTCGTGTCCTTGTGGTCGGAAACCACGCTGAATTCCGTCGTCATGGGGCAACCTTCGAGGTTGAAGCGCTTGACCATGTAGTTGAAATTCGAACCTTCGAAGTAGAGCACCGTAAAGACCTGTGCGGGGTCGTACTTGTGCAGATACTTGATGTTTGAACCGACGAGAATCGGGTCTGCCATGGTGTGGACGCGAGCGCTACCATCTTGCTTGATGATGAGCAACTTGTCGTTTTCTCCAAATTCACCGAGGCAATCGCCCTTCTTCTGCGTCGAGACGATACCGCTCGGAGCATCGAAGTATAGCACTCTTGCGCCAAGCGTCGAAACGCCCTTGCGTAGTCTCTTGACCGTCTTGACCGGGTACTTCGAAACGATATTGCCGAGAGCTCCACGACCCTTGACTTCAACTTCGCTAAAGTCCACTTCAAAGTTCAGCTTGATGCGCGGACGCGGTTTCAAGATGACTTCGACCACTTCGGCTTCGCCGTTCATGTTGCTCGACATGTAAAGAATCTTGCTACCGGGCTTGTTCTTGCCCATGTAGTAATCCTTGTCGCGAGTCACGCCGCCGACGTTAAAGCGTTTGATATAAGCGTAGCCGTCCTTGCCATCCTGGTGGATGACGTTATAGATATGGCGTTCGTCGTCCTTGTTGAACTTTTCAACGAGAATGATATCCTTACCGACAAAGTCCTTGTCGCTGACCTTCACTACCTTGAAGCTGCCGTCAGCCTTGAACACGATCAAGTCATCGTATTCCGACACGTCGAAGAGGTATTCTTCCTTCTTCATGCCGGTACCCACGAAACCTTCCTTGCGGTTCACGTAAAGCTTCTGGTTTGCAAGAGCCACGTGTACGGCGTTCACCTTACCGAATTCGGCAATCTGCGTACGGCGTTCCTTGCCTTCGCCGTACTTCTTCAAGATGTTCTTGAAGTGGTTCACGGCATAATCGATAATGTGTTCCTGGTTGTACTTGCAGGTCGCGATGCTTTCTTCGAGTTCCTTCAAAAGCTGGTCGGCCTTTTCGCGGTCGTAATGGCTTATACGGCGGATCGGGATTTCAATGAGCTTGCCGATTTCGTCGTCCGTAACGGTCTGGCGGTGCAGACGCTTGAGGTACGGCGTGAGGCCTTCGCGAACGAGGCGGATAATTTGTTCACGGTCCTTGGCCTTCTTGATGACCTCGTAGACTTCCTTCTCGATAAAGATCTTTTCGAGCGTGGTCATGTGCCACTTGTCTTCGAGGTGTTTGAGTTCGTTGGCGAGTTCCCATTCCAAAAGCTTCACGGTGTGTTCCGTGTTGAGCTTCAAGATGTCTGAAACACCGACAAATTTCGGGTGCTTGTCGATAATGACGCACGTACATGGAGAAAGAGACTTTTCGCAGTCCGTAAAGGCATAGAGTGCATCAATGGCCACCTGCGGGTCCGTCCCCGGCTGCAAGTGTACGAGAATTTCGACGCCCTGGCTTGTGTTGTCGTCCACGTGCTTGATCTTGATTTTGCCCTTGTCGTTTGCCTTGACAATGCTTTCAATCAAGCTCACGGTCGTTGTGCCGTACGGGATTTCGCGGATGGCGAGCGTCTTGTTATCGACCTTTTCAATCTTCGCGCGGACCTTGACCTTGCCCCCGCGTTGACCATCGTTGTAGTCCGACACGTCGATGATGCCGCCCGTGAAAAAGTCCGGGTAAAGCGTAAACTTCTTGCCGCGCAGGCAAGCAATGCTAGCCTCGCAGAGCTCGCGGAAGTTGTGGGGGAGGATGGAAGTCGAGAGACCGACTGCGATACCATCGACGCCCTGTGCCAAAAGCAGCGGGAACTTGACCGGGAGCGTGACCGGTTCTTCGCTACGACCATCGTAACTCGGGATCCATTCCGTCGTTTCGGGGTTGAACACGACATCGACAGCGAACGGCGTGAGGCGGCCTTCGATATAACGGGGAGCTGCAGCGCGGTCGCCCGTGTAGGGGTTGCCCCAGTTACCCTGGGTGTCGATGAGCAAATTCTTCTGGCCGAGGCCCACAAGTGCATCGCCGATGGAGGCGTCGCCATGCGGGTGGTAGGCCATCGTTCGACCGACGATCGTTGCCACCTTCTGGTAGCGTCCGTCGTGGTTTTCGAACATGGAGTGCAAAATACGGCGCTGAACAGGCTTCAGGCCATCTTCAAAATACGGGACCGCACGGTCCAAAATCACATAGCTGGCGTAATCGAGGAACCAACCATCGTAAAGTCGTTCTAGGTGATTGACGTTAGATAAACCTAGAGTGGTATCGGGTGTTTCTTGATTCATGGCTCGAAATGTAGTAAAAATTTTCTGTCAGAAAATTTTGTAGTGCTCATTAGGGCAAAACTGATGGGGCCAAAAAAAGGTTCCGCAAATAGCGGAACCTGTATTGAAAAGTCGATACGAGTTGTGTTATCGATTGGCTGCTGCAAAATCGTCGCACTTCTTCTGGTAGGTATCGCGATAGCTATCAGATGCTTTGGTTTCGGTGTATTCGTAAGTGGTCACCGAATTTGAAGCGCATTCTACACGGCCTGGTTTTACGTAGTTGAGACCGTTTTCAATTTCCGTTTTCTTGGCGGCGCATGCGGCTTCAGCTTCTTCTGCGGTGTTGTAGCTGTATGTCGATTCAATTTCGTAGAACGGATCTTCTCCAGCTCCACCTAAGTTAACGCGAGCCTTAAGTGTTTGTTTGAGATCCGGATGATCAATGACAACGTCCAAGGCGCGACCGCTATAAGAAACGGAACACTGGTAGTTGACTTTGCCGTTAGTGTCGGAATCGGTCGATAAATCGCAACCGATAAGACTCAAGGCCAATACACTTATTCCTGCAATAATTGTCTTTTTCATTTGCACTCCTTTTTAAAAAGATCAAGGTGTAATATACAAAAAATAATTTTGTGGGGATTCTCTTTTTTTATATAAAATTGAGATTGCGTCAATTCCGATTTTCCGCTCCCCTCTCTAGCGGAAACTTCCTGGTAAAGAACATTTCTTGATTTTGTAAGAATAAGCAAACAAACAAATTGTTTCTATTGGCTTTGTACGGTCCTATTTTTTTTATAATTGTAATGTAGAAACTAAGGTTTTTGTTTGGAGGTCTATGTCATGAAGTATTATATTGTCGTTTTGTTATTTATTACGCTTGTGGTAAATTCTTTTGCCGCCTATTCGGGAAAGCCTCAAATGCCAAAACTTGTGGATGGCTGCTACGAAATCGGTTCCGCAGAAGAATTGTATGGATTTGCTCAATGGAGTAATGAATCTCTAACGAGCGAGTCTTTGTGTGTAAAGATTGTCAATGATATTGAACTTAATAGTAAAGTCCTTACGGCGGATTTTGCCCTTAACGGAAAAGAATCGGATTTTACTCTCTGGACTCCCATCGATTATTTCAAAGGAACCTTGGATGGCCAGAATCACGTGATTTCTGGGCTTGTCGTTGTTGTAAAAGATGCGCATGCTTCTGCGGGATTCATCAATACGGTTTTTGGAGAGTCCGAAGAACAGCGTGCTGTCATAAAAAATTTGGGATTCGTGGATTCCTATGTTTACGGCGATATGTATGTCGGCGGCATAGTGGCCCACGCTCGTCACTTGACCTTGGATCACGTTTTTCATGAAGGCTATGTCAACGGGACTACGGCCGTGGGCGGCCTTATCGGCTTGGCTAGCCAAAACAACTACATTCTAAATTCCTACAACAAGGGTTTTGTGGATTCCCATTATGAAACGGGAGACCTCTATGCGTCCAGATTTATCGGTGGATTGGCTGGATACATCCATACAGAGAAAAATCTTATACGAAATTGTTTCAGTACCGCAAAAATCAGCGGAGTCAACTATACTGGCGGGCTTACCGGAATAGCGGGCATACAGACCGAACTTTCTATCGAGAATTCTTTTACCACGCAAGATAAGTTATACGGTTACGAAGAGGGTTCGGCCAAGGTAACTCTGGTGAATTCTTTCTCTTTGGGTAAAAATTCCGGCCGAAATGTAAAGACGAGTGAAGAGTTTGCAAATGGTGTGGTTGCGACTATTTTGCATAATGCCCAGCATGGCGACATCTGGGGGCAAAATGTTGGGACTGATTCTCATCCTGTTTTGACTGGGAAAATTACGAACGTTACCGAAAATCTCAAGTTGTCTAAAGTGACTTTCCATACTTATGACGGCGATACTACTACTTACGCGAAGCAATATGTTGTGGGTTATGGGCTGGATTTTCCGACTCCCGAAAGAGCCGGATACAGATTTGACGGTTGGTATGCGAAAGCGGATTATTCCGGAAATCCGTTGACGAGGATTTCGGATAAAGAAACGGACGATGTCGATGTATATGCCAAATGGTTAAAATACCTAGAAGCAAAAGACGGTTGTTACCAGATTGCCAATGCTGATGATTTGTTCGTTTTTGCTGTGATGGTGGATGAATCGGATGCGGATGTCTCTTGTGCAAAGCTTACAAAGGACATAGTCGTAAATGAACATGTGCTTAACGATGATGAGTCGTTAAATGAAAAGGCTGGCCCCTTTAGGGAGTGGACGCCTATTATGAAGTTCAAGGGAACCTTTGATGGGCAAGGATATTCCATTTCTGGGCTGTACTACAATAATTCCAAAAAGGAACACATTGGACTTTTTGGCAAGTTGTCTTTGGTGTCCAAAGATGGTAAGACGGTTATCGAAAATCTCGGAATCAAGGATTCCTATTTCAATGGAAGTAATGATGTCGGTTCCTTTGTCGGTAATGTCAGTGCCCATGTGACTCTCAGAAACGTTTATAACGAAGGTTCTGTTAATGGGGGTACTTTTATCGGTGGCTTGGTTGGTTACGAAAAAAGCGAACTGACTATGATTAACGTGTATAATACGGGTCGCGTAAGTGGTCGTCAATGTACAGGCGGTCTCCAGGGTGGTTCATACGGTACTGGAAATACGACTATCATCAATTCCTATACATCGAGAGGGGCCTTGTTCGGTTACGTAAAAAACAAGACGGAATCTAGCCTCACGAAAATCCATTCCTATGCTCCGAACGCTTCTGATCCTGGTGAAGAAGCAGTTTCAAGAGAACAGATTGCCAATGGCGAACTGGCCACCCTTTTGCATAATTATTCTGATAACGGAGTTGACGGGGCCGTATGGGGACAACGAGTCGGTCGGGATCCTCATCCGGTTTTCTCTGGAAAAATTGATACTGCCGAAACCATAGTCTTGTCTCCCGCGTTTAAGTCAGTTGCGAAGGTTCGTGTTCATGGTTCTTCTTTACTTGTGAATAACTATGATGGCATGATTGAAATTTTCGATGTCAACGGAATTCTTGTCGGTCGTAAAGTATCCGCTGGCACGGTTGATTTCTATTTGAATCATCCTGGAACGTATATCGTCAAGATGGGGCATTCTGCACAAAAGGTTGTGGCAAAAGGTTTTCTGAAATAACGCCGATTTTCCCTATCTCGCGATTCCTACGCTCCGCATCTTTCCTGTGGTACGGTTGCGCAAAAAGTAGATTGCCGAAGATTTCGCGGCATTTGAGGTTCGGAGCGTTGCAGCGGCATCGCTAAAGCCGTAGGCCGAGAGCTTGCTTAAGCGTACTCCTTGCACGTCAAACACATCGTAATTCTGGAGCGTGTTCTGCTCTAAGCGAATCTTGCCTCCGAACCTGCCGTCTTTATCGCTAATAGCAATTGGCTTTTCCATAGCGATTGAATCAAGCGAATCCAGCGGATGCCTCGTGATGCCTTCTTTGTTCCACATATTCTTGCTGTCGTAGAAGTGCTCGTTGAAGTATTCCTTGAGCCAAGTCATTGCCGGGCGGTCTACGCCGTCTTTGATGAGTCCGGGATTTGATTCGTCGGTCCATACATTTGCTCCAACTTCATAGAGATAGCCCCAAAGGTTGACGCCTGCGATGATTTCCGATTCTATAAATAGCGGGATATGTTCGGAGTAGCAAGCTTTTTGAAGGCTGTCATTGTTCGTGCCGACGCTATATTCAGTAATATACAACGGAAGCTTTATTTTGTCGTAGATTTCCTGAATGCCGCTTTGGATGCGTTCAGTGCTAAAACATTGTGCTTCAGGGCCGGAACCTTGGACGAGAGGAGCGAAAATTATTTGATACGCATCGACGGGGGCGTTTTGCTCCTGGATTTTTTGGATAATGTCGGCGCCTTGATTGTTCTTCCAGCCGTATTCATCGATGGCGTTCAATGCGAGAATTGCGTGAGGCCAGCGCTTACGGGCCATCTTGAATGCCGTGGCTATAAATTTGTAATCGTCGTTGCCACCGAGTGCTTCGATGATTTTATTGCCGCTCCCGAAACCGGAATAATTGACCACCTCAATCATGTAAGGTTTGGGGTAACGCATGGCGGCTTTGTCAAACCAGTTTTCAACAGCTTTCCTAGTTTCGTCGACATCAAGGTTGTAGAGCCAGCTGGGGGTATGGGTTCCCCAAAGCAAACTGCGGAAATTGAATGACACTTTTTTTGTTTGCGCCCAGTAATAGACGTTGTCGCAACCCGTCCAGTCGTACTTGCCGCGTTCTTTTTCGATGACTGTCCACGTACAAGCGTTTTCGGGCGAAACTTGGTTCCAGTAGGCTTGAAAATCTTCGGGAATTTCTTGTTTGTCGGCAATCATGTTTCCAAGAAACTTGTACGCACCATCGGCAATTCCGTGACCGTAACGGACTGCGTTCGGATTCTTGAAATATTCCTTGAGCCAGGTCAATGCCGGGCGTTCTACTCCGTCTTTGATAAGGCCGGAGTTCCCGTCTGTAACCCATGTTTTGCCATAAACGTAGCCCCAAAGAGTAATGCCTTTCACATATTCTGTTTCCATCAACAAGGGAATATGTTCTTGGTAGCACTCTTTTTGGAAATAGTCATTCTTGTCACCGACATCGTATTGGGTAATGTATATCGGGAGGCCTGTTTGCTCGTGGGCTTCATGAAGAACGCGTTTGAGTACCGCAGAACTGAGACAACGATAACCTGAGCCTTGTAGTGTTGTTTCGTGGAACTGCATCCCATATGCATCGACGGGTGCGCCCTGGGCCTTGATTTTCTTGATAAGGTCAATCCCTTCGTTCTTTTGCCACAAAATTGTGTTATAGTCGTTGTAAATCAGGATTGCTTCTGGCCAACGCTCACGCGCCATTTTGAACGCAGTTACCACAAATTTGTAGTCGTCATTGTCGCCGCCGAGAGCCTCGATTAGCTTGGATGTTTTAAAATTGGAGTGATAGTTGTTGTTTGTTTTGACGGCCTCATTGACCACTTCAATCATTTCGAGGTCAGGGTAATGTTCTTTAACGGCATCAAGCCAATCAGTAAAAGCCTTTTTTGTTTCGTCAACATCGAGCTTGTTTAACCACTCCGGTTTTTGCGAACCCCATAAAAGGGTATGGAATGTGAAATGGGCGTTGTTTGTTTTAGCCCAGTTGTAGGCGAGGTCGCAACCTGTCCAATCGTATTTGCCGCGTTCTTTTTCGACATTAATCCAGACACATTCGTATTCGGCGGTAATCTGGTTCCAGTAGGTCCCAAAGTTGTCAGGGATTTCGCCTGCGGTAGTGATGTTGCCTAAAAATTTGGCAGCACCATCGGCCATGCCTACACCCGCAAACGAAAATGTCGATGCGGCAAGGGCAAAAGCAAATGCCTTAAACATTGTTGATTTCATACTCTTTGTAACCCCAGAATTTTTTAGGAAACAGCACGTAACAATAAAATACCTCGAAAACATTGTGATGTATTTGTTTGAGGAAAATCTTTCGTTGACAAAACATCTATAGAGCTAATATTTTTAAGTTATATTTAAATCAATTCTTGGAGGTTCTTATGACAGCAATAATCGGTGCGGTTCTGCTATTTCTCGTTGTTATAATGAGTGTCGCCTTGATTTTTGGTGCTCCGCTAGGCGCGTTTACCTTGGGTGGCCAGTTTAAAGTTTTCCCTGCGAAATTGCGTATTGTGCTTGCGGTACAGTTGCTTTTGCAGGTTTTCTTTGCCGTTATACTTTTGCAGCTTGGTGGCTATATGTCCCTATGGTTCTCTCATAAAGTCACTAAGATTGTTGGAATTGCCTTTGCGGTTTATTTGACGTTGAATTGTTTTGGAAATATGTTCTCGAAAAGCAAAAAGGAAAAATTCGTGATGACGCCGCTTTCTGTGATTACCGCAGTCTGTTATTGGGTGAATGCACTTGCTTTTTGATTCGTGCGAAAGATTGCTTGGCATTGTTTTTCTATATTTGCGCTCAAAATCGGTCAGTTCGAAACCCATCCTGACTTAAAACAAAACTAGGAGACTTTATGCGTTCAGAAGCTGAACTCGAAGGCGTTACGCTGCTCGGCAACAACAAGACCCAGTATAAGACCACTTACAGCCCCGAAGTGCTCGAAAAGTTCCCGAACAAGCATCCGGGTAACGACTACATGGTCACCTTCAACTGCCCGGAATTTACGAGCCTCTGCCCGAAAACGGGTCAGCCGGACTTTGCCGAAATCAAGATCAATTACATTCCCGACCAGTTCTTGGTGGAATCCAAGTCGCTCAAACTTTACATGTTCTCGTTCCGCAATCACGGGGATTTCCATGAAGACTGCGTGAACATCATCATGAAGGACTTGGTGAAGCTTTTAGACCCGAAGTACATCGAAGTCGAAGGCATCTTCATGCCGCGCGGCGGCATTTCGCTTTATCCGTTCGCCAATTACGGCAAACCGGGTACCGAATTCGAAGCCATCGCCAAGAGCAGATTGTTTGCTGCAATTGATAGGAGAAAGTAATCGTGCAAAACGAACTTCTCATGATTGCCTCCATTTTTGTGTTCTTTGGGGGCCTCGTCGCTTTTTTCCGTTTCTTCGGTAAGCAGGGCATTTTTGCCTGGACCGTCATTGCAACAATTGCAGCAAACATCGAAGTCCTGATTCTCGTTCACGCGTTCGGGCTTGACACGACGCTCGGTAACGTCATTTTCGCATCGTCATTCTTGGCAACCGACATGATGAGCGAAATCTATGGCAAAAAGGAGGCTAGCCGCTGTGTGAAAATCGGCATCCTCGCGAATGTGACGTTTATTCTCATTTCGCAAAGCTGGTTCCTGTACATCCCGGCCGCAGGCGATACGATGGCCGAACCGATCCGTACGGTGTTTTCGAATACGCCCCGCGTGATGCTGGCGAGCTTGTTTGCTTACGCCGTCTGCGAAGCTTATGACGTTTGGGCTTACCACGCCGTCTGGAAATGGTCCGAAAAGAAGTTCGGCAACCGCAAAGGATTCCTGTGGCTGCGCAACAACGGTTCAACGCTGGTGAGTCAGCTGATCAACGTAGTCGTATTTAACTTGCTTGCGTTTGCGGGCGTTTTCCCGTGGAATACCATCGGCGAAATTCTCGTGTTCGGCTATGGCATTTTCATCGTGACGTCGCTCATGGACACTCCTTTTGTGTACCTTGCCCGCCGCATCTCCGAGAAGCACCCAGAACTACTGAAAGATTAAAAAAAACAAGCATAAACCTGCTCAAAAAAAATCATCTGGAATCGTATAGATATTGTATATTTAAAATATGCAGTTCTATAATTTTTTGAGGGGAGCTTGCCTTTTATTCCTTGCTTGCATGGAATCGTGTTCGCATAGTTCCTCTACTGACAATTTTGATGACTTGCCGGCATTTCTGGAAGGAATGTTGCCGATTTCCGCATCTGACGCTAAAGTTACGCTTGGCACGGACAATGAAAATGCAAAGCCTAGTGAACGTCCGCAGATGAAGGTTAAATTCGATTACGATTTTTACATGGCCAAAAGCGAGGTGACTTGCGGTGAGTTCGATCGCCTTATGCGCGCAGAAACAGGCCTTGTCCTGAAATGTTCAAACGATAGTCTCCCGGCAACGGATATTTCTTATTATGACGCCGTTCTCTTCGCCAATGCCAAAAGCAAGGCTGCTGGCAAGGATACGGCCTACACTTATAGCAAGAGTTCCTTTGATGAAGAAAAACATTGCACAGGTTTAGATGCCCTTGCTTTTCGTCCCGACAAAGAATCCTTCCGCTTGCCGACCGAAGCCGAATGGGTCTTTACCGCTAATAAATTTGGAAAAAAGAAAAACAGCTGGACTTCAGATAATTCGGGTTATCAGCTGCATCCGGTTTGTGCAAAGGCTACTAAGAAAAATGAACTTTGCGACATTATGGGGAATGCCCTAGAATTTGTCAATGACTGGATGGGTAATTTCCGCGACACGACTTATCTGAATTATGTCGGCGCATCAGAAGGGCGCGCTATTGGACAGCGAGTCGTTAAAGGCGGAAGTTACCGCGATGCTTCGGCTACGGTAAACCTCTACAGTCGTGGCGATGTTTATACGGTGACTTCGGGAACCCGTGCTGAATATGTCGGATTTCGCCTTGCGTATGGAACCATCCCAAATGCATCTTGGGCTGGTGATGAAGGGAGTGAACAGACGGGGGTTATGACGGCTGTTGCCAATTTTACAAGAGTCCGTTCCCTGGTGGGTTCTTACGGGGTAAAGCTCGCTTTTCGTAACGATGTTTCGGGAAACCTTGTCTTCATTGATTATTCAAGCGGTTTTTCAAGCATTATGGAAATCAAGGATACTATAGAAGTTTATCATCCTGAAATTTCCCCAGATGGTAAACGTGTTGTATTCTGTACTGGTCTTGAAGGTACGTCCAGTAAGTCTCAGGTCTATGTCCGTGATTTGACCTTTGCCGGTACGGGACTCCAGAAACTGGACTTTGAAAACGCAGCTATCCCGCGCTGGCGAATTCTCCCGGATGGGGATACCGTCATTGTATTTGTGAGCGATGCCGGCGATAATAGCACTGATGCGACCTTCAAGAAAAAGTCGACTTGGCAGGTCTCGTTTGCGGGTGAAAAGTTCGGGACGCCGCAAAAGTTGTTTGACGGGGCGTATCACGGTGGCGTCAGTGCTGATGGTTCATTGGCGGTCTCGGGTTCCAAGCTTTTGCGCGCTCGGATTACACCGTCTAATGGTTCTGCCCGTGACACGGTCTGGTATAACGGCGAGCAGGCTTGCAATGTGTCCCTGGCCAAAGATGATTCCCGTCGTACGCTGTTCCTTGACTTTGGCAGTAGAACAGGAAAGAAATTTGTGGGAGAAAGCTATCGCGTACACGAGCGCCTTTTCGTTGCGGATAAAAATGGCAAGCTGATCAAGTCTGTAGCCTCTCCTGAGGGATTTAGCTTTGATCATAGCGAATGGGTGAGTGGTTTAAAAGACTATGCTGTTGTAACTCTTATTAATGCAAATGACGCACATTCCAAAATTGCGCTTGTCAATCTTGAAACTTCTGAAATTGTGGAGCTTGTTCAAGGCGATGAACTGTGGCATCCGAGTTTCTGGGTGTACCCTATGAATGCTGCCTACTATGATAAACTTAATCTGGATAGCGCCGGTATGTATTACGTTGGGCAAGACGCCACCCTTATTACTCACAAGATGAACGCTTTTTGGACGATTTCTGATATTGTTGAAATTGTTGCCTTGGGTTCATCTCGAGTCAGTGTGGGATTTATGGCTCAAGAGGTAAAGTCTGGTTATGCGTTCAATATGGCGACCATTCCAAATGACATGGATGTTATTGCAACGCTCGCTGAAAATTATGTCTTGCCACATTGTAAAAATCTGAAATATCTAATTGTCAGTCTTGATTTTGATTTGTGGTCCGGAGGAAAGGACCAAAATTTCAATAAAAATGTTGGTGGCAATATAGGCTTTGAGTACGATAAGAGTCATTCCTATTGGAAAAATGGCGTTCCGTCACAGTATAAGGAACTGAATGCTGTTTATGCGAACGGGATTGATTATTTGAGAGATTTAATGAATGAAAATCATGGATGGATTTATATAGAATCAGGAGGATGGACTGTAGGCGGCTTTAATGAAAATCCGATTATCGGGGATCCTGCATGGAGTAACGCTCGTGTTTGGTCCAAACATCTGGGTCGTTTAAAGGACTTGATTGATTATGCAAAGAAAAAAAATGTCGTTATCATTGGCGTTGTGTTCCCGCAGTCTCCTTATTATAAAAAAACGGGGGTTTTTGGCCGTCATGGGATGCTGCGCAGTATTGCGGAATCTCTGATTGATTCTTTAGAGAATTGGCAGAAAAAGTATTCGAATTTCGTATTTGTTGATGAAAATAAAATGGGTGACCATGACTATACAGATGAAATGGCCTATGATTACGACCATTTGAGTTATGTTGGTGGTCAAAGGCTTACGCGAAAACTGGATTCCTTGATACAATCAATGAAATAAGTGACCGTCTTATCTTGTTGTCTTCCCAAATTTTTATATTGTTAAACAGTTAAACGAAACATCAATAGAGGTCTATATGAAGTTTTCTCATGCTCTGCTCTTGGCAAGCTCCCTTGCATTCCTTGCTTGCGGTGAAGAAGATTCTCCGTCTAATGCAACTGACAAGTTCGATTGCTCTGTGACGGGTGGCGTCAAGGTTGTTTATCCGACCAAAGGCGAAACCTTCAAGATCGGTCAGAAAATCACCGTTATCTTTGGTTCCGATGTCGATGATTCTGGTTATATGATCAAGTTCAAAACAGGCAAAGACGATCAGGGCGAGGATCTTACTGAAGAATCTGTTGGTCCTGCAGGCCAGGCCGATGGTAAGACTTGCTACGAAGCGGAAGTGACGCTTGATGCAAGTAAGGTTAAGGAAACCAAGACCGGCTATATTCGTGTAGTTCCGTACATTAAGACGAATAAGGGCGCGAACTCTGGTGAGTTCACGGTCACGAAGTAATGAACCTAAAGTTCAATGACCAAAGTATCACCGTGGCTATTGTCGGTTGCGGTGGTTTTATTGGTTGTCACCTTCTCGATGCTATTTTGACGCGCACCCAGTGGCGCGTTTTTGGCGTTGATTTGGATTTTTACAGGATCCAGCATAGGCTAAACGACGAACGTTGCGAGTTTATGGTGGCGGACCTCGCCGATAAGAGAGTCGTTGAGCGTATTGCAAAGTATCCTGTCGTCGTGAACCTTGCGGCGATTTGCACCCCGAGCCGCTATATGGCTGAAGCTCCTGAAGTTATCCGCAGCAATTACGACCATCCGGCGGCGCTGGCGGATGCTTGTGTGAAGTCAGGCTCTTGGCTCATTCATTTTTCGACGTCCGAGATTTACGGGCGCACGTCGGCCGATTCTGGCTTGCTCGTTGAGGACGAATCCGAACTTACTTTTGGGCCGGTGACGGCGAGCCGCTGGAGCTATGCGACCGCAAAGCTCTTGACGGAACGCTATATTGCGGGCCTTAAGAATTTGAAGTGGACCGTGGTTCGTCCGTTCAATTTTGTCGGGCCGTACATGGACTTTATGCCGGGCGTCGATGGTTCGGGCATTCCGCGTGTGCTTGCGAATTTCTCGTCATCGCTTGTGCGCGGCGAGCCTTTGAAACTTGTGAATGGCGGTGTAGCAAAGCGCAGCTTTACGAGCGTCTTTGATGCGGTCGATTTTATGTTCGCGCTGTTTGAAGCCGGATTCTCGGCGAATGCTGTTGGAATGGCGTCGAGTGCAGTTAAGAATGTCGCGAGTGCAACTGAACATGTTGCGGAAAAAACGCCGTTGTCGCAAGCATTTAATATCGGAAATCCGGACAATGAACTTACGATCGCGGAACTTGCATACAAAATGCGCCATATCTTTGCAGAAGTCAAGGGCGTAAGTGTGGACTCTATTCCTGAGCCGGAAGTGGTTTCTGGCGTGGAATACTACGGCGAAGGCTACGAAGATTCCATGCGCCGTTTGCCGTCTGTAGAAAAGGCCGAACGATTGCTTGGCTTTAAGGCCAAGACTCCGATCGATGTCGTTTTACGCGAATCCTTGACGTGGTTTGTCGGACATTATTCTAATGACTAGTGACCAATGACCATTGACTACTTCATCTTTGTTCCTGCGTACAACGTAGAAAATATACTTTGTGAAGTTCTCTCCAAAATTGATGAATCAGTTTTAGCTCGTGCGCATGTGCTTGTGGTAGACGATGGATCACGCGATGGAACGGCGCAGGTGTTTGAACGCTTTATGTCGGAAAATGCGCGCAACTTCAAATCGCATTTTGAATATTTTAAGTTTGAACAAAATAGCGGTTACGGTGCCGTCGTCAAAAAAGGTCTTGCCGAAGGCTTGGCCTCGGGCGCTGCGTTTGTCGCTTGCCTGCATGGAGACGGTCAATACCCTGCGGAAAAACTGGGCGAGTTCTTTACCGAAATGGAAAACAGGAATCTTGACTTGTTACAGGGTTCTCGTCATGCGGTCGCAGGGGATGCAAAGCGTGGCGGAATGCCGTTGTATAAGCGCATTGGTGGCGCGTTCTTGACGGCGCTTGAAAATTTGGCTTTCCGCGTGAAGCTTACGGACCGCCATAGTGGTTTTATCGTTTATTCTTCGAGATTTTTGAAAACGGTTGGTTTGAATCGGTTGAGCACATCGTTTGATATTGACTTGGAACTCATTTCCATTGCCGATGCTTCCCGTTTTGCGGTTGCTGAACTCCCGATTCCCACACGTTACGCTGGCGAAAAATCAAATCTCAATGTGGTTACGTACGGCATGCGCGTCTTGCGGCAGGTTGTTCGTAGATTTTGCATGCGGATGAGATAATATATGCCAATTATTAAAATTGATAGTTAATTTTCGTTTACAAATATTTAGTTCAGTTGCATTTTTGTGTGCAAAATAAATTCGTGGATCGGTCATAAAAAATGTAGGCCGTCTTATTTTTTTATATTATCAAAGATAAAAAAGGAGACCCTATGAAAAAGATCCATGTTGTTGCAGGATTCGTATCCATGATTGCCCTCCTCGTTGGGTGTGCAAAGACCATGCAGTTGAACGATCCCGCTCTCTACGACCAGTATCTTACGAGAAGTTATAATCAACCTCGCGATGTGTGCTACAATGCGGTGGTGGTTACTTTCAGGGATAGGGGCGTCGAACTCACCAAGGCCGATCCTGAGGAAGGCAAGATCGTTACGGAAAAGCATCTGATCGCGATTTATGCGGGATATGGTGTGGTCGGTTCTATTTCACACCGCTATTACATCGATGTGAAGGGTGACGAAAATAATTGTACGATCAAGGTGACAAAGTACAAAGCCTGGAAGGGCGGCAATGAAGTTCCTGACGTCAAAGTTGATGATGTTTACTCCTATTACTGGGCACCTTTGTTCGGAGGTTTCGAAAGCAATTTCGATAGCGAAGATGAAACTTCTTCGGTACGCACAAGCAGTGACATCGACCAGGTTGTCAAGCAGCGCACTCCAGACCTCAAAAAGATTTACGACCAGTATCGCAAGAAAAACAAAAAATTGCAGGGTAGGATTAAGCTGAAGTTTACTATCACGCCTAATGGTGATATCAGTGAAATTTCTGTCGTGGAATCAAATACAGGTGATAGCGGGTTTGATGAAATCATCAAGATGGCCGTAAGCACGTGGACGTTCGGAAAGGTGACGAAGGGCAATACGACCGTGACTATTCCGTTCACGTTCTCGGAGTAGTTGGACTGTCTGACTTTCACCAAATTTATAGAAGCCAAGTGTTATGAATCATCTATTGAAGACTCTTTTCTTCTTTTTGATTTTTGTTTCGAGTGCTATGGCGGCGCATGTCGCCGTGCTTGAAACGGGCGTAGATTCGGACGTGAAAAAGAAGGTGTCTCTGTCTGACCGGCAGTACCTTACGAATGTTCTACGTGAAGAGGCTGTTAAGGAACTTCCAGCCTCGCAGAACTTTACGATCATGACCCGCGAGAATATCAGCGAGATGCTTCCGCCGGGGAAAGCGCTTGAAGAGTGCGAAGGCAGCTGCCTTGTGGAGACGGGGCGCAACATTGCCGCCGATTACGTTTGCCAGGCTCGCGTGGGAAAATTCGGTTCGAAGCTTGCCATTTCTGCTGAAATCTACGAAACGGCAGGGAACAAGCTTGTTGCTAGCTTCAACGGGCATGGAGCAAGTGTAGAAGAACTTCTGAATGAAATAAAGAAGAGCGCTCCTGAATTTTTCCGCAAGGTGAAAGGCGAAAGCCCGTCATCTCCGAAGTATGGGGGGCGTCGCGTGAATAAGGGCGCAGGCGGCATTGGTGATTTTCTCAGCTCAAATAAATCCTCTGAAGAATCTGAAGCCAAAGAAATCAGTGTCGGTAGCGTGAATCTGGATTCAACTCCTTCTGGCAAGGATGATGGAAAAGTTCATAGGTCGTCAACGCCAATTGGTGATGTTCCTGCGGTAAAAAATAGGGCGAAAAATTCATGGATTCGCTGGGGTGCACTCATTGGCGGTGGTGTGTTGGTGACGTCGGGTATTGTACTTGCTGCAATTGGCAATTCCGATGCGCAATTGGCTCACGATTTAGGCTTCAGCAATAAGGCCGAGTATGAGGAGGCCAAGGACAAGGCGCATAGCGGGCAGATGAAGCGCGGCGTGGGAATTGCCTTGACCATCATCGGTGCTGCGGGCATCGGATTTGGCTTCTTTTTCTAGGAGGCGGCGATGAAATTAGGAAAACGAAATTTGAAATTTGGGTTTGGAAAGGTCCCTGGCCTGTTTGCTTTCGTCTGCTCTGCTATTTTTCTCGCTGCATGTACTGACTACGAAGGAATGCTTGATGATGAATATGAAGCGTGGGTCAAACAGCATGGGGAAAATCAGCAGACTTTTGATCCGGCAGACTTGCCACCGACAGCTGTCGTAGGGAGCTTTACCGACCCGCGCGATGGTCAAACCTACAGGACTGCAATCATTGGCTACCAGATGTGGATGGCGCAGAATCTCAATTACAATACGGCAAACAGCCTTTGCAATGTGGAAAAGGATGCCGATTGCAAAATGTATGGCCGCTACTATACGTGGTCTGCTGCGATGACCGCTTGCCCAAGCGGTTGGCACTTGCCCAGCTATGAAGACTGGAGTTATTTGTTCAGTGAAGTTGGAGGCACTTCGGTTGCCGCCACAAAACTCAAGACTAAAAAAGTATGGTCCAGTGGGGAAAATGGCGAGGATACTTACGGTTTCTCGGCGTTGCCCGCAGGTTATTCCCATGACCGTGATTTCTACAGTGTGGACCATGGCACGGTTTTTTGGAGTTCTACTGAGAGCAGTACAAGGTTTGTATATTCCGTACGAATGCAATATGAAAATCCCAATGTTGAAATAACCAAAGAGATGAAAGATTACGCCCTTTCTGTCCGCTGTGTCAGTGACTGAACTTTTGACTATTAACCATTGACCATTATCTATATATATTATGGGTATGGTTGAAAATCTTATACAGTCTTTGAATAGTGTTCTGCTTGGTAAGCAGGACCAGGTAGAAATGCTTGTGATGGCGCTCCTTGCCGATGGCCATGTGCTTATCGAGGATGTGCCGGGAACGGGCAAGACGACGATTGCGAAAGCGCTTGCCGCAGCGATTGGTGCGGACTTTGCGCGAATCCAGTTTACGCCGGACTTGCTCCCCGCCGATGTGACGGGCGGTGCCGTGTTTAAGGCGAATACGGGCGAGTTTGAAATTCGCAAGGGGCCTGTCTTTACGCAGGTACTCTTGGCGGATGAAATTAACCGTGCATCTCCGCGAACGCAAAGTGCGCTTTTGGAAGCGATGGAAGAACGGCAGGTTTCGCTGGAGGGTGAACGTCATGCGCTCCCGAAACTGTTCATGGTGCTTGCGACCGAGAATCCCGTGGAATTTCACGGCGTGTTTCCGTTGCCCGAAGCGCAAATGGATAGATTCTTGGTGCGTCTTTCACTCGGGTACCCGACGGCGGAAACAGAACTTGGCATTTTGCGTGCGCATCGCGATGGGCGACCGCTTGATACGCTTAAGGCGGTGACGACTCCTGATGAAATTATTGCGGTGCGAAACGACGTCCGCAAGATTCACATTGACGAATCTCTTGAAATGTACGTGGTTTCGCTGGTGCAGGCGACACGCGTCAATCCGGCAGTGCGCTTGGCGGCAAGCCCTCGTGCAGGAATTAACCTCATCAAGATGGCGCAAGCTTGCGCGTATGTCGCGGGTCGCGATTTCGTGAATCCCGATGACATTCAGCATGTGTTTTTCCCGGTGATGGAACATCGCGTGTTTGCAAAAGATTCGAATACACCCGGTGCTTCCAGACAAATTCTCGAAGGAATCTTGAAGCAGGTGCGAGTGCCGAAGTAATGTCTCTCTTCCATTTCTTTATAAACGCCATCCCCAGAAGTCCCAAGCGCAAGGGACTCTTGATGCGTTTGTACTACGTTTGGCAAGAAGGCTTTACGCAGGTGGGGCATGCGGCGGCAGCGCTGATGCTGTTCTCGATGTTTGCAGGGGCGGTGCCTGGATTCTGGGCGGCGTGGGTGTTCTGCGGTCTTGACTTCATGTACTTCTTGGCGCTTGTGCCGTGCCTTTTCATGACCGCTCGTAAGAGCAAGTTCAAGACGGGCCATATTTCTGTCCGGAATGTTTACGAAGGTGAAACGGCTACCGTTGACTTGCATGTTTCTGCTGAAGATAAGCTAAATGCGGTGTCGCTTGGATGCTTCCGCATGGATACCTCGCTCAAGTGCGAAGAGTCTGCGCTTGTTGCGGTTGCTGCTGGCGAGACGGCGAAGCTCACTTGCAAAATCCAGACGAAAAAACGTGGCGCCTTTGAAATTCCGAAAGTGGCGGTGATTATCCCGGAAATAAATGGCGCCTTGCGCTATGCCGCAAATGCCGGAAAAGCGGAACTGCTCGTATTTCCGCGCCCGTTGCGTGTGGGAACGTTCCCGTTTTTGACGTCTGGCGCGAGCGGTGCTGTGTTTGCTCCGCTGTTGATGCCGAGCCTTACGCGCGGGATGGATTTTGTAGGTGTGCGCGAATACCGCGAGGGCGATTCCTTGCGCGATTTGCATCACAAGGCGTTTGCACGTTACGGCAAACCTTTCACGAAGGAATTTGAGACGGAACGTGGCGCGGGTGCGATTCTCGTGCTGGATGTGACATCTCGTAGCTTACGCGAAAAATCGGCTGTTGAAATGTTGATCCGCTTGGCGGCTGGCGTTGGTTTGTGGCTCTTGGAACGTAAGGCGCTTGGGCGTTTTTTCATTGGCGATGATGAAATTGCACTTGTAGAGGGCGATGGCGGCCTGAGCTTCTTGGAAGCGCTTGCGCGAATCCCGGCGACGTCTTTGTTTGAAATGCGCGCATCTCGAATTGCGGAAAAATCTCGCAAGTTGACGAGTGCGCCAAAACTCTGGTCTCCTGCGGCGCGCCCGCTAGGCCCAGTGCTTCGCATGGGACTTTTTGCGACCGATGATCCGCTTGTGCATAAGCAAGTGATTTTGGATGCGCATTCCAAATTGACGGACGAATCTAAGGTCGCCATTTCTGATGATATTTTGTCCGTGAACGCGGCGCATCTCGAACGCGTTTTTAATGAACGATTGCTTCGTGAACGTGCGCATCTCGAACACGTTTCCCGAGATTCGCTTGAAAATTCTCGTGAAGCGGAGGTGAGTCTATGATGAACTTCCGTGAAATTTCGAAGACGATTTTCTTCTGCATCGTCTCTATCAATTTGGGGATTTCAAGCGGACTTGAAATTCTTGGCTTTGTTTTTGCAGCGCTGTTTATCGCGATTCACATCAAGCAATTTGTGCTTTCAAAGTCCGCGACGAACCAGATAAAAATCCCGCGCTACAGAAAAATTTTTGCATACGGCGCCATTGTCCCGTGTGCGCTGTGGTGGGTGCTGACGCCAAGCGTTGAAATGGGCGTCTCGCCGTACTTGGTCTTTATTCCGGCCTGGTATTTGCTTTATTTGGCGTGGCTGCAAAAGCGGAGTCTTGGGAATGGCGGCTACGAAGTCTTTGTTGTGTTCAATGGCGTTGCTGCACTTTTCATGGGATTGTTCCAAGCGCCTCGTGCAAGCGTAATCAGTGCTGTCGTGGCACTTTTGCTTGCTGTGTATGCTTTTAGCCGTCCACGTGTTGCTCTTTACAAACGGTTGCTTTTTGTATTACTTTATGCGAGTCTGTGCGGCTCGTCGTATCTCGGTTTTAAATATTGGAAGAGCAATCGCTATTACAGTGGGCGCTGGGCCGAAGAATATTACGTCAAGAATCGCGTGATGGGATTTGATCCCGTGGCTGCGTTGGGTTCCTTCTCCAGTAATTACAATTCCAAGTACAATAGTGAAATTGTCCTCCGAGTTTGGGACACTCTTGCTCCTCCGTACCTGCGGGCTGCCGCCTATGAAAAATATGTGGCGGGCATCTGGAAACTCCCGGCGACGGCCGAGAAGAAACTTTATCCGGCGCGTTATCGGGTGGACTACGCCGTTTTTGAATCTGAAGATTCTGCGGTGGTTGCGCCAAATGTCAAATCCGTTTGGGTGCAGGCGACTCTTGATAATTTCGGCTTTATGTTTGCCCCTCCGAATGTTGTGGGCGTGGCTAGCAAAAATGCGGACTCACTGAATTACTATTCGACGAATATTTTTGCCGATGCAAACGGTGTGCGTAGCGACTGGTATTATTATGTGCCGGATTCTGCGGAAACTCTTGCGATTGCGGCGCATTTACCAGTGGATTCCTCGGCGACATTTTCGGCAGACTCTTCGACGATTGAATCACTTTCCGCTTTCTTGCAAATCCCGAATAGAGAAAAATCTCTTTTAGATTCAATTGCCGCGACTATGTCTCTACCGGCCGCGCATCTCGATACAGACTCGGCGACTCTCGATAGCGCACAATTTGCGGTCCAAACTTTAAAAACGATAGAATCTTATTTTATCCATAATTTTAAGTATTCGTATATCGTTCCCGGCCGGACCCAAAATTCAAAAACCGACCCGATTGAAATTTTCTGGAAAACCAAGGAAGGCTATTGCGAGTACTATGCGACGCTTGCGGCACTCCTCTTGCGCCATCAGGGGATTCCTTCGCGCTACGTGACGGGCTTTGCTCGCCCCGAGCATGTTCCGGGCCGCCCGTATGTGACGTTCCGTCGCCGTCATAGCCATGCCTGGGTAGAAGTCTACATTGACCATAAGTGGTACATATTTGATCCGACTCCACCTGTCACAGAAATGACTTTTGCAAGGCATTCATGGTTGGCGGTAAAGCTTGAAGGCGTGAAAGGCCGGTTCTCTTATGTGATGCATTTGCTCAGGGACGGTGAATGGCGACGTGTCGTCGATAGCTGGCAAACCGCTTCGGAACGCATTGTTTCGAGTCCCGCTCTTTATCTTGCCCTTGCTATATTGCTCCTGGTTTTTGCGCTGCTCAGGTTCCGTAGTTTCCGAAAACGGCGCAAGCAGCAGGCTGTTTCTAAAAATGCGGCCCAATGGATTGCCCTCCTTGCCGATGCCGAAAAACGACTTGCCCGCTTGGGGTTCAGTCGCGCTCCCGGCGAGACTGTTGCCTCTTTTGCGGGGCGTGTGCAAACAACAAAAAAGGCGAGCCTCAAGGACTCGCGCTTTGATCAGGAATGTTCTTTTGCGCTCAAGCAGTTGCTGGAATATGAATGCAACCGCTGGCGGAAAAACTAGTTCGAAGAAACGAAATTGTAGACTTCGTAGGCGTTTGCCTTTACAACGGCATCGGCGCTTTTCATTTCAGGTTCCAAAAAGTAAAGTTCCTTAATGGTCAATGCGACATCGTTACCGTCAATGTTGATTTCGGCTTGAATCGTCTTGTCATTTTGAGAACGGTCTATGCAATCGTTACCGGCGGTTGCGTTGAGATGGATGGAATTGTTGATGATTTCCCAGTTTCCATAAATCTTTGTCGGCTTGCATTCAAATGCTGTGCTTTTTGAAGAATTCGTAAACTCGAATTTGTTTACTTTCTTTTCATCGACGTAGAATTTTAGCGTTGCAGGGTCTTCCCTGAAATTATGGCTTGGATCAATGATATAAATAACATCGGTGCCGGCCGGTTGAGGAATCGTTGGGCCTTCGGTGCTCCAGGTTCCCAGGATGCATTGTGCAGTGAGTCCTGCGGCGCACTCTTGAGCTTTTGACGGTGGCGTTGTGGTCGATTCGGCACAGGCGGTGAACATTGTTGCAGCAAAGGCAATGAATGTCAAAGTTTTGATGGTCATAAAATCCTCGTTTTTATGGGAATATATATAAAAAATTCAATGTTGCAGATGGCTACAACGCGATTTTCCAAAGATTTAACAAATCTCTCCTCGTTTAGGATATATTAGGAAGAGTTGTTTGGGGACTTGGGGTCCCAAGGAGTGTAAGATGAATGTCTCACGGATAGTGGGCTTGTTTTTAGGCATGGGTCTTGCTGTTTCTTCAGTATTTGCAGCGCCAGACCCTAATTTTCACATCTATTTAGCGTTTGGTCAATCCAATATGGAAGGCCAGGGCAATATCGAAAGCCAGGATAGGACTGTCGATGAGCGGTTCCGGGTTCTTTGGTCTGCCGATAATGCGTCCTGTAACCAGGGGGCTTCCAAGGGCAAATGGTCCCCGGCAAAGCCGCCTCTTGCGCATTGCAATAACGCAAAACTTGGCCCTACGGATTATTTCGGCCGCACAATGGTCGAAAAGACCGATTCCAAAATCAAGGTTGGCGTTATCGTTGTTGCCGTTGCGGGTTGCAGCATCCAGTTGTTTGATAAGGCGAATTACCAGAACTACATCAATTCGGTCAAGAATACCCAGAGCTGGATGACGGGATATATCAATCAATACGGTGGAAACCCTTATGGCCGTTTGATCGATATGGCTAAGAAAGCCCAGGAGGATGGTGTCATTAAGGGAATCATCTTCCATCAGGGCGAAACGGATGCCGGCGATGGTCAATGGCCTTCCAAGGTGAAAAAAGTCTATGACAATATCATTAAGGATCTTGGGTTGGAAAACGATATTCCGTTCCTTGCAGGCGAGGTCTTGCGCACGGGCTCGAGCAAGGGCGCGAATAACAACATTGCAAAACTCCCGCAGCAGTCCAGCAATTTTTATGTGGTCTCGTCCGAGGGCTTTAACCAGGCTCTTGGCGATGGGCAGAATGTCCATTTTACGGCTCAGGAATACCGCGATTTCGGCAAGCGCTATGCCGAGAAAATGGTTGAGGTTCTTGGAGACAAGCTTAAGCCTGTTTCTGCTGAAGAGTCTAGCAGCAGTAGCGAGACTTTGTCGAGTTCGTCTGAGGTTTCTAGCAGCAGTGCGGTCTCTTCTAGTTCCACTGTCGGTGGGATTGTTATCCCCAATGCGGCCCGTACATTGAGTGTGGGGAAGGTCTCTTTTGTGGGCGGTGCTTTACAGGTCCCGCTGTCCCTTTCCCGTTCTGGCGTGGTGAATGTTCGTCTTTATTCCGTACTTGGCAATGAAGTTGCGAATGTCAGCGAGTCTGTTGAACAGGGAACGAAAACGGTTTCTCTTTCCAGGAAGGGCTTGCGTTCTGGTGTTTATGTGCTAAATGTCCAGATGGGTTCTGCAAGTATTACCAAGCGTATTGACTTGAATCGCTAGTTTTGATCCTGTAGGCAAAGGCTCTGCGCGGACCCGTGCAGGGCCTTTTTGTATGCGAAAATGGCGTTGCAGATATCTACAACGAGTTTTGCCTTTTTTTTATGAAAGCCTTTAATTGAAGGGTATATTTAAGGTGTTAGGGATTTTTGCGCCTCAAGGAGTGATAGATGACAGTCTCGCGTGTCGTGAGCTTGTTTTTGGGTTTGGGTCTAGCCGTTTCGTCGGCCTTTGCTACGCCAGATCCTAATTTTCATATTTATCTCGCGTTTGGTCAATCCAATATGGAAGGCCAAGGAACGATTGAAAGCAAGGACAAGACGGTTGACCCGCGTTTCCAGATGTTTTCGACGATTGATAACTTTAATGGACGCAAGCTCGGAACGTGGAACGATGCGATTCCGCCTTTAGCAAATAAGCACGGTGGCTTAGGTCCCACGGATTACTTTGGACGAACCTTGGTCGAACGATTAGACCCTCAGATTAAGGTGGGGGTTGTCGTGGTCGCAGTTGCAGGGTGCAGCATTGTATTGTTCGATCCCCCGGTTAGCGATAGCTATTGGAGTCAGCAGGCGGGCTGGTTTATGGATATTGTCAGGGATTATGGTGGCGATCCTTATCAGCGTCTGGTCGATATGGCGAAAAAGGCTAAGGAAGACGGTGTCATCAAGGGAATCATTTTCCATCAGGGCGAAACTGATGAGGGCGACAGTGATTGGCCGAACAAGGTCAAGAAAGTCTATGACCGTCTGGTTAAGGATGTTGGGCTTGATGAAAACATTCCATTTTTTGCGGGAGAGGTTCCGTATAACGGCAGTTCCAAAGGGACGAACAATAACATCAGGAAGCTCCCGAGCAAATCCAAGAACTTCTATCTCGTTTCTGCCGAGGGCCTTAATGACCTAGACATGTTGCGTATTCATTTTTCATCGCAGGGGTATCGCGATTTCGGCAAGCGCTATGCAGAAAAAGTAATCGAAGTCCTGGGGGATGATCTCAAGCCTGTCTCTGCTGAAGAGTCTAGTAGCAGTAGCGAGGTCTTGTCGAGTTCTTCTGAGGCTTCTAGCAGCAGTACGGTTTCTTCTAGTTCTACTGTAGGTGGATTTGCTATACCTAATGCCGTTCATGCAGTGGGTGTTGGCAAAGTTTCGTTTGATGGAGCTTTCTTGCGTGTGCCTGTATCTATGGCTCATTCGGGTGTCGTAAGCGTTCGTCTTTATTCTGCGCTTGGTTCCGAAGTAGCTTATGCAAATCGCTTGTTGTCTGCTGGGCAAAGCGATGTCCTGATATCTAGAAAGAATATTTCTTCAGGAATTTACATAATGAGCGTGGTGACCGCTTCATCGCACATCATGCAGCGTGTGAATTTACAATAATAAGTTCTCCTCAATGCTAAGGGCTCCGTGTTCGCACGGGGCTCTTTCTTTATTTTTACGCTATACTAATAATTTTCAGTTCGTCGCCAGCGACTTTGAACTTGACTTCGTATTCTGCAAATGGGAAACCGTAAACGCGCTTGGGATCGTTTTGGTAGGCGGGGCGCGGGTCCTGCTCCAAGACTTCGATAAGCGCCGTGCGTTTTTCTTCGCTCAGCTTGGCGAGAGCATCGGGATTCTTGACGTGAACTTTGTTCTGCTTCACGGCGTCTGCAAAACCGCCAATCGCTTCGGGGTGGGCATCCGTGTAAGGCAGGTACGGCTTGATATCGACAATCGGTGTGCCGTCCATGAGGTCTGCGCCACTTACGACGATTTCCGGGCCTTCGGCTCCGTCGAGATGAATTTGCTCAATCTTCACGCACGAGAGCGCGACCGGGTTCGGGCGGAAGCTTGAACGCGTGGCGAAAACGCCGAGGCGCTTGTTGCCGCCGAGTCTTGGCGGTCGCACCGTTGGACTCCACGTGCTGCGGATGTTCTCCGAAAAAATCCACATGATCCACAGGTGGCTAAAACCTTCGAGACCGCGGAGCGCATCGGCATTGCGAAATTCCGGCTCAAAGCGTATCGTGGAACGCAAGTTCTGCACCAGCCCGCTCTGTCGCGGGATGCCAAACTTTTCACGGAAATCGCTCTTGATTCGCGCAATGATTTTAAACGTCAGTTCTTGCATCGGATATTGCCAAGCTTTAAATACTTTGTCATGCCCGACTTGATCGGGCATCTCCTTTATAACATAGCAAAAAGAAAGGCTAGAGCTTAAAAGCGTTCGCTTTGCACTCTAGCCTTTTGAAGTGTGGGATTGATGATTATTGAAACTTTAATGCGCTTTATTTAATCGCAATAGCCTTTTTCAAGAGCAACTTGCCGTTAGCGCTGACAACCTTTGCGATGTACTTGCCGTTCGGGATCTTCTTGAGGCTTACGCTTCTGTTGCCGTTCACGTCTGCGGTAAGGAGCGTCTTGCCGTTCAGTGCGATAACTTCGAGTTTGCTTTCGCTCGGAACGTTCACATGCAATGTTCTATTTTGCTGCGTGAGCGTTGCCTTGCCGATGTTGTGTGCAATCTTGTTGAGGCTTGTCGGCGGGACTTCTACAAATTCAGTACCTTCCGGTGCGCCAACCACGAGACCGCGGCCTACTGTGCTCATGTAGACAACACCGAATGTGTTCATGTCGCCCTGCACGAAGTTTCCGTTACCCGGACCGCCGTACTGGTGGGCGTCATCGTTTATGCGTTCAAACGTCTTGCATTTGTCGGTACTGCGGTAGATGCCGATCGGGTCGCCTTCCTTGGCTGCACCCCAGATGAAAATCGTTTCGTAGTCAGAACCTTCCTTAGCCTTGCCGATGCCAACGGAGATTGCTGTCTTGGCACCTTCGCAGCGATTCCAGGATTTGCCGCCGTCTTCCGTGTAAGCAAGGCCGTATTCCGTGAAGCCCTTCGGCTGCCAGACTTGAGCCTGGTCCATTGGAACCCAGAGGTGGCCTTCCTTCTTCGGAACGGTGCGGATGAGACCTGCGCCGTTGTAGTATTCTCCAGCCTGTTCGTTCTGCAAACGAGCGTCCTGTGCGGTGAAGTTCTTGCCGGCGTCGCTGGACTTGTAGAGTGTACCCATGGCGCCCATCACGTAGAATGTCTTCGGATCGACCGGGTCTGCGACGATACGTGCGTACTGTGTCTGTGTGCCGGTTTCAACGGCGGTCCAAGTGGCGCCATTGTCATCAGAACGGTAAACGGTTGCGCTCTGGTCCGGGCGGTGGAGGATGACCTTGCCGTCTGCGGAGAGAACCACGAGGCCCTTGCCGCCCTTGAGCGTCGTCTTCACGCTATCCCAGGTGGCGCCCATGTCTTCGGAACGGTACATGACATTGTAATTGATCGATTCGTACTGGCCGTAAACGGTGATGATACCCGTGCGGAGGAGGGAGCCGGAAAGCGGAGCGTATGCCATGCTTTCGGTCGTGCCGATAATCGGCGTGTGGCGCGGGGAACTCTTCTTGATGTCGGTGTAGACTGCGCCATCGTAGTCGCCAATGGCGGTGACAAGCGGTCCATCCGGGATGCTCACGATGTCGAGCGGGACTGTTTCTTCGATGCCCACGGACTGGAACTTCCAAACGGGAACCTTGGCGGTGATATCATCGGTCTGGAAAATGCCGTTACCGCTGGTCACCCAGACTTTCTTGTTGTTGAACGGATCGAATTCGATGGAGCCAGCCCAGTGAATCGCGTTTCCGTGAATCCAGTTGTTGCCGTTTGCGTCCATGTTCACGCCGTCGCCGTAGTGCTGACCGAACGTCCAGTTTTCGCCGCCGTCGGTTGTCACGTAAATGCGGTCACCGTAGTTTTCAGTCTTGTCCTTGAAAAAGTGGCGTCCGGTGTACTGGCCGAGCGTTGAAACGACAATGTGTTTCGGATCCTTCGGGTCAATGGCAATGCCACCGTAAGAGCAATTATTCTTTTCGTGGGCGATGGTGCCGTCTTCTTTTTCGTTGTCGTCAAACGGGGTGATGTCCGTCCAAGTGCCAGCCTTGATGTTGTACTTGAAAACGCCACCGCGAGAAATATTGTACGGACCCGGACCGTCGGCGAACGTGACGTACATGTTGCCGTCTACGATCTTTGCGCGATGCGGCATAAGACCGCTCGGAGCGCCCTTGATGACTTCCCAAGTAGCGCCGCCATCATGGCTGACCTGCAAGTTGTCCGTGGTTTCGGAAGTGCCGATGTAAATTGTTGCTGTGCTGCCGTCGGCGAGCTTGCCCTGAGTCGGGTCGAACATCACGAAGCTTACGCCGTTCACGCCGTTGAGGCTGCTTTCGGTTGCGGTAGAAAGTGCAACTTTGTAGAGGCTTGTCCAGGTCTTGCCGGAGTCTGTGCTCTTGTAAACGCCCTTCGTGCGGCTGCCGCAGAGGATAATATTAGACTTGTTCGGGTCCACGGCGAGCTTTTCACCCGTCTGGCGGCCCATGCCATTACCGTGGGCGAGCATTTCTACATAGCTCGTGTCCCAAGTGGCGCCCATGTCGGAGGAGCGCAAAACGGCAGTGCGGCCCTTGCTAAAGTAGCCTGTGCCTCCGAGCACGTAAATCTTTTTCGGGTCTTGCGGATCAAGCGCAAAAGCTTCGGTGCCATAAAGACCTACGTCGTTTTGGCTGATCCAGTCCATCAACGGAATCCAGCGACTGCTTGTGGCATCCCAGCGGTAAATGCCGCCCACGTCGGTACGCGCGTAAATGAGGCCTTCGACCGTCGGACTCGGCATAATAGCGCTCACGAATCCACCGCCGTCAAAGCGGACGTTGCCCCATTCGTACTTTTCGGCGTTAGCGGTCGTGGCGAGAGCTGCCAAAGTGGCGATGCCGATCAATGAAATTTTACCAAACATATCGTCTCCGTTGGAATTTTGAGAACAATTAAACCCTTACAATCGTTGTTAATATATATAAATATTTGAAAATGTGGTTCTTATTTAAACCTTAATTTGAGAAATATTTTGAGAACATTTCGAAACGCAGGCGAAAAATGCGCAAAATACAAAAAATCCCCTCGATCAAGTCGAGAGGATCGTCAAAAAATCAAGTAACTAATGACTATTGATCAAAGACCAATAACCAAAAAATCTATTCAGCTCCGATGCCAAGTCCTTTGAACGGCACGTACCTGATTTGGTTCTTGTTGTCGATGATGACGGCGACGCCAGAGAGGAAGTACGGCCAGTGCCTCGAAGCTGGGTCGTGGAATCTGAAATTCACCGTTCCGTTCGAGGCGAAAACGGCGAGCGGGAGAACGAAGTCATCGTGGGAGCAAATGACGCGGAACTTGTTCATGGAAGCGTAGTCCGGAGCGATATGCGTCTTGATGATTTCGTTCGTTTTTTCGGTCAAATCGTAGAATGCATCGGCGTAAAGATTGTCATAGGCCCAGCCCGAAATAACGAGACGGACGTTCTTGGTGGAGTCGTCGTAATATTTGTAGCGTTCCTTGTCTTTCTTGTACCAGCTGATGGAATAAATTTCAGAAGAATCATGCGGGAAAGTCTGTTGCCCACGTCCTTGTGCGATGTAGAAGCAAGTCTGTTCCGTGCGGACGAATTTGGTGTGCGTGTATGTAAATTCGTCGGCGCTGATGAGCTTTTTACCAACGGCGATGGATTGGCGAACGCCATCGGTTGGCTGACCGGCGATGGTATCTGGCTCACCTACCCAGTGGGTAAGCGGAGTTTCGGGACCGGTCTCTGCGTCACTGCGTTCGCCGTGGCGGATCACAAAAACAGCCTTTTCGTTGCAGCGGACGCTCTTGAACACGTCGCCGATATCGGCGAGGCCGATGGAATCGACGGCGATGGTTGCGACTGGCGTTTCAACGCAAGTCGGGTCAAGCGATCCTTCAGAACTTGATGCGGGCGGGACGCTTGCGTCCGAGGAGCTGGAGCCATCACCAGGATTTGTTGCGGAGCTAGATGTGGCCTCGGCAGAACTTGTAGGGGACTGATTGTCGTTTGAAGAACCGGGGGGCGTAACGCTTGAAAGAGGATCCGACGGGGTGGTCGAGGAACTTGACATGAATTTGTCGAAAGCGTTAGTCGGGTTGTCTTCGCCGCAGGCGGCTAAAAGCGAGGCGGAGAGGATGGCGCCGGTAAAAGCTAAAGAAATACGGGAAATTTTATGCATTGCGTGAAATTCCTTGTTTTATCTCTTTAAATTTACCCTTGTTGGGGGATTTCTTCAAGTAAATTTTTCCAAATACCTTTAAAAAGCGCCGTTTACAGCCCGCTTTTCACTTTCTACTTCCTACTTCCTACTTCCTACTGTCTACTGAATTGTAGTTGATTTCGTTGCGGCGCTTGAGTTCCTTGTTGAGCGGCCAGTAAATCAGTGCAAAAACGATATATCCGATGAGAAGTACGATCCAGTGATTGAGCCCGAAACCGATTTCCACATATCGCATAGTGACGAACATGAATGGCCCTGCGATGAGAAAAAGCGGAAGCTGCCTGCACTGATCGCCGAGCGAATAGCGGCTCTCGTAGCTCACGATGGAGTTCATCATCGGGAAGCTGGTACAAAAACCGCCCATCAGGCGCTTGATGAGCATCAGCCCGGATACGACGCCTGCAATGGCGGGTGCCTTGATGTAAACGGGGAGCGGTGTCTTGTAGCGCACGCCGGCCTTGTACTTTTGCTTTTGGAAAAAGATGATGCCGAAGACAAGGTCAAAAACGCATGCGCCGATAAAGTAGGCTTCGCCTTCGGGGATGTGGGCGTGCAAGAATGTTCCGAGTGCGACGAAAAATGCGAGGCCGGCAATAATCGACGGTACAATCGGGACTTTTACTTTGTAATGGAGAATACGCACAATGTGTACGTACAACATGCACATGAAGCCGGAAACGGCGTTCTCGGTGTTCATCGGGAGCCCGACTGCGATGTAGGCAAAACCGCAGGGGATGGGGATGGTCGCTGTGACCGCCTTGAGTTGCGGGTCCTTCAGGTAGGCGCTCAAGGTGCCGAGGGCAGTGACCATGAAAACGAGCAGCCAGTCGTATGCCGAAAAATGAAAATTTAACGCTTCAAACATCGTGCCCAAAGATAGAAATTTGCAAATCTGATAAACATCCTGGCTAACAGACGCACTGTGTCATGGCGGACTTGATCCGCCGTCTAGTCTAGATTCCAGCTCGATGGCCGGAATGACGTAAGAATTGACTGTAATAACTTGTAGCAGACAATAAACAATTACTATTTGCTATTATTGTCGTAGAGGTTTTTCTATGAAAGTTTTAGTGACGGGTGTTGGTGGCCAGCTGGGTCACGATGTGATGAATGAACTTGCTAAGCGCGGCTACGAAGGCGTCGGTAGCGATATTGCTCCGGTTTATTCCGGTGTTGCCGACGGAAGCGCTGTGACGACGATGCCTTATGTGCCGATGGATATTACGAATGCAGCGGCGGTCGCCGAAACCATCAAGAGCGTAAATCCAGACGTGATTGTGCATTGCGCCGCCTGGACGGCAGTGGACCTTGCCGAAGACGAAGACAAGAAAGCGAAGGTCTTTGCAATTAACGCTGAAGGTACAGAAAACATCGCCCGCGTCGCAAAAGAAATCGATGCGAAGATGGTCTACATCAGCACGGACTATGTGTTTAACGGCCGTGGCACTTCTCCGTGGAAACCGGACTGCAAGGATTACGAACCGCTCAACGTCTATGGCGAATCCAAGCTCAAGGGCGAACTTGCTGTTAGCGGAACGCTTGAAAAGTATTTCATTGTGCGTATCGCCTGGGTGTTCGGCCTCAATGGCAAGAACTTCATCAAGACGATGCTCAAAGTGGGCGAGTCTCACGATACGGTCCGCGTTGTTTACGACCAGATTGGTACGCCGACTTACACGCTCGACTTGAGCCGACTTCTCGTCGATATGATTGAAACGGACAAGTACGGCTACTATCACGCCACGAATGAAGGCGGATTCATCAGCTGGTACGAATTCACGAAGGAAATCTATAAGCAGGCGGGGCTTCCGACGAAGGTGTTGCCGGTGACGACTGCGGAATACGGACTTTCCAAAGCCGCTCGTCCGTTCAATAGCCGCTTGGACAAGAGCAAGCTTGTGGAAGCTGGCTTTAAGCCGCTCCCCACATGGCAGGATGCGCTCGGCCGTTACCTCAAGGAAATCGGCGTCCTCGCATAAGACTTACGAAAATTTTTCGTACAAAGCGTCTCGTTCCACCGGAACGAGGCCTTCTTTTATTATAAGGTTCTTCATGCGTTCTGGACTCATGCCCACGGGAACCGTGGCGCCTGCGGCATGCGTAATCTTCTCTTCGATGATCGTGCCGTCCAAATCCGATGCGCCGGCGTGGAGCGCCTTCATAGCGGTTTCAATGCCCATCTGGATCCAGTACGCCTTGATGTGCGGGAAGTTGTCCAAGAACAAACGAGAAACAGCGACCGTGCGCAAGATGTCTTCTTCGCTTGTGATGTTCGGGACGATTTTGTGGAGCGCATTGTGTTCCGGGTGGTACACGAGCGGTATGAATGCGAAAAATCCTGGAGCTTCGTCCTGCAAGTCACGGAGCATCTTCATGTGCGCGATGCGGTCTTCAATCTTTTCGATGTGCCCAAAGAGCATGGTGGCGTTCGTCGGGATGCCGAGCTTGTGCGCGGCGCGATGGACGTCAAGCCATTCTTCACCAGTTTCCTTGCCCGGGCAAATCTTGTCGCGTACACTTTGTACTAAAATCTCGGCGCCGCCGCCAGGGAGGGCGTCAAGGCCTGCGTCCTTGAGTGTTGCCATGATCTGTTCGGGCGTCTGGCCAGAAATTTTGGCGAAATGGCAAATTTCGACGGCGGTAAAAGCTTTCAAGTTGGCGGACGGAAATTCCTTGCGGAGCTTGCGCAACATTTCGATGTAGTAATTGAACGGGTGATCCGGATGGAGACCGCCAACAATGTGCAATTCGCGGGCGCCTTTGCTAATGGCTTCGGCGGCCTTGTCGCGGATGGTCTTGTAATTCCAGTCGTAAGCAGTCGGGCTATCTTTCTTGATGCGGCTGAATGCGCAGAACTTGCAGTGCAAAACGCATACGTTCGTGTAGTTGATCTGGCGATTGTTCACCCAGTAAACGGACTTGCCGTGGCGTGCTTCTTTTTCGGCGTTGGCGCGTGCGCAAAGTTCGTCGAGCGGTGCGTTCAAAAATAAATCGAGAGCTTCTTGTTCTGAAATGCGAGACATACTACAAATATAAAAAAAGACTTAGATTTAATCTAAGTCTTTTTAGTAGCGGGGGCAGGACTTGAACGCTGCGACCTTCGGGTTATGAGCCCGACGAGCTACCAACTGCTCCACCCCGCGTCGAGGTTGATCCATATATAGAAAATAATAATAGATTTGGCAAGCCTAAGGTGCAGAGTAAATTGCAGAATAAGCTTTTTTTATGTTTTTTCCGCCGTTTTTAAGCGAAATTCCATTACACAAATTTTTTCAAAATGTGCTTGCTTGCGTAGAAATAATCAATTCCGCTGATGAGTGTAATGGCCGTTATGATGCCCATCACAATAATGGGGAACTGATGCCAAATCCCTTCGAATCCTGGAATCAAAGCACGGACAGGTTCGATGGCTCCGAGGAGAATTGCGACAATGCCGATCCCTTGCAACGCTGTTTTCCATTTGCCACTGCGACGTGCCGGCATAATGAGGCCTTCACTTGCGGCGAGTGTTCGGAGTGTTTCCACGCTCGATTCACGGAAGTAAATCAAGGCGACCATCCAAACAGAAGCATAGCCTGTTGCGATAAAGCACATGAAAATCGTCATGTTCGAAATCTTGTCACTGAACGGGTCGAGGTACTTGCCGAGCGTACTGACTTCGCCCATTGAACGGGCGAGCTTGCCGTCCAAAAAATCCGTGAGCATAAAGCCTAGCACCATTACAAGCGCAAGGATTTTAAACACGAGATTGTTGTTGCTGTAATCCAGATCGTTATCGTAGAAGAATACCCAGAGGAAAAACGGCGTAAGCACAATGCGGCTCATGGTGAGCTGGCTTGCGATTGAAAGAGGTTTGCGATGCGCTGGGTCGCGGTAGTACCAGTAAGCATATGCGGCGGTAGAAGCGGCGATGAGCAAGATGGAAACGACCATCATGATTTGCTGGAGGTTTTCCAGATTCAATAGATAGACGCCCATCGTAATTGTCACGGAGAGATTGGCGAGCTTGCTCCAGCGGCGCTTGCGGGGGAGCTGCTTACCTTCGCGGAGGACTCCAAGCGAAAATAGGGTATGCGCAATGAGTCGCGCCAGCAAAACGGCGCATCCGACGGCTAAAATCTTTTCAACATTTTCATTCTGGATCAGGTCGCGGGCAAAAATGCTTGCCATCACGATAAACTGTAAAAAACCGTCAATGGTATTAAGCCAAAGTCTGTAGTAGGGCTTTTCGATTTCCTGGCTCTTGAGCTGGAACAGGTTCACCCAGCCCATGATGAGCGCGATACCGACAAAGGAACACGCCATCGTGGTCCAGTCTTCCCAAATGAAAATTATGACGCAGACAAAGACGAGTGCGCGTAAAATGCTCCATACGCGCGATCTTAAACGAACATCAGAAGTATTTTCTGGTTCTGTCATAAATTATTCTCCAACAGTTGCTTTGCATGGGTACGAACAGTTTCAGATGTTCCACCTAACATTCTAGCAATTTCTTCAATACGTCCGTTCTTGTCAAGGTCGATAATGGTCGTAAATGTCCTACCTTCAACCTCTTTTTTGCTCACGGCGAGCTGATTCTGGGCGCGGCTTGCGACTTGATGCAAGTGGGTGATGGTAAGTACCTGGTGGTGCTTGCCTAAATTGCGCAGTGCATCGCCGATGCTGTTGCCTGTTTCACCTGAAATTCCGGAATCCACTTCGTCGAAAATCAGGAGCGGGACCTTGTCGAGGTCTGCCATGACACTCTTGATGGCGAGCAGCACACGGCTGAGTTCGCCGCCCGAAACAGCCTTTTGCAAAGACTTCTCGCCTTCGCCCGGGTTCGGGGCGAGCAAGAACTCGATGCGGTCGGCACCGTTTGGCGTCGGGTCCTGTTCGGTGATGCTCGTGAAGAACTTGGCCTTGGGCATGCCGAGGCTGTGCAAGATTTCTTGCACGGCCGAGTCAAAGCGCTGGGCTGCTTCACGGCGCTTCTCCGTGAGCATTGTAGCAAGGCGGTAGGTCTCTGCCTTGTGTGCGTCAGCCTTGCGCCTGAGTTCGTCGAGGTCGGCATCGAGGTTCTCGAGACTGTCGAGTTCCTGCTTGCGCTGTTCGGTGAGCGCGATGAGTCCGGCGACGTCGGTGCGGTATTTGCGCTTGAGCTTTTGAATCATTGCGATCCTAGAATTGGCGCGGTCGATTTCAACAGGACTCATGGACTTTGATGGGCGGAGCCTTTGCAAGTCCTTGCAAATTCCTTCGAACGGATCGGCCACTTCGACGAGCGCATTCAAATCTTCTTCGTAATGCGGAATCTTTTGAGCGAGACTGCGCAACTTGTACTGAAGGTTCTGGACCTGTTCCAAGATGCCGTTGTCACAACCGATCAATCCTTGAATCTCGTTCAGCAGATTGTGTTCCGCTTCGCTCTTGCTTGCTACGTTGACCTTTTCTTCAAGTTCTTCTTCTTCGCCATCGCGAAGCGCTGCCTTTGAAAGTTCATCGTACTGGAACTTTAAAAAGTCCTTTTGCTGCGCAAGGTCCTTGGCGTGAGCTTCTGTCTTTTGAATCTCGGCGAGAACGTTGTTCCAGGCGTTGTAGCTTTTTGAATAGTTTGTTAACAACTCGCTGTTGCCCGCGTATTCATCGAGCATCTTTGCGTGTGTGCGGATGTCGCGCAATAACAGCTGTTCGCTCTGCCCGTGCATCTGGATAAGCGATTCGCCAAGCTCTTGCAAATCCGAGAGGCTCACAACGGAACCGTTCACGCGGGCGCGTCCCTTTCCGTTTTCAAGAATCTCGCGGCGGATGATGAGTTCATCGTCGTCGTCGAGTTCCAGCTTTGCAAGAATTTGTTTGACTTCGGGTTCGTTCGAAATGTCGAACGTTCCTTCGATGACCGCTTTTTCTTCGCCAGTGCGGACCATCGACGCTTGCGACTTGTCTCCGCAGACCATGCGGAGCGCTTTCATCAAGACGGACTTGCCGGCGCCAGTTTCACCCGTAATGGCGGTAAAACCTTCATGGAACGGGACGCTTGCCTCGGCAATGAGTGTAAAGCTGTTTATTGTGAGTTGCTTTAACATGATTATTTCTAGTTATTAGTTATTAGTCATTAGTTATTAGTTGTTGCTATTGCTATTGACTACTGACTAATGACCATTGACTAAGTTCTACTTCTCAAACTCAATAATACTTCTATAAATAGGTCTGCCTTCTTTCTTGTACTTGCGTTCGAATCCGGTCATGATGCCTTCGGTAGGTTCTGCCGTATTGCGGACAAGTACCTTGCAAGTCGGATAGGCATCGAACGTTTCAAGGGCGATTTCGTTGTATTCCTTGTGGTCGGTGCCCCAGTAGAAAATGCGCTTGCCCGGCTTTAGGCAACGGGCGACTTCATCGAGGAAATCGGGGCGCAGCAAGCGGTTCTTGTGGTGGCGTTCCTTTGGCCATGGGTCCGGGAAATACATGTGGAATGCGTCCACGGTATTGTCCTTTACGGCGTCACGCAAGAAGTAGAAAACGTCGCCGCGCAACATGGCGGCGTTACCCTGAGCGACGATGCCGCGCTTTTCCATGCGTTCGTGCGCAAATGCGGCCCACGTGAAATCCCATTCGCTACCCATGATAAAGTAGTCCGGGTGCTTCTCGGCGTAATCGGTCATGAAGTTGCCCTTGCCACTTCCGATTTCGACTTCGATGTGTCCGTTTTCATTCGGGAACATGTCCTTCCAGGTGAAGTCGAGCTTGTGTGGTTTTCCGTCTGGCGTTTTGATGGGCTTGCGGTCGCCATTCGTGCGGAACACGTAATGCCAAAGCGCCTTCATTTGCGGATCCTGACTCAAGTCGCGGTAAAATTCCGGAATCACGACTTCCTTCGGAGCCTTTTCTTCTTCTAAAATTTCGTTGTTGGTTTCTTCTGCCATGTTTTTTGTTCCTATTAAACTTTACTGGATCCTTCGTTCCAAACGTAGATACGAGAAATAATGGTTCCCATCGCCTTCGGCTCCAGGATGACGCCGTTCATGCTTTTGTTCGTCATCCTCCGCTAGGAGGATCCATACAATTCAAAATCTGCAATGTATGGATTCCCTCTTTCGCTACGCTCAGTCGAGAATGACTTTTTCAGCCTTCCTACCGCCTACATTCTACTGTCAACTTCCTGCTAAATAAACGCTACGATTCTCTCCTTGAACTTGTCCGGGATGGCCTTGTCAAGCATCTCGCGAATGTGCCTTTCGGAATACTTCATCGAGAAGTGGCTCAAGATGATTTTTTCGCACTTGATTTCGTCGTCAAGCTCGTTGAGCGCATGCACGATATCTTTCAAGTGGCTGTGGCCCTTCTTTTTGCTCATCGCCTCTTCGCCGTCGTCGAGGAACGTGCATTCCGTAATCAGCACCTTCGACTGGAAAACGCGGCTGTTGTCGAGCAGACTTTCGCCAAGGCAATCGCCCATAAAGCTCACGAGCGGCTCGTAAACTTCACGCGTGATTTCGACCCCGTTCTTGCGAAGTTCGATAATTTCAGTTGGCGTCTTTCCCAGGAATTCTTCCTTGAGCTTCTTTTTGTAAAAGTAGAGCGTACCGCCCATCGCTGGGATGGAGTGCTTGACTTCGAACGCTTCGAGCGCGAGATCCTTGCGGTATCTCAAAAATTGCAGTTCGCCTGCGGAGACCGGTTCAATTTCCGGGTAACGGAATTTCGATTCGCCAACGCCTTCGAACAAAGCTTCAGCCTTGATCCATGCCTTTGCGTTTTCGCTTACGCATTCGGGCATGTAATAAACGCTGTCGCGTTCGACACCCATCATCTTGCGCAAACTGTGGTGACGCATCAGACAACGGGCATGGTCGCCGTGCGCATGCGTCAGGAACACGTGGTTCAGGGGAATCGCCGAGAGCGGGCATTCACCCATGTCAATGCAAAAATCCAGCTCTGGAATTTGGATGTACGTCGCAAGTCCAGAAATCGAAAATCCGGAAATGGGCGAACAGGGCGTATCGACGTGGATCTGCCGCAGAGCGTTGTGTATGTACTTATTTTCGTTCACTTTTTTACCGTTCGATAATTTAGCAAAAAAGAGAATCAAAAAAATGACACAAAAAAAAGCAGCCCCTTAAGAGCTGCTAAAAACTTGTTCGATTTGTTTTTATCGGTTTGCGATGATTCTATCGAATTCTGTGCAGGACATGGTCTCGATGTTTACGCCCATAGCCTTGCTTCGGGTTCTGTCATTACCCTTTTTTTCTGGGATGCGGAAGCAGTAGTCGTACTTGTTTCCCTTATCGGTTGGAATACCCATTTTGAAAATGCGGAGTCTTTCAGATCCCTTGTTTGTAATTTCGTGATAATCGTAAGTGTTCTTGATCCGTTCAAGACGCTTTTCCTGGCTGAATTCTAGTTCATTTGCGATCGGCCCTTCAAGGTAGATCGGGAGGGAGTTCTGGAAGCGGAGTTCAAGCTTGCCGTTTGTTTTTACAATTGATGTTTCGGAAGGCTTGATCAAGTAGCGTTGCTGCGGGATGTTCTTATAGGCGATGTTGTGACGGCTTGCCTTGCGGACCCCACAAACTTCACGCATGTCGGGGTTTGCGACAAAGTCGATGTCGCGGCAAATTGGCGGGAGGTCGGTTGGGATAACGAGTTCTTCCCCTTTTTGCGCAGAAGAACCTGCACAACCGGCTAAGAACGAAATTGCAAGAAAACAAGAGGACAACAAGATTTTATTCTTCATGTTTTCAAATATAAGATTATTAGACATATTTGTGAAATTTTTTTTGAAAATGAATAAAATAGGTGTGTTTTTCTGTACAAAAATGCATTTTTGTAAACATTTATAAACTTTTTGCCTGTGTAGAGGGCTTTGTACCCTTTGGATATTCAAAAAATATTCTATCTTTGGCTGTAAAATTGAGATTGGGGTCAAAATGAAGATCTACAGCTGGAACGTCAACGGTATTCGTTCCGTACTGAAAAAAGGCTTTGAAGATTGGTTCACTGCGACCGATCCCGATGTGCTTTGCCTTCAGGAAGTCCGCGCCGAAAAAAGCCAGGTTGCTGAAGTGGCAAGCCGTGAAGGCTATTATACCTACTGGAACGCTTGCAAGCGCAAGAAGGGTTACAGTGGTGTGGCCGTGTATTCAAAGATTGAACCGGATGCGGTCAATTACGGCTTTGACATCGAGGAATTCGATGAAGAAGGCCGTGTGCTCCAGCTGGTGTTCCCGGACTGGGTGCTCAACTGCATTTATTTCCCGAATGGTGGCCAGGGCGATGACCGCTTGGATTACAAGCTTCGCTTCTACGACGCGTTCCTTGAAAATTCCAAGCAGTGGTTGCGCGATGGCAAGCATGTGGTGACTGTCGGTGACTACAATACCTGCCACAAGGAAATCGATATTGCCCGCCCGAAGGAAAACGAGAACGTGAGCGGTTTCTTGCCGATTGAACGTGCTTGGATGGACAAGTACGTTGAAAACGGCTTTGTCGATACGTTCCGCACATTGCATCCGGATACACGCGATGCCTATTCCTGGTGGTCGAACCGCTTTGGCGCCCGTGAACGAAACGTCGGTTGGCGTTTGGACTATGGCTTTGTCGATGCGGCGTTGATGCCCAATGTCGTAAGCTCCGAAATCCTGAGCGATGTAAAGGGTTCGGACCACTGCCCGATTTGCCTGGAACTCGAACCGCCGTTCCTCCCGATTCCCATAAAGAAATCAGACGACGTTTAGCAGCTAAAGTAATTTAATGAAGAAACTCCCGACATTTGCCGGGAGTTCTTTTTTGTGGAAATATTATTCTTAATCGAAGTTGTAGAAAAGAGATATGCTGAATGCCGTTGGTTCATCGATTCTTTTGGGCTTGTGTCGGTTGCCTCCTGTAATCTCTATGGATGCATCCAGAGTCACATTGTCAGAAAGCTCGATCTTTGCTCCTATATCAAAGATGACACCGAAATTAGTGGAAGTGATTTCGGTGGAACTGTTGTAGGGGGCTTCTTTACCCTTGATGATTTCGAGGGCTGTGTAAATTGTAAAGCTTTTGAACAAAATGTCGATTTCGGTACCAAAGTGGAGGAATTCATTAATCCATTCGTCGCCCAGCATGATGCCAATATACTTGGACCATATAACGCTTGTGAAAATGTTAGAATGCTGCATGCCCAAATCGACAGCAAAATTACCTTGTTTTAAATAGTTTGTGCCTGGCAGGTAGGCGTCTACATAGAGGCTGAATCCCGTTGAAAGCTGAAATTTCGACCCGAATTGTGAATTCATAATACCGAATAGATTGGATTCGTCAATTTCCTCATGGGGACTGTCGATGCTGAAGATTCCAAAAGGTACAATTGCAGAAAGTTCAAGCCAGCTAAACGGTGAAAAACGGGCGCCAACAGTAAGCTTCGGACCTGACATTGGATCCATAGTCAGGTAGCTGATTTGGCCAGCCATTTGGATAGAGCCTTCTGTTTGGATGGGAAGGTTGTCCCATGACGCATGAGACAAAGTTGCTAATAAAGCAAAACCGGTGATTAATTTTTTGATCATACTTTCATTCGTTTATTTGTTTTTATGCAATATATAAAATAAAAAAGTCCTGACACTTTGTGTGTCAGGACCTTAGCAACTAAAAACTATTGACCAATAACTAACTATGCAGATATTCGATGATCGCGTCGTGAATCGTGGTGAACACGCTGCGGAGTTCGTCTTCGTCTTCTTCCAAAAGCGTCACGCGGAAGCCCTTGAGGTCCGTGCAGAAGCTCGTGCTCGGCACAACGCAGATGCCCTTTGCGCCCAAGAGATAGTACACGAAGCGGTAGTCGAGATTCGTCGTCTTGCTGCACCATTCTTCGACTTTCTTCTTGATAATCGGATTGTCGATTTTTAGCGTCTGGTGATTGTTGAGAGTCCCTTCGCGGAAGATGATGGTGTTGTAGAATGCGCCGTAAGTCGGGTTGAAGTAAAGCTCCGGAATGTCCGAAAGGATTTCGTTGATGATTGCACTGCGGCGGCCAATCTTTTCGTTCAATGCCTTGCGGTGTTCCATGAAACGAGGATCCCCGAGAACGCGCGGAATCGTCATCTGCGGGAGCGTCGTCGAGCAGACTTCCACCATCTTTGCGTTGTCGATAGCGCGGCAGAAGGCGTCGAACTGTTCGTCCTTGTCGCGGTTGTAGTATTCAGCCCAGCCGCAACGAGCGCCCGGCCACGGGTATTCCTTGGAAATGCCCTTGAGCGCAATGCCCGGAACGTCGCCAATGTATTCGGCGAGTGCGTAAGCGTGTGCGCCGTTGTACGTAATCTTGTTGTAGATTTCGTCGCAGATGATGAATAGGCCATAGCGCTTTGCGATATCGACCATCTTCTGGAGGATTTCGAGCGGGTAGACCATGCCGGTCGGATTGTCCGGGTTCAGAATCAGGATGCCCGCGATGCTCGGGTTGTACTTGACCTTATTCTCGAGTTCTTCGAGGTCCGGGTACCAGTGGTTTTCCGGCTGCAAACGGTAAGTGATAGGAGCCGTGTGGGCGTGGGCGGCTTCGGCAGAGCTATGCGTTGAGTATGCCGGTGCCGGTCCGATGATACGGGTGTTCATCGACAAAAGGCTATAAATGGTGGCTATTGCGTCGCCGAGACCGTTGAAGAACACGATATCATCAACATTGATCTGGGCGCCACCGAGCTTGTTGTTCTCTTTTACCAAGAATTCGCGCGTCTCGAGCATGCCCTTGGACGGGCAGTAGCCGTAGCTGCGGTTTGTGCGGACGAGGTCAACGACAATGTCCTTGATCCAGTCGGGAACTTGACATTTCTTTTCAATCGGGTCGCCGATGTTTTCCCAATGGATTGGCAAGCCGAGTGCCTTGAGCTGGTTTGCCTTCTTCACGATCTCGCGGATTTCGTAAGAAAGTTCCTTAGCACCTTCGCTCAACAATCTTCTACGCATTTTAGACTCCTATAGCGGTATCGAAAATTCACTTTTTACTGCGTAATTATAGAATAATATTCATTCTGTAATGTTTTACCTGCGTCATCCTGAACCCGGATTTTTAATTCTGCGTCATCCTGAGCCTTGAATATTACTCCAACGTCATCCTGAACCCTGTAAAGGGCGATATATGAAACTAGGCACTTTAGTGCCTTAGTTGAATTAGGTTCGAAGGAGCAGGATCCAGAGCTTTATTAGGTAAGAATTTTCGATTCCTTGTTTTATGGTTAAAGTTTTAGGGTAAAAAAATAAAGCAGCCGTTTGCGGGGCTGCCCTTGAAACTTTTAATCTGAGTTTTTCGCGTTAAGCTTTACAGATCTTGGTTTCTTTGGACAGCCCCATAATAGCTCGGGCTGCCGCCGGGCTTGCTGCAATCGCTGTTGCTGCGATGGTGTTCTGTCCAAAGATATTCATGTGCAAAAATATAGTTCCGACTAAAGCAAATGTCAAGAGCGTTTTGCGGCTTTATAAAAAACGCCTTCTGTTGGCGGGGAACCGGTCGTAGTAACGCTTCTTGTCTTCGTACATGAGTACGTCTGCTTTATGCATGGCCGTGCGGATGTCGCCCCCATTTGCATCGTAGTAGAAACCGACTGCAAAACTGACGTTACCAGGAATCATCGATTCTTCGCGAATCCTATTGACTTTGTCTTCGAGTTCATTCTTTGGCTTGTCTAGGGCAATGACCAAGAATTCGTCGCCGCCCGCGCGGTAAAGCTCGCAGTCGCTGAAATAGCTCCTTAAAATCTGGGAGGCATCTTTCAGTAGCTTGTCGCCTGCTTCGTGCCCCTGATTGTCGTTTGTTGATTTGAGACCGTTCAAGTCTGCAAAGATGACGCCTAGAGAGTTGAACTGTACTTCTCCGTTCAGGAATTGTGTAACCCTGTTGTTCATGGAATTACGGTTCATGGCACCTGTCAGGAGGTCTATGCGGCTGAGAGTTTCAAGTTTTCCTAGTAACTGGTAGTTTGCTATTTCTGAAGCTACAAAGAATGCGGTCAGTTCAAGCGTTTCCCTGATGATCAGTGTATTTGACGTGTTGAAATTTGCAACCCAGATAAAGCCGATGGTCGTACCGTTGTGTTCCAAAGGCAAAAGAACAAGACTTTTGACATTTGCTCCCGTGAGAGATTCGTACCATGTCGGGTTTGCTTTATGGATAACTTCAAGATCGTATTGGTTCTTGATCATCAGGCAGTTGCTGCCGGCGAGCGTGTCTATCCAGGATTTTGCGAATTCAACAAAGTCCTGGTCCTTGAAATCGCGAATGGAATGTAGGTTTGAATCTTTTTTCAGTGCGTCGCTGAATACGGACCAGGTGTGTTCATTGAAGTCTGTCAGCAATACGCAGCAGTAGCTGGCATCACAAATTTGGCGGATGTCCTCGATGACTTCGTCCATCGTCTTTTGCAAATCTGCGGCGCCGCGTAGCTTGATGCAGGTCTGTAAAACATTGGAAGAAGTTTTCGCCGAAATATTGGACATGGCTTCAATGTTTTCTTCGAAAGAAATCTCTTGCGAGTAACTGCAATATGCCTTTTTCGGATCATCGATGCTGAGAGGCATCATGTACAGGTTTATGCAGAAGTTGTAACGTTCAGGGCGAATGTAGGCGTGAACGGGCTTTTTCTTGATGGCGCATTCGTAGCAGAAGTTTTCGAAGTTGAGTTCCTTCTTCATGTATCGTTCGTAACTACTGCCAGGAATGAATTTTTCCTTAAAGACGACATTGCCGTCTTTGTCGACTTTTTCCATGGCGCGAATATAGAGGCTGTTCGCGGCTTCGATGCGTATGGTCCCAATTTTGTCGTCATCGCGTTTTTCGACCGACAAAATGCTTGTCATCGTATGAAATTTATCTACAAATTTCTGCAAGTCCATCATTTAACGATTCCTGCATTCAGGGTGTCTATCATAAAAAGCTTTTTTATCTTCGTACATGCGGGAATCTGCTTCATGCATGGCCGCACGAATATCGCCGCCGTTCTCTTCATAGTAAAAGCCAATGGCAAAGCTGATGTTGTTCGGATCGTCCGATTTCTTTTGGAGAGTCTCGACTTTGCTGCTTAGGACATCTTTAGGAGTTTCCATGTCGATAATCAGGAACTCGTCGCCACCGGCGCGGTAGATATCGCTTTTGCTGAATGTTGTTTTTAGAATTTCGGCAGCGTCCACCAAAAGCTTGTCACCGGCGTTGTGGCCTATTTTGTCGTTTACAGTTTTGAGGCTGTTCAGGTCTGCAAAGATTATTCCGTAGGACATGGGCTTTCTTTCGCGCCCAGAAGCAATTTGGATTACGCGGTTGTTCATCGCGTTGCGGTTTTTTACGCCTGTCAAGAGGTCTGTCGAACTCAACGTTTCAAGCCTTTGGAGCAATTTGTAGTTTGCAATCTCCGAGGCGATAAAGTATGTTGAAAGTTCAAGTGTTTCCTTGATATGGTCTGTTTCCTCGGGGGCGAAATTGGAGGCCCAGATAAACCCTATGGTCTCGTCGTTGTGCCTGAGCGGGAAGAGGGCGATCCTATGGATGCCTGCCGATTTAATGGATTCGTACCAATGGGGACTGCGTACCTTGATATCTTCTATTTCCTTTTCGTCCTTGATAATCAGGCAGGTGCTACCATTGATGATGTCTAGCCAAGATTTGGCGTAGTTGATGAAATCTTCGTTCAGGTAGTCTAAAAGTGTGTGTCTGCCGATTTCGGGTGCTGCATTTTCGCTGAGCAATGAGCATTTATGTGCCTTGAAATCCGTCAACATGATGCAACAGTAGTTGGCTTTGCTGATGTTGCGGATGTCTGCAATCACCTCGTCCATGGTTTTGAGGAAGTTCTTTGTGCTGCGGAGCTTGATGCAGGTCTTTAGAACGTCGGCGGTTGTCTTTGCGGAAAGGCTCTGCAAAGAATCCGTATTGAGTTCTGTTGAGATTTCCTGCGTGTAGGTGCAGTAGCATTTGAACGGGTCTTCAAAATCGAGCGGCAGGCTAAAGATGTTGAACCAGACATCGAACCTTTCTGGGTGGATGTAGGCGTGCATCGGCTTTTTGAGGATGGCGCTGCTGTAAATGAAATGTTCGAAATTCAGGTCCTTGGGAATGTATTTTGTGTATTCCTGGCCTGGCACGAACTTATTGCCGAAAGGCATATCTACAAGGTTGTCGTTATTTTTTTTGAAGGAGTCGATATAAGCCTTGTTGCCGACTTCAATGCACATTTTGCCATAGCCGTTGGGCTTTTTCTCAACGGACATGATGCAGGTCATCGAATCGAATTGATCAACGTATTCCTGTAAATCCATGATTGCTCCTTCTTTGACCAAAAAGCCTCTATAAAAATAGTATGAATAAATTGATTCGGCTTATCTGATTTTACACTTTTTGAATGATTCGTTTGAAATAGTGTCTTTTTCCTTCATGATTCTGTGATTTTTTTATATTCTCGCCAATGACTCACGATACGCTGTTTGATCCGATCCGTAAAAAAGAGGTTCCCGCTACGCCTGAAGAACATGTCCGTCAGGCGACGGTGCGCTATTTGCTTGATGTGGTGAAGGTGCCGGAACACTTGATTGCGGTGGAATTCCCACTTTCGTCGATTGATGTGAAGACGGCTGATCGCGTGGATATCATGGTGCACAATTTTCGGGCGGGGGCGCCTCTTGCAAAGCCGTGGCTCCTGGTGGAATGCAAGGCTCCGGGCGAATACACATGGCCTGTGTTGCAGCAACAGCTGAACAAGTATTTGCAAATTTTGACGCCGAATTACGTGATGCTTGCGCTAGGCGATGCTGTGCGCTATTTTGAGCTGGATTCCGTGACGCACCGCTTCAAGAAAATTGAAAGTTTGCCAATGTTTGGTTAGGTGTCATCTTCGACCGTACTGCTAACGTCATTGCGAGGAGCGTAGCAAGCCTGCCACGAGCAAAGCGTGGTGGAAGCAATCTCCGAAACCTAGTCATCCTCGAACGAAGTGAGGGGATCCATAATTTCTTGTTTTACGATTGCGACGTAATCCAGTTATTTTACCACAGACAAAACATCCCCGTCGGCGAGGCGTGTCTTGATGGTGTCGCCGCTTTTAAGCTGGCTTGCCTTGCGGATAAATTTGCCGTTTTCATCTAGCGTGAGCGAATAGCCCTTGGCGAGAGTCGTCTTGGGGTCAGCGTTTTTGACTTTTTCGTTCACGAGTTCGAACTGCGATTTCGCGAGGTCGAGAATCTTGCGGGAACCTTGCTTTAAACCTTCGCGGTTGCGGTCGAGGCGCTCGTGTTCGGATTTTATATAAAATGCGGTGTCCTTCTTGATGGAGGCGGCCATCAGCACATGCTTCGATTTCTCGTTCTGGATGAACCCGAAAACTTTTTGCTGGAGCTGGTTCCCCATTGTGCTGAGTCGCTTGTTGCTTTCAGTGAGTAGGTCGCGGGCGCCATCGGCGATGCTTGCCATCGCATCTGTCATGCGGTTCCAGCTGTCTGTGACGCGTTCCACGAGACGTTTCGCGCAATCTGTCGGTGTGATGCACGAGAGGTACGCTACTTCGTCCAGAAGGCAGCGGTCGATTTCGTGACCGATTCCCGTAAAGACGGGGGTGGGGTAGTTGGCGACCGCGCGGCAAAGCGCTTCGCTATCAAAGAAGTTCAAGTCCGTCTTGGCGCCGCCACCGCGCACGATGCAGACGACATCTAAATTGGGGTCGCCTTGGAGCTGTTCCAGTGCGGCGATGATGCTCCCTTCAGTTTCGTTCCCTTGCATTCGTGCATAGACGGTCGTGACTTCGAATGCAAACGGCGAGGCTTCAAGTCGCGTGGTGAAGTCCTTGTACGCGGCCGTGTTTTCGCCGGTGATAAGCCCCACGCGGAGTGGCATATCGGCAAGTTCGAGTTGCTTGTTCTTTTCGAGCAAGCCTTCCATCGCAAGGCGCTTCAAAATGGCGCTTTTGGTCAGTGCAAGTTCGCCAATTGTGTAAACCGGGTCGATGTCCAGAATTTGCGCTTGCAGCTTCCCGTACGGGATGTACAGTTCTGCACGTACGAGAAAATTGACTTTCAAGTCGTGCTTGAGCGTAAACGGCTGCGAAAGGCTAGAAATCTTGGCGAGAATCGCATCGTACTTGGCGGTGTAGCAGTAAAGGGCAAGGGTGGCTTTCGGCTTCACGTCACCATCGGCAAAGTCCGCAATGCTCAGGTATACGCCCGACGGCTTTTCCGCAATTTGCGAAATGACCCCATGCACCCAAACCGCAGGGGTAGCCTCTACGGTGTTCTTGAGCGAACGCATGTACTGCGTGACCGAAAATGTACGAACTTCTTGATCCATTTATTGGGGGCGCCTTTGACGTTAACCATAATAATAATTAAATTCTGTATGAAAAATTATGGATCCTCCTGGCGGAGGATGACGTTGGGGAAAAAGGACTCGCCGTGTCGAAAGTTGTTTCTGCAATGGATATGCGTCAGAATTTTGGGACGCTCTTGAACCAGGTCGCCATCAAGGACGAAGAAATCGTCATTGAACGCGCTGGCAAGCCTTTGGCACGCCTCGTGAGCATGAATTCCGCCACAAGTGGAAAGCTGGACTTCCGCGATATCGGCAAGCTCCCGAACGACATTTGGAATGAATTTTAGGCTGAATTTTCGCCTAACCTTCATGTAATTTTGTTGTCAAAATCCTTGACAATTTCTTTCGCATAGCCTATATTTTATTTGTGATGTTTTTATACTTACAAAAAACTTACTTTCGTTACTTTCTGTACATATGAGTTTAACCTAAAGGATCAATAACATGAATACAAGAACCCAAAAGATGCTTATTGCGCTTGCAGGTACATTGTCTGCAACGGCTCTTTTGACCGCTTGCGGTGAAGAACTTGACCAACTTACAAATGCCGATTTAAATACGGTTGCTTCATTTAAAGACCTGGGCGATTGTAATTCCAAAAACAAAGGCCGTATGGTTTATGTCGATAGTTCCGATGCTATTTACTTTTGTTCCGACAGTGTCTGGAAAAAGGTGAGTCTCTCTGATGTCAAGGACTCTGACGGCAAGAATGGTAAAGATGGCTCAGACGGCAAAGACGGTAAAAATGGGGTAAATGGAACATCCTGTACCGTAGAGCCTCTGAAAGACGGTTCTGGATATGACGTGCTATGCGGTGGCAAAAAGGTCGGGACTCTCTTGAATGGTAAGGACGGTGCTAAAGGAGCCGATGGCAAAAACGGAACCAATGGCTCAAATGGCGCAAACGGCAAGTCTGCTTACGAAATCGCAAAGGAGAACGGTTTCAAGGGAACTGAAGCCGAGTGGCTTGCTTCGCTGGCGGGCGCACAGGGGTCAAGTTGCTCCATCAAGGTCAATGAACAAAAGAACGGTTACGATTTGACTTGTGGTGATAAAACTGTTACGATCACGAATGGAAAAGACGGCGAAAGCGTTACCGGCCCTGCGGGCGAAAGCTGCTCGACCAAGTCGGTCGAAGGCGGCGTTGAAATAACCTGTGGCAAATCCGAACCGGTCGTCATCAAGGACGGCACAAATGGAAAAGATGCCAGTGACGATGCTTGCAGGGTTGTTGGCGACAAGGGTGGAGTCGTTACGCTCGAGTGTGGCAAGGGTGAGAATGTCCAGATTGAAAAGTTCTACAAGGCAACGTGCAACAACGAGCCTTTTGATCCGGAAACTCACTTCTGCTATTTCAATGAAAAAGAAGGAGTCTTTTCTGTCCTTGAAAAGTGTGGCGGAAAATCCTATAATCCTAGCGATGTCATCTGTGAGGACGGAAAACGACTGAAGTCGTGCCCTTCGGAATGCAATTCTGAAGATTGCGAAGATCGTCTCTATGACATGGATGCTCAGTTCTGTTATGCTAAGGTTGTGTATGACCTGTGCGACGGCAAGGATTACAACCCTATGAAGTTTGAATGCGTAGAAAACGAATTACAGAAATATACTTGTGGAGAAAGTGAATATGACCTTGAAACGCAGTTCTGCGCAAAGCGAGGCGAAGTTGTGGAACGCGTTTACAAGAAGGTGAAAATCGGCGAACAGACCTGGATGGCCGAAAACCTGAGCTATGAAACTGATGACAGCTGGTGCGGTGGCAGTACCAAAAGTCCTGATTATGAGGGAGCTGACTGTGACATCTACGGTCGCCTGTATACCTGGCAAGCTGCTGTGGACAAGTTCGAGTGCAGCCGTTTCAGATGCGACCTTGGATCGGGCTATGTTCAGGGGGCTTGTCCGGACGGCTGGCACGTGCCGAGCCAAGAGGAATGGGAGACCCTGATCGAGGCTGTGGGCGGGAGTTCCACGGCGGGTCAGAAACTCAAGGCTCAGACTCTCTGGAGAGCCGTCGATGACATCGTGAACGAGGACGCCTACGGTTTCTCGGCGCTCCCTGCTGGCTACAAGTTTGTCAATTTTACCTTCGCCAAAGCTGGCGGCAGCTGCGGCTTCTGGGGAACCACGCAGTGGGATGAAGAAGAAAACTACGGCTACAGAGTGACCCTGGGTAGCAGCCATGACAAAGCGAACGGGGCCTACCAGCAAAAGGACTACGCCTTCTCTGTACGTTGCTTGCAGGACTAGCATGGAGGCGAATGCAGCGCAGAAATGCTCGCATTTCTGCATTGCTGAGCCGAACAGCGAGGGACTCCGTAGGAGTCCACTAGCATAGAGACGAATGCTGCGCTAAAAATATCGCCCGAGGTCAAATGACATCGGGTGTTTTTTATAAAAACGAAAAACGCCTCCGACCTAGTCAGAGGCTAAATTTTTGTCATTCTCCGTTAGGAGAATCCATACTTCTCGGCTTACTTAATTCGTGAATCCGGCAAAGATGTTATTGCTCAGGAACGGCAGGAATCCAAGAACGATCACGGCTGCGCTTAAGAGAATGATAACTTCGCGCTGGCGCTTGGTGAGGCGGAGCGGGTTCAAGTGTCCGTCCGGTTCATCGACCCAGGCTGCCTTGATAAGCTGCAAGTAGTAGAATAGTGCAATGACGTTGTTCAAGACGGCAAATGCGACGAGCGCATAGTGCCCTGTCGAAGCTCCGCTGAAGAACAGGTGGAACTTGCCGAAGAAGCCGGCGAGAGGCGGGATGCCTGCCAAGCTGAACATCGAAATTGCAAGGGCGATGGCGAGGCTCGGGTTCTGCTTTGAAAGTCCACGGAGCGACTGGAATGTCTCTTCACGGTGATGCCCGATGATGCCGAACACGAAGAATGCGAGGTAGTTCGAAACGGCATACACAAAGAGGTAATAGATGATTGCGGTCTTTGCTGTTGTTGCAGGGCCGAGCAAGGCGACCATGATGTAGCCTGCCTGAGCGATAGAGCTGTAAGCCATGAATCGGCGGAGGCGGCTTTGCTTTAATGCACCGAGGTTACCGACAAAGAGCGTGACGCCTGCGAGGAGCGCAATGAGCGGGGCCATCTTGTCTTGAATCGGGGAGAGCGGGCCATAGACGAGCACGACGAGGAATGCGATGGCGGTTGCCTTCGAGGTCACGGAAAGCACGGCGGTTACCGGCGTCGGAGCGCCTTCGTAAACGTCCGGAGCCCAGGTGTAGAACGGGAACAGCGTGAGCTTGAATCCGATACCGCAGAAGAGGAACAGCACGGCAATCCACAAGAGCGGGCTAGAACCGCTTGCAACAGCGGCTTGGATTTCGTTGAAGTGGAGGCTTCCTGCAAAACCGTAGAGGTAGCTGAAGCCGAACAGTTCAAATGCCGTGGCGACAGAACCCATCAAGATGTACTTGGTGGCTGCTTCGGAGCCGTACTGGTCGCGTTTGTTCCAGGCGGCAAGCGCGTACATCGGGATGGTTGCGATTTCAAGGCCGAGGAAGAACGTGAGCAAGTCGCATGCGCTCACGACCGTGAATCCGCCGAACGTCGCAAATGCGATGGCGCCGATGAATTCGGCAATCTGGTGCATGGGTGGCTTCTTGTCGGCGCCGTGTTCAAAGTAGTCCTTGGAAAGCCACATGCCAAGCAGAGCGCTCACCATGAGTACTTCGCGCATGAGCACGCCAAAGTCGTCCACTTTCCAGTTGCAGATAAAGAACTTGCCGTTGCCGCTCGCGAGCGGGATGACGTTCAGCAATAAGAAAATGGCGATAAAGCCGATGTTTGCCATGCGCCAAGGGACCTTGGACTGAGTAGTCACGAAAAGGCGTAGCCCGATTACGACGAACGGGAAAATCAGCAGCAAAACGTCAGGTAGAATGAAGTTTGGAATTGCAAAATTTGTCATAATTAAACCTACTATAAACCTGCCGATGAAATTTTTTCAAAGATAGGTGCAATGCTCTGGTCTAAGAGTTCCGAAATCCAGCCGGGGCAAACACCGATGAACAACAAGCAGGCAACGAGAACGACGATGACCAACTTTTCGCGGAAACATCCATCGGTGAGGCCTTCGTACTTCTGCGGGAGCGGGCCGTGAAGCATACGGTTCGCGGTTTGCAAAATGTAGACGGCGGTCGTCGTGATGGAGAGAATCGCAAGAATCGTCACGATGCGCGTGAGCGTGGAATCTTGCTGGAATGCGCCAATGAAGATTGTGCTTTCGGCAATGAATCCGCTAAAGCCCGGGAGGCCAAGACCTGCGAAACCGGCAAGCACAAAGCCTACGCCGAGGAACGGCATCTTGCGCATGATACCGCCCATTTCTGTGATGTCACGGGTGTGGGTGCGTTCGTAAATCATGCCGATGGTCGCGAAGAAAAGTCCTGTCAAGAATCCGTGCGAAATCATCTGGAGGCTAGCGCCACGAAGTCCAATTGGCGTGAGGGCTGCAAGTCCGAGGAAGATGAGGCCCAAGTGGCTGATGGAACTGTAAGCGGTAATGTACTTGAGGTCTTTGTGGCGGATGGCGATGAACGGGCCAAGAACCACGTTAAAGATGAGAAGCGCTACAACGTACGGGAGCCAAATCTTGGCGGCTTCGGGCATGAGGAACATGGCGACGCGGAGGCATCCGTAGGCACCCATTTTCATCATTACGCCGGCGGCGAGCATTGAAACCGCAGTCGGTGCGGCGGAGTGACCGTCCGGACTCCAGAAATGGAACGGGAAGAGCGAACTCGAAACGGCGAATCCCATGAACATGAGCGGGAATGCCCACATCTGGAAATCCATCGGGAGAGTCGTCTTTGCAATTTCAATGAGGTTCCAGCTTGTCGCGCCACTTTCGAAGTAAAGCCCGAAGAGCGTTGCAAGAATCATCGAAGAGCCAAACGCAAGCGTCAACGTGAGCTTTTTACCACCGTAATCGCGCTTGCCGCTGCCGTAGCAGGCAATCATCAGGTACATGCAGAGTGCTTCCATTTCGTAGAACACAAAGAAAAGCACCAAGTCAAAGCTCATGTACACGCCGTAAACGCTTGTGGCCAAGAGCTGAATAAGCGCAAAGAAAATCTTCTGATTCCCTTTAATCTTGAGGCTTACAAGTACGCCTGCCCAGACGATAAACGCCGTGAGCGCAAGCAACAGCATGTTGAGACCGTCAGCGCCAACAATGTAGTGTGCATTGAACATCGAGAGCCACGGAATGTCCGTGAAGAATCGGAGCGCAAGCGGTGCGGCTGCTGGATCTGTCGGCGTTCCCGAGAGGGCGTAGATGGCATAAGTCAAGTAGCAGACAATTGCAAGGACAATCGTTGCCGACGTGACGTGGATGGTTCGGAGCGTCTTTTCGTACGTGGCGGGAATCAGTACGCAGGCGAGAACCGTTAAGAGGGGGAGGACCCAAATGGAGTTAAAAAGTATTGTATTCATGGGTGCGCCTTACAGGGGAAGCTGGCCGAAGAATCGCCAAAGGAGAACGCCAACAATCAAAGTGCCCAAGTAGAACGGCAAGTAGCCGGCCTGGGCAAAACGGACCAAGTCACCGAGCTTGTGGACAAACCAGACCGTAAAGGCGAGGAGTCCTTCAATCACGTAATCGTTGAATGCGCGGGCGACACGTGCGATACCGCCAAAGATGAACTGGCGGACGATGGCGTAGTACATTTCATCGAAGTAGAACTTGTGGTAAATGACTTTGTAAATGCCGCTGCGGTTGGATTCGTCGAGAGCGCGCTGGACTTTTGCCCACGGGCTTGCGTAAAGCACCCAGGCAATCACGAGCGCGACAACAGCAATGCCGACGGCGACAAACGGGAGCCATTCAGCATGGTCGAGCTTGACGAGCTGCGGAACGTTCAACTGGCCCGGAACAAAGAACTTTTCGAAAAGAGGTTGGGCGGCGAAACCGCTTGCAAGTGCCGGAATGGCAAGGATTGCAATCGGGAGTGTCATCGCGAAATCTTCATGCACATGGCCTGCCTTGACGCCTTCGTGACGCGGAGCGCCATGGAATGCGAGGAAGAACAGACGGAACATGTAGAATGTCGTGAGACCGCTCGTGAGGAGAGCAAGCCCAAAGACGACGTAATGATGTCCTTGGAATGCGGCGAGAATGATTTCATCCTTGGAGAAGAAACCAGAGAACGGCGGAATGCCCGAAATCGCGAGAATGGAAATGAGCGTGCAAGCGTAAGTGAGCTTCATCTTCTTGCCGAGACCGCCCATCATATCAAGATCGTTCGTGCCGACCTGATGAATAAGGCTACCGGCGATGAGGAACAAGCTGCACTTGAAGAAGGCGTGCGTAAAAATGTGGAACGTTGAAGCGGTCCAACCGGTAACGGCGACTACCTGACCAATCTTGCAAGCGCCAAGCGCAAACATCATGTAACCGAGCTGCGAAAGCGTGGAGTAGGCGAGAATGCGCTTGATGTCCTTTTGTGTGCATGCGATGACGGCTGCAAAGACCATCGTGAATGCGCCGACCCACATGATGAGCGTGAGCGCGTTATCGCAAATGGCAAAGAACGGGAAGAGTCGAGCGACAAGGTAAACGCCTGCGACGACCATCGTTGCACTGTGAATGATGGAGCTGACGGGTGTCGGACCTTCCATCGCGTTCGGGAGCCAGATATGCATCGGGAACATGGCGGATTTGCCCCAGCCGCCGGTGAAAATCAAGATGGAACCGAGAACGAGAGCTTCGGACTTCGGGACTGTCACAAGGCCGAGATTGATAAACTGCTTCTGGAAATCAAGGAGGCTAAGCGAATTGAGTGTCGAAAAGTCGAAACTTCCGACGACATAGCTCACAAGCACAATACCGAGCAAGAAGAAGCTATCGGCAAAGCGGGTGAGGATGAACGCCTGCTTGGATGCGCTCACGGCACTTGGCTTGTGGTACCAGAAACCGATGAGCAAGTAGCTCGAAACGCCGACGAGTTCCCAGAAGATGAACATCTGGAAAAGGTTTGTCGCGATGACGAGTCCGAGCATGCTAAAGCTGAACAGCGAAAGCAGTGCGAAGAATCGCCCGGCGGCGCGGTCTTCGCGCATGTAGCCGATGCTGTAGATGTTCACCATGAAGCTGATGAACGTGACAACCACGAGCATCATCACGGAGAGCGGGTCTACGAGCATGCCGATTCTTGCGACCAGGTTCCCGATGAACGGGATAAACGTGTGGTCAAAGAGAATCGCTTTTTGCGGTGCAAAGTCCGAACTGAAGTAGTGGAAGGCGAGTGTGCCTGCGGCGGCAAATGCAAGGCCGTTGCAGATGACTGCGAAAATTGCAGCTGCTTTTGCGCACTTGTTTCCGAGGAAAAGCCCGTTCACGACGAACGTGATGAGCGGGAACAAAAGAATCAGATAGCCGAGAGTGATATCATCAATCATGGAGGTCCCTCAACTGGTCAACGTCAAGACTCTTATGGCGGCGGTACATGGTCACGATAATCGCAAGGGCGATGGCCATTTCGCAAGCCGTCACGGCAATGACAAAGATACTGAACAGAGCGCCTGCAGTCGCATCGTGTGCGGTAAAGTAGGCAAAACTGATAAAGTTGATGTTTGCTGCATTCAGCATAAGCTCAATGGAAATGAGCATGCCAATGAGATGGCGGCGGCGCATCAGGCCCCAGACGCCAATCCCGAACAGCAAAAATGCGAGAATCAAGCAATTCAAAAGGTTCATTTGCTAGCCTCCTCTTCGGCATCTTCCTTGGTGCGGCGGGCGACCGTGATTGCGCAAATGAGCGTCATCAAGAGGAGCACGCTCACGATTTCAAACGGGATGATGAATCCGTTTGGATCGTTACCGAGCAAGCGTAAGGCGAAGTTCTGGAGTGAAGAATAGTCGGCGGGGGAGTTCACGATGCCGCTTGCCAAGTCTGGAGTCGGCAACACGCATTTGACCATCACGAATACAAACGCAATGGAGAGCGCAAATGCGGTGAACACTCGCGGAATCTTTGTCGTGAAAGCGTCTTCTCCCAAATGGCTTGTGAGAAGAATCGTAAACACCACGAAAATCACGACACCGCCCACGTAAACCATCACCTGGGCAAGCGCAATGAATTCGGCATGCATGAGCATATAGAGAATTGCGGTCGTGACAAAGCTAAAGATGAGGAACACGGCGCTTTGCAAAATGTTTTTGACGGCGACGCAACAAACCGCTGTTATTAAAATCACGAATGCGACGACATAGAACGCAATGTCCATGCCTCCCATCGGGAATGCTAAAGGCAAATCCGGGAACATTAACCTTGTCCCTCCTTCTTATTTAAAATCATTTCGAGATCGTTCGGGTCGGTTGTCGCGACTTCGAAAGCGGGGCTCATCTGGATGGCTCCAAACGGGCAGGCTTCCACGCAGAGGCCGCACTGGGTGCAGCTTGCAAAGTGGTACACGTAACGTCCGAGAACCTTCTTGCCCGCAATGTTCTTTGTGGCAAGTACGTTGATGGAGGCGTTCGGGCAGGCGCGTTCGCACATGCCGCAAGCGGTGCAGTGGTTGTTGCCGTCTGCGTCTTCGATCATTTCGAGGCGGCCGCGGTAGCGGTCGTGCATCTTGAGCGTCTTGCGGTTTTCGGGATACTGTTCCGTAACGATGCGCTTAGGATTGAAAAAATACTTGAGCGTCACGGACAATCCGCAAATAAGGCTCCACGGACCTGTAATGCAACGCTTGAGGTAGCGTTTAATGTATTCGATTGTTGAAATCTGCTTTTGCATAATCTCTCGTCTTTCGTCTCTCGTCTCTCGTCTAGAGCCCAAGGGCGATATATGCTGCTCCTGCTACCAGCAAAACAAGGTTGACGGGCAATAAGAATTTCCATTCAAAGTCCATGAGCTGGTCAACACGCGGGCGTACGAACGTCCAGCGGACCATCATGTAGCACCAGACCATAAAGTAAATCTTTGCGAAGAACCATACGACGCCGGGTACCATGTTCAAGACGTTGTCCACAGCAGCAATGCCGATGCACGGCGGGAAGAATCCACCGAGGAAGCATGTGGTTGCGAGTGCGGAGTTCGTGATGAGGGCAATGTATTCGGCGAGGTAGAACATGGCAAACGGAGTGCCATTGTATTCCGTGTGGTAACCGCCTGTGAGTTCCTGTTCTGCTTCGGCAATGTCGAACGGAGCGCGGTTCATTTCGGCGGTACTAGAAATAAAGAAGAGGATGAACGCAATGAAACCGAGGACCGGAATCTTGAAAATCCACCAGTCAAAAATGGTTCCTTCCTGGCCCATCGTAATGCTCATGAGGTTCGTGGAACCTGAAATCATGACGACGAACAAGAGGATCATCGCAAACGAAATTTCGTAGCTGATCATCTGGGCGCCACTGCGGAGCGCACCGAGCAAGGAATACTTGTTGTTACTGCTCCAGCCGCCAAGCAAAATGCCGAGTACGCCAAAGCCGTTCACTGCGATAATGAGCGGAATGCCCATCGAGACGTCGGCCACGACGAGATTCTTGTCGAACGGAATCAACGCGCAGACGATAAACGGTGCAATCAAGACAATTAGCGGAGCCAAGTAGAACATGAGCTTGTCAGCGCCACTCGGAGCGTACACTTCCTTGAAGAGCATCTTGATCACGTCCGCGATGGTCTGGATGGTGCCGTGCCAACCGAGTCGCATCGGTCCAAGGCGACATTGCACGTGAGCGCAAACCTTGCGTTCCATGTAAATGAGAATCGGGGCAGAGCCGATGTTCACCACGCAGACAGCGATAATGCAAATCACAGCGTTGATGAGGAAGGCGACGACGCTGTTGAGGTCTTCGGACTGGATGTTTGCGGGCAGATATTCTGCCAAGCGCGGGACCCATTCACGGACAAAGTCGCCAATAGGATGTGTTACTGAAGGTACAAACATAAACTACCTGTCAATTTCCGGAATCACGGGGTCAAGAGTTGCCATGATGGTCACGAGGTCCGAAATTTTGTGACCTTGGGCCATCTTGTTAATCGCTCCAATATGCGGGAAGCTTGGGCCGCGTGTGTGAATGCGGTACGGCTTTTCACCGGTCGTTGCGGCGACAACGTAAGTGGCGTAAAGACCCTTTGCAGTTTCAATTTCGCTGTAGTAGCGGCCTACGGGGAGTCGTACTGGCTTTTCCTTGCTGCGCCACGGACCTTCTGGGAACTTTTCGACGCACTGGCGCAGAATCTTGAGCGATTGATGAATTTCTGCAATGCGGATCTGGTAGCGGTCGTAGCAGTCGCCGTTATGGAACACGGGCACGTCAAAGTCGAGCTGATCGTAAATGCTATACGGGTTTGCACGGCGCACGTCAAAGTTCACGCCGCTAGCACGGAGCACAGGGCCAGAGCATCCGTAAGCAATCGCGTCTTCCTTGGAGAGTACGCCAATGCCGATGCTGCGTTCCAACACGATGATGTTTTTCGAAAGGAATCTTTCGTAGTCCTTCATCGTGTCTTCCATGTGGTCGAGGAAAGCCTTCACGCGCGGGATAAATGTATCCGGCACGTCATAGCGGCTGCCACCCGGTCTAAAGAAGTTCGTCGTGAGGCGGGAACCTGTGACTTCTTCGAGCATGTCGTGGATCATTTCACGTTCCTTGAAGCCGAACAAGAGGCAAGTCTGTCCGCCAAGGTCACCGCCAAAGCAACCGTAGAACACCAGGTGCGATGCAATGCGGCCAAGTTCCTGGAGCATCACGCGGATGTATTCGCCACGGAGCGGAACGCCTACGTTCATGCCTTTTTCAAGAGCAATGACAACGCCCAAATTATTCTGGATGGCCGTCAAATAGTCCTGACGGTCCGACATCGCGATGTACTGCAAGTAGCTCATTGATTCCGCTTGCTTTTCCATACCGCGGTGGATATAGCCAAAGTGCGGGACAACTTCTACAATGGTCTCACCGTCCATGCGGAGCGTGAGTCGCAAAGCACCGTGAGTACTCGGGTGCTGCGGGCCCATGTTGATAAAAAATTCTTCAGTATTCGATTTGCGTTCGAGGCGAAATCCCGGAGGTAACTGATGACTCATATTGGCCTCCTAATCATTTCCGGGTGGGTAAAGTCTTTACGGAGCGGGTAACCCACGAAGTCCTTGTCGAGGAATATGCGGCGAAGGTCGGGGTGATTTTCAAACTTGATGCCGAACATGTCGTAAACTTCGCGTTCCTTGATTTCTGCACCGGGGTAGAGGTGCGAGATTGTTGGAACGCTTGCCAAAAGCGATGTCGGGCGTTTTTCTTCGTCAATCGAGAAGTCTTTCTTCAGCTGCACACAGAGGAAAATCTTGTGGCCGATTTCAAGGCTTCTGAGCATCGTTACCATGTCGAAGTGATCGTCGTAGTCAATCGCAGTCACGTCAATCAGGTAATCCATCTTGAATTCAGGATCGTTCTTGACAAATTCAACGACGTTCAGGTAGTCTTCCTTTTCGAGCATGACTTCAAGCGGGCAATCCGCAGGCAGCTTGGCAACGACATCTTCTGGAGTGTCTTCGCCGCGCGTATGTACGGTCACGTTCGGGAACTTGGCGCGGAGCTTTGTGAAAAGTTCTTGCTGGGTGAGGCCCAGACGCTTGGCGGGTACGCGTTCTACTTCCGGCATGTCCGGCTTCTTGACGCGAATCGGCTTGAAGGCGCTCTTGTAGTCCGGATTTTCTTCCTTGAACTTTGCGCGGGCTTCGGCCATCTGCTCGTCTTTCATTTCTTCGAGAGCGGCCCAAGTCTTCGCGGCTTCGCGATAGCGGTCCATCGTCGAAACGTCCTTCGGTTCACCTTCATGCCACGGGTTGCGGCAGGTTTCGTGCAGAATCTTGTCGCGGAGCGTCAAAAGTCCGTGGAACAAAGCTTCGGGACGCGGCGGGCAGCCGGGAACGAACACGTCAACCGGAATCAAGTTCTGTGCACCACGGACAACGGAATAGTTGTCGTAGATGAACGGGCCGCCGCTAATCGTGCAGGCGCCCATAGCGATGACGTATTTCGGACCGGGAATTTGTTCCCAAAGCATCTGGATGGCTGGTGCCATGCGGCGGGTAATCGTACCTGCCAAAATAAACAAGTCCGCCTGTCTCGGGGACGAGCGGAACACTTCAGAGCCAAAACGGGCAATGTCATAACGAGCCATAGAACTCGACATCATTTCGATGGCGCAGCAGCTAGTACCGTATGTCAAAGGCCAAATGGAGTTTGCACGGGCCCAGTTCACAACATAGTCGATGGCGTTTACAACGTACTTTCCACCGGGAATCGGGTCCAAGATCTTTGGAGCTAAATTGATTATTCCCATTTGAGAATTCCTTTTTTCCAGGCGTAAGCAAGGCCCGAAACGAGAATCGCAATGAAGATGATAAGGTCGATAACGACGACTGATGGCGGGAGCGCTGTGTGGCCTGCCATGATTTCCTTGAAGTTCATCATGACGGGGAAGAGGAACAGCGCTTCGATGTCAAACACGAGGAAGAGCAAGGCGAACAGGTAGTAGCCCACCTTGAACTGAATTCTTGCGTTGCCGATGGTTTCCATACCGCATTCGTACGGAGCCATCTTGTTCTTTGTCTTCTTGGTGCGGTAGCCTAGCAGTAGGCCCGTGACGGTTGCCGCCGCCGCGATAAACGCGCCCAGAAAAAGAAATATGGATAGAATGATATATTCAGACATATCTTTCGTCTCTCGTCTTTAGTCTTTCGTCTAATAAAAGTTCTGCAAGTCCTGGACGGTTCCGAATAGCGTGTTGGCAATCTGGAAACGGTCCAGAACGTGTTTCAACAAGTCCTTAAATTCATCGATGGTGCCTGCGTTCATGGTATTCAACTTGCCTTGAATATCACTCACGAAACCGTAAACGACAGGACTCGATTTCATGCCCTGCATTTCCCCACTCCATTGCTGCAACACTTTGTCCGTATCGATTCTGGCGATGACATATCGCGTCGTCGAAAGCAGTTCCTGCAAAAAGTGCACGAGGAAAATTTCTTCTTGCAAGATACCCCAGCGTTTGTCCTTAGAGTAAAGCGAAGAATTTTCCGCCTTGCCGTAGAAAATCGCAGCTTGCGCATATTCGAGGCATGTCATCAGAAGGCGTTCATAACGCTTGATGTCCTTGCTCAAATGCTGGTACCATGCATTGTTTTCTTCTGGCGTAGATTCCTTGACTTCTGCAATTTCGTTCGGAAACAGCGCACGGAACGCGTAATACACTTCTTCGTAATAGCGATTCCTCATGCGGCAGTTGAACGCACGGTTTTTTTGTGTGTAGTCGCAATGGTGTAGGGACGATATCATGCTTTTTCAACCCCTCTGACGCCCTCGACTTGCCTTATCTTGGTCACAATGGCATCGACCTGGTCCTTTCGGAATGCCTTGAATTCCATGCGGATGCGTCCAGTGTACTGGGCACTGGCGATGCTCATTCTATCCAGCGACAGGTTTTCGTCTTTCAGAACCATCAGGATGCTTAACGGCAAGTTCCTGCGGTTGTCTGTTTCAATCGTGAGGTGCGTTGTAAATGGTTTTGTGACATCGGCGCTCCAGTCAACGGGCAGGCGTTGGTCGGTCGGTAAGTCCTTGAGGCAAGGGCAATCGCTCTTGTGGACTTCGATACCGATCTGCGGGCGCATCACGCCGACAATCTTATCGCCCGGAACAGGGCCGCAGCAGCTTGCGAAATGGATGAGGAGGCTGGTCTCGTGACCGATCATCAACGGCATTTCGTCGGTGAGCGTGTTGTCCATGTCTTTTCCGAATTTCGGGTAGAAGCGGAGCGCTGTCGTTTCCTTGGAAATGTCGTTTCCGCCGTTCAAGAAGCGGTGGATGTCCTGGAGCGGCAGTTCGCCCTGACCTAGCTTTTCGAAAAATTCATTGAGGCTCGTCATGCCGAAGTACTGTAGAATGGCTTCGTCTTTTGGCCTCTTGTCCTTTTCGATCTTGAGGAGGCGGAGTTCACGTGTCCAGATTTCTTTACCCAGGCTGCGGGACTGGATGATGATGCTTGTCTTCATCCATTTGCGGAGTTCCTGCTTTGCCTTGATGGTCTTTACCATGTTGAGCCATTCCGGGCTTGGTTCCTGGTTCGGGCTCTTTAAAATCTGAATGGTAGCGCCGTGCGGTACAGGTTCGTCAAGGCTCACGACCTTGTCGTTAATGCGGGCACCGATGCAGTGCAGGCCGAGTTCCGAATGCACAGCGAATGCAAAGTCCAAAACGATGGCGCCTTCGGGAAGTTCAATCGAAGCGCCCTTCGGGGTAAACACCGTCATGCCTTCGGGCTTCAAGTCCACCTTCAAGAAGTCGAGGTATTCCTTGGAGTCCGAGATTTCGGATTGCAGCTTGACCATGTGGTCGAGCCAGGCGAGTTCTTCGCCTTCGTGCTGCGTTTCCATCTTGTAGGCCCAGTGGGCGGCGAATCCCTTTTCGGCGGTTAAGTCCATGTCCTTTGTGCGGATTTGGACTTCGACCATCTTGTTTTCAGGACCGATGACCGTTGTATGGATACTCTGGTAAAGGTTTGGCTTCGGGGTTGCGATGTAGTCCTTGAAACGGCTTTGCAAAGGCGTCCAGAGGTTGTGTACGTAACCCAGAGCGAGGTAGCATTCCGGAATCGTCTCGACGATGATGCGGATGGCGAAAATGTCGAAGATGTCTTCGAACCCGCAACCGCGTGCGATCATCTTGTTATAGATGCTGTATATATTCTTGGTGCGTCCCTGGATGGTGCAGTCGAAGTCTTCGAGGGCCATCTTGATCTGGAGCGGCCCGATCACGGATTGTACGTAGTTTTCGCGCTTTTCCTTGTTCTCGATGAGGGCGTCAACGAGCTTCTGGTACTCATCCGGATTTACGTACTTGAAGCTCAAGTCTTCGAGTTCGGTTTTCAGCTTGTATAGACCGAATCTATGGGTGAGCGGCACGTAAATATCGAGCGTTTCCTGGGCAATAATCTTTCGCTTTTCGGGCTTCATGTATCGCATGGTGCGCATGTTGTGGATGCGGTCAGCGATCTTGATCATGATGACGCGCGGGTCTTTCGCCATGGCCGTAATGAGCTTACGGTAGGTGCTTGCCTTTTGCGCCGTCTTGCTTGCCTCCTGGACGGCGGTAATCTTTGTCACCGCATCGACCATGAAAGCCGTGTCTTCGCCAAAAAGTTCTGAAATTTCACTGAGGGTATGCGGGGTGTCTTCCACCACGTCGTGCAATAAGCCTGCTAGTACCGTTGCCTGGTCTTGCTTTAAGTCCGCAAGAATCTTGGCCACTTCGTATGGGTGTTCTGTGTAGGGCATGCCGCTTTTGCGGTATTGACCATCGTGGGCATCGGCAATAAAGGCTATAGCTTTTCTGAGAATCCCTTCGTCTAGCTTTGGATTCTTCTTAAGGAGCACATTTACAATGTGCTCCTGATTAGTTGTAAATTTAGCCTGATCCATCATTCTCAATTTATCTAATAATTTGATACTTAAGCGTCTTTTTTTTTGGAAATATGCCAAAAATAAGACAAAAAATGCGTTCCCTGGCCTAAATGTCGTGAAAAATCGGAAAAAAGGATTCGGGATGATTCTAGGCTGTTGTAACTCTTACAACAAAAATATTATTACATCGGGTTTTGTTTTTTTAGAATAGATTAATTTTAAGGACAACAATTTTGCCGAATTCTCGGCTGTTGTTGGGGTTGGTATACAATGAATAAGTGGATGAAACTAATGCCTATGGCAGTAGCTGCCTTTGGCTTATTGGCGTGCGGTGATGACAAATTGCCATCAGACGTGCAATGTTTAACACCTGAATGTCTTGAGGGATATTGGAGCTCTTCGAGCGAAGCGCCTGACGATGGTGCTAGTTCTAGCTCATTCGCAGAAGATGCGGGTGAGTCCAGTTCTTCGGACAATCTGCAATCTCCATCAAGCGGTATGGACGGGACTTTGTCCAGTAGCGGTGTTGGACCTGTCGAAGGTTCTTCTAGCTCTGCATCGCTAAGCTCTGGGCTTGAAGGCTCTAGCTCAAGCGTACATCGACATCGTTCCAGCAGCTCTGTTGCGGAACCTCCGGTTGAATCGAGTTCTGCTGTAGCGCCGGTGAGTTCGAGTGCTACTGAACCGCCGCCGTCTCCGGTGAATGAATTTGTCGAAGACCACCGCAGCGAATGCCAGATTGGCAATATCCCGTCGAGCGTGGACAATGCAAAACTCCCGGATCCGTTCAAAAAGCTTGATGGTACGCGCATTTCGTCCAAGGCCGACTGGAAGTGCCGCCGTGAAGAAATCGGCGCCATGTACGAAAAGCTCATGTTCGGTACAAAGCCGCGCAATCCTGAAAAGGTCGAAGGTAGCTATTCTAACGGAACGCTTACGATCAACGTAACAGATAAGGGTAAATCCGGCAAGTTCTCCGTGAAAATCAGCAACGCCGGCACCAAGGACAAGCCGAAGCCGGCTCTCATCGGTTTTGGCGGCGGCATGATGGGCGGTTGCGGAAGCCTCGGTAAGGCAACTGACGGCCTTGACATCGCCATGATTACGTTCAACCCGGACGATGTCGCTCCTGAAAGCGGCGGTGGCATGTTCTTCCAGCTTTATAACGGCGGCCAGGGCACGATCATTGCCTGGGCATGGGGCGTGAGCCGCATTATCGATGCTCTCGAAAAGACTCCAGATGCGGGTATTGATGTGAAGCATCTTGCCATGACGGGTTGCTCTCGCTGGGGCAAGGGAACGCTTGCCGTGGGCGCATTCGACGAACGCATTGCGCTTACCATCCCGCAGGAATCCGGTTCTGGTGGCGCATCGCTTTGGCGTGTGGGCGCTCAGGTGAACAAGCAGAAGGGTAAACAGTTTGTTCAGGGGCTTGCAAGCGCCGGTACCGAAGGCAAGTGGATGATTTCCTCCTTCAAGAATTATGACGGTAAGGAAAATACGCTCCCGTTCGACCAGCATATGCTTGTGAGCATGGTGGCACCGCGTGCGCTTCTTGTGATTGACAATGCTGGCCAGGAATGGCTTGGCGAGGTTCCGTCGAACTATTGCGGACAAGCTTCCAAGGAAGTCTTCGACGCGCTCGGCGTGAGCGAAAATTACACTTACAGCCAAGAAGGCGGTCATGGACATTGCCAACTTCCGAATGGGCAATTTGACGAAGTGAAGGACTTTATCAACAAGTTCTTGCTAGGCAAGGATGCCAAGACGGGTAAGATTGACTATACCAAGAACACGCAGACGATTAGCTTCAAGAAGTCTGAATGGATTGATTGGGAAACGCCTAATTTGAATTAGTTGCTAAAAACGCAAAAGAAAGGCCCCGCGGATGCGGGGCTTCTCTCGTCTTTCGTCTGTAGCCGCAAAGTGGCGTTCTCTCGTCTAATTTACAGCGAGTCCTGGAACTTGTGGAACTTGTCCAAAAGCTCTGCGTAGGTCTTTGTTGCTTCGAGTTGCGGGAACTGGGCAACAATAGAATCGGGGGCGCAGAAGAAGCAGCCCTTATCGGCCTGCTTGAGCATGCCTGTGTCGTTGAAGGAATCGCCTGAGGCGAACACCTTGAAGTTGAGTTCCTGCAAGTGCTTTACGACCTTCGTCTTCTGGTCGCTCATGCGCAAGTGGTAACTCTTGATCATGTCGTTTTCGACCACGAGATTGTGGCAGAAAATCGTCGGGAATCCGAGATTCTTCATGATGGGGTAGGCGAATTCCTGGAACGTGTCCGAGAGGATGATCACCTGTGCTTCGTCGCGGAGTGTGTCCATGAAGTCGCGGGCGCCTTCGAGGAGTCCGAGATTTGCAATAACGTTCTGGATGTCAGAGAGCTTGATGTTTTCGCGTTCGAGAATCTTGATGCGGCCCTTCATGAGCACATCGTAGTCGGGTATGTCGCGCGTGGTGAGGCGGAGGTCCTTGATGCCCGTCTTTTCGGCGACGGCAATCCAGATTTCTGGCGCAAGAACGCCTTCCAGGTCAAGAGTGACAACACATTGCTTAGTAAACATAGTGATTAGTGGTTAGTGGTTAGTGATCAGGATAATTAGGAGTGCGGAATTCGGAATGCGGAATTTTTATAATCGCGGCAGAGCCGCCTAATTAGATAACTCCTACTTCCTAATTCCTAATTCCGAATTATTTATTCCTCTCGTCTATAATTTCTTGCAAATCCGCAGGTGTAATCGTGTAGTTTGTGCGGCAGAAGTCGCAGACGACGTTCAAGTCCTTATTTTCGCTGCTGAGTTCCTGCAAGTCCTTGAGCGGGAGTGTTGCAAGGGTTGCGAGCATGCGGTCCTTGCTGCATGGGCAGAAGGGCTTCGGGTCGATTTCGCGCACGACTTCGATGTCGTAGGGGCCGCGGAGCTGGTCCAAAAGTTCGTCAAGGTCAAAACCCTTGTCTGCCTTGTACATGTCGCAGAACTTCGGAAGGTTTTGCACGATGACTTCGATCAGGTTGATGTCCTTATCCTCGAGGTCCGGGAAAGCCTCGATGTAGAAACCTGCGGCGTAGTCGAGATGGCTCGGGTCCTGAACGTTGTACTGTGCTTCAATGCCCACGGCAGAACGAATCTGTTCGGACTGCAAGAGGTAAGTGGCGAGGTTCTGGCCTACGGAGACGGACGGAGCTTCGATGATGCTTTCGTGAACGCGCTTGCCCTGTTCGTTCAGCTTTACGACTTGCACGTGTTGCGGCACGAGCGCGGGTTCGTTTGCGCCTATAGCTTGGAGTTCTGCCTGCGGAATCATGGCGCGGACAAGACCCATCGGAGTGGAGTCCGTCTGAATCTTTGTAATTTCGCCACCAAAAGTCGTGGTGTAAGAAACGGTTCCTGCGAATTTAAGCCCTGCACTGAGGAAAATGCTTGCGATAGAGTTTTCTGCAAGCAGCTTGAGTGCAAAACCTTTAGCGTTGTGGTGCCGACCGATTTCATTCATGGTCTCTGTTAAATCGACCACAATAAGGCGGAAGGGCGTTTTCTTGCCCGTCGCACGGATGATTCTATCTTTGAAATTCATAGCCCAAATATAGAATTTAACGGGATTACCGACTGAGAATAGGATGAAAAATGGATTGAGAATGCGCTATTTTTACTAAAAAATGTGATAAATAAACTAAAAAAAGCTATAATAATTAAATAAAGATATCGGAGGTTTTATGCAGATACTTGTCTTGTTGGCAGATGGTTTTGAAGAAACGGAATTCGTGGTTCCTGTAGATTTGTGGCGCCGTGCCGGATTTAAGGTGACAGTAGCCTCAGTTTCAGGGGCCGAAGTTGTTGGTGGTGCTCATGGGCTGAAAATCCTGTCAGATGTGGCCTTGAGCAAGCTTGAACCGACTGACTTTGATGCTGTTTTCTTGCCGGGTGGCGGTGTCGGTGTACAGAATCTCAAGGCTAGCGCCGCTGTTGAAACCACAATTTGCAGCCTTAATGACGATAATAAATGGGTTCTCGCCATCTGTGCTGCGCCGACAGTTCTCAGCAAGGCTCGAATTCTTGTGGATAGAAAGGCTACATGTTACCCCGGCTGCGAGAAGGAACTTGTATGTCGTGAATTTACGGAAGATCGCGTTGTAGTCGATGGTAACATCATAACGAGCCGTGGACCGGGTACGGCAGAAGAATTTGCTCTAAAGTGCATTGCTGAAATCGACAGTGTGGAACTTTCAGAACAGATTCAGCACCAGATTGTTGCAAGATAAGTTATTTGTATCATTTAATTTTTTGACGTATTTAAGCGAAAAGCCCCAAAATACACCAAAACTGACAAATCGAATAAACTCATTTGTAAAAAATTCTCTATAAAGTTATAGAGAATTTTTTATATACAGTTTATAATTTGTTTATTAGTTCTTAAGTTGTGAAGTTATAAGTACAATGTTTGTATGAAAAAATATTTTTTTATTAAAAAAAGGAAATAAATGACACTATGTAATTTAAAAAATGCTATATATAAAGTACTCCATATACACCAATAAGGGTCGGAAACTAAAATTTCCGGCCCTTTCCTTTTGAATTAAATGTCCACGATTGAGTTAAATCGTTCTAAATGGCGTTAACCGACGCTGTGTTCGAGCTTGAGGGTGAGGAGCTGGCGCGCTTCGGTCGCAAATTCGCCCGGGAGTTCCTTGAACACATCCTTGCAGAAACCGCCGACCATGGCCTGGATGGCGTCTTCGCGCTTGATGCCTCGGCTTTCGAAGTAGAACAGCTGGTCTTCGCTGATGCGGCTGGTCGTAGCTTCGTGCTCGGTCTGGGCGCTTGCGTTTGCGACGGTGATGTACGGGAACGTGTGGGCGGCACTCTTGGTGCCGACGAGCATGCTGTCGCACTGGGTGTAGTTGCGGGCGCCTGTAGCGGATTTGCGGATGCTCACCTCGCCACGGTAGGCGTTGCTGGAGTAGTCCGCGCTGATGCCCTTGGAAATGATCGTGCTCTTGGTGTTCTTGCCGATGTGGATCATCTTCGTGCCGGTGTCTGCCTGCATGTGGCCGTTCGTGAGGGCCACGCTGTAGAATTCACCGACGGAATTGTCGCCCTGCAAGATGCAGCTCGGGTATTTCCACGTGATGGCGGAACCCGTTTCGACCTGCGTCCAGCTGATGCGGCTGTTCTTGCCCAGGCACTTGCCGCGCTTCGTGACGAAGTTGTAGACGCCGCCAGCGCCTGTTTCGCGGTCGCCGGCGTACCAGTTCTGCACGGTGGAATACTTGATGCTGGCGTTTTCCTTGGCCACGAGTTCAACAATGGCACTGTGGAGCTGCTTGCTTGAATATTCGGGGGCGGTGCAGCCTTCGAGGTAGCTCACGCTTGCATCGTCATCGGCGATGATCAACGTGCGTTCGAACTGGCCTGCTTCCTTGTTGTTGATGCGGAAGTAGGTGGAAAGGTCCATCGGGCACTTGACTCCAGGCGGAATGTAGACGAAGCTGCCGTCGCCAAAGACTGCGCTGTTGAGGGCCGCAAAGTAGTTGTCGCCAGCGGGGACCACGCTACCCAGATATTCCTCGATAAGTTCGGGGTATTCCTTGATGGCGTCGCTGATGGAGCAGAAGATGATGCCCATTTCCATGAGCTTCTTCTTGTGGCTCGTGTAAATGCTGACGGAGTCGAACACGGCATCGACGGCTACGTTTGCGAGTCGCTTCTGTTCGTCGAGCGGGATACCGAGTTTTTCAAAAGTCGCCAAGAGTTCCGGGTCCACGTCTTCGATCTTTTCGTGGCTCTTCTTGGTCTTCGGTGCGGAGTAATAGACGATGTCCTGTAAGTCAACCGGGTTGAATTGAAGTTCGCCCCAGTTGGGCTGTTCCATCGTCTTGAGCTTTTCGTAGGCTCTCAAGCGGAAATCGAGCATGAACTGCGGTTCGCCACGGAGCGCTGACGCCCTGCGGATGATATCCTCGTTAAGACCTTTTTCGAAGGCTTCGTTTTCAATATCAGTGACAAATCCGTATTTGTAATTTTCGCTCATCTTTAACCCGCTTTAACCGCGTTTTTTGCGAGTGCAAAGATAGTAAAATGTAAAAGAGGTTCCAAACAAGGACTACGCTATTTCTAGGTTAACCTACAAATGTAATAGGCTAAGCGCGGCCCTGCCCGCATAATTGCGGGTCTAAGGGTTTACCCTTTCTTAATCACTTCCACGGTGAGCTTGTTGAACGCGATTTTCCCGCCTTCGCGCAGTTCTAGCGCAGCCCTGAACGTTGTGTCGTTCTTCTTGAACGGTTCAAGAATCGGCGTAGATTTGTTCTTGAGGAGCGTTTCGACTTCTTCGTCAGAAAACTCACGCTTGAAGAATGTTTTTGGAATCCCGTAATTGCAGGCGGGGTTCATGCACACGTATGCCGCAAGCGTTTGCACTTCGCCGTTTGGCGTCTGCGTGGTCGTGCCGCTACGGAAACGCAGTTGGTCGCCGCAACAAGGGCAGGGGAGGTCTCTGTGGACAAATTCAAAATTCGTGCGACCGTCTTCGCCGAGCTTTAAGTAGGCATCGAATTCAGTCCCTTTCTTGCTCTTGAATCCGGTTAAAAGTTCGGTCTTGCCGCCAGTGAGGAGCGCCTTGATGTCTGCCACGCGGAGCTTCTTGCCTGCAACAGATTTGAACAAGGTCCAGTTGCAAGCTGGGCAGAAAATAGCGTTCTTGTTTTCTTCGAGCTTCTTTTTGCAGAGCGGGCAGTTGAACTTGGTTTCGGTGCCGTGGAAATGTCCGTCATTCTCGAAAGCGAATGTCGCCTTGAAATCCTTGTCCCAGACGACTTTGGCGTTGAAAGTCGTTCCTTTCTTGGTCAAGAATCCGCAGATGATTTCGGTCGTGCCGTTGCTGAAAAGTTCTGCAATTTCCGTGTCGCTCATGACATGCCCGGCAATCGTCTTGTAGAAAACGAAGTCGCAAGTCGGGGCTGTGTCTGGCGTGAGTGTCGGGTCGCCATTTTCGTTGTTCGATGTGGTGACATCGCTCCCTTCGCAGATGAGGCGGTTCCCGGAATCTAAAAGCGTCTTGCCGCACTTGGGGCATTTGTAATGGGTCGGCGTTTTGGCACGGGCGTCGTCGGAGAATTCAAAGCCGATGTTGCCGTCATCGCCTAATGTGAGCGTGGCGCTGAATGTTGTTCCTTTTTTGCTCTTGAATCCGCTGAGCAAATCGGACTTGCCTGTTTTGAGGAGTGTCGCCATTTCGGCATGGCTCAATGTGCGGCCGGCAATGGTGTGGCCTGCCTTGAAGCCGCATTCAGCGTTTTTGCAAACGTAGCCCCATGGCGCAATTTCGAGCGGGCTGGAACATTTCGGGCAGGGAATCGCGTCGGTAACGGTTTCGCGTTCGAACTGGCTGCCGTATTTTTGATGCAGATGTTCGAAGAGTTCCTTGACATAATTCACGATGCCGTCGCGGAATTCAATCGGCGTGAGTTTGCCTTTCTCGACTTGCGAAAGCTTGAATTCCCATTCGCCGGTCATTTCGGGCGATTTGACTTTTTCGTCCATGAGCGCGATGACTTCGCGCCCGCGTTGGGTGCTAACAAGATAATTCTTTTGCGCTTCGATGAATCCGCGTTTTTTGAGCGTCTCGATGATACCTGCTTGCGTGGCCGGTGTGCCGAGACCGCGTTCCTTCATGGCTTCGGCAAGTTCTTCATTTTCGATTTGCTTGCCCGCCGTTTTCATGGCGGCAAGGAGCGTCGCTTCGGTGAAGTACTTGGGCTTGCTCTTCTTTTTCTTTTGCAGTTCTAGACTGTCGAACGGTGCGTGGTCTCCGAGATTCCATTCCGGGAAAGTCTCGACGATATTCGTGATGTCGTCGCCTTCGCCCTTGCCTTCGGTCGCTGCTTCACCTGTCATTCCTGCCTCCGAGCGGGAATCACCCTTTTTCTTGCCTTTCTTTTTCTCTTCCTTGACGAGTGCGCGAAAACCCAAATCTTCATTCCGCTTGAGCTTCAGCCTAAAGATTTCGCCATTTGTCATGCCGGACTCTGTTCCGGCATCGCCATTTTTCGCAGATTCCAACAGAACTTCCATTTCGCTCCAGACATACGGCTTGAGCCATGCCTGCACAAAGCGTTCCTTTGCGAGCTTGTAGATGTTCTCTTCCATCTCAGGGAGGTTTTGCGGTTCTTCTCCCGTAGGGATGATGGCAAAGTGGTCTGTGACTTTACTGGAGTTGATGAAAACAAAGTTTTCATTGCCGTCTCGCATGACGGATTTTTCTTGTGGCGTGGCGAGCCTTTGCGCAAGAGCGTAAGCCTCTTGCTGCATCGTGTCCGGCAGGTATTGCGAGTCTGTACGAGGGTAGGTGAGCAACTTCTTTTCGTACAAGTTTTGTGCGCAGTCAAGGACTTGTTGGGCGCTGTATTTAAAACGCTTGTTGCCCTCTTTTTGCAGTTCCGTCAAGTCGAACGGCTTTTGCGGGAACTGCTTTTTCTGCTGGATGTCAATCTTTGCAATTGTCGCTTCTTCTGGCGGCGAGCATTTATCTATAACAGCCTGCGCCGGCTCTTCTTTCTCAAAAATCGCAACTTTTAAATTGCTTTGTTTGTCTGTCGCGACCTTCGCTTCTGCTGTCATGCCGGACTCATTGTCACCCCGGACTTGTTCCGGGGCGGAATCGCCCTTGTCATTTACTTTATCCGATGATTTTTCTGGATTCTTCGCTTCGCTCAGAATGACGTCTTGGGAGGATTGCTTTTTTAATTCCTCATTCCGATTTCCTAATTCCGAATTCCTAACAAGCTGAGCCTGGAACCCTTTCCACGTTCCCACGACGCTGTAATAAAACAGTTCCTTGAACTGCTCGACAATCGCATCGCGTTCCACGACCAGGTTCAGCGTCGGCGTCTGCACACGCCCCACAGAAATCATCTTTCCGCGCCCGGCAGTGAGCGTGTATGCTCGCGTCGCATTCAGCCCGACCATCCAGTCGGCACGCTGGCGGAGCCTTGCCGCATAGCTCAAGTTCAAACGCTCCGTCGCGTCTTCCAGATTTTTCCAAGCCTTGTCCAAATCTTTCGCCACATAGCTGTTTACCCACAAACGCTTGATTTGCTTTTTGCGAAAGTCCGGTGTGTAGTCGAGAATCAAGTCGAAAATCAAATTACCTTCACGACCCGCGTCCGCACCGTTCACAAGAACGTCCGCCCTTGCCATCATATCGCGCACAACCGCGAGCTGCTTTCGCGTACTCTCGATTTCCATCAGCTTGAATTTTTCGGGCAAAAGCGGCAAGTTCGAAAGTCGCCAGCCGCCCTCGAAACCGGGGTAGGCATCCAACGGCGCAAGCGTAATCAAGTGACCCACACACCACGTGATGCAATGGTTCTTGCCGATTAGGCACCCGTCGCCTTGCGTAAACTTTTCACCCTCAATACGTTCCAGCATTGGCTTGTAATGCTGATTGGCAACGGAAGGTTTTTCGGCGACGAGTAAAATCATAATTGCCGAAAAGATATAAAATTTTTGAGTTTTTAAGGGATTTTAGTCGATTTGTGGACTATCAATCTTTTTTTTATATACCCGCTAAAACAAGCCGACTATAAATTCGAAAAATTGTTTTATATATTCAATGATTCCAAACACGAAAAAGATTAACCCAAACGAGGCTATAGGCAAAATTGGAACAATTCCAATCGCCGCAAAAATCATCCAAACCTTTCTTTGGACAATCTCTATTTTCAACGAAAACAAATCAAGCAATAACAAAACAGCCGAAACCAACATCACTAAAGGGAATAGCAAAAATACAACGTTGTCTGACCAAAAGTTGTAGGTCCCTTTTATCAAGGCTGCCGGTGTATAATGAACTGCCAAGCACACCGCAGAAATAAACGCAGTCAAGGTAAAGAGCTTGTCTATCAGTTTCTTAATCAATTGAACCACTCCATAGCGCAATGAGCTGAAATGACTTCCTTGCCCGGACCTCTTTTCTTAACGTCGCTCGGAGCACTTTTCTGAATTACAATTTTATCACTGAACGGGCTTGGCTCTATTGTAAAGCCATCTAATGGTTCTGCATCATAAATAATTACGATAGAATCTTGCCCATCATTAATACCGATACCCGTTCCCTGAACAACAGCCCCAATACCTCCATGAGGCGCAAACCTGTAAGTCAAAATGTTTTTTCTAGAACCATCATCGTCCTGATACTGGAGATGCCAAACATAAAGATCCCCAGAATCAACAAAAAAGTCATACCAAAAGGATTCGTTCTGATTCTCCCGTTCTAGGAAAATTTTCTTGCCACCCAATTCGCATTGCTTAGCTCCTTTATTTTTCGCCCGAAAGCCAAAAACATCCCCCGGATAATTATTTTCATAAATAGGATAAGTATCCCCTGCAATCGGATTAAAACAGGAGTGACACAAAGACAAATATGAAAGAAAGGCTATGGTAAATGCGATTTTTGCCCACAAATCATTCTTTTTAAAAAACTCAACTGCTTGAGGTATCGTTATTTTAGTTATTTGCATATAACAGATTGAATATAAAAAATCAGGATGAATTTTGGGGGTACCTCAAAGAATGGGCTTTTTAAAATATCTATTTGCCCGAAACGCGCTTGGCGCCGAACAGCCTGTAGTCTGGGAGAATGTCGCCTGTTGCATCGGTCATTGCAGCGAATGTGGAATCGAACGTCGCCGAATCTGCAGGGAGCGATACGCGCGGCAGGTAGATGGTTGCCATGTATTCTCCAAATGATGAATATCCCTGGAAAGCCATATGTTGTACGACAACCTGTATGGAGTCGTAATCAGACAGGCAGTCGTTTTCGCAGATGTACTTGGGTCCAACGGAATAGATTGGGTGGCTTCCAAGATCGCATCCGACAGTGTATGCATCGCAGTCGGGGTCGTTGGGTTCATAGCTCAGTCCCAGCTTTTCGTAGTTGACAGCGAAGCGGTTTACTACACCCTTGTTCCATACCTTTCCATACACCTTGCGCACGTTGTATGTGCTCGTGGTGATGCGCAGGGAATCGTCTACGATGATGTTCTTCACGGGGTGCGGGGCGCATTTTGCAAAATGGACTTCCTTGTCGTTGTAGTCTAGGCTAAGCGGTTCGCCGGGTTCAATCCAGCTCTGGTAAACAAGGGCGCAAGTGAGCGTGGCCGAAGTGTCTTCGCCGATAAACTTGGTCAGTGCATCCCCCTTCAGGTAGGCTTGGGCGCGGGAAGGTCCGCTCAGGCTTGTAATGCCGTAGGTGTCGAAGAGGACGTCTAGCATCAGGGTGTCGCCGTTCTTGTCCAAAAAGCACTGGGAGCGTACAGTGTCGGCGTAGATGGCGTGAGAGCCGAGCTGGTATATGCTCGCGTACATGTCTTCAAAGAACACGTCGTTGCATTTTTCGCGACTGGTCTGGAAGATGGGTCTTCCGGCAATGGCATTGGGTTTGCGGTCTGACGGAATGAAGTTGAACGTGACCGAGATGTCCTCGCACATCGTGGAATCCATTTGGACGTGCAGCTTGTGCTCTTCGGTGTAGAAGTTCTCGGGGGCCTTGAACGCTAGAAAAGGCCTGTCGTAGATGTCTTTTGCCAGGGTGGGCACGACACTCTTTCCGTCTAGGGTAAATTCCATATTGGACAAATCGCATGAAGATTCTGCCTTGAAATTGGCTGAGAAATACAAGTCTGTCGTGATGTTGCTTACCGGAATGGTGTAGTCGCGGTGCCTGCCTTCCCAGTTTTGCAGGTAGAACAGGTCGTCATTGACGGGGCAGTCCTGTTCGCCTGCGTTTTCGGCATAGAAGCAGAACTTCAAATTTTTCAGTGTGGACGAGATGGCGTCCAGATCGTCCGACCTCTGCTGCTGTTCGGGTGTCAACCCGGGGTCAGATGTGTTTCCGTCGTCGCAGGCGGCGAGAAGGCCCAAAATGGCCGAAAAAAGGAATAGTTTACGTATCATAGTGAATAAAATAAAAATATAGGCATGGTTCAGACAAGTCGTATAGTTGCAATAACGCTGCAAAACCAAAACTGCCCAAAATGCCCAAAACGGGCAAAAAATCGCAAAAAAGCAGTGAAAATGCATTTTTCGTGGGCTAACGAAGCCCCCAAAAAAAATTAGTATTAAATTGAAATTTTTCTTATTATTTTCTTATTATTTTCGTTATATTTATTGTACAATGCGGTGTTTCCGCTGCTTTGCAGAGGTGACTTTTATCGTTTCTAGAGGTTCATTATGACTAGAGCAAAGTTCTTCTTAGTGTGCGTTGTATCTGCGTTTACCTTGCTTGCCTGCTCCGATGATTCCAACAGCTCCGGCAGCGATAACTCAAAGAAAACGGGTGCTCGGATTAAGGTTTTCGAAACGAGCGACATCCATGGCTACATCATGGATGCGACTGGAGGTAAAGAGGACGCCTTCCAGTACAGGCTTGCCTATCTGGCAAAGATTTTCGATAAAGCAAGGGCTTCCGGTGAATACGACGATGTTCTTCTCCTTGATGGAGGCGATATCTACCAGGGCGCTCCGGTATCCAACCTTACGAAGGGTTCTGTGATGCGTGCGGCGATGGACTTGATGGATTACGATGCCGTTTCGCTTGGCAACCATGAGTTTGATTGGGGTATTCAAGAATACGCAACGGACAAGGACGGAACGATCCCTGCTTACGAAATCGGCGATTTTTCGGGAGACCCCGAAATTCCAGTGCTGGCGGCAAACCTCTATTATTCCGATACGCACAAGAGGGTCGGCTTTACCAAGGATTACGTTGTTGTTAAAAAGGCGGGCTATCGCATCGCGTTGATTGGGTATATTCCCGATTACTCGGACGAAATTATGCGCAAAATGGTCGAACCCTACGAAATAAAGGCCGACCTGGACACCTTTTCGAAACGCGTTAGGGAAATCAAGGAAGCGGAAAAGCCCGATGTCACGATTGTCGTTGCCCATGAGCGCCCTACCGACGTCGCGAATGGACTTTCTTCAAAAGATGTGGATCTCGTTACTGGTGGCCATCGTCATGATGGCATCTACGGTGTTGCAGATAACGGTATTCCCTACATTCAGTGCAATTACTACGCTCAGGGTTACGCGAACGCGACCATCATAATCGATAGTGAAGGCAAGGTGACTGTAGAAGACTTGATGTACACTCCGATTACCGAAGATGCGAAGTCTCTCTATGACACTCCGGAAAATGCCGGAAACTTCAATGAGCAGGTGTTGAAACTCTCCCATACAGCGTGGGCTGCCATTAGTGACGAAATGGAAGAGTATCTGGGTTACATTGACGCCTCTTTTGGAAAAAAAGATACTGTTGGTGGGCATACGGCGTCGGGCGGAAACTTTATAACCGGTATGATGCTTGAATACTTCAGGGAAATAAAAGACGAAGACGTTTCGGCGGCTTTCTTCAATATGAAGGGCGTTCGCGCTGACTTCAAGGTTCCCGAAGGCGGAAAGCTCAACATGACTGTTGGTGATATTTATGCGGTCGCTCCCTTCAACAATACCTGGTTGTTGTATGACCTTACTGGCGAAGAACTCGCCCAGCAGATTGTCAACGGGTGGAAATCGTCCGATATGGGTGACCAAGTGACGGGCCTGACGTTTGAATATCGTGATATCGGGACGGAGGAAAAGCCTGATATTGAAGTTGTAAGCATAACGCTGGATGACGGAACGGTGGTCGATATTCACGGCAAGAAACCTATTTATAGGGTGATCGTTTCGAATTACAATGCGACCATAGAAAATGGCGTGTTCATTGACAAGACTCCGGTTTACCCCGAGGCAGAAGCCCCGATTGACAACCAGGCTATTATTGAATTGTTACGTGATAGGCGTGACCACGGCAAGGAACATATCCCTGTGGACAGAACTCCCCGTGGTAGTAAAGTAACCGAAAAAATGAAGGAGGCTGCCTAATGAAAAAGCAACTACTTACTTTATTCATGTCGTTTGCGCTGTTTGCCGCGTGCAGCGATGATTCTTCCAGTACTTCTGCTGAAAAATCCAAGAACAATGGAGGTGATGTTGCCGAGTTTCATCCGTTTTACAGGATTGACCGCGACAACGTGAACGAGTGGCAGGAGCCGCTTGACAACCAGAGGTACCTGACGGCGGGGACGTACGAGCTCAAGGCCGTAGACGAAAAGTATGATTTGGATCCGGCGTATGCTCCTTCCGAAGAGGGCCTTGCAACCCTGAATATTTCCGGAAGCGCTCAGTTCTCGGAACAGCAGTTTAGGGACCTGGCTGACTCGATAAGGGTTCTTGCTGGCAAAAAAAAGGTGTATGTCATCGATTGCCGAAGCGAAAGTCACGCGCTTGTGAACGGAATCGCGATTTCGTATTTCGAACAGCACAACTGGGGTAACCAGGGTTTGACGCTGGAAGAGGTCGAGGCCGACGAGCAGGAGCGCTTTGGCAAAATGGTCGGAACCAAGCAGACCTTCAACGAAAAGGATGGCGAGTCGCCCGGTGAGGCGATGACGCTGAAGGTTAAAAGCATCATGATGGAACGTGAGCTTGTCGAAAGTGAAGGTTTCGAATACAAGAGGTTTGTCGCCCTCAACAATCACTGGCAAGAACCGGAAATGATAGACGAGTTCATCGAATTTGTGAAGGGACTGGATATGGACAAGGTCTGGCTCCATTTCCATTGCCAGGCGGGCAAGGGGCGTACGGCGATCTTCATGGTAATTTACGATATGATGAAGAATCCTGACGTGTCGATGAGGGATATTGTTATACGCCAGGCGAAAGCGGGTGGCAACTACCTCCTCTATACGGAAAAATCGGACCACTACAAGTCTCCGCTTTTCGATGACATTGCCGAAAAGGTTCAACTGCTGTATATGTATATCCAGGAGAACAGAAAATCGAACTACAAGGTCACATGGAGCGAATGGCTGAAGAAGAAAGTGACAACTCTTACGACGACCGTTCCGGATGCTGGCTCGGTTACGAAGGATGGAAACCTAAATTTTGACATGTCGGCAAAGTCGTTCCTGAAGACTTTCGACTATGGCGATATCGTCACGGTTCTCGTGGTGGGCTACGGCACGGTGGACGTTCCCGTTGCTGCAAACGATGACGATGTCAAGTCGGGTGAATTCGTCCTACGCGTCAAGAAAGATTCTGACAAAATAACGCTCGGAATTAAAAATGGTAACGGAGCATCGGTCCTTGGCATCGGTGACAAGGTACATTACCCGTTGAGTATCGTTGTCCGGATGAAAGAAAAGGGCGGATACGCGAACAAATAGAAATGCTTGAATTAGTTCGCCCCTTGCCATTCCTTTCAAAACTTTGTATATTCATGCACATGAGAAAAACCTTGAACCTTCTACTTCTACTTAGCATCGCTACCGAAGCGAGGTTTTAGGGATTTTTCAAAGATTTTCAAACGAATTTCAACCCCAAAGCGCCCGCTTCGAGAACGAAGCGGGTTCTTTTTTATGGCGAAATTCTATTTTTGAATTGAAAAATTAAAGGAACTTTGCGGTCTTGAAGCCGGCAAGGAGATAAAAATGACTGAAACGAGAAAACCATTCTTCTATGACGTAACACTGCGTGATGGTAACCAGGCTCTTCCGAAGCCCTGGAACAACGCCCAGAAAAAAGATGTTTATCTGTTGCTCTTGAAGCTCGGTGTGCAAGGTGCCGAAGTCGGTTTCCCTGCGTCTAGCGAAATGGATTTTGAATCGGTCATGGAACTTGCAAAGCTCACCGCGCAGATGGCGGAAGAAGGCGACGAAACTGCAAAGAACGTCGTGGTTTCTGGCCTCGCTCGCTGCATTGAAAGCGATATCCAGCGCTGCTGGGAAGCTGTCCAGTACGCTCCGCATCCGCGCATCCATACGTTCCTCGCGACAAGCCCCTTGTCCATGGAAAACGTGCTGCACATGACGCCCGAACAGGTCAAGGAAAAGGCTGTGAAGTGCGTGAAGTTTGCAAAGTCGCTCGTCGGTGACAAGGGCGATGTGGAATTCAGTGCCGAACATTTTGGCGACTGCCTCGAAAACATGGATTTTGTGATTGACGTTCTGAAGGCTGTTGTCGAAGCCGGTGCAACGACGATTAACTTGCCGAACACGGTGGAACGCTACCGGCCGAAGCTCTACGTCGATCAGGTTAAGCAGGTCTACGAAGCTTTGCCCAAGAATATCACGATTTCTGTCCACTGCCACAATGACCTTGGCATGGCAACGGCTGCTACCGTCGAAAGCTTCTTCGTCGGAGCAACGCAGCTCGAAGTCGCTTTGAACGGCCTCGGTGAACGCTGCGGCAACACGAACTTCTACGAAGTCGCAATTGGCCTGCATAACTCCGGCGTCGATACGGGACTGCATCTCGAACGCATTTACGAAACCGCAATTCTCGTGAGCCACTGGAGCGGTGTGCCTATATACATCCGCGCTCCGTTGATCGGTACTGAAGCTATCGTCCACCGCAGCGGCATCCATCAGGATGGTGCTTCCAAGACGAAGGACATGAAGAAGGGCGCTTACCGTCCGATTGACTACTCGATCATTGGCCGTAACCAGAACGATTCGCTCAGCTTCACGAGCCAGAGCGGCCGTACTGCCGTGTACGAAATCATCACGAAGTTCGGCTACAAGATGACCTTGCAGGAAGCTTCCAAGTTGCAGCCGATTTTGAAGGCTTGCAGTGAAAAGGAAGGCGAACTCAGTGCCGAACGCGTGCTCGATGTGTTCCGCGAACATTTCGTCAACGTGAACGGTCGCTTGGTGTTCAACAACATCGAAGTTATCCCGGACGAAAACCGCTTCATTTTCCACTTCAAGAAGGATGGCGAAGCGCTTGTGAAGTCCGTGACGGCAGAAGGCCCGATCGAGGCAGCCCTGATGCTCATGCGTGAAATCGGCATGCCGGTCGAACTCGTGAAGTACCGCCAGCTCGTCGTTCCTGAAAAGGATACGTTGTGGGCAGGTCGTGGCTTAAGCCGCATTGTCTTGAAGGCAAACGGCGAAGAAGTTGAAGGTCGCGGTGTTTCGAGCGATACGCTCAAGGCTAACATGCGCGCTCTCTTCGGCGGCGTGAACCTGCTGTATAAGAAAGCTTAACGTTGCGCACTATTGAAATGTCATGCCGCACTTGTTGCGGCATCGCCTTCTTGTCGAGGGAATAAAGGAGAAAATTATGTTAGAACAACTGAAACGCCCTTTCAAAAAAGTCTATGGCAAGGTGCGCTCCTATGTCAGCTGTTTTGTCGGACCCGTCAAGGATTCGGCGTCTAAGTTGTTCGCCCTGATTCCCGGTTTCAAGGCTTTCGCCGGTTCCGAAGACTTGGCGAATGCGGATGATGCTGATGGAACTCTCGTGGATGGCGAGAATGGCAAGGTTGCAAAGCCGGGCCTGCGCGCTAAACTCAAAAACTTCAAGCAATCCCTCAAGGGCTTGAGCGATGCTCAAAAGCTCATTCTCTTGACAATCGCTGTTGTTCTCCCCGCGGGCATTGTTCTCGCACTTGCCCTCGCAAGCTTCTTGAAAAAGCGCAAGAAATAGTATAACGTTATTATAGGAATTAAATAGGTATGCAACGCATTTGGATAATACTTGCATCTGTTGCTGTGTTCCTTTTAATGACGTATAAATTTTCTATTCAAGATCAAAAGAGAAAAATGTCCTCTGAAGAGGCTATGGAATTTATCTTCAAAATAGAAGATAAGATTACAGCCTTTGGTAAAATAAGAGATAGAAAATCCGCTGAAAAAATGTTGGAAAAAGTTTCGCCCCCAAAAATTGTTGAGGATTTTTTTGAGGATAGTCGAGACAGCGTAAAGTACAAGACTGTTAAAATTGGTGACCAATGGTGGACGGCTGAAAACCTGAAATATAAACAGGGGGATGCAGCTTGCTATGAAAATGATTCCGCCAATTGTAAAGAGTATGGTCGTCTCTATTCATGGGATGAGGCGGAAGAAGCTTGCCCTCCAGGTTGGCATTTGCCACAGGTGAGCGAGGTCGAAACGCTTTTGAAAAATGTTGGTGGCGTGCAAGATGAAGAAAAAAAGTCTTTATGGCATAATGCTGGCTATTTTTTGAAGTCCAAGACGGGATGGCAAGATTATGATGAAGGGGTGAGTGGAAATGGTTTTGATGTGTTCGGTTTTTCGGCTCTAGCGGCAGGCAGGTATGGTGATGATATCCTTGGCTTCTATTATTTGAATGTTGGAGCCTGGTTCATTGTGTCGCGTAAAAATGCACCATGTCGTTTCAATATGCTGTTGATGGGCTTTGATTCGGGCGATGCGACTTTATTTTCTAATGACGGAAATTCTAGAAATGATGGCATTTTAGGCAAGATGGACAAAGGTCGATATTCCGTCCGTTGCCTCAAGGACTAAAATTTGTGAATTAGGAAGTTCGAATATTGAGCGCCATTTGTATTTGCTAAATTTGTGCTATCATGCTTTCTTCTCGACTTCCTAAAGATCTTTCTCCGTCGCCGTTCTTTGCTGAACTGGAACGCGCAAAAGCGGATGTGTTTGCGGAGTGCGCGAACTCGGATGCGCTCCCGTTGATCGACATGACGGTGAGCAGCCCCGTGAAGGCTGGCTTGCCGGTGGATTTGGATATTGCGGTCGATGAAGGCCGTAAAGATTTTGGCAACTGGAATCCAGATGCGGCGGGCTGGAAATTGGCTCGCGAGGCGGTGGTGGAGTATTACCGTGAACGCGGTGGCGCTTTTACGGCTGGGCAGATAATTCTTACCGCAAGTACGAGCGAAGCTTATTCCGTCTTGTTTAAGACTTTCTGCGATCCGGGCGACGTGATTTTGACGCCGATGCCCGGCTATCCGCTTTTGGATACGCTTGCGCAGTTGGAACATTTGGAATGCGCTCCGTATTTTTTGAAGTTGAAACGTGAGAATGCCGCGAGCAGTCTGGCGCAACACTCGCCTGGTACGTCATTGCGCAGAGCGCATGACTCGTCGGCTCAGTTATGCCAGCCTGCAAGCAGTCTGTCGCAACGCTCGCCTAGTACGTCATTGCGAGCACAAAGTGCGAAGCAATCTAAAGCAAATACATCTACTTTCCGTTTAGTCTTAGATTCCGACAGCCTCTTGGCAGCACCGGAACGTGCAAAAATCTTGTTGCTTGTTTCGCCGCATAACCCGACAGGTCATTGCATTTCACGTGAAGAATGGAACGAGGCGGTTCGCTTTTGCGAAGAGAACAACATGATTCTCGTCGTCGATGAAGTCTTTGGCGATTACACGTTCACAGATAAAGTCTCGCGCACTTGGAAGTATGTTTTAGACGAGAGACGAGAGACGAGAGACGAGAGTGAAAATACGCTCTGGGATGCTGGCGGGGGAGACTTTATCAACCTTCCCAAAGATGGACCGAAGTGCCCGATTTTCTGGCTGAACGGTCTCAGCAAGGCCGTGGGCTCGCCGCAGCTAAAGCTCGGCTGGATGGCGTTCTACGCCCCGCGCGAAAATTTCGAAGAAATTCGCGCGGCTCTTGAATTCGTCGAAGACGCCTACTTGAGCGTTTCCGCGCCTGCGCAGGCTCTCGGCGCATCCCTGCTCAAACATTCCGCAGCTTACGAATCTAAAGTCCTCGAACGATTGCAGCAGAATTGGCAGACGCTTCGCGAAGCGTTCCCGTCCAAGTATTGCCCCGAAGTTCTTGGCGGTTGGTATGCTGTAGTGCGTCTCGGTGAAGACGATGAAGAACTCACGCTCCGCTTGCTTCGCGAAAAGCATGTGCTTGTGCAGCCGGGCTTCTTCTTTGACTTTGATGAAGACGGCTGGGTCGTGATGAGCTTGTTGCAAGATCCCGCGATTTTCAAAGAAGCGATTGAACGTATTAAGCAATAACGCAAAAAAGCCCGCGCATCTTGCACGGGCTTCTAAGTTCGATCAAATTGCTTCGAGTGCTGCGCACTCTAAAATTCTGTCTACTTCCTACTGTCTACATCCTACTAAAAATTATTCACCTTGAATGTCTTTGTTGCATTCTTGGACATAACCTTGATAATCTGCATGCCTTTATTTCTGAGGCTCACATTCAGGCTTGCTCCTTTGCTTGTGAACTCCTGTTCAAGCTTGCCGCTCAAGCTGAAAATTTGAACTTTGAACGGGGTGCTATTTGCACTGCTGATTGTGAACGACGACGAATTGCGAATGATGTTGAAGGCAATTGAGTTCAGCATGCGTCCGCCAATGATGCTTTCTTTTCCAGAGGAGTCTGGCTTTTCTTCCGGAACTTCAATATCGCTTCCGACTTTTTTGACCGGGGCGCGCTTGCTCAAGATGTAGCCGAGAGCGCCGACGAGCGGTGCGTTCAGGTCTACGCAAACTTCGTTCACCTGCCAGTCTGCGGTAGAACCATTGTGGCTGCCACTCGTGAAGTCGCCAGCAATCATGCCGCCCAAAAGCTTGTTCTTTTCTGGAGGAGAACCGGCTCCGTTGACGTCGCGACCAGGATCTTCGTTGCCATAGTAACCGCGATGGTGCGGCCTGTTCGGCGCCTTAGCTCCGTTGCGATCGAAACCGACAACGTATGACTTCTTGTTGCTGTTGTCGCCGAGAAGGTATGCGATGTTCTTTTCGATGGCTTCGTCGTAAGAATTGTCCCCTGAAAATTTGGAATAGAGGGCGTAAAGGAATGCGCCGCCAGATGGTGTGCGTGTAGAGAACTTGCCTGGGCCACCCGTTTCTTTATTGTAAATACCCTTGCTGTCTCTTTGTTCCAGGTACATTCTGTCGAGGTAGCCAACCGCTCCTGAAAAGTCTGCAGGCGGGTGGAAATTGAAAGTGTATTCGCCCATAATGTTAGAGAGCGGACTTGCATCAGAATAGCTAAAGCGAGAGTAGCTATTTTTGTCAAAGTCGATCTTGTCGTAGAAATTCTTGGCTTCGGTCTTGTAAGATTCATCCTTGGTGGTACGGTAAAGCTCTGTTGCCGCAAGGAACGGACCGTCTTCCCAGATTCCATTCCACCAGCTGCTTTCGTAGAATCCCTGGGAATTTGTGACGCCCTTGTGCTTCTTGGCGTAGGCAAATGCAGTCTTTGCTGCCTTCAGGTATTTTTCGCGAGCCGATTCATCGGGGTCGATACGAGCCATCACGGCAAGCATTGCTGCGGCCATGCCCGGTGTATAAGCATCGTTTGCGTTACCCGTAATTTCGCGCGGTTCGCCACCGTCACCCGTACCGAGCTTTGTCATGGCACCTGCGGTCACCCACTTGTTGTGGTCCTGGTTGCCGTTACCTTTTACGGTCACGAAGTTATTTTCGTCAATGGCGGCCTTGACCCAGAAATCGGCTTCGTAGCGAAGTTCTTCGAGAAGGTCACGCACGTCGTTTGGCTTGCCGCCCTTGCGTGTATAATCCTTGCTTGATTTGTAGTCGGTGTAGTCACCGGTGTAGAGGTCGTAAAAACCTGTGGTAAATTCAGCAAATGCGAGTGCCAAAACGTAAGAGGAGTAACCCTGGGACTGGCCGTACATCACGTGGTCACCGCAGTCGAACCAACCGCCGCTTACGTCTTTACCGTTGTATTTTTCGTTTGTAAAGCTGGTGGGATTATTTGTCCCGTCGAGGATCCAGTTCGGCCCCTGACCAGAACGCTGGGCACCATAGAAACGGGTCGTCATCCATGCGGCTTCGATGTAATCGTCATCGCTTAGGCCTGCATAGCTATCTGTAAAAGCAAGCCCAAATATTGCAAGCCCTGCTAAAAAAGTCTTTTTTAACATAATCATCCTCAAAGGTATCCCATCCACACCTAGCGACCACAATATAAAATTTTATTTGAAAATTTCACGCAAAATAAAATTCACCTTTCGTGAAAACGACAAAATGCGTCTTTTATCAGATTTTTCAATGCAACGAAAAAATATGTTGCGAAAAATTGACAATTGCTGTATATTAGTATTTGGTGTGGGGCTATTTGTTAGCCCGTTTTTGTGGTGGGATGTTTTATGAAACACGTCGTTTCTGTTTTCGCGTGTGCCGGCCTTTTTGTTGTGGCCAATGCGCAAGTTTCTCTTCAGACAGCCTCAGGTGCTTTGGAATCGGCCTATGCCGAATGGGCATCTGATGGTTCCGATAGCTACAACGTCTATTATTCAGGCGCTGGCGCAAGTAACGTCAAGGTGGATGCTCCGCTCATCCGCAAGTACGGTACCAAGTACCGTGTGGACGTGGTCGGCCTCAAGGCGGGGAGCTACACGCTCAAGGTCGCGTCTGTAAAAGGCGGCAAAGAGACCGCTTCGACGACTTCAAAATCGCTGACGGTCAAATCTCATGACCGAGCCGGTTTTGCGTTCAGCAATGGACGAGTGCCGGGTGCCTACAAGGCTGACGGTACGCTCAAGGACGGCGCCGCCGTACTTTATATTAACGAGAGTACCAAGAATTCGGTGACGATGGACGTGACTGTCAAATCCAAGGGTACAAAACAGACTTGCAAGAGCTTCCAGGGCATCTTGAATTGCTACAAGAAGGGCTTCGAGACGACTCCGCTCGACTTGCGCTTCATTGGCAATGTGACGGATTCCGATTCGCTCGTGCAGGGCGACATGATGATTGACCTTGGCAGTTCCGAAAATTCTTATGTGACTGTGGAAGGTATCGGTAACGATGCAACCGTAAACGGCTGGGGCATCCGCGTCAAGAATGCGCAGAATGTGGAAATTCGTAACTTGGGTATCATGAACGTCGATTCCGATGAAGGCGACAACATTGGCTTGCAGCAGAATAACCAGTACGTCTGGGTCCACAACAATGATTTTTTCTACGGCCATGCCGGTAGCGACAAGGACCAGGTCAAGGGCGATGGTGCGTTGGACTGCAAAATGTCCACCTACATTACGTTTAGCTACAATCACTTCTGGGATAATGGCAAGTCGAACTTGCTAGGCCTCAAGGAAGGTAAGAGCGAAGGTTACTACATCACGTATCACCACAACTGGTACGACCATTCCGATAGCCGCCATCCGCGAGTGCGTTACTACAGCGCCCATGTGTACAACAACTATTACGATGGCAATGCCAAGTACGGTGCGGGTTCTACGCTCGGTTCGTCCGTGTTCATGGAAGCAAACTACTTCCGCAACTGTAAGTATCCGATGATGACGTCCTTGCAAGGTTCTGACGTCTATGCGGGCGGTACCAAGCGTGATGCGACGAACAACGGCACGTTCAGCAAGGAAGCGGGCGGTACGATCAAGGCTTACAACAATTATATGGAAGGAACTTACACGTTCATTCCGTATGGTGCAAGCAAGTACATTTTGAAGGGCAAGGAAACCGCCATTGGCAATATTGATTCCAAGGCCGATTTCGATGCCTACGTGGTGACTTCGCGCGATGATCAGGTGCCGTCCAGTGTTAAGTCTTATTCGGGCGAAAACACCTACAACAACTTCGATACGGACAAGTCCATCATGTACAGCTACACGGCGGATTCTCCGGAACAGGCTGTGGCGAACGTTCGTGCTTATGCTGGCCGCTTGCAGGGTGGCGATTTCAAGTGGACGTTTGACAATTCTGTCGATGACGCCTCCTCTGACGTGAACCAGGCGCTCAAAGACGCGCTTATGGCTTACAAGGGCGGTAACGGCGAAGTGATGGAGTATTCTTCCTCTTCCGTCACCCAGAGTTCTTCGTCTTCTTCCGTCATCCTGAGCTCATCGAGCGAAGGGTCCAGTGAAAGTTCTTCTAGCGTCATTCCGGACCCCGATCCGGAATCCTCTAGCTCTTCGGAAACGCCGAAGTCTAGTTCCAGCGGCGAAAAGGTCGAAAGCTCGAGTTCTTCTCAAACGACTGGGTTTGCAAATGTCATGCCGGCGGTGTCTCGTGAGATTTTCTACGATTCCCGTTCTGCACACCTTGTCATCGGAACTTCCGACGTCTCCCGTTTGGATATTGTCGGTATCGACGGCCGCCGCGTCAATATTGCTGGCCTTAAGAACGTAGGTGACGCCCGAGTTGTGGACTTGAGTGCGCTCCGTGCCGGCGTCTACATCGTACGCTTCAAGACTCCTCTAGGCTTGCGGACCATGAAGTTTGCAAAGAACTAGTTATTGGTCTCTGGTGGCTGGTCGTTAGTCTTTGGTTGAAATAGCTCTTTTGGTGACAATAGACCATTGACTAATGACCAAAAGTTTTTTCTGTAAAATTTTCTATCCCAAATTGCCTTTTTTGAATGGAAATCAATGTTTCCAAATAAATTACATCTATTTTCCCCCATAATATTTATCTTTCGGTTGGGATTATATGGTTGCGGAGATTGGGTGAACTCAAAAGGATGTTTATGAAAAAAATCTTCGCATTAATGATGTGCGCTGCTGTGACCTCTGCCATGGCGGTGAAAGCAAGTCGTGTTGGCCCAGTGAGCACATACGGTGAACTCGTCGCAAACGGTGGCAAACTTTCCGGTACTTGCAAGACATACTCTGACAAGGCTGTTCAGGTCAAGGGTATGAGCCTTTTCTGGAGCTCGGGCAACACCTATTCTACCGACTTCTATTCCGAAAAGGGCATCAACCGCCTGGTTGATGACATGGGTATCGAAGTTGTGCGTTTTGCTCTTGGTGCCGCTGACGAAAAGTTCAACAGCTCGGGCCGTTCTTACACGACGGGTGGCGAAGGCTTTCAGAAGGCTTTGCTCAAGTCTGTGGTGAATGCTGCTATTGACAAGGATATTTACGTAATTATTGACTGGCACATCGAAAGTTCCGAAGGTTATACCAATGATGCTGTCAGCTTCTTTGAATATGCAGCCAAGGAATATGGCCAGTACAACAACGTGATTTTCGAAATCTGGAACGAACCGACCGGTAGCATGGATGCCGTGAAGCAGCATGCTGATCGCGTGATTCCGGTTATTCGTAAGTACTCTGACAACCTCATCCTCGTGGGTAGCCCGGGATGGTCCAGCCAGCCGAATGCTTGCGCTTCCGCAGGCATCTCCGACAAGAACTACGGCTGTACGCTCCACTTCTATGCTGCAACTCACCAAATGGGTGATGGTGGCTATAACAAGGCTGCAGAAACGGCTATGGCTGCAGGCGTGCCTGTGTTCGCTACCGAATGGGGTACCGTCAATGCTAACGGTGACGGCCAGCCGGATGAAGGCTCCAGCAACAAGTGGGTAGAATGGATGGCTCAGAAGGGCGTGTCCTGGACGAACTGGAACGCTTCTGCCATGAACGAAACTTCTGCTGCATTTGCTAATGCTGTGTTCGAAAATGGCTTCACTTACACCAATTCTGGTAAGTATGTAAAGAGCAAGCTCGGTGGTGCAACTTATAAGGATTGCGGCCTCCAGAACGGTTCTGCTTCTGAAGAAAGCGGATTCTCCACGGGCGTTGCCAATGGCGCTACGACTTCCATTCTCGATGACATGGAAGATGGCGACCGTTATGGCTACCTCGGTGGTGCATGGGCTGCTGTCGAAGACCAGGAAAACGGTGGCGCAAGCTCTATTTCTAACGAAAAGATCCAAGACGACTTCGGCAATACGACCTATAAAGTTGTCTACCCGGTTAGCGGCGATAACAAGAATACGTCCAAGTATGTTGCCGCTCTTAAGGATGTCAAGATTGGTAAGGGTTCTCTCTCTTACGGTCCGTACATCAAGATGTTCCTCACGCTCTTGAAGGAACCGGCAAAGGATTCCCCGAAGGCTTATGCGGACTTCTCCAAGTGCAAGACCATCAAGTACAAGTACAAGGGTGCAAGCCATAACTTTGCTATCGAAACGACCGATGTTACCGACTACAACTATCATCGCGTGAACAAGGATGCTTCTGAAGGTTGGAAGGAAGTTGAAATTACGGCGGATATGTTGAAGCAGGAAACTTGGGGGGACGATTCTCGCTCTAAGCCGATCAAGATGCAAAACGCCACTCGCCTTTCTTGGGAAATCAAGGGCCTCGAAAAGGTCCCGGACGAAGTGAACCAGCCCAAGTATCCGTACCTCTATGTGGATGACGTGATGTGCGACGGTCTTTCCTTCACTGCTATTAGCGGTGGTGCAAGTGATACGCCGAAGTCTTCTTCTAGTGCTGCTGTTGGCCAGAGTTCTTCTTCTGTTGTTGCTGGTTCTTCTAGCAGCGTCATTGCTCCGACTTCTTCTAGCGCAATCGTTCCGGGTTCTTCTTCTACGGTTGTTGCAAAGACTGTTGTGGATATCGACGATGTCGAAGATCTTGACGAAGTTCTCAAGACGACTGGTACCTGGTATGCTTACACGGATAAGGAACCGGGTGGAAAGTCCTCTATTTCTAACGTCTATGACCAACAGCTTGGTGGCTATGTGGTTGTTTTCCCGGGTACGGAAGATCAGACGAATGGCACTAAGGGCTTCGTTGGTTTGAAGGACATCAATTGGGATCAGGGAACCTATACCGAAGCTCCGTTTGTGGCTCTTGGCCTCAATACAAATGCTGATACCTCTAAGGGCATTGACTTGAGCAAGTGCGGTGCAATTAGCTACCGTTACAAGGGTTCTGCTCATACATTCAAGGTCCAGGATGGTTCTGTGACGGACTATGCTTACCACGAATATCAGCTTGATGATTCCCAGGTTTGGAAGACCTTGGTTATCAATGTCGAAGACATTGTTCAGCCGGACTGGACTAATGACCCGAAGGACCTCAACTGGGGTGCTATCAAGAAGATGGCTTGGGAAGTTGTTGGCTACAAGGGCATTGTCTATCAGCCGAAGATCAACTATCTCTATGTGGACGACCTCAAGTGTGTCGAAGCGAAGGTTGGCATCAAGACTGTTGCTCGCGCTGCTAGCGGTATCAAGTTCGGTATGAACGGCAACGTTTTGAATGTGAACTTCAACAAGGCTGGCAAGGCTCGTGTCCAGGTCTTCGACCTTATGGGCCATGTCGTTGAAAGCTTCAGCGAAAATGTGAATGCCGGTGCAAGCCAGTTCTCTCTCAAGAACTTGAGCAATGGCAACTACGTTGTTCGCGTGATGATGAACGGCGCTGCAAAAACTGCCCGTATCTCCATCAAGTAAAGACTGATGCGCTCCTTTGCGGAGCGCTTAAGTAACCATCAAAATGCCCCGGACAATAGTCCGGGGCGTTTTTGTATATACAACAAGGGAGGGCTTGCGCCCTCCCGAAACTGTCATGCCGGACTCTGTTCCGGCATCGCCATTCCTTGCAGCCTCCCCGGATTCAGTCATTCTCGACCGAAGGGAGGGAATCCATTATTTCTTGTACTCTTGTTTACTCAAGATTTCTCTGCAACACTTCGCACTTGGCCTTCGTCCATTGGGTTCGATGCCTTGCTTATCGCAAGGCATCTACGACAAGGGAGGGTTCACGCCCTCCCAAAGCTGTCATCCCGGCCTTGTGCCGGGATCACCTTATACAGTTTTTTATTGCAAGTCGCGCTGTAGCACTTCGCACTTAGCCTTTGCCCATTGGGTTCGATGCCTTGCTTATCGCAAGGCATCTATGACAAGGGAGGGCTTGCGCCCTCCCTAAGACCCACCTTTTCCAAATGCTAATAACTATTCAAGGTTTCTTTGAAGAACTTCGCACTTGGCCTTTGCCCATTCTTCGAAGGTGTCGTCGGCGAGGTGGTCCTTCGCTTCTTGCATGAGGTGCAGGTAAAAGTGCAGATTGTGGATGCTGGCGAGCGTGTAGCCGAGCGATTCGCCGGCGTGGTGCAGGTGGCGCAAGTAGGCTCGGCTGAAGTTGCGGCAGCAGTAGCAGTCGCAATTCGGGTCGACCGGCTTGTCGTATTCTTCGGCGTGGCGGGCAGCCTTGTAGCGGAGCACACCTTCGCTTGTGAAAAGCATACCGTTACGGGCGTTGCGCGTGGGCATCACGCAGTCGAACATATCGACACCGCGACCGATCAATTCCAGCAAGTTCCACGGCGTTCCGACGCCCATCACATAGCGCGGGTGGTCTGTGGGCAAGTAATCCGTGCAGAAATCTGCGATCTCGTACATCGTTTCGGTCGGTTCGCCGACGGAAAGTCCGCCCATGGCGTAGCCATCGGGGCCGAGTTCTGCGATGCGTTCGATAGCTTGCTTGCGCAAATGCGTGTGCATGCCGCCTTGGATGATGCCAAAGAACTGCTGGTCATAACCGTGGATTGGCGGGTGTTCCTTGAGCCATTCCATTGCTTCGGCGGTCCAGCGGAGCGTGTAGTTTAAGCTGTGTTCCGCTTCCTTGACCGTGCTCGGATACGGCGTACATTCATCGAGCGCCATGATGATATCCGCGCCGATTTCGCGCTGGGCGTTCATTACGCTTGACGGACTAAAAAAGTGCTTGGAACCGTCAAGAATGCTTCGGAATTCAACGCCTTCGGGCTTGATCTTGCGAAGTTCCTTCAAACTCCACACCTGGAATCCACCGCTGTCCGTGAGCACAGGGCCATTCCAGCTCATGAACTTGTGGATGCCGCCTGCAGCAGCAATTTTGGGCGTTGTGGGGCGCAAGTACAAGTGGTACGTGTTTGCGAGGATAATCTGAGCCTTGATGTCTTCCTTGAGCTGTGCGGGCGTTACGGCCTTTACGGTCGCTTCGGTGCCCACCGGCATAAAAATCGGCGTTTGGATGTCGCCGTGGTCGGTGTGCAAAACACCTAGACGGGCCTTGGATTTCTTTGACGTCTTTTTCAGTTCAAAACGGTTCATGGTCGCAAATGTAGAATTTTATGGGGGAGAGGGAAAGGGCGCCAATGCAAATAAAAAAGACTCGATTTCCATCGAGTCTTTTTCTGCGGTCGGACAGACTTGAACTGTCATGAGATTGCTCCCACTAGCACCTCAAGCTAGCGTGTCTACCAATTC